>MSTD01000001.1:0-45644 GCA_001942045.1 Mycolicibacterium porcinum
GACGGCGTGCTGCACGCCGGCACCGCGCGTCGCGAGGACGGCGAGGTGGTGTCCTCGGGCGGCCGGGTGCTCTCGGTGGTCGGCACAGGCCCAGACCTGTCCGCCCCACGCGATGCGGCCTACGCGCTCGCCAAGTCGATCCGGTTGCCGGGCAGCCACTTCCGCAGCGACATCGGACTGGCCGCTGCCGAAGGGCGGATCAGCATCTAGGCGCTAGGCGACCAGCAGCGGGGCCATCCAGGCGATCTCGGCGGGCAGCTGCGAACTCCAGAAGCTGCCATCGTGCCCACCGGGGGAGAAGCCGCCGGCCGGAGGATTGGGCAACTCGGCGATGAACTGCTTGGTGGCCGAATAGAACGGTTCGCTGTTGCCGCAATCGATCCGGATCGGAATCTGCCCCAGCGCGGGTTGGCCCCAGACACTGTTGGCGCTGTAATCCGCCGCACTGTCGAAAGCTCCCGGCGCGGCGGCCCCCGATGACGTCCACAACGCCGGGCTCACCGCGCAGATCGCCGCCGTGCGCGCCGGTCCGAGCCGCGAACCCAGCAGCAGCGCGCCATAGCCGCCCATCGACCAACCCAGGAACCCCACGCGCGAGGTGTCCAAACCCTGATCGGCGAGCATCGGGATCAGCTCGTCGAGCACCATCGCACCCGAATCCTCCCCGGATGCGCGTTTGTGCCAATAGCTTCCACCGCCGTCGACAGCGACCACAGCGAACGGCGGCAGCCCGGCGGCGACCGCCTCGGCCAGGCCCTGTTCCACTCCGCCGGCCATCACACCTGCCGCATCCTGCCCTTTGCCGTGCAGGGCGATCACCGGCCGGAGTTTGCCGGTCTGTCCCGGCGGGCGCGCGATCGCCCAGTTGGTGTTCGTCCCGCCGCGCGCGGCCGACACGAACGACCCGCTGGTGAACGTCGGCGCGGCGACCGGGCTGGCGAGTGAGACGGGGGCGGAGGCGAGGGCTACAGCACCGGCGGCGCCGGCAGCCGCACCGACGCCGAGGCGCAGTACTGCGCGACGGGTCAAGTTGGGCATGCGGGCCATCTTGCCATCGCCCGACAATGGCATCGGCCAGTGGCATTCTCGGGCGGATCGCCGACGGCGCGGAAAAACCTGAGTAGAGCCTGATGATTGACCGAAAGCCCGATGTGGACGGGACCCGGCTGGCAGCATGTGGAAGGTGACGGCAGCGGTCACTCCTAAAGGGGAGCGTCGGCGGTACGCCCTCGTCAGGGCGGCCGCTGAATTGCTCTGTGAAGGCGGATTCGACGCCGTCCGGCACCGCGCCGTGGCGCGGCGCGCCGGCCTCCCGCTGGCCTCCACGACGTACTACTTCTCCTCACTCGACGACCTCATCGCCAAGGCTGTCGAGTACATCGGCACCCAGGAGGCCGAACAACTCAGCGCCGGTGTGGCCGCCCTGTCGCGGCGGCGGCGCGGTGCCGAATCGACCGCGGACGTCCTCGTGGACCTGTTGCTCGGGGAATCCCCGGAGCGGCGCGGAATCGAGGAACTGATCTCCCGCTACGAGCGCTACATCGCGTGCGCCCGGCAACCCGGACTGCGCGACATCCAACGCCGCATCCTGCAACAGCGCACCGACGCCGTCGTCGAGGTGGTGGAACGCTCGGGCCGCTCGGTACGCGCCGAACTGGTCACCGCCCTGGTGTGCGCCGTCGACGGCGCGGTTGTGGCATCGTTGGTCGACGAAGGGGAGGGGCCCAGGGCCAGTGCCCGCGCCACGCTGATCGACGTCATCGACGTGCTGGCGCCCGTCGACGAACGGGCGGGTACGCGGCTGACAGGCTGAAGGAGGGGGAATGTCGCAACCCGCAACCGCGGAGGAGCCACAGCTCAAGCGGGTGATGGGGCCCGGACTGTTACTGCTGTTCGTCGTCGGCGACATCCTCGGCACCGGCGTCTACGCGCTGACCGGGCAGGTCGCCAAAGAGGTCGGCGGCGCCGCGTGGCTGCCGTTCCTGGCGGCGTTCCTGATCGCCACCATCACCGCGTTCAGTTATCTCGAGCTGGTCACCAAGTATCCGCAGGCTGCCGGTGCGGCGCTCTACGCGCACAAGGCTTTTGGTATCCAGTTCGTCACGTTCCTGGTCGCCTTCATCGTGATGTGCTCCGGAATCACCTCGGCCTCAACGGCTTCGCGGTTCTTCGCGGCGAGCTTCTTCAAAGGTCTCGAGGTCAACTTCGACTACACCCCCGGCTGGGAGAAGATCGGCATCATCGGACTCGCCTTGTTCTTCATGGCGTTGATCGCCGTGGTGAACCTGCGCGGAGTCAGTGAAAGCGTCAAGCTCAACGTATTTCTCACCTTCGTCGAGATCACCGGTCTGCTGCTGGTGATCCTGGTCGGGCTGTGGGCATTCACCGGCGGCAGCGCCGAAGTGGACTTCAGCCGGGTCGTCGCCTTCGAGACACCCGAGGGCAAGAATGCGTTCCTTGCCGTCACGGCCGCCACCTCCCTGGCGTTCTTCGCGATGGTCGGCTTCGAGGACTCGGTCAACATGGCCGAGGAGACAAAGGATCCCGTGCGGATCTTCCCCAGGGTGCTGCTGTCCGGCCTGGGCATCGCGGGCCTGGTCTATGTGCTGGTCTCGGTCATCGCGGTCGCGCTGGTCCCGGTCGGGACACTGGCCGCCAGCAAGTCCCCGTTGGTCGAGGTGGTCCACGCCGGCGCGCCCGGCCTGCCGATCGACAACATCCTGCCGTTCATCTCGATGTTCGCGGTGTCCAACACCGCGCTGATCAACATGCTGATGGCCAGCCGCCTGATCTACGGCATGTCACGCCAGCACGTGCTGCCCCCGGTGCTGGGTGTGGTGCACCCGCGGCGGCACACCCCTTGGGTGGCAATCATGTTCACCACCCTGCTGGCGTTCTGCCTGATCTTCTACGTGTCGACGTTCGCTTCCGAGGACGCCATCGCGGTACTGGGCGGCACCACCTCGCTGCTGCTGCTCGCGGTGTTCGCGATGGTCAACGTCGCGGTCCTGGTGCTGCGCCGCGACGTGCGAAAAGAGGGCGGGCACTTCAAGACTCCGACCGCGCTGCCCGTCATCGGCTTCATCGCCTCGCTCTACCTGGTGCTGCCGACCTCGGGGCGGCCGTCCGAGCAGTACATCCTGGCGCTGGCGCTGGTGGCCACCGGCATCGTCCTGTTCGGCATCACCATGCTGATCAACCGGCAACTCGGCATCCGCGGCGCGGGCATCACCGACCCGACCCATCTGGGCGACGCCCCCTAGGTCTCTTTTCGCAGCTTTTCGATTCGGTTCTGCAGCAACGGGATCCGATGTGCGTTGCCGTCCAGCGCGATGTAGCGGTCCTCGAATATGGCGAGCAACGCGTCATCCAGGCGGCGGACCGCGCCGGGCGGGAACCGGTAGTCCATCAACCGGTTGATCTCGTCGGTGTCCACCGAATCCAGCACGCCTTTCAGCGCATCCAATGAGGTGATGCCGAGCTCGAGCAGCAACCCCGAGATCCAGCTGTAGTGGTCCGTGCGTGACCAGCCGGCATCGGCGAAGCGGTTGCCCAGATAGGTGGCCAGCACCGAGCTGGGGATGCGTGCGTCGGAGGCGGCCTCGGCGAACTTGACCTCTTGTTCTTCGGTCATGGTCTGCCGCAGCCGTTCCCGGATCTCGGTGAACTCGCGGTCGGCCAATTCCAGCAGCCCGGCGGCCAACGTGAAGCGGCGGTCCAATTCGCTGACGTGCTCGGCCGGCACCGAACCCTTGTACCGCACGTCGTGCTCGAACTCCGCCCACGCGTGCTGCAGGACGGTACGGACCTGGATGGACGCCGGATACTGTTCGCCCTCGACCCCGAACAGCAGATGCCGGCTCGCGTACCCCCACCGGCCCTGACGTGCGGTCTGCAGGCCCATGTCCTGGTCGTCCAGCAGCCGCATCTCCTCGGCCAACAGGTTGGCGACCGCGTCGACGTCCGCACGCAGATAGGTGATGACCCGCAGACCCACCTGGTCGGTGATCTCCACCAGCGGGTCGCTGTACATGGGCGTCCCATCGGCCGCCCGACGGTTGGCCTTCGCGGCGAACGAATCGACACTCTTGGTCCGGGCCGTGATGCTCAGGTAGTTGATGCCTGCCTCGTCGAGCAGGCCGGTGACCAGCTTGAGGTACTGCTCGGTGGCAGCCACCAGGTCAGGGCGCCGGGCAGCGTATTCGGCGACAGCCGTCGACGGCGCGGCCTGGCTCACCGGCGCCGGTCGTGGCCGGGGCAGCCGGCTGGCGGGTAGCGACGGAGTGACGATGTAGCCCGAATCGAAGTCGCCGTAGATCGTCACGTCCTCAGGACGGTGATACCAGTACAGCGCGGTGTAGGCGCACAGCATGGCGTCGACGGGGTCCTCGTCGCGGTCGAGTTGTCCCGGCCGCGTGGCCGCCTCGATCCGTCGACGCAGTTCCACCCAGTTGACATTGCGGTTGGCCCGCAGTCGCGGCGTCGCGGTGTCCAGCTCCTCGATGAACGTCATCAACCTCAGCAGTTCGCGCTGGCGGTCGCCGAACGAGCCCCGCTTGTACTTCAGGGTCTTGTCGAGTCCGAACAACACCACGCTCGCCGGATGCGGATACACCTCGATCGCGCGCCGGTTCGATGACGACGATGGATCCATGTCGAGCCCCAGCGAAGCGGCGATGCGCGCACCGCGCGGATGCTTGAACTCGGGCCGCTCGGTGAACGCCGGGCGTGCCCCCGCGTCGAACCGCTGGAAGTCCCGGTTGAGATCCCGCTCACACGGCCGGTGCCCCGTCGGATTCTTGACGATCAGCGGTGCATCGATGGCGACCAGGCAGTCACCGCTGACGTACGGCTCTATCGTCGCCGCGATTTCGTCGTCGTCCTGGGCCACACCGACGTGAAGGACCCGCCCACCGGAGTCGATGGCGGCCACGCCCGTCTGGTTCTTCTCGCCCCACGCGAGGTCGAGTCCGACGAAGTACATCCGTCCACTGTCTCATTGGTCCCCCCGCGCGGGCCGTAAGCTGTGTGTTCGTGACGATCCCGAATGTTCTGGCCAACCGCTACGCCAGCGACGAAATGGTCGCGATCTGGTCGCCGGAGGCCAAGATCGTCGCCGAACGCCGACTCTGGCTCGCCGTGCTGCGTGCGCAGGCCGAGCTGGGTGTCGCCGTGCCCGACGGCGTGGTCGAGGACTACGAGCGGGTGCTGGAGAACGTCGACCTCGCGTCGATCGCGGCGCGCGAGCGCGTCACCCGCCACGACGTCAAGGCCCGCATCGAAGAGTTCAACGCCCTGGCCGGCCACGAGCACGTCCACAAGGGCATGACCAGCCGCGACCTCACCGAGAACGTCGAGCAGCTGCAGATCCGTCGCTCCCTGGAACTGGTGTTCTCCCACGGTGTCGCCGTGGTGGCCCGGCTGGCCGAACGCTCGGTCGTCTACCGCGATCTGGTGATGGCAGGCCGCTCGCACAACGTGGCCGCGCAGGCCACCACGCTGGGCAAGCGGTTCGCCTCGGCGGCCGAAGAGACCCTGGTGGCCCTGACCCGCCTGCGTGAGCTGATCGACCGCTACCCGCTGCGCGGCATCAAGGGCCCGATGGGCACGGCCCAGGACATGCTCGATCTGTTCGACGGGGACACCGCGAAACTCGCCGAACTGGAACGGCGTGTCGCCCAATTCCTGGGATTCACAGACGTTTTCACCAGCGTCGGGCAGGTGTACCCGCGCTCGCTGGACCACGACGTGCTCTCGGCGCTGGTGCAGGTGGGTGCCGGGCCGTCCTCGCTGGCGCACACCATCCGGCTGATGGCCGGTCACGAGCTGGTCACCGAGGGCTTCGCGCCCGGGCAGGTCGGCTCCTCGGCCATGCCGCACAAGATGAACACCCGGTCGTGCGAGCGGGTCAACGGCCTGCAGGTGGTGCTGCGCGGGTACGCGTCGATGGCCGCCGAACTGGCCGGAGCGCAGTGGAACGAGGGTGACGTCTTCTGCTCGGTGGTGCGTCGCGTCGCGCTGCCCGACGGGTTCTTCGCCATCGACGGGCAGACCGAGACCTTCCTGACCGTGCTCGACGAGTTCGGCGCCTACCCGGCGGTGATCCAGCGCGAGCTGGACCGCTACCTGCCGTTCCTGGCCACCACCCGCATCCTGATCGCCGCGGTGCGCGCCGGCGTGGGCCGCGAAACCGCGCACGAGGTGATCAAGGAACACGCCGTCGCCGTCGCCTTGGCGATGCGCGAGCAGGGGCGTGAGCCGGACCTGCTCGACCGGCTGGCCGCCGACCCGCGGCTGCCGCTGGACCGGGCCGCCCTGGAAGCCGCGCTGGCCGACAAGCAGGCCTTCACCGGAGCCGCAGGCGCCCAGGTGGACGGCGTCGTCGCCGCCGTCGACGAACTGGTCAGCCGCTACCCCGAAGCCGCCAAGTACACCTCGGGCGCCATCTTGTGAGTTTGGCGGCCGACTTCACCGACCTGGACAACTTCGCGTCGGGTTTCCCGCACGAGTTGTTCGCCGCGCATCGTCGCGAAGCCCCGGTGTACTGGCACTCGGCGACCGAACATACGCCGGACGGCGAGGGCTTCTGGTCGGTGGCCACCCACGCCGAAACCCTTGCGGTACTGCGTGATGCGGAGACCTACTCCTCGGTGACCGGCGGCACCCGGCCATTCGGCGGCACCCTGCTGCAGGACCTGTCCATCGCCGGGCAGGTGCTCAACATGATGGACGACCCGCGGCACTCCGAGATCCGCCGCCTGGTCAGCTCCGGGCTGACGCCACGGATGATCCGGCGGGTCGAAGACGATCTGCGGGCCCGGACCCGGAGGCTGCTCGACGACGTGGTGGCGGGAGAACCGTTCGACTTCCTGGTCGACGTGGCCGCCGAACTGCCCATGCAGATGATCTGCATCCTGCTGGGAGTGCCTGAATCCGAACGGCATTGGCTGTTCCAGGCGATCGAGCCGCAGTTCGACTTCGGCGGCTCCCGGTCGGCAGCTCTGGCGCAGTTGTCGCCCGAGGAGGCCGGCTCCCGGATGTACACCTACGGATCCGAATTGATCGCGGCCAAACGTGCCGAGCCCGGCGACGACATGCTCTCGGTGGTGGCCAACGCATTCCGCGAAGACGAAGCCGCGGCGCTGTCTGATTTGGAGCTGTACCTGTTCTTCAGCCTGCTGTTCAGCGCGGGCGCTGAGACCACCCGCAACGCGGTCGCGGGCGGGCTGCTGGCGCTGATCGAAAACCCTTCGCAGCTGGCGTTGTTGCGTGCCGATCTCACCGAACTGCCCACGGCGATCGAGGAGATGGTGCGCTGGACCTCACCGTCACCGTCCAAGCGCCGGACCGCGACCCGCGCCGTGACTTTGGGCGGTTGCGACATCGAACCCGGGCAGAAGGTCCAGGTTTGGGAAGGGTCGGCGAACCGCGATCCGCTGGTGTTCGAGCAGCCGGACGTTTTCGACATCACGCGTAAACCCAATCCCCACTTGGGTTTCGGCTACGGTATCCACTACTGCCTCGGCGCCAACCTGGCCCGGCTGGAACTTCGGGTGCTGTTCGAGGAGCTGCTGTCGCGGTTCTCGTCGGCTCGTCTGGTCAAGCCCGTCGAGTGGACCCGCAGCAACCGCCACACCGGCATCCGGCATCTGGTGGCGGAATTCGCCTAACCTCGGGACATGGACTCCGGCCCGAATGACCATCTCCGAGTCTCAGACGCCGAGCGCGCCAAGGTGGGACAACTGCTCGAACGCGCGGTCGCCGAGGGCATGATCACGCTCGACGAGTTCAGCGAGCGCTACGACGCCGCACTGGCCGCGCGCACTCGCGGTGAGTTGGGCGCAGTAGTCGCGGATCTGCCGATGACGGTGCCGGCGGTACAGACGCCGGGTGCGCCACCGGAGGAGCTGCGGGGGTGGATGTCATCGATCGTCCGGCGCGGGCGGTGGACGGTGGCGCCAGTGCTGCATGTGAAAAGCCGGTTGTGCAGCACCACCCTCGACTTCACCTCGGCGGCGCTGCCCGGGCCGGTGGTGGAGATCGTTCTGGATGATTACTGCAGCTCGACCGAGCTGATCGTGCCCGCGTCGGCGACCGCCGATGTCAACGGCGTCGAGGCGGTCGCGGGCAGCGTCACCGCCAATGTCCGCACCAGCCCACCGTCCGATCAGCTGCATCTCATCGTGCGCGGCCGCGCCCGGATGGGGTCGGTCACCGTGCGGCACCCGTTCGGAAGCTGGCTGCGGCGGTTGAGCGGCACTCGATAGCGAACCTGATCTCGGCGATCACTCGCTCCGGATACTCGGTGAGATCGAGCCAGGTGAATCGCAGCACCTGCCAGCCCATCAGCGCGATTTCGTTCTGCCTGACGCGGTCTTTCTGGAAGTCCTCCTGATCGCTGTGGAATGCCCAGCCGTCGGTTTCGATCGCGAGTTTGGCGGCGGGGAAGGCCACGTCGACCACGTACCGGCCGAGGCGGTAGTTGGCCTTCCAACCCGTGATGCCGGCTTGTTTGAGCAGCTTGACCAGCAGCCGTTCGGCCTCCGAGCGGGCCCCGTCGGCCGCGGCGATGAGCAATATCCGGGCGGCGGGGGAGCCGTGCCTGCCCTTGTTCCGCACATGGGCCCGCCAGAGGTCAGGCAGCTCGGTGTGGCGTTGCAACGCGGTGTCCATCAGCTTGGCGCCGCCACCACGGCGAGCGGCGGCCTCCACGACCGTCAGCGGTAGCGCGGTCACCCGTAGCCCACGGCGCTCCACGATGTCGCGGGGGTCGAGGTCGCGCCGCCGGAGTTTGACGGCGTGCCTCTGCCGGAAATTGCTGACCTTCGGAACAGTGACCTCGATGATTTCGGGTGCATACTTCGTGACCCCGAGCCACCACGCCGCAGCGAGTCCGCTGGCCGTTGCGTTGGAGCCCAGTGACCAGACCGCAGCCCTGGTTCGTGCGGCATCGGTGAACGGTCGATCGTCGGCGAAATAGACGCCCCGTGAGCAGCGCAGCCAGCGGCCGGATTGAACTCGCCGGTACACAGCCTGGCGCGACAAGCCTGCTTCCTCGGCTTGAGCAAGAGTGATGACGCCGTCATGGTCGCGCAAGAAGTCCTCGAGCATGCAGATTCGACGGAGTCACATGTCAAAGGGTTCCCCCACGAGTGATTTGTGCACCTCCGGTAACGGTGAGCGTTACGAGCGGTGCACAAATCACTCGAAGCGGCGCAGGCGCATGCCGGCCGAGCGCAATTCCAGGGCTGCCAGGCCGCGAATCGCCTGCTGATCTTGACTGCGCCAAGCGCCCACGGGGTCATCGGAGACCGCGGTGAGCTTGGTCAGCGGTCGGTTGGCCAGCGCCCGTAGAGCGAGCAACTGTTCACCGGCTGAGGTCGAGGCCAGGGTGATGGCCGTCCACTTGCGCCGGAAGAACCGCACCCGCAGGTACAGCCAGGGCATGGCCACGAAGAGGATCGGCGCGGCGGCCACCGCCAGGGCCAGCACCCAGGCCAGCCAGCTCGCCGTGCTGTCCAGGTTTGCGCCCGCACCGGCGATGTCGAGGGCCGCGTCGCTGGCGGCGCGCAGGGGCTTGCTCAAGGTGTCGCCGATCAGCGGGACATTGTCCGTGCTGTCACCAGCGGAGCCCAGATTGTCAGCAACCCCGTTGGCCCCGCTCTGGACCTGCCTGCCGACCTCGGCGATGGTCGCCACCGCCGAATGCACCGCGAACCCGACCAAGATCCACACCGCGATCCAGGTGATGACGGCCACGTCGCTGAACAACTGGGCCAACAAGCGGCCGGGTCTGCTGGCATAGGGCAGGTACCGCGATCTCATGAGACCGATCCCAACACATAGGCTGGCCCAATGCGCCCTGCTCTGTCCGACTACCAGCACCTGGCCAGCGGCAAAGTCCGCGAGTTGTACCGCGTCGACGACGAGCACCTGCTGTTCGTGGCGACCGACCGCATCTCGGCCTACGACTACGTTCTCGACTCGCAGATCCCGGACAAGGGCCGGATCCTGACTGCGATGAGCGTGTTCTTCTTCGACCTGATCAGCGCGCCCAACCACCTGGCCGGGCCGCCGGATGACGCGCGCATCCCCGAACACGTGCTGGGTCGCGCGCTGGTGGTGAAGCAACTGAAGATGCTGCCGGTGGAGTGTGTGGCGCGCGGCTATCTGACCGGTTCGGGGCTGCTGGACTACCAGGCCTCGGGTTCGGTGTGCGGTATCCCGCTGCCGCCGGGGCTGGGCGAGGCGAGCAAGTTCGACGAGCCGCTGTTCACCCCGGCCACCAAGGCCGACATCGGCGAGCATGACGAGAACATCTCGTTCGACCACGTGATCGAGCTGGTCGGTCCGGTGCTGGCCAACCAGCTGAAGGAACGCACGCTGCAGACCTACATCCAAGGTGCCGATCATGCGCTGACAAAGGGCATCATCATCGCCGACACCAAGTTCGAGTTCGGTGTCGACGAGCACGGCAACGTGGTGCTGGCCGATGAGGTGTTCACCCCGGACTCGTCCCGGTACTGGCGCGCCGAGAACTATCAGCAGGGTGTGGTGCAGGACAGCTTCGACAAGCAGTTCGTCCGCAACTGGCTGACCGGGCCTGACTCCGGCTGGGACCGGCACGGCGACACCCCGCCGCCGCCGTTGCCCGAGGAGATCGTGGCGGCCACCCGGGACCGCTACATCGAGGCGTACGAACGGATTTCGGGCCTGCGGTTCGACGATTGGATCGGCGCATGACCCAGTCCGTGCAGCCCCCGGTCGCCAAGCGCGGCAATCATCGCCGCGAACATCACGGCGACGTGTTCATCGACCCGTACGAATGGTTGCGCGACAAGGAAAACCCTGAGGTGATCGCGCACCTGGAAGCCGAGAACGCCTACACCGACGCCTCCACCGCCCATCTGGAGCCGTTGCGGCAGAAGATCTTCGACGAGATCAAGGCCCGCACCAAGGAGACCGATCTTTCGGTGCCGATGCGCCGCAATGGCTGGTGGTACTACGCACGCAGCTTCGAGGGCAAGCAGTACGCGGTGCACTGCCGGTGCCCGATCGACGACCCAGACGACTGGACGCCGCCCGAGCTCGACGGCGACGCGGAGATCCCCGGTGAGCAGATCCTGCTCGACGAGAACGCCGAGGCCGACGGCCACGAGTACTTCTCGCTCGGTGCGGCCACGGTGAGCCTGGACGGCAATATCCTGGCCTACTCCGTCGATGTCCTTGGCGACGAGCGATACACGTTGAAGTTCAAGGATTTACGCACCGGCGAGCTGTACGACGACACGATCACCGGGATCGGCGCCGGCGGCACCTGGGCCGCCGACAGCCGCACGCTGTACTACACCACCGTCGACGATGCCTGGCGGCCCGACACCGTATGGCGGCACCGACTGGCGTCGGGTCTGCCGTCGGAGAAGGTGTATCACGAACCCGACGAACGGTTCTGGGTCGCGATCGGCCGCAGCCGCAGCGACAAGTACCTGTTCGTGGCGTCGGGCAGTGCCGTCACCACCGAGGTCGCCTATGTCGACGCGAACGACCCGACGGCCGAGCTCACCACGGTGTGGGAGCGGCGCGATCTGGTGGAGTACTCCGTCGAGCACGCCGTGGTCGGGGGTGAGGACCGCTTCCTGATCCTGCACAACGACGGTGCCGAGAACTTCATGTTGGTGGAGGCTCCGGTCAGCGATCCGAGCGATTTCCGCACCCTGATCGAGCATCGGTCGGATGTGCGTCTGGACGGCGTCGACGCGTTCGACGGATTCCTCGTGATCAGTTACCGCAGCGAGGCATTGCCGAAGATGGCGCTGTGGCCGCTGACTGCCGACGGCTACGGCACGCGCGAGGAACTGACCTTCGATTCAGAGCTGACCGCCGCGGGGATGGGTGGCAATCCGAACTGGTCCACCCCGAAGCTGCGCATCGGTGCGACCTCGTTCATCACCCCGGCCCGGATCTACGACCTGGACCTCGCCACGGGTGAGCGCACGCTGCTGCGCGAGCAGCCGGTGCTCGGCGGCTACCGGCCGGAAGACTATGTGGAGCGGCGGGATTGGGCGACCGCGCCCGATGGGGAGCAGGTCCCGATCTCGATCATCCACCGGGCCGGGTTGCAGTTCCCGGCGCCGACGTTGCTCTACGGCTACGGCGCCTACGAGTCGTGTGAGGATCCGCGGTTCTCGATTGCCCGGTTGTCGTTGTTGGACCGGGGCATGGTGTTCGTGATCGCGCATGTGCGCGGCGGCGGCGAGCTCGGCCGGCCGTGGTACGAGCACGGCAAGCTGCTGGAGAAGACGAATACGTTCACCGACTTCATCGCGGCGGCAAGGCATCTCATCGACGGCGGCGTGACCCGCCCGCAGAATCTGGTGGCCCTCGGCGGCAGCGCCGGTGGGCTGTTGATGGGGGCGGTGGCCAACATGGCCCCGGAGTTGTTTGCCGGCATCCTGGCGCAGGTGCCGTTCGTCGATGCGCTGACCACCATTCTGGATCCATCATTGCCGCTGACGGTGACCGAGTGGGATGAGTGGGGAAATCCGTTGGAGGACCCCGAGGTCTACCGCTATATGAAGGCCTACACGCCGTATGAGAATGTGGCGGCGCAGGACTATCCGGCGATCCTGGCGATGACCTCCCTCAACGACACCAGGGTGTATTACGTCGAGCCGGCCAAATGGGTTGCGGCGCTGCGCCATACGAAGACCGACGGGCACCCCGTGCTGCTCAAGACCGAGATGGTGGCCGGCCACGGCGGCCTGTCCGGACGCTACGAGCGGTGGAAGGAAGCCGCCTTTCAGTACGCCTGGCTGCTAGCTGCCGCCGACAGCGACAACTACGGCAGCGGCCAGGTAGACAGCCTCTTCGGCGGTCCGGACACTTAACCGCGAGGTCATCGACTTGGGCGGGTTCGGCATCCTGGCGGCGTAGACGTTTGCGGGGAACATCGCCAGCATGAGCAGGAACAGGCACACCGCCGCCGCCACCCGGGTCGGCGGGTAGAGCAGTCCGGCTGCGCCGGCGAGTTCCAGCACGCCGGTGACCGTCACCAGCAGTCCGGCCGCGGGTAGCGGAGGCGGCACGATCGCGATCATGTCGCGCCGTAGCGGATTGACGAAGTGTGCGACGCCGGTCATGACGAACATCGCGGCCAGCCCGACCGCGATCGCCGCGGGCCAGCTGTCGACGTAGTCCACGCCGAGCAGGCCGATCGCCCGGGCCGCAACGCTGCCCAGGATCAGTGTGAGAGGGACGGCCACCGCGGACTCCAATCTTGTCGCTGTCTAGATCGCCACGCTACGCTCGATCTAGGCGTTGTCAAGATGTGCGTTTAGGATGGCCGCATGGGCTATCACCACGGCGACCTCAAGGCCGTGATCCTCGCGCAGGCCGCCACCCTGGTTTCCGAACGTGGCGCCGACGGCATCTCGCTGCGCGAACTCGCGCGCGCCGCGGGCGTCTCCCACGCCGCCCCCGCACATCACTTCACCGACCGGCGCGGGCTGTTCACCGCACTCGCCACCGAAGGATTCCAGCTGCTTGCCGCGGCGCTGACCGAGGCCAGGCCGCAGTTCATCGACGCCGCCAAGGCCTATGTGCGCTTCGCGCTCGACCACCCCGGCCACTACGAGGTGATGTTCGACAAATCGCTCTACGACGACACCGACCCCGGCCTCGTCGCCGCCGCCGCGGCGGCCGGAGCCGAACTGAACCGCGGCGTCGGCACCCTGGCCGACCCCAAGGCGGCCGCCGACCCGGCCGGTGCCGCGTTGGCGGCTTGGTCTCTGGTGCACGGTTTTTCGATGCTCTGGCTCAACGACGCGATCGACACCACCGGGGACCCGATCACCAAGGTGCAGGGTCTGGCCCAGATCCTGTTCGACGAGTAGGTCCGGTAGCGTCGGGGCGATGAGCCTCAACGACATCCCGCTGACCACCCTCGACGGCAAGCCGACCACGCTGGCCGAGTTGGCAAGCGGTGCAGTCCTGGTGGTCAACGTGGCCTCCAAATGTGGTCTGACGCCGCAGTACACCGCGCTGGAGAAGCTCGCCCAGGATTACGCCGCGCGCGGGCTGACCGTCGTCGGGGTGCCCTGTAACCAGTTCATGGGCCAGGAGCCGGGCACCGCCGAAGAGATCCAGACGTTCTGCTCGACCACCTACGGCGTCACGTTCCCCTTGCTGGCCAAGACCGACGTCAACGGCGTCGACCGCCACCCGCTCTACGCCGAGCTGACCCAGGCCGCCGACGCGGCAGGTGAGGCCGGCGACATCCAGTGGAACTTCGAGAAGTTCCTGCTGGCCCCGGGTGGTACCGTGGCCGCCCGGTTCCGGCCCCGCACCGAACCCGATGCGCCCGAGGTCATCGAGGCCATCGAAGCGGTCCTGCCGGCCTGACGACGGGTCTAGCCGAATAGACATTCGGTGTCAGAGTGTTCGACACCGTCCCGACATGTGACGTTGCCACACTGGCAGCGTGACCGGACAACTCATCGTCTCGATATCGCAGATCAGCGATCGCACGATGGCTGATGTCGAGTCGTTCTGCGCCGAACTCGATGCCCGCGGCGTGCCCGCCTCGATGATGGTGGCGCCGCGGCTCAAGGGTGGATACCGGTTAGATCGCGACGCCGAGACCGTCGAATGGCTGGCCCGGCGGCGCAGCGCCGGTGACGCCGTCGTCCTGCACGGCTACGACGAAGCCGCGACCAAGAAGCGGCGCGGCGAGTTCGCGTCACTGCCCGCGCATGAGGCCAATCTGCGGCTGATGGGCGCCGACCGGGTGCTCGAACACCTGGGCCTGCGCACCCGGTTGTTTGCCGCTCCGGGCTGGACCGTGTCGCAGGGCACGGTGACCGCCTTGCCGCGCAACGGCTTTCGTTTGCTCGCCGATCTGAACGGCATCACCGACCTGGTCCGCCAGACCACGACGCGGGCGCGGGTGGTCGGTATCGGCGAAGGTTTCCTGTCCGAGCCGTGGTGGTGCCGCACCGTCGTGCTGGCCGCCGAACGCACCGCGCGACGCGAAGGCATCGTGCGGGTCGCGGTCGCTGCCCGGCACCTGCGCAGGTCCGGCCCCAGGCAGGCCATGCTCGACGCGATCGATCTGGCTTTGCTGCACGAGTGCGTGCCCACCGTCTACCGGTGGCGAGGATTTTCGGTACTGACCGACGCCGCCTGACTAGCGCTAGTCTTGCGTCTCATGGCAGACGCCGATGTCATTGTCGTGGGGGCGGGTCTCGCCGGTCTGGTCGCCGCATGCGAGTTGGTCGAGCGCGGGCATCGTGTGCTGATAGTGGATCGGGAGAACGCCGCCAATCTGGGTGGGCAGGCGTTCTGGTCGTTCGGCGGATTGTTCTTCGTAGACAGTCCCGAACAGCGCAGGCTCGGCATCCGTGACAGCCAGGAGCTGGCCCTGCAGGACTGGCTGGGCACCGCGGGTTTCGACCGTCCCGAGGACCACTGGCCGCGGGAGTGGGCACACGCCTACGTCGATTTCGCCGCGGGCGAGAAGCGCAGCTGGTTGCGGGCCAGGGGTTTGCAGACTTTCCCCTTGGTCGGGTGGGCCGAGCGGGGCGGTTACGGGGCGCTGGGGCACGGAAATTCGGTGCCGCGCTTCCACATCACCTGGGGCACCGGTCCGGCGATCGTCGACGTCTTCGCCCGCCGATTGCTCGGCGAACCGCGGGTGCGGTTCGCCCACCGGCACCGCGTCGACGAACTCATCGTCTCTGAGGGTGCCGTTGTCGGGGTCCGGGGCGCCGTACTGGAGCCCTCCGATGCACCGCGCGGGGCGCCGTCGTCACGAAACATCGTCGGCGACTTCGAATTCCGCGCCGCCGCGGTGATCGTGGCCAGCGGTGGGATCGGCGGCAACCACGACCTCGTCCGCAAGAACTGGCCCGCGCGCATGGGCCGGGTACCCGAGCAATTGCTCAGTGGTGTCCCCGCCCACGTCGACGGCCGCATGATCGGCATCGCCGAGACCGCCGGTGCGCACGTCATCAACAGCGACCGGATGTGGCACTACACCGAAGGCATCACCAACTACGACCCGATCTGGCCCGACCACGGCATCCGCATCCTGCCCGGGCCGTCGTCATTGTGGTTGGACGCCAACGGGAAACGGCTTCCGGGGCCCCTGTACCCCGGCTTCGACACCCTCGGCACGCTCGAACACATCTGCCGCACCGGGCAGGGCTACACCTGGTTCATCCTCAACGCGCGGATCATCGCCAAGGAGTTCGCGCTGTCCGGGCAGGAACAGAACCCAGACCTCACCTCGCGCAGCGTGCGTGACGTGCTGTCGCGCGTACGTCCCGGCGCGCCCGCCCCCGTGCAGGCGTTCGTCGATCGGGGCGTGGACTTCGTCAGCGCGCGTTCGCTGAGAGAACTGGTCGCCGCGATGAACGACGTGCCGGACGTCCTGGAACTCGACTACGCCACCGTGGCCGCCGAGGTGACGGCGCGTGACCGCGAGGTGGTCAACAAATTCACCAAGGACGGGCAGGTCACCGCGATCCGGGCGGCCCGCAACTATCTCGGTGACCGGTTCAGCCGCGTCGTCGCCCCGCACCGCCTCACCGACCCGAAGGCCGGGCCGATGATCGCCGTCAAACTGCACATCCTGACCCGAAAGTCCCTGGGCGGGTTGGAAACCGACCTGGACTCGCGGGTGCTCACGGACGACGGCACCGCGTTCCCCGGCCTGTACGCCGCGGGTGAGGCGGCGGGTTTCGGCGGCGGCGGAGTACACGGCTACCGGTCCCTGGAAGGCACCTTCCTGGGTGGCTGCATCTTCTCGGGTCGAGCCGCCGGGCGGGGTGCGGCCGGGGATATCGCGTGAATCAGAATTGGGTGCCGTTTTCCTCGGTGAGCACCTGGAAGTCGGTGCTGGTCATCTCGGCCAGCCGCCCGTAATAGATCCCGCGCGCGTTGGGCTCGATGATGCCCTGGTGGATCGGCACCGCTCGCGTCGGCGCCACCGCTCGCAGGAAGTCCACGGCCTCAGAGATTTTCATCCACGGCGCGGCCGCCGGGGTGGCCAGCACGTCGACCGGTTCGCCGGGGACGAACAGCGCGTCGCCCGGATGCATCAGCCGGGCCGGATGCTCGTCGTCGCCCAGCAGGTACGAAATGTTGTCGATCACAGGGATTTCCGGGTGAATCACGGCATGCCTGCCGCCGGTCCCGCGCACATTGAGTGAGCCGACCCGGAACTCGTCGCCGGGATGCACCGCCCGCCACGGTTCACCCAACTGTGCGGCGGTCTGCGGATCGGCGTACAGCGCCGCCTGCGGGTTGGCATCGATCAGCGCGGGCAACCGCGCGGTATCGGCGTGGTCGGGGTGTTGATGGGTGATCAGGATGGCCGACAGGCCGGTGATGCCTTCGAACCCGTGCGAGAAGTTGCCCGGGTCGAACAACACGGTGGTGTCCGAAATACTGGCCAGTAGGCACGAATGTCCGAAATGCGTGAGTTGCATACCTATATTGTGGCGCTCGGTGGGGATATGGCGGGTGATCGTGGCGATGTCATTCGTGCTCTGCGGACTGGCCGCAGGGCCACCTCAGGCATGGTCGGACCCCGGTGCCGACTGTCCGCCGCTGTGTGACCGCATCCCGGACTCGGCGTGGGTCGCCACCTCGAAGGTCCCGTTGAACCGCGAGTACCGCTGGCCCGGGTTGGCGGGCTTGGCCGTCACCGCGGTGTCCCCACGCTTCCGCTTCGAAGAGGAATGCGCGTCACCGCCGATCCCCGGAGACCCGCGCGACTACGCCGTGGCGGCCCGATCCGAGGTGTCCCACCCCGACGGGCACTGGCAACTGCGCGTCCAGGTGATCCACTGGCGCGGGGACACGTGGCAGGGCGGGCAGACCGCCCTGGCGGTGGTGCAGGGCGCGGTCGGCGCGCTGCGCACCTGCCAGGGGGCCGGAACGTCGGTCACCACCGACCGGCCCGGGCGGTTCGCGGCGGCCATCAACTTCGGCAACACCCGGGTCCTGCACCAGTACCTGATCGCCGATCCGGACAACAGCACGGTGGTCGAGCTGGCCATGTGGTCGAGCACGCCACCACAGGTCGCGTGGTCGGCACCGTCGGACGGTCAGGTGCTCGATGCGCTGGCCGACCCACTGTGCACGGCTTACATAGGGTCGTGCCGGTAGAGTGTGCGCCGTGGCAAAGGTGGTTGTGCACGTCATGCCCAAGGCGGAGATCCTCGACCCCCAGGGGCAGGCGATCGTCGGGGCACTTGGTCGGCTCGGACATGGTGGTATCTCCGACGTCCGTCAGGGCAAGCGGTTCGAGCTCGAAGTCGACGACTCCGTAGCCGACGAGACCCTGGCCGAGATCGCCGAATCTCTGCTGGCCAACACCGTTATCGAGGACTTCTCGGTGAGCCGGGAGGACGCGTGACCACCCGTGTCGGGGTGATCACCTTCCCCGGGACGCTCGACGACATCGACGCGGCCCGAGCCGTCCGGCTGGCCGGCGCCGAGGCGGTTAGCCTGTGGCACGCCGACGCCGATCTGAAGGGCGTCGACGCTGTCGTCGTCCCCGGCGGTTTCTCTTACGGGGATTACCTGCGCTGCGGGGCCATCGCGAAGTTCGCGCCCGTGATGGGGTCGGTCGTGGAAGCTGCCGGCAAGGGTATGCCCGTCCTCGGTATCTGCAACGGCTTCCAGGTGCTGTGCGAGGCCGGGCTGCTGCCCGGGGCCTTGACTCGCAACGCCGGCCTGCACTTCATCTGCCGCGACGTGTGGCTGGAGGTCGCGTCCAACACCACCGCCTGGACCACCCGGTACGACGCGGGTGCCGACCTGCTGATCCCGCTCAAGTCGGGCGAGGGCCGGTATGTCGCCTCCGAGGCCGTGCTCGACGAACTCGAGGGCGAGGACCGCGTGGTGTTCCGCTACCGCGAGAACCTCAACGGATCGATGCGCGGCATCGCCGGCGTGTGCTCGGAGAATCGTCGCGTGGTCGGCCTGATGCCGCATCCCGAACATGCCACCGAGGCGTTGACCGGCCCGTCCGATGACGGGCTCGGGCTGTTCTACTCCGCGCTCGACGCGGTTCTCTCGGTCTAGCTGTTCGCTACTTTTGGTGCGATAACCTCCACGCGCGCGGTGTTAGATTCATCTGGACGTTTGTGTGCTGCGAAGCACCGCTGGATGTGAAACACCTTATGGGGGACAAGTGTTAGTCAATCCGGACCTTCTCCGGGGGTTTGCGGCACAGGTAGATACTGCGGCGGCTGCAATACGGGAGTCCGACGCTGGGCTGACGGCCAGCGCAGCGGCTGATGGACTGCCGGGTTCGATGACGCAGTGGATGACCCGCGAAGTCGGTGGGCATCTGGATCAAGTGCTCGCTGACATTGCCAACGATGTTGGCGCGATCGGAGTGTTAGTCCGTGGAGCCGGAGATCGGTACGAAGTCGATGACAACGATCTTGCCCGCGGCTTCAAGGGCCTGTTTTAGATCATGTTGCCGTCGCGTTCGCGATTGACTTCCTGGAACCCGGATTCTCTACAAGTCGCTTCCAAGTCCGTCAGTTCAGCTGGTGCCGCGGTGTATCAGGCAGTGCGCAATCTCGATGACGGGTGTGACCGACTGCCGGAGTCGCGTACATGGTCAGGCGACGCACACGGCGCCGCAACCGGAATGTTCGGTAAAGCGACTGAGCGTGCCTCGCACTTCCAGAATTACACCGAGGCTGTCGCCGATGCGCTCGCAAGAGGTGGTGGGTTGATAGGGAAAGCCCGAACGGAACTCCTTCGGGAGGCCGACGAAATTGATAAAGGCGAACTGAATGTCACCGACCAGTGGGTGGTGCTAATCGACCCGGCTGGAATGTCGGCAGCAAAGGCTGCTGATCTTCAAAGGCAAGCGGAAGCTGCGCAGTCGGAGATCAACCGATTACTGGCTGCCGTCGGTGACGCAGATCAGGAAACTGCTCAGAAGCTGCTACTCGCTCGAACGGGGCACGAGGCAGGCGGAGCGTTCAACGATGTACAGATACCGGGTCCGAGGGTCGTGCCGCCCAGGCCAGGCGACGAAGTACCGGACCCGAGGACTCCTGACGGCAAGACGCTGCAGGACATTACCCGGGCCGGCGATATGGCAACAACTGTCCGGGAACGGTCCGAAACCGAAGACAATCTCGGAAACAAAATTACGACTCTTACGATGTTAGACGGCAGCAGTCAGGTTATAACAGAATATGGTGGATCGGTGGCGTATCGAACGTTTCCGGAGGGGACGATCAAGGTGGAGCACACCGACAAGAATGGGAATCTTATTTCGGATACTTACACGTATCACAATGACGACGGCAGCACACGAACCGACATTACTTGGGCGAACGGTACGCAAATTTCAATCGCGAAAGATGCCGATGGCAACTGTCTCGGTGGAGCCACCGAACCGGGAGCTCAACCCGGCATATTTCCCGACACCTTTTTCACCCATCCTGCTCTGACGGCGGCGGGAGCGTCATTTTCTGGCTTGGAAAAGCAGGCCGGTAGGGGTATCCCGATGTTGAGCGCTGACGCGCTCGACAACGTAAAGCTGGGTTCAAAGTTTGGCGGTCCAGCGGTCGGTGTCGCAACAATGCTGTACGACCTCAACTCGGTTCAGAATGTGCACGAGGCCTGTGTGACGGCAATGTCCGGCGCGGCTGGCATTGCCGGTAGCTACTTTGGAGGTCCTGCGGGCGCCGCAGCAGTGACAGCCATGGGCCTACCGATGCTGGCCCCTGTCGGGGCATTCATGGGCGACTTGGCCGGTGCATGGACTTTCGGCTATGTCGGAGGCGTCGTGGGAAATCTCGTGTGTCCGAAATGAAAGTCAGTGCTTTGGCGATTCTCGGCGCACTGCTGTTTGGTGCTACAGGAAGTCTGGCTTCCGTCTGGACTGTGGTTGCCGTAATGCGCGGAGAGTATCTCACAGCTATAGTTTCGTTCGGTTTTGCGCTGGCGTGCCTCGGATTTTCGGTGCCGCTCTTGAAAGTGATTCCTGGCAGAGTAACTCCGCGTGGTGAATGGGGGGCAGGAGGCACGACGATTCGCCCAGATCGGGGTATCGAACTCCCCGCGATCATCGGGATCCTGGGTGCTGCTGTGGCAGGCGTGCTGTTTGCCACTCTTTTTCCATTCGGCAGGATTCATATACCTGTGCCGAGTGAAACTCGGTTTATCCTTCCGTATCTCAGCGGAATGTTAGTGATCGTGTGTCTCCCGATTCTCTGGAGAATACTGCGAACTGGCGGCATTTATCGTCTGCAATTGAGTCCAGACGGATTTGTCGTGAATGCCGGAGGTGTCTCGCCGCGAGTTGGTACGTGGGATCAAGTAGTCGATGTTACCGACGCGGTCCCTGGCAGGACTGCCGCGGATGATCCGAATACGATAGTCCTCGTACTTCAGGGCGATGTGGCGATAAAACTTCCCGGTGCGGCGTTCACGCCGGAAGGAATTGCGTTACGTCGGCTAGTAAATTTCTATTGGAAGCACCCGCTCAGTCGAGATGAACTCACTGACGATCGTGCGTTCCAGCGATTGCTGTTGGAAAACTTTCGTGTGAAGTGAGCAATTCTATATCGCACGGTGACACCCCAAGTGCCACCACGAGTGTGAGCACTGCGCACCCCGCGGGTGCCGTGTCGGCCTCTACACGGCACCCGCAGCGCGGCACATCTACGCCGTGAGGGCGACGGACGCCTCGGCCGTGTAGGCCAGGAACGTCAGGGTCTCCTGCAGGTACAGCTGCACGCTCTCCGCGTCGTGGGACAGGTAGCCGATCGACACGTCAGTGCCCAGCTGCAGATCGAAATCGCCACCGCGGGTGGACAATACGAACGCGCCGTCGATCGCCGGGGCCCAGATGATCTCGCCGTCCACCAGCCGGCTCAGGTGCTCACGGATCGGGTACCCGTGCGCGGTGGTCTCGCTGACCTTGGTGTAGGTCGCCGCCGACAGCAGCACTGAGTACGGCCCGTCGACACCGGCCAGCCGTAGTTCGGACAGTGCCTGGGCGATCACGTCGGGAATCTCGCGGGCATCGTCGGGCAGCGCCAGCGCCGGGTTGGAGCTGGAACTGCGGATGCCTTCGATCGAGGCCGCGGGGTAGCCCTCGAAGATCGCCCGATCCTCGACGAATGCCAGCTTCTTGGCGGCATCCTTGACCGGATCCCAGTCGGAGTCCTGGGCGCCGCGCTCGACATCGTCAATTGCGGTGCGCGACACCGTGAACGGTACGCGCAGCCGCACCAGCGGCTTCGAGTCGCGCAGGTGCGCCACCACACCGTCACCGGGCGGGTTGACGTCGACCAGATGACCGGTGCTGATTGCCGCGGTGACCGGACCGCCGGGCTCGCTGACATCGACCACGCGCCTTCCGGCGATGTGCCGCTTGAAGGTCCGGCTGGCCTCGAGTTCGATCTCGGCCCAGGCGGACTCGGTGATCGGGGCGAGCTCGCGGTACAGGTTGTTCATTGCGGGATTCCTTTCAGACTGCCGATGCCGAGCGAGCCGTCGCGGTGGCCCTGAGCCGGTGGAGCTTCCGCTGCGGCCGCCTCGTCGTCAGAGGCGGGCAGCGGCGGAGGATCATCCAGAAAATCGATGGTGGGGGTGAAGAACAGTCCTCCGGTGAGAGCGGTGGAGAAATCCAGGATGCGATCGGTGTTGCCGGGCGGATCTCCGATGAACATGTTGTTCAGCATTCGCTCGGTGACCGACGGTGTGCGGGAATAGCCGATGTAGTACGTGCCGAACTCGCCCTTGCCGATCTCGCCGAAGGGCATGTTGTGCCGGATGATCTTGAGTTCGTTTCCCTCGTCGTCCTCGATCACATTCAACGCCACATGTGAATTGGGTGGCTTGACCGCGTCATCGAGTTCGATGTCATCGAGCTTGGTGCGGCCGATCACCCGCTCCTGTTCCTCCGTGGACAACGAATTCCACGAGCTCATGTCGTGCACGTACTTCTGCACGTGGACATAGCAGCCCCCGGCGAAATCGGGGTCCTCGTCGCCGATCTGGCTGGCATTGACGGCCACCGGGCCGTTCGGGTTCTCGGTGCCGTCGACGAAGCCCATCAGATCGCGGTTGTCGAAGAACTTGAAGCCGTGCACCTCGTCGACGATGGTGACGGCGCCGGCCAGGGACTCGGCGAATTTGGTGGCGAGCTCGAAGCACACGTCCATCGACTCCGCGCGCAAGTGGAACAACAGGTCGCCCGGGGTTGCCGGAGCGCGATGGCGCGGGCCGTCCAACGGCACGAACGGGTGCAACTCGGCGGGCCGGGGGCCGGCGAACAACCGGTCCCAGGCGTCGGACCCGATCGACACGATCGCCGACAGGTGTTTGGCCGGATCGCGGAAGCCGATGGCGCGCACCAGACCTGAGATGTCGGTCAGGGTGTCGTGAACAACCGCCTCGCCGCCCTCGTCGATCGTGGCGACCATGAACACGGCGGCCGGCGTCAGCGGGGCCAGGACTGGCTGGGGCTGTGGTGCGGGCACAAGGTCGACCCTAACGCGGCCCGCGATGAAATCCCGGTCAAGATAGAGATATGGCAGCCAGCGCCCAGAGCATGTGCGAGTTCATCGACGCGTCGCCGTCGCCGTTTCACGTCTGCGCCACCGCTGCGCAACGCCTGCGCGACGCGGGATTCACCGAGCTTTCCGAGACGGAAGCCTGGCCTGACAACGGGAAGTTCTTCACGGTGCGGGCGGGCTCGCTGGTGACCTGGAACACCGAGGGCGCCGACGCTGCCGCGCCGTTCCGGGTCGTCGGGGGCCACACCGACAGCCCCAATCTCCGGGTCAAACAGCACCCGGACCGCGTCGTCGCAGGTTGGCAGGTGGTCGCGCTGCAGCCTTACGGCGGCGCCTGGCTGAACTCATGGCTGGACCGTGACCTCGGGATCAGTGGTCGGCTCTCGGTCCGCGACGGCAACCGGATCGAACACCGGCTGGTCCGGATCGACGATCCGATCCTGCGCGTGCCTCAGCTCGCGATCCACCTGTCCGAGGACCGCAAGGGCGTCAGCCCCGACCCACAGCGCCACGTCAACGCGGTGTGGGGCCTGGGGGAGCGGCCGGGCTCGTTCCTGCGTTTCGTCGCTGCGCGGGCCGGGGTGGAACAACGCGACGTGCTCGGGTTCGACCTGATGACCCACGATCTGACGCCGTCGGCCATCACCGGAGCCGAGAGCGAGTTCGTCAGTGCGCCCCGGCTGGACAATCAGGCCACCTGCTACGCGGGCCTGGAAGCCTTCCTGGCGGCGGATGCCGGCACGTATGTGCCGGTGCTGGCCCTGTTCGACCACGAGGAGGTCGGCTCGACCTCCGATCACGGCGCCCAGTCCGAGCTGCTGCCGACCGTGCTGGAGCGCATCGTGCTCGCCGCGGGCGGTTCCCGCGAGGACTTCCTGCGCCGGGCCGCCGGATCGATGGTGGCCTCCGGAGACATGGCGCACGCGACGCATCCGAACTACCCGGACCGGCACGAGCCCGGACACCTGATCGAGGTCAACGCCGGCCCGGTGCTCAAAGTGCAGCCCAACCTGCGATACGCCACCGATGGCCGTACCGCGGCGGCGTTCGCGCTGGCCTGCGAGCAGGCCGGGGTGCCGCTGCAACGCTACGAGCATCGCGCCGATCTGCCGTGCGGGTCGACGATCGGCCCGATGACCTCGGCGCGCACCGGAATTCCCACGGTCGACGTCGGCGCGCCGCAGCTCGCCATGCACTCGGCCCGGGAATTCATGGGTGCCAAGGACGTCGCGGCCTACTCGGCGGCGCTCCAGAGATTCTTGTCACCGGCGTGATCTAGGGTCGGCGCCATGACCCTCTCGGTGGAAATGATCACCTTCGACTGCACCGATCCCGACGCGCTCGCCCAATGGTGGGCCAAGGCGCTCGGCGGTGAGGTGAATGCCTTGATGCCAGGCGAATTCGTGCTGCTGGCGCGGCCGGATGGGCCGCGGCTGGGATTTCAGAAGGTCCCCGACCCGACGCCGGGCAAGAACCGCGTTCACCTCGACCTGGCAGCCGAGGACGCCGAAGCGGAGGTGGCGCGCCTGGTGAGCCTCGGGGCCGCCGAAACCGAACGGCACAGCTTCGGCCCGGATTTCAGTTGGGTCGTCCTGACCGACCCCGAGGGCAACGCGTTCTGTATCGGGTCTGAGGGCTAGGTGATCCGGTTGGCCAGCAGGTGCTTGGCCATCTCGGCGCCTTTACGGCTGTCGGCCTGAGCCTTGCGGAACAACTCGACGACCTCGTTGTCACCGTCGCGCTCGGCGTCGGCGATGTAGGTCTCCATCCGCAGGGCGTTCTCCAGACACTGCTCGGTGTACCAGATCAGGTTGTAGTTCTTGTCCTTGGTGCCGGTGATGTGGCCGGTGTCGGTGGTCGCGGTCATGGTGCACTCTCCTTCGATTCTCGGGTTGTCGCGCGTCGGCTACCCGCGGGGTTCGCTACGCAAACCAGAACCGGTAAACAGTTCTGCCGCCTTGTTTTTCGCGATCTCGGCCATCAGGTGCCAACCGTTGGGGTCGCCCTTGGCGACGGCCTGTGCGGTGGACTTGGCCTGTTCGTAGGTGACGTGCGGAGGGACAGGCGGCACTTCGGGGTCGGTGCGCACGTCGAGCACCACCGGACTGTCGGCGGCCAGCGCCGCATCCCAGGCCGGGCCGATCTGCTCGGCGTCATCGACCGTGATCGCCTGCAGGCCCATCGCCTTCGCGATGACGGCGTACGACACCTCCGGCAGGTCCTGCGAACCCTCGAATTTCGGTGCGCCGCCCATCGCCCGCAGTTCCCAGGTGACGTGGGCCAGGTCGTTGTTGTGAAATACGCACACCACCAGGCGCGGATCCGCCCACTGCGCGGCGTAGCGCCGGATGGTCAACAGCTCGGCCAGCCCGTTCATCTGCATGGCGCCGTCGCCGACCAGTGCGATCACCGGGCGGTCCGGTTGCGCGAACTTGGCGCCGAGCGCATACGGCACCGCGGAGCCCATCGTGGCCAGGGTGCCCGACAACGATCCGCTGGTGGTGTCTCGAAAACGTAGGCAACGGGCATACCAGTTGGTTGATGAACCGGAATCGCCGGTGACGATCGCATAGTCGGGCAATCTGGCCGACAGCTCCCACACCACGCGCATCGGGTTGATCGGATCCGCCGAGAGCATCGACTGCCGTTCGACCGTCTCCCACCACCGGCTCACGCCGGCTTCGACGGCGTAGCGCCAAGTCCGGTCGGCTTTCCGGTTCAGCAGCGGAATGAGCTCCGCCAGTGCGGTTTTCGCGTCGGCGACGATGTTGACCTCGGTCGGATAGCGCATGCCGATGTTGGCGCCGTCGATGTCGATCTCGATGGCGCGCGCCGCACCGAACTCGGGGAGGAACTGGCTGTAGGGAAAGTTGGAGCCGACGATCAGCAGGGTGTCGCATTCGCGCATCAGCTCGTAGCTGGGGCGGGTGCCGAGCAGTCCGATCGCCCCGGTGACATACGGCAGATCGTCGGGCAGTACGTCCTTGCCGAGCAGGGCCTTGGCCACCCCGGCGCCCGTCAGGTCGGCTACCTGCGCAACCTCGTCAGCGGCGCGGCGGGCACCCTGACCGATCAGGATCGCCACCTTGGATCCCGCATTGAGTATCTCGGCGGCGGTCTCCAGCGCCACGGGGTCGGGCCGCAGTACCGGTTCGGCATCGTGCGGACCACTCGACGGGACCTGCTTGAAGGCGTGGTCCGGGGCCTCGTAGGGCCGTTCCTGCAGGTCCGACGGAATCACCACCGCGGTCGGCGCCCGGCGGGCCCTGGCGGTACGGAACGCCCGGTCCAAGGCGTTGGGCAGCTGGCCGGCCACGTTGACCTCGACCAGGAAGTCGCTGGCCACATCGGAGAACAGGGCCTGTAGATCCACCTCCTGCTGATAGCTGCCTCCCATAGCGCTGCGCGCGGTCTGCCCGACGATCGCCACCACCGGTGTGTGGTCCAACTTGGCGTCGTAGAGGCCGTTGAGCAGGTGGATGGCGCCCGGGCCGGACGTGGCCATGCAGACACCGACGTTGCCGGAGAACTTGGCATACCCGGTCGCGGCCAGTGCGGCCATCTCCTCGTGGCGGGTCTGCACGAACTGGGGTCCGGCCCGGCGGTCCTTGCCGAATGCGGCCACCAGCCCGTTGATGCCGTCCCCCGGATAACCGAAAACCTGCTCTACGTTCCATTGGCGGAGGCGGTCCAGGACGAATTCGGCGACTGTTTGACTCATCTACCGGTGTTACCCGCGATGCTGTGCGAAAAACGTCGGATGCTTCGCACCGAAGCTCTGCGGTGGTGACAGGCCTGCGGCCGTAGCAGCGGCTGCCCGCGACCAGGTCCGAGCAGCTACTAAACTGTGCTCGTGACGTCTGAGCTCACCCACGGCCGTACATCGACCCAGGACACTGTGGAGCGGGCAGCCGCCACCCCTGATCAGCCGCAGCCCTACCGCGAACTCGGTCTCAAGGACGACGAGTACCAGCGGATTCGCGAGATCCTGGGCCGCCGCCCCACCGACGCCGAGCTGGCCATGTATTCGGTGATGTGGAGCGAACACTGCTCCTACAAGTCCTCCAAGGTGCACCTGCGCTACTTCGGGGAGACCACCACCGACGAGATGCGGGCCGGCATGCTGGCCGGGATCGGTGAGAACGCCGGCGTCGTCGACATCGGCGACGGCTGGGCCGTCACCTTCAAGGTCGAGTCCCACAACCACCCGTCCTACGTCGAGCCCTACCAGGGCGCGGCCACCGGTGTCGGCGGCATCGTCCGCGACATCATGGCGATGGGTGCCCGCCCGGTGGCGGTCATGGACCAGTTGCGCTTCGGTGCGGCCGACGCCCCCGATACCCGCCGCGTGCTCGACGGCGTGGTGCGCGGTGTCGGCGGCTACGGCAACTCGCTGGGCCTGCCCAACATCGGCGGCGAGACGATCTTCGACTCCTCCTACGCGGGCAATCCTTTGGTCAATGCGCTGTGCGTGGGTGCCTTGCGCAAGGAAGACCTGCACCTGGCGTTCGCCTCCGGCACTGGCAACAAGATCATCCTGTTCGGTGCGCGCACCGGTCTGGACGGCATCGGCGGGGTGTCGGTACTGGCCTCGGACACCTTCAGCGGTGACGAGTCCGGGGCGGGCCGCAAGAAGCTGCCGAGCGTTCAGGTGGGCGACCCGTTCACCGAGAAGGTGCTCATCGAGTGTTGCCTGGAGTTGTACTCGGCCGGCCTGGTGGTCGGCATCCAGGACCTCGGCGGTGCCGGATTGTCCTGCGCCACCTCCGAACTCGCCTCCGCCGGCGACGGGGGCATGTGCATCGAACTGGATCAGGTACCGCTGCGGGCCAAGGACATGACCCCGGCCGAGGTGCTCTCCAGCGAGTCGCAGGAACGCATGTGCGCCGTGGTGACACCGGAGAACGTGGACGCGTTCATGGCCGTCTGCCGCAAGTGGGAAGTACTGGCCACCGTGATCGGTGAGGTCACCGACGGGGACCGGCTGCAGATCACGTGGCACGGCGAGACCGTGGTCGACGTGCCGCCGCGCACCGTGGCCCACGAGGGCCCGGTCTACCAGCGCCCGGTGGCTCGCCCCGATAGCCAAGACGCCCTGGTCGCCGACACTTCGGCCAAACTGCCCCGGCCCAAGACCGGCGACGAGCTCAAGGCCACCCTGCTGGCGCTGATCGGCAGCCCACACCTGTGCAGCCGCGCGTTCATCACCGAGCAGTACGACCGCTATGTGCGCGGCAACACCGTGCTGGCCGAGAACGCCGACGGCGGCGTGCTGCGCATCGACGAGACCACGGGCCGCGGCATCGCGGTCTCCACCGACGCCTCGGGCCGCTACACCCAGCTCGACCCGTACACCGGCGCGCAGCTGGCACTGGCCGAGGCCTACCGCAACGTCGCAGTCACCGGGGCCACCCCGGTCGCGGTGACCAACTGCCTCAACTTCGGCTCGCCCGAAGATCCCGGGGTGATGTGGCAGTTCAGCCAGGCCGTCCGCGGGCTGGCCGACGGCTGTGCCGCCCTTGGTATTCCGGTCACCGGCGGCAACGTCAGCTTCTACAACCAGACCGGCTCCACGGCGATCCTGCCGACCCCGGTGGTGGGTGTGCTCGGCGTGATCGACGACGTGAAGCGACGCATCCCCACCGGCCTCGGCACCGAACCGGGCGAGACGCTGCTACTGCTCGGCGACACCCACGACGAGTTCGACGGGTCGGTCTGGGCGCAGGTCACCGCCGACCACCTGGGCGGAGTGCCGCCGAAGGTGGACCTGGCCCGCGAGAAGCTGCTGGCCGAGGTGCTGACCGCGGCGTCGCGCGACGGCCTGGTCTCGGCAGCCCACGACTTGAGCGAGGGCGGGTTGATGCAGGCCGTGGTCGAGGCCGCGCTGGCCGGTGAAACCGGTTGCCGGGTAATTCTTCCCGAAGGGGTGGATCCGTTCGTCTTCCTGTTCTCGGAGTCCGCGGGCCGGGTGCTGGTCGCCGTGCCGCGCACCGAGGAGAGCAGGTTCCGGTCGATGTGTGAGGCCAGAGACCTGCCGGTGACGCGGGTCGGCGTGGCCGACCAGGGCCCCGAAGGCGGGGAGCCCTCGATCGAGGTCCAAGGACAGTTCAGCATCACCCTCGCGGAGCTACGGAGCACGTCGGAGGGCGTGCTGCCCGGGCTGTTCGGGTGACGGCGAGAACCCTCGACGAACGTCATCCTCTGCTGCGCTGGTCCTGGAGCCTGGTGCGGTTGGACTTCGCCGGCATCGCCGTCGGAGCCCTGTTCTTCTGCCTCTCCCTGACCCCGTCGCTGCTACCGCGTGACTGGTTGTTCGCCGGGCTGATCGGCGGCATCAACGCCGCCATCGGCTACGGCATCGGGGTTCTGCTGGGAAAAGCTTTGTATCGCTTCGTGTTACGTAAGCGCGCCTGGTGGCCGCCGTCGAAGCGGACGTTGTACTGGCTGAAGGTGCTCGTCGTGGCCGGTGCGGTCACCGCGGGAGTGGTGATGTTGGTTCCCGCGGCGGCCTGGCAGCGACAGGTCTCGGCGCTGATGGGCATGGAAGGCCCGGCCACCCTCGGTTATCTACGCACCCTGATCATCGCCGTCGCGGTGGGCGCGGCACTGATCGCCACCGCGCGGATGTTGCGCGACGCGGTGCGCCTGCTGGCACGAATGTTCATCCGGCGCTGGCATCTGCACCGGGAGGTCGCCCAGTTCATCGGGACCGCGATCGTGGTGGTGCTGGTCGTCACGCTCGTCAACGGCGTGCTCTACCGAGGGTTCCTGGCCGGGGCCAGCCGGGTGTTCCAGCCGCAGAACTCCACCACAGGTGAGGGCATCAGCAGACCCGTGGAGTCTGAAAGGTCCGGCAGCCCAGAGTCCTTCGCGTCGTGGGAATCGCTGGGCTTTCAGGGGCGCAACTTCGTCGCGACCGGCCCGCATGCCGCCGAACTCGAGAAGGTCAACGGCGCACCGGCCAAGGAGCCGATCCGGGTGTACGCCGGTCTGCACACCGCGGAGACCGACGATCAGCGAATTGCGGTGCTGCTCAGCGAACTTGAACGTACCCATGCCTTCGACCGCAAGCTTCTCGTCATCGTTCCCACCACCGGCACCGGCTGGGTCAACCCGGTGGCCGCCCGCGCACTGGAGCTGATGTACAACGGCGACACCGCAATGGTCGGTATGCAGTATTCGTATCTGCCGAGCTGGATTTCGTTCATGGGTGACCGCGAGAAATCCATCAACAACGGGCGGCTGATGATCGACGCGATCCATGCCCGCTGGGAGCAGTTGCCGCCCGAGCGCCGGCCCAAGTTGGTGCTGTACGGCGAGAGCCTGGGATCGATGGCCGGGCAGGGCGCATTCAGTTGGCTGCCCGACATCTCGCGCATGGGTTTCTCGTCGGTGCTCTGGGTCGGCCCACCCAACGCCAGCCCGTTGTGGAGCGGCCTGACCGCACGACGCGATCCGGGCACTCCGCAAGTGAGACCCCGCTACGACAACGGCCGCACGGTGCGGTTCTCCGAGGCCGCCAGTGCCGCCGAGATCGCCGAAGACACCGCGGCCCCGTGGGAGGGCACCCGCGTGCTGTTCCTGCAGCACCCGTCCGACCCGATCATCTGGTGGTCGACGGATTTGCTGTTCTCCGAACCGGATTGGCTGGTCGAACCGGCGGGGACGGACCGCACGGCGTCGATGCGCTGGTACCCGATCATCACGTTCTGGCAGGTGGCCGCCGACATCACCAACGCGTCGAGCGTCCCGGCCGGGCACGGGCACAACTACGGCGAATCGGTCCTCGACGGCTGGGCGGCGGTGGCTCCGCCGGACGGGTGGACGCCAGAGGACACCGAGCGCATTCGGGTGGTGCTGGAGAAGAGCCAAGCCGATGACGGGCCCGAATACTGATGCCGGCCAGCCGCATTCACGCGGTGGCGTTGGCCGCGGGCCTAGTGGTGTGGAACGGCGTGGTGGATCCCCGGTTGCCGGCCCGGTGGCAGCCGCTGGTGCGGGCGGGCCTGGGCGGCGTGCTGATGGCCACGACGGGTGCGCGGCCGGGGCTACGGCCCCCGTCGGTGTGGTCGGGTCTGCGGGTGGGGGCGGCCGCCGCGACCGCGGTGGGTGCCGGCGTGGCGGCGACCTCGACGGTGCCGGTGGTGCGGACCGGGATGCGCCGAAAGATGCTGCCCCAACGGCCGGGCCGGTGGTTGGCCCTGCGGATACCGGTCGGGACCGTATGGCCGGAGGAGGCTGCCTTCCGCGGCGCCCTCGGCAAGGTCGGCGCCGAGGCGTTCGGCCCGGCAGGCGGTCAGCTGTTGCAGGCCACCGCGTTCGGGCTGTCCCACATCGCCGATGCCCGCGCTGCAGGTGAACCGGTGATCCCGACCATCCTGGCCACCGGAGTTGCCGGGTGGGTGTTCGGTTGGCTCGCACAGCGCTCGGCCAGCCTGGCCGCGCCGATGCTGGCGCACCTCGCGGTCAACGAGGCAGGGGCGCTGGCTGCACTGGCCGCCCAAGCCGGGCGAGCCACGCCGCCAACGCCAGGATCGCCGCCGTGACAGCCAGGGGCAACAGCGTGGACACCGCGAAATCGGTGACCCGCAGCGGGATCAACACCACACAGACCGCGACCACGGTCAGGATCACCCGCGGTGCCTGCTGCGCCACCGCAGACCCCTCGATACGCGAATTGGCTTCGGTGACAAGCACATAGACCACCAGCAGGAGCAACGCCGGGACTGCTGTCTGCAACCGGCCGACGTGATCCTGAAACCGGCTGACCCCCACCGCCAACACACCCATCACCGCGGGCACCAGGATCGCCACTTGCGGGCCTGCGCCGAACAATCGGCCCGCCACTCGGGTGGCCGCCCAGGTCAGGGCCAGCAGCGCGGCCGACGCCAGACACAACGCCCCGGTGGTGACCCAGTAGTACCCGGCGTCGGCGTAGAACTGGGCGACGATCGGGGCGAGATTCGCGGCGGTGGGGTAGAACCCGCCGGTGGCCCCGACGTTGACGGCCAGCAGGAGGACGACGGCGATCAGCGCGATGATGCCCACCGCGGCGCCGACCGGCCGCGCCACCGACGCCAGGCGCCCGCTGACCACGGTGGCGGCCTCGAATCCCACCAATCCCAGGCCGAGCGGAATGGCTGCCGCCATCACCAGCAGGACCGAATCGGGAGGTGTGGGCCCGCCGAAAGCCATCGGAGGGGTACCGGCTGCCACCCGAGCCGTGATCGCCAGCGCCAAGTAGAGGAACACCAGCAGGCCCGCGCCGGCCAGTGCGGTGGCCGTCGCACCCACTGCCCGGGTGGGCAGATAGGCGACCACCGCGCCGGCGATGACCACCACGGCCACCGACCAGCCGGGCCACCACCAGCCCGCCAGCGCGGTCTCGAGGTCGGGCGCCCCGGTCAACGGCTGCAGCGCCAGCGTGAGCGCGGCACCCACAGCCAGCAGCACATAGGCCGCGAGTTGGACGAGGCTGGTGAACCGGCCGGCGTTCGGGCCCACGGTCGAGGCGACCAGGTCACCCGTCGACACCGCCTGCGGGGCATGCCGATGCAGCCGGACGAATGCGAAGATCAGCACCGCGACGATGGCGGCAGCGCACAGGCCGGCCACGCCGTTGAAGGCAGCGGTGGCGATCGGCGCGAGTGACAGGCCGAGGGCGCGCCATGCGGGCAGCGCTGGAGGCCAGGCGGCGGGCGGCTCAGCGCTCGTCGATACCGCGCGTTTAGGCATCGATCGGTTTTCTTGTCGAGGCAGCGGCCTCGCCGTCGAATACTGCGCGTCTGACCTGCGACTCAGTGCTGATACTGGCCCCCCGAATGCCTCCCACCCGACGATAGTAAAGCGGTTGCCGTTCATCGGATGCCGCAAGAACGGGTAGAAGCGCACGACCCGCCCTCACCCGAGGGTGAAAACCTCCATTGGCGGCTGATAGACACCGCCGCCGATTCGGCCGTGGCCGGTATCGGAGATCATGCCCAACAGCACCAGCGGACCGACCTCGGCCGCCGAGACGGTGTGCGCCGACAGGCCGGTGCGCAAGCCACCGGCGGCATCCAAGGCCAACGGGAGCAACTGCTCGGGTCGATCCAGTGCGCCGGCGGGCAGATATCCGTCGAGGGCTTCGGTGACCGCGGGTGCGCTGCGCAGAGATTGACCACCGAGTCCGAGTAGATCGACCACCGCCGAATCTCCGATCGCCCCGACCGCGCTGCGGCCGTGGTGCGCCGCCTCGACCGACCCGGACGGTGCGAGGGCCGGCACGGTCTGCCAGTGCCCAGGCCGGCCCGCCAACTGAATCCCAAAATCGACCCCGTTGCCGCCGGCCCGGGTGATCAGACCCGAATGCTCGAAACCTTCGGCCGCACCCAGGATCAGGGCCGCGGTGCCCATCCAGATGTTCAGGGCGAACGCTCCGCACCCGGTCAGGAACTGACGCACGTCGTCGGGGGCATGGTCGTCGAGTAGGCATTCGGCGAACAGCCGGGAACCGGCCACGGTGCGGCTGTGCCCATCGTCCCCGTGTCTCAGGGACCCCGCGACCAGACCCAGTAGCGGGATGGCCGGGTCCAACCGGGTGGCCAGCCACGCCGCGTACCGCCCGTTGAGCCACCGGTGGAACTCCGGGATCTCCGGGTCCAGGATGCCTAGTCGCAGGCAGTGCTCCATACCTTCGTTGAGCGCGGCGTAACGCACCCGGCCCGAGGCCGGATCCGAGATGACGTGAAGGGCCATCGACGGGGAGATCACCCCGGCCAGGGGGACCACCAGCCCGTGGTCCTGGGCCGGCGCGTACTCGACGTTCCCATCCGCCAGCAGGGTCCAGGCTTCCTCGGGCGTGTGTGACCAGCCTTCGTAGATGCATGCCAGGGCCAGCGAATTACGCACCGGAACCGGGACGGTAGACCAGTCGGCGAACGGCGGGCCGGCATGCCACAGCCGCCGGTCGGCTCCCGTCACATCCACCGCCCGGGTCAGCCCGGTCCAGTGCGGGTCGGTGGCCAGCATGGCCGCACCGGCCGCGGCATCGGCGGTGGGCAGGACTGCAACGTTCATGCCTGCACCCAGGTTTCCGATAGGGCCATCGCCGCCGATTGCGCACGGCCACCGAAGAAGTCGCGCTCCACGGTCGCGCCGGGCAGTGCCGTCCCGTCCACCATGACGGTGCCCGAGTCGGCCGGCAGGAACACACTGAGCATCTCGTGGCGGCCGGTGCCCGATTCGGCGGCCGGTTGGTGGACCGCGAACGACGTCTGCAACCGATCCCAGCGCATCACGACCTCGACGCCGCTGACGGTGTCCTTGGCCGTCTCCGTCCAGGTGTCCTCGGTGACCTCTTTGGTGAACTCGGCGCTGGTGTGCAGGGTGATGTCCTTGAGTGCACCGGTGGGCCGGAACAAAACGAACTTGGCGGCAAAGTTCTCGATCAGGAAGCGGGCCAGCGTTTCGTTGTCGGTGAGTCCGAGGGCCGAAGCCTGTTCGGCGTCATAGGGGTCGGTGACGACCAGGGTGAGATGCCCGGCACCGTGGACGGATGCGGTGATCCGGAAGAACAACGACAGCGAGGACCAGTTGCCCTCGGGGTCGGTCTTGAGGTAGATGAACGGGTTGTCCCCGGTCCAGTCGACCTTGCCGGGCAGAACAGTGCTGGTCATGGAAGCCCTTTCTATTCAGTGGAGTGAGGTGATCAGGCGCCGAGCTCGGCGCGCAGAGACAGGAAATCGGTGGTCGGTTCCCAACCCAACAGTTCCCGTGCATGGCGGTTGCTGAAGATCGATGCCCGGGGATTCAGCTGGAACAGCCTCGGATTGGTGATCTCGGGCAGCTCCCCGATGCGGGACCGGTACCAGTCCAGGGTCGGTTCCGGGTGCGACGTGTCATCAGCGCTGAGAAAGAACGTGCCGAATTTCAGGCCGCGCACCTCAAGTGCCTTGCGGAAGCCGGTGGCGACATCGCGGGCGTGTACGTAGTAGTAGAGCCAGTGTGTTTCCGGATTGTCGATGAAGGCGGTGTACTCGGTGATCGTCTCCGGCAGCACCACCGCCAGCGGACGCAGGCACAGCACGTCCATGGGGGAGCCGGTGGCGAAGCTGCGCCCCATGGTTTCCATGATCTGTTTACTCACGCTGTAGGCCTGGACCGGACGCAGCTCATGGCGTTCATCGACCTGCAGGGCCTGTGGCGTCCAGTCCGGCCGCATCTCGGACAATCCGCATGCCGAAATGCTGGAGCACAGAACGACTTTGCGGACCTCGTTCTCGGCGGCGGCCTGCAGGACGTTCCAGGTTCCCATGGTGTTGACCCGAATGTACTGCTCCGGTGCGGCGTTCCAGTCGTAGTCCAGGGCGGCCAGGTGCACGACGGCGTCCGCCCCCTTGGTGGCCCGACGGACGCTGTCCAGATCGGTGACGTCGACCTGCGTGTATTCGACCGGGGCCTCGGACTGGGCCAGATCGGCGTTGGTGACGTCAAATCCGGATGCAAGCTCATCGACGACATAGCGGCCGACGCGGCCGGAGCCTCCGGTCACGACCACCCTGGACAGGTCAGAGAGGTTGGACATGGATATTCCTTTCGGGATTCAGATATCGAGAACCAAGCGCGCGGTTCTGGCGCGGGAGACGCAGATCATGATGGTGTCGTTGGCTTCGCGCTCATCTGGGGTGAGTACCGCATCGCGGTGCTCGGGCAGGCCCTCGACCACAGTGGTCTCACAGGTGCCGCAGACCCCTTCGGAGCAGGAGAAGTCCACTGCCATACCGTTTTTACGGAGGACCTCCAGAATCGAGCAGCCAGCCGGGACCGGATAACTCGCACCGCTGCGGGCTGCGACCACCTCGAAGTCGACGTCCCCGCTGGCATCGATCGGTGCGGCGGCGAAGCGCTCCAGGTTCAGTTGCCAGCCGGCGTCCGCGTGGTGCAATTCAGTGAGCGCGTCCAGCATCCGGCCCGGGCCACAGGCGTAGACGCCGGTGTTCGGCGACAGCCCCGCCACCAGTCCGCCGAGGTCGAAAAGTCCCATCTCGTCGTCGACCCAGATAGTGACCCGGTCTCCACCGAGCGCCAGAAGCTCATCGGCGAAGGCCAACCTGTCCCGGCTGCGCCCCAGGTACACCGCGCGCCAGTGCCGGCCCGCGGTCGTCGCCGCACGGGCCATCGCCAGGATCGGGGTGATGCCGATACCCCCGGCCACGAACAGGTAGGAATCAACTGTCTCATCGAGCGGAAAGTGGTTATGCGGCCCCCGAACTCGAACCGTTACACCTTCGTGCAACTGCGCGTGCACATAGGCTGACCCGCCGCGGCCGTCGGGTTCGTCGAGTACGCCGAACCGGTAGACGCCCCGATCGGTCGGATCCCCGCACAGCGAGTAGTGGCGGATCAGATCGTCGCCGTCCGAGCCCGGCAGCAGAAATTCCAGGTGTGCGCCCGGCTGCCAGGCCGGTAGTTCGCCACCGCCCGGTGCGGTCAGCTCCAGACCGATGATGCCGGTTGCGGCATCGTGCCGGCCTGTCACCTCTAGCTCGAATATCGTTGTGGTCGAGGGAATCTGCTGTGTCATCGGCGGCTGATACAGGTCTGCGGTCATGACCGCTGCTCGGCGGCGCGGTACTTGTCCACCAGCCAGTGGTTGAGCGCGACGAGCACCTCTTCCGGAGGGGCGTAGCGCCCGCGCGGGGCGAACCGGGACTGCATGCCGCGCTGCGTGCCGTTCCAGGCCATCTCGTCCTCCCGCATGACCTCGGCCAGATCCTCGACCTCCTGCTTCCACTCGACGCCGAAATCGGGCAGCGCCAGGGTGGATTCGGGATACATCCAGGTGGACGCGAATTGCGAACTGCCGGAGGTGGTTCCGGGCAGCCAGTGGAAGTATTTGACCTTGTCGGGCATAGCGATGATCAGTAGGTTCGGGGCGATCGTGACGTAGGCCAGTTTGGAGCGCTGCTCGCTGGTCAGGTTGGGCAGGAACGGCTGCAACACGCGCCCGGTCTTCGTGGGGGAGGCGCCCTCGTCGACGCTGATCAGTTCGTAGCCGATGACACCCTTGTCGGCGTCGTTGAACGAGGCGCGGAAGTTGATCTGCTCGGCCGAAGTCGGGTACATCGGCACCCAGGACTGTGAGTGCAGGAACTGGCAGTGGTAGCACTCGTCGCCGAAAAGCTTCCAATTGAACGCGTAATCGGTGAATGCTTGGGGCGCCGCGGAGTGCAGCGATTCGATGTCCCAGTTGCTCAGATACTCCGACAGCCCACTCAGACGCTCGGCTAGTGGCGAGATGGTGTCGTCGAAGGTGACGAAGATGAAGCCTTCCCAGAGTTCCGAACGGATCTCGGGCAGCTTCACATCGGCCTTGTTGAAGCACGGCGAGTCGTTGAGCTGTGGCGCCGACTGGAGTTGGCCGTCGAGCCCGTAAACCCAAGAGTGGTAAGGGCATTGGAAGCGCCGCCGGTTTCCGCTGCCCTCGACCAGGAGCATGGCGCGGTGTTGGCAGACGTTGGCCAGCACCCGCACCGCGCCGTCGCGGCCACGCACCGCCATCAGGGGGTCGTTGGCGACGGTGACAGTGAAGAAGTCGCCGGCGTTGGGGATGTCGTTGGCTCGGCCGATGCAGAACCACTCGTGGCTCCAGACGGCGTCGAGTTCGAACTGGTGGAATTCTTCGGAGGTGTAGACCGCCGGGGGCATCGAGATCGCGGTGTCGACGTTCTGGTCGCTGGGGGTGAATGACTGGAGAGGGATCGGGCTGTGCACGGGGAACTCCTTCGGTGCCGTGTGAACGGGTCAGGAAAGGGCGGCGATCAGGGTGCGCATCCAGGCGCCGAGATCGCGGGGCAGCTGGGCGGTGATCAGGTTGCCGTCGATGACCACCGGCTCGTCGACCCAGTCGGCGCCTGCGTTGCGCAGATCGTCGCGGATGGCCCCGACGCTGGTCAGGCGTCGGCCCGAAACGATGCCCGCCGAGATGCCGACCCAGGCGCCGTGGCAGACGAACGCGACGGGCTTGGCTGCGGCATCGAACTTGCTCACCAGGTCGAGTACGGCTGCCGACCGGCGGAGCAGATCGGGTGCGAACCCGCCCGGAACCACGATTGCGTCGAAGTCGTCGGCGCTGAGGTCAGCCACGTCGGCATCGACCGGATAGGGGCCGTAACCGGACTTCCCGCGCACCGGTGCCGTTCCGACACCGGCCACGGTGACCTCATAGCCCTCCTCCCGGGCCCGCAGGACGGGATAGATCAGCTCGGACTCCTCGAAGAAGTCGGCCGCGAGGACCACGATGCGGGTGGGTTGCTCAGGATTAGTCATGGCAGCTCCGGAAAATCGACTGAGATCAAGCGATTGGAAAGAACAAACGCAAGTGTTCTGTAACACCAAACACTTGTCAAGCGTTGGATCTCCGCCGGATCGAGAAGGCGCGGGTCAGCGCGTCTGAAGAGGCAAGCCCGGTGTGCTCAGTGCGGAACGTTGGACACCCAGACAGCGCGGGCGACGCCCGGTCCCTCGTTCCAGAACCGATGGGGGCGGGAGGATTCGAAGGCGATGGAATCGCCCGGGCCAAGGACAAAAGTGTCGAACTCGACCTGTGCGTGCAGCCGCCCCTCGAGAACCAGGCCGTACTCGTGGCCGTGGTGCCGGATGAACGCCTCATCCGGCGGTGGCGAGGTGATCTTCGAGTAGATGATTTCCCGGAAATCGAGGCCGGCATCGGTGGTCGGCGTGAGTAGTTCCCAGCGCACACCCGGGCTCACCTCGATGGCCTGGCGTTCATTGAAACGGCGGATATAGCGGCTCTCGCCTGGGACTCGCGGTACGTCGGGGTCGCCGGCCTGCGCTGTCGGGCGGCCCGGAGCGGCGCCGTTGTCGAACAGTGAATCCATCGACACGTCGAGCTCCGAGACGATCGCGTACAGCAGGCTGATCGACGGGGCGACCAGATCGCGTTCGATCTGGGAGAGGTGGCCGGGGGAGACGTTCACACGACGGGACAGCTCGCGAAGCGACATCTGGCGGGCTTGGCGGGCCTCGCGCAACCGGGCGCCCTGCCCGCGGCTCGGACGACTTCCTGCAGGTTGCCCGTGTGCATCCACCACGCCGCGAGTGTAGGTGACCGGTTCGGCGAGGCGGCGGTTCCGGCCCGTGTGTGTTCCGTGCAGGTTAAAAGTGTTCGTTCTCTATTGACAGATTGTTTGCTTTCGCAGAACACTGTGCTGTGTCCGGGACCACACATAGGGCGGTTTCGGGACTTCTTGCCCATACTCCGTAGAGGAGATCCGCTTGACTACCACTTCGTTCATCGACAACGCCCCGCTGACGCGCTTTCACAAACGGCTGCTGCTGCAGAGTGCCGGCGGGCCGTTCCTCGATGGCTACCTGCTGAGCATCATCGGCATCGCACTGGTCGGCATGACCCCCGAACTGGGGATGTCCACCGGCCAGGAGAGCCTGGCCGGTGCTGCGGCGCTGATCGGCATATTCGTCGGCGGCGTGGCATTCGGCCGCATCACCGACCGCATCGGCCGACAGTTGATGTACACCGTCGACCTGTCGGTGCTGGTGGCGGCCTCGGCGCTGTGCGTATTCGTCAACGCGCCATGGCAGGTGATCGCACTGCGGTTCATCATCGGCATCGCGATCGGGGCCGATTACCCGATCGCTACCGCGCTGCTCGCCGAATGGCTGCCGGCCAAGAAACGCGGCGCCATGCTGGGATCACTGGTGGTCTTCTGGTTCGTCGGCGCCACCGTCGCCACACTGGTCGGATTCACCATCTCGGCACTGGCCGGCGACGAAGCCTGGCGATACATGCTCGGAAGCGCGATCATCCCCGGCATCGCCATCCTGCTCATGCGTATCGGCACTCCGGAATCGCCCCGCTGGCTGCTGTCCAAAGGCCGCGTGGATGAGGCGAAACAGGTTGTGCGCAAGGCGTTCGGCGAGAACCTCGACCTATCCGGCCTAGAATCCCTCGAGCAGCCTGCCGCAGAGGATCTCGGCTTCCGTGGATTGCTGCGGGGCGTCTATCTCCGCCGGACCTTGTTCTGTGGATTCTTCTACCTTGCCGCGGTCACACCGGTGTTTGCGATGTACACGTTCGGGCCGCAAATTCTCGGGTCGTTCGGTCTCGCTGAGGGCAATCTGGCCAACCTGGGTTACACCCTGATCAGCCTGCTGTTCCTGCTCGGCTGCCTGCCGGCCCTGCGCTGGACCGAGTCGATGGGGCGTCGTCCCCTGCTGATCTGGTCCTTCGTCGGAATGCTGATCCCGATGGTGGTGCTCGGCATCGCACCCGCAGGCCCGGCATTCCTGGTGATCGGTGCGTTCGCGGTCTACGCCATCGCGTCGGGTGGGCCCAACATCCTCGAGTGGTCTTACCCCAACGAGATCTTCCCGACCGAGATCCGGGCCACCGCGATGGGCGTGGTCACCGCCGTAAGCCGCGTCGGCGCGGCGATCGGGACCTTCCTGCTGCCGATCGGGCTGGACCGCTTCGGGACCGGGCCGACCATGCTGGCCGCAGCGGGTCTCACCCTGGCGGGCCTGGTGGTGTCGATCCTATTGGCTCCGGAAACCCGTAATCGCAGTCTGGCCGAGGCGAGCTCGGACGGCAGTGCATCGGACAGCAGTGCGGGCCCGGCGACCCGCACCGTCGACGCCGCGGGTGCGACGCAGCCGGCGGGGCAACAGTGACCCAGCCGTGCGACCTGGGGATCCAAGCGATCGCCGAGCTGATCCAGCTCGGTGAGCTCACCCCGTCGGAGCTGTTGCAGAGCTGCCTGGACCGCATCGATATCCGTGAACCGGAGGTCGGGGCATGGGAAGTCCTCGACATCGAGGACGCGCGGTTGCAGGCCAAGGCGCTCGATGACCGCGCCCCGGTAGGGCCGCTGCACGGTGTGCCGGTAGGGGTGAAGGACATCATCGACGTGGCAGGGCTGCCGACCCGGTGCGGTTCACCGGTTCGCGGCGCAACACCGGCAACGACGGACGCTTGGATCGTCAGGCGGCTGCGTGAGGCCGGGGCCGTCATCCTGGGTAAGACCGTCACCACCGAATTCGCTTATTTCACACCCGGCAAGACTCGCAATCCGCATGATGTCGAGCGGACCCCCGGTGGGTCGTCCAGTGGATCGGCGGCCGCGGTCGCCGACCGCATGGTGCCGCTGGCCCTGGGTACTCAAACCGCCGCGTCCACGACCCGGCCCGCCGCGTACTGCGGTGTGGCCGGGTTGGTAATGGCACCCGGTCGACTCGACGACGCCGGGATCACCGGCCTGAGCCCCACGCTGGATTCGATCGGATTCCTCGGACGGTCGATCGGCGACCTGCAGCTGGCCGTCAAGGCGGTATCGGGCTTGGGCCGGGCCGCCATCGCCGGCCGGACGCCGGCGTTGCGCGTCTGCAGCGCAGAACAATTCGGCGATATCGAACCGGCGATGCGGGAAGCCATGGCGAGTTCTGTTGCCGCACTGCATGACCGTGGTGCCCGCGTCGAGAGGCTGGGATCCGACACGGTGCCGGCATCGCTCGTGCAGGCGCACCTGGACATCATGGCGGTCGAGGCGACGCGCTCCCTGACCGCTGAATCCGGTCACGTGAGTGCGGAACTGCAAGCGCTGCTCGACCAGGGGCTGGCAACACCGGCACAGGACTACCGTCAGGCCATCGAACATGCTCGACGGCAACGGGATACCGTCATCGGCCAGCTGCAGGGTTTCGACGCGATCCTGGCTCCGGCGGCACTGGGTCCGGCGCCGCGCGGCATGGCGACTGGCAGTCCGGTGCTGAGCCGGCCCTGGCAGGTGATGGGACTGAGCTCTGTGGTGATCCCCGGTCTGCGCGACGCCGACGGCATGCCACTGGGACTCCAGCTGATCGGACGCCCCGACGACGTTGCGGTCCTGCTCGCCGCCGCCGAGTGGGTCGAGCAGGCACTGACCCGAACATTCACGGATTGATCGTGGGCTCACCGATCTGCCGGCCCCAGACGTAGTCGACGAAGATCGGCGAGCCGAGCTCGACATGGTTGTACGGCGCAATCGACAAACCGGTGTCCATCACCAGATACGGCGCCGGCCACAGGTCGGCGGTGATCGGCTTCCAGCAGCCGGGCTTGCCCTCGGGCCCGCCCTTGGCGTTGACGCGCGGCAGATTGTCCGGATACACGTACGTGTTGCCCACGCCGATGCTCGACAACGTTCCCGTGCTTTCGAAGGAATACCCGTTGTCACCGCCGAAGGTCGCATAGAAGGCGGGCGCGACGTGGTGGTAGTTGCGGATCGTGCAGAACAACTGCCCCTGGTACTTGTCGAACAGCTGCGACGTCGGGATCAGGTCCTGCGCGCCGCGCTTCAGATACGGACCGCCGCGCTCGAGGATGTCCGAACCGGTCCCGGCGAAACCGATCGCCGCGACCAACGCGGCGTCGAGTTGACCACGCTGGGAGTTGAAGGTGGCCGCACTGCGCGCGGCGTCGCCCAGACCGTCGAACAGATCGGGCCCGGCCGCCGCGTAGCGCTCGCCGAGGTCGGCCAGCGCGGCGATGTCGTGGCGCAGCGCGGGCATGCGCGGGTTCAGATCGTCGAGGATGGTGTTGCCGTCGGCAAGGGACTGTCCGAACGCGCCGCCCAGGCCGGTGAGCGCCTGGGCAGTGGCGGACAGGGTTTGGTTCAACTTGATCGGGTCGACCTGTTCGGTGATCGCCGTGATGGTCTCGAACAACGTGTTGAACTCGGTGGTGACCGCCGTGACGTCGATCGGGGTGGACGGTGAAATCCGTTGTGGGCTTGGATGTTCCGGAGAAGTGAAGGCCACGTACTTGTTGCCGAACACGGTGGTTGCCTGGATCGAGGTCCGAACGTTGGCCGGCAGGAGGTCGAGGTACCTCGGTTCGATGTCGAGCCGCACCAGCGCGCGCACCGGGTCCCCGCCGTCGGTACTCACGGCGCCCACCCGGCCGATCGGAACGCCGTTATAGGTCACCTTCGAACCCGGATCGAGAACCAGGCCGGCCCGCGAGGCCAGCAGCGTCAGCGGTGTCTTGGCTTCGAACGCGCCCCGGAACTGCGCCACGATCAATCCCAGTAGCAGCGCGAGGATCGCCAGAAACACCGCACCGGCCAAGCGGTACGGCGGATTTCGGTGATCGGCAGACATTTTGCGAGACTCTATGGCATGGCCGCGCGAGGCAGTGTCGATCCACAAAAGACCAGGGCGGCGGTCGCCGTCGTGGCCGACTGGCTGCGGGCGCCCACACATCCCGAACCCACGCGCGCCGAGCTGGCCGAGGCGGTCCGCCTGACCGCGCGCACCCTGGCCGCGCTGGCACCGGGCGCCAGCGTCGAGGTGCGGGTGCCGCCCTTCGTCGCGGTGCAGTGCATCGAAGGACCTCGGCACACCCGCGGCAACCCGCCCAACGTCGTGGAGACCGATACCCGCACCTGGCTGTTACTGGCCACCGGACTGCTCGACCTCGACGCGGCCGGTGCGGCCGTGCAGATGTCGGGATCTCGGGCGCCGGAGGTGGCCCGGTGGCTGCCCCTGGTACGCCTCGATGCCGAGTGAACCGCGGATAGTTCTGCACCCCAGCGCAAATGGAATCGGCGGTTGCGCCGTGTGGAGGAACGGATCCCGATACATTCATTCTCCGTAGAGCCGGGACCACCCAGGCGATGACCGCTGAACAGTAGAGGAGCCGCCCGATGGTCCGTGCGTATCTCGACGGCGAAACCCTGAGGGTGGTCGGGAGATGACGCTGACCGACCGCATCATCGATGCGCTCGAATCGACTCCCGAGATGGCCCTCTTCTTGTGCCTTGCCCTCGGCTTCGCGGTGGGCAAGGTGCGCGTCTGGAAGATCTCGCTGGGCGGTGTGGCGGGGACGCTGGTCGTGGCGATCCTGATCGGCATGCTCGGCGACATCAAGCTGAACGACGAAGTCAAGACCATCGCGTTCGCCTTGTTCATCTTCACGCTCGGTTACATCTCGGGCCCGACCTTCGTCGGCAGCCTGAATCGCCAGAGCCTGAAGTACGCCGCCTTCACCGTCATCGAGATCGCGTCGGTCCTGGGTATCACCGCCGTCGCGATCCTCGTCATGCGGCTGGACATCGGCACCGCGGCCGGGCTGCTCGCCGGGGGAGCCACCGAGTCCGCGGTGGTGGGTACGGCCACCGACGCAATCGCCCGGCTGCCGCTGTCGGATGCCGAGGTCGAGACGCTCCAGGCCAACGTCGGTACCGCCTACTCGATCTCGTACATCTGCGGGCTCATCACGATCGTGCTGCTGTCCAGTCAGATCTTCCCGCTGATCATGCGTGTCTCGCTGCGCGACGAGGCGGCCAAGCTGTGGAAGAAACTCGGCGGGGGAGCCGACGAGGACAGCGCCACCCCCGCGGCGCCGCGCATCGTCGGACGTGTCTACCGAGTGGAGACGGCAGCCGGCCAGACGGTCGAGCGCGTCCAGAACGGACTCGGCGACGCCACCGCCATCGAGCGCATCTCCCGGGCCGGCCGGTCGCTCGAAGTCCGTCCCGATCTCGAACTCGCCGAAGGCGACGAAGTTCTCGTCGTCGGACTGCGCGACAACGTCGTGCTCGTGCGGGACAGCATCGGTGAGGAGGTCGCCGGCGAGGACATCACGATGGACATCGACATCGCCGAGGTGGTCTTCACCTCGCAGGAGTACCGGACCACGACGCTGGGCGAGTTCAAGCGCGAGGTCAGCGTGAAAGACCGGCGTGGGGTGTTCCTGCAGCGCGTGACCCGCGGTGACCAGGACCTTCCGGTCAACGACGGGACGGTGATCCAGCACGGCGACATCGTGCGACTCGTCGGCGCGTCCCGCGACCTCGACCGGGTCATCGGCCGGGTTGGGTTCCGGCTCGACCCGACGGTCAAGATCGACCTCGTCTTCATCTCCGTCGGCATCGTCGCGGGCTTCCTCATCGGGGGCCTGGTGTGGCAGATCGGGAACATCCCGCTGACCCTCGGCACCGGCGGCGGATGCCTGCTGACCGGCCTGCTGTTCGGGTGGATCCGCTCCAAACGGCCCACGTTCGGGCAGTACGACCCGGGTGC
>MSTD01000001.1:45654-167986 GCA_001942045.1 Mycolicibacterium porcinum
CGGGTGCCGCCGACGTCATCAAGACGCTGGGCCTGGCCGTGTTCATCTGCGCCGTCGGACTGTCCTCGGGGCCGCAAGCCGTGGCGCTGGTCAAGCAGTTCGGGATCGGTCTGCCCATCGCGGGTGTCGCGATGACCGCGATCCCGGCGTTCGTGTCGTTGTTCGTGGCCTGGAAAGTCATGCGCCTGCCCGCCCCGCTGACTCTGGGTGCCATCACCGGCCAACAGTGTTCGACGCCGGGTGTCACCGCGGTCCAGCAGGCCGCCGGCAACGCCACGCCGCTGATGGCCTACACGATCGTCTACGCGTTCTCGAACGTGGCGCTGCCGCTCCTCGGCCCGGTCGTGGTCGCGATGGCCCACGCCATGGGCTCCTGACGTTCGCGGTTCGTTCGCTATCGCCGCCGGAATGCGATCTTTCTCACGATCTGGCCCAGCTGTGATGCGTACCGGCCGTTTGCCGGTCAGTCGGCGGAAGTTCGCCTGGGCCTTTCGGATTCGAAACCCGGCCCTTTGCCGGCCGGGCGGGTGAATTCCGTTGCGGACACGGGATCGGATTCCGTGCAACGGCCGACTTGACCGTAGACTCAATTACGTCACCAAACCGCCCGCCCCGGGAGCAGCCCTATCGTGACTGGCCAGCAACTCGACGACGAGAACGAACCGCGCGAGGAATGCGGCGTATTCGGGGTCTGGGCCCCGGGTGAAGACGTCGCCAAGCTCACCTACTACGGCCTGTACGCGCTGCAGCACCGTGGCCAGGAAGCCGCCGGCATCGCCGTGTCCGACGGCTCACAGATTCTGGTGTTCAAAGATCTCGGCCTGGTCAGCCAGGTGTTCGACGAGCAGACCCTGGCCGCGATGCCGGGCCACGTCGCCGTCGGCCACTGCCGCTACTCCACGACGGGCTCCACCACCTGGGAAAACGCCCAGCCGGTGTTCCGCAACACCGCCGCGGGGACGGGCGTCGCGCTCGGCCACAACGGCAACCTCGTCAACACCGCCGAACTGGCCGCCGAGGCCCGCGAAGCCGGACTGATCGACATGAAGGGGTCGACGGCCACTGTCACTGCTACAACGGACTCCGACATCCTCGGAGCGCTGCTGGCGCACGGCGCGGCCGACGCGACGCTGGAGCAGGCCGCCTTGGAGCTGCTGCCCAATGTGCGTGGCGCGTTCTGCCTGACGTTCATGGACGAGAACACCCTCTACGCCGCGCGCGACCCGCACGGGGTGCGCCCGCTGGCCCTCGGCCGGCTCGACCGCGGCTGGGTGGTGGCCTCGGAGACCGCCGCGCTCGACATCGTCGGCGCCTCGTTCGTCCGCGACATCGAACCCGGCGAGCTGCTGGCCATCGACGCCGACGGTGTGCGTTCCACGCGATTCGCCAACCCCGAACCCAAGGGCTGCGTCTTCGAGTACGTCTACCTGGCCCGCCCGGACAGCACGCTGGTGGGCCGCTCGGTGCACGCCACGCGCGTCGACATCGGACGTCGGCTGGCCCGCGAGCACCCGGTCGATGCCGACCTGGTGATCGGTGTCCCGGAATCGGGCACGCCGGCCGCGGTTGGTTACGCCCAGGAATCCGGCATCCCGTTCGGACAGGGCCTGATGAAGAACGCCTACGTGGGCCGCACCTTCATCCAGCCCTCGCAGACCATTCGGCAGCTCGGTATCCGGCTCAAGCTCAACCCGCTGCGCGAGGTGATCCGCGGTAAGCGGCTCATCGTCGTCGACGACTCGATCGTGCGCGGCAACACCCAGCGCGCCCTGGTCCGCATGCTGCGTGAGGCCGGGGCGCTGGAGGTCCACGTCCGGATCGCCTCGCCGCCGGTGAAATGGCCCTGCTTCTACGGAATCGACTTCGCCACCCCGGCCGAGCTCATCGCCAACGCCGCATCCGCCGAGCACCCGGGCGAGATGCTGGAGGCGGTGCGGCACGCCATCGGCGCCGACAGCCTGGGCTACATCTCCCAGCAAGGCATGATCGCGGCCACCGAACAGCCGCCGACCCGGCTGTGCTCGGCCTGCTTCGACGGCAACTACCCGATCGAACTGCCCGGCGAGACCGCACTCGGCAAGAACGTCATCGAGCACATGCTGGCCACCGCGGCCCGCACCGGCGTCCCGCTGCAGGCCGACAACGACAACGCATCGGCACTGCGCAGGCCCTGAGGTCTTCGCCCCAGCGCCTTGAGGGGTCCTTAACACCTCCTGCGCTGTACCCCCGCAACAGCGGGGCGGTAGCCTTGCTTGCGATGACTAAGGGCGCCGAACAGCACGGCATCGCCGAACACAGCAGCATTTCGTACGCGTCAGCCGGGGTCGATATCGAAGCCGGTGACCGCGCTGTTGAACTCTTCAAACCCCTCGCCGCCAAGGCGACCAGACCAGAGGTCCGGGGCGGTCTCGGCGGCTTTGCCGGGCTGTTCGCCTTACGCGGCGGGTACCGCGAGCCGGTGCTCGCCTCCTCGACCGACGGCGTGGGCACCAAGCTCGCCGTCGCGCAGGCCATGGACAAGCACGACACCGTCGGCCTCGACCTGGTCGCGATGGTGGTGGACGACCTCGTGGTGTGCGGCGCCGAGCCGTTGTTCCTGCAGGACTACATCGCCGTCGGGCGCACGGTCCCCGAACGGGTCAGCGCGATCGTGTCCGGCATCGCCGAAGGCTGCGTTCAGGCCGGCTGTGCGTTGCTGGGCGGCGAGACGGCCGAACACCCCGGGCTGATGGAACCCGACCACTACGACATCTCCGCGACCGGCGTCGGCATCGTCGAGGCCGACGACGTGCTCGGGCCCGACCGGGTCCGCCCCGGCGACGTCATCATCGCCATGAAGTCCAGCGGACTGCACTCCAACGGCTACTCCCTTGCCCGCAAGGTGTTGCTCGAGATCGACCGGATGAACCTGGCCGGCCACGTCGAGGAGTTCGGCCGCACGCTCGGCGAGGAACTGCTGGAGCCGACGCGCATCTACGCCAAGGACTGCCTGGCGCTGGCCGCCGAGACGCAGGTCCGCACGTTCTGCCACGTCACCGGCGGCGGCCTGGCGGGCAACCTGGAGCGCGTCGTGCCCCACGGACTGACCGCAGAACTCGATCGCGGCACGTGGACGCCGGCACCGGTGTTCCAGATGATCGCCCAGCGCGGACGCATCGAGCGCGCCGAGATGGAGAAGACGTTCAACATGGGCGTCGGAATGGTCGCGGTCGTGGCTCCGGAGGACACCGATCGCGCGCTGGCCATCCTGACCGCACGGCACCTGGACTGCTGGACGCTGGGAACCGTCAAGAAGGGCGGCAAGGACAGTGTGCGCGCCCAGCTGGTCGGACAGCATCCGCGGTTCTAGACAGTAGACAAGGTCGCGCTGGTGAGCGTCATGCGCAACCAGCGCGACCTGTGTCTAAGTTCTGGGACGGGATGCAGGCGGCTCAGCGCCGCCAGTCATCCTCACCCGACCACTCATCGGCGTCGTCATTGACGTCACCGGAATCGGGAGATCCCGACAGCTCACGTTGGAGCTGACTGAAGTCGGTGTTCGGTGAGCTGTACTTCAACTCACGTGCCACCTTGGTCTGCTTTGCCTTCGCCCGGCCGCGGCCCATGGGGGGACCCCCTCGCGCAATAACGGAGCGGCCCAATTGCTAGGCGGCTCCGATCTGTGTGTCTTTATTGTCCTGCCAACACTTTACCGTGCCCGCCCGCGAAGTGCTGTCAGGCCCTGCCTCACGGTGCGCGGTTGGGCCTCGGGCTGCCGTGCTTCGTTGCACAACAGCACGACCGTCCCCAGGATCGCGGAATGCGCGCAGAGACGGCCGTCACGTCGTCGGTGACCGAGTGAGTTTACGTGCTCGAGCCCAGTTCTACGGGCTTAACGGCCCCGGAGGCGTTCGACTGCGGCGCGCCCGGCCCCGGCGGTGGCGTCCGCCTCCGGCATGGATTCCGGGTCGATCACGGCGGGGGCCTTCGCCTCGGCCCCGGCGATCAGCTCGGTGTCGACCGGCAGGCCCCGTTTGAGCAGCGCCAACGCGATCGGACCCTCGTCGGCGTGTTCGACGACCGTGCCGATGCGGCCGACATTGCGCCCGCCCGCGGTCACCGTGTCGCCGGTCAGGGGCCGGTCGGCGGAGCCGTCGAGCTGCAGAATCACCAGCATCCGGGGCGGTTTACCCAGGTTGTGCACCCGCGCGACGGTCTCCTGGCCGCGATAGCAGCCCTTGTCGAGATGGACTGCTCCGGCCCCGGGACCACCGATCCAACCCACCTCGTGGGGGATGGTCCGCTCATCGGTGTCAACCCCGAGTCGCGGTCTGCCGGCCGCCACCCGGTGCGCTTCGTAAGTCCAGACACCGGCCGGCCGGACCCCGGCCTCGGTGAGCCGCCGGGTGTACTCGGCGGCCGAACCGCGCGGCACCACCAGGTCCAATTCGATGCCGGGGGCAGGCAGCCGGCGCAGGAACCCGCCGCCGGGCAGGGGGACCGCCGTCGCCTCCGGTGGCAACTCCCCGACATCCAGGGCCGCGAGCACCTGCGCATCGGCCAGCCCGGGGCCGAGCAGGGACAGCACCGCCATGTCGGCCGGTTCGATCTGGACGTCGGCCCAGAACACCATCTTGCGCAGGTACGCCAGCAGCGGTTCGCCCCGCCACGGTTCGGTGTCCAGATAGGTGGTGCCGTCGAGCTCGGTCTGGATCCAGTGATCTTCGACACGGCCCTGCAGATCCAGGCTCAGATTCTCGGTCACCGCACCGTCCGGCAGAGCACTCACGTGCTGGCTGGAGATGCTGTGCAGCCACGTCTGCCGGTCCTTGCCGGTCAGGGTCAGGACCGCGCGGTGTGATCGGTCCACCACGACCGCGCCGCTCGCGGCGGCCCGTTGTTCACCGAGCGGATCACCGTAATGCCAGACGGCGCCGGCGTCGGGACCGGACTCGGGCGCCGGAACTGCTGACGGTAGTGCAGTCATAGGCCAACTCTACGTTCGTTGCTCTTCGCGCAAGCGGCTCATCGGCGGGTCTACGCTTTGGCCCCATGGCAAGCCAACCAGCCGTCCTGGTCACCCTCGACGGGCAGATCCACGACCCCAACGCCCCGCTCCTGCATGCCGACGATCTGGCCGCCGTGCGCGGAGACGGAGTCTTCGAGACGCTGCTGGTGCGGGACGGCGGACCCTGCCTGTTGGAGGCCCATCTCGGGCGGTTGAGCCAGTCCGCCAAGATGCTGGACCTGCCCGAGCCGGATCTGGATGCCTGGCGGTCAGCGGTGGCGCTGGGGGTGCAGCGCTGGATCGCGGAGAACGACGGCGACGGCGTGCTGCGCCTCGTGTACAGCCGTGGGCGCGAGAGCGGCGGGCCGGCAACGGCCTTCGCCACCATCGGTGCGCTGGCCGACCGGGTGGCCAAAGTGCGGCGGGACGGGCTGGCGGCGATCACGCTGGATCGCGGGCTGCCACTGAACGCGAGTGACATGCCCTGGCTGGCCGCCGGTGCCAAGACCCTGTCCTATGCGGTGAACATGGCTGCGCTGCGGCATGCCGAGCGCCACGGCGCGGGTGACGTGATCTTCGTCAGCTCCGACGGCTATCTGCTGGAGGGGCCGCGTTCCACCGTGGTGATCGCGACCGAAGGCGCCGACGGGCAACCACTGCTGCTCACCCCGCCGCCGTGGTATCCGATCCTGCGCGGCACCACTCAGCAGGCTCTGTTCGAGGTGGCTCGCAACAAGGGTTACGACTGCGACTTCCGGGCTCTCAAACCATCGGATCTGCTTACCGCACAAGGAGTTTGGCTGATCTCCAGCATCACTCTCGCGGCCCGCGTGCATACTCTCGACGGGCAGTCGCTGCCCGATGCGCCGCTGTCCGCCGACGTTTCCGGCCTGGTCGACGCTGCAATCGTCAGCGATCGCTGACCTGCGAATAATTCGCTTGTCGAGGTGCGCGGACGGGGGTAGCTTCGTGGGCACACAGGGAAGGAGGTGGTCCGTCAAAGTGAGTGACTTATGGACATGTGAGGTGGCTGCCCGCTAGCAGCGCCGGGGTATTGCCTGCGCGCGCTGGCGAATTCCCCGCAGCCACCCGGCCCCCGAGCCCCCGGTCTGTCCAACCAGGTACCAAGGCTCGGGGGCTGCCCCATATCTGGGGACGGCCAAATCTGTTGCTGTTGATTACCGCTGCGGCGGTTGTGGCGCCAGTGACTGGCAGGCCTTCATGGCGTCATCCCACTGGGCCTGGTCGACACCGGGCGGTGGGGGAGGCGTGGCGCCGTCACCGGGCGGCGGGCCATCCGGACGGTGCCCGGGCCCGCCGGGGTGCTCCGGTCCACCCGGCGCGCCGGGCGCACCTTCGGGTGGCGCCGGAATTCCGTGCTCCTGCATGCACTCTCCGAATGCGTCCGGGGCGAGCGCGGACGACGTGGATGCGGACGGGGTCGACGAGTCGGTCGCCTCCGTGGACGAACAGGCAGCGGCGGAGCCGATCACAGCTAAGGCGGCCAGCCCGCAAAAGGTGGTGCGCAGAAGTGTCTGTTTCATGGCGATGACCGTATGAGGCCCCGCTGAGCGCCGGTTATCCGTCGGCTATGTGCCCGCTATGTGGGGCCGGGCGCCAGTGTCGAGCACGCCTTGGTGGCGTCCTGCCACGTCTGGTTGTCGACCCCGGACGGCGGGCCCGCGACGGGGCCGGGCGCTTGCGGGACCCCATGCTCGGACAGGCAGTGCGCATACGTGCCGTGCTCAGGCGGCGGTGAGGTGGGGGCCGGCTGCGGGCCCTCCGACGAACATGCGCCGAGGAATGCTGCTGCGGCAAGCAGACCTGCCGCGAACAGTGGCCGCCGCATCAGCCGACGAACCGTGACAGCCGGGCCGACAGGTGCGGGACCAGCCCGCCGTCGGCGTCTACCCGTTCCTCCACGTAGCCCAGGTCGCCACCTTCGACGATGCCGTAGAGCCGCTTGGCGCCGCCGACGAGCAACCCGGACTTGCTGCGGGCCAGGGCGTCGGTGACCAGCTCCCAGGAGGCCTGGGTGAGGGGCTTGCCGTAGAACAGCTCGACGTAGCCGGCCGAATGGGCCAGCAGCAGTTCGATGGCCTGTGACTCGTCGCGGCCGGCGGGATCCTCGGGATCGGTCACGAATCGCCAGTAACCGGTTTCCCGCAGGCCGGGGGAGTCGTATTCACCGGTCTCGGTCAACCGCCAGGACCGCGAATCCCAGTTCAGGTAATCGCCGCCGTCATGGGAGACGATGATCTGCTGGCCGAACCGGTAGTCGCCATTGGTGTCGCGACCTTCGCCTTCACCGCGCCAGACGCCGACCAACGGCAGGAGCGCCAACAGCGCGTCGTTGAGTTCGACGCCGTCGCGCAGATTGGCGGTGTCGGCGGGAACCGGGAGGTCATCGAAGACCGGAATGTTGCGGGTGGCCGTGGCCTTGGCCCGTTCAGCGGCGGCCGCAATGGCTCGGTCACCGGAACCCCGCTCAGGGGCGGAGGCCTCGGCTGGAATGTCCCGGTCGGAGGTCACGACTCGTCGGTGACGAGGCGGTACAGCGCGTACAACGCGAACCACGTGATGACCACGACGGCCGCGACGAGCATTATCTCGAAGAAGAGCACCACGGGAGTGAGTCTAGTTCCTTGTCGAAGGTGTCGGCGCCCCGGGTGGGGACGCCCTATACACGTCGAACGTGGGCTTGTGTGTGAGATTCGTGCAGATCCTCGGACACAAGCCCACGTTCGAGCATGTCGGCCTTAAGCGACCTTGACGTCGACCTCGTGGATACCCGCACCGGTCGGGGCCACGCTGGCGTCGCCGTTGCCCGCCGGGGACAGGGCGCGCAGCGTCCAGGTGCCCGGAGCGGCGAAGAACCGGAAATCACCGGTTGCCGATGCCACGACCTCAGCGGTGAACTCGTCGCTGGAGTCCAGCAGGCGCACGAAAGCGCCGCCCACAGCCTGGCCGGAACCGTCCACCACACGACCGGTGATGACGGTTTCCTTCTCCAGGTCGACGCCGGCCGGCAACGTCAGTCCTTGCTTGGGTGCAGAGCACATATCAACTTCCCAACTCGATCGGGGCGCCCACCAGGGAGCCGTATTCCGTCCAACTGCCGTCGTAGTTCTTGACGTTCTTGTGTCCCAGCAGCTCCTGCAGCACGAACCAGGTGTGCGAGGAACGCTCACCGATCCGGCAGTAGGCGATGGTCTCCTTCTCGCCGTCCAGGCCGGCCGCGGCGTACAGCTTGGCCAGATCCTCATCGGACTTGAAGGTGCCGTCCTCGTTGGCTGCCTTGCTCCACGGAACGTTGATGGCGCCGGGGATATGCCCGGGCCGCTGGCTCTGCTCCTGCGGCAGGTGCGCCGGAGCCAGGATCTTGCCGGAGAACTCGTCCGGCGAACGCACGTCGACCAGGTTCTTCGTCCCGATCGCGGCGATGACCTCGTCGCGGTAGGCCCGGATGTTGTTGTCCAGGGGCTGCGCGGTGTATGAGGTGGCAGGGCGGCTGACGGCGTCCTTGACCAGCGGGCGGGCGTCGAGCTCCCAGCGCTTGCGGCCGCCGTCGAGCAGCTTGACGTCAGCGTGGCCGTACAGCTTGAAGTACCAGTATGCGTAGGCCGCGAACCAGTTGTTGTTGCCGCCGTACAGGATCACCGTGTCGTCATTGCTGATGCCCTTGTCGCTCAACAGCTTCGAGAATTGCTGCTGGTCGACGAAGTCACGCTTGACGGCGTCCTGCAGGTCGTCTTTCCAGTCCAGTTTGACGGCGCCAGGGATGTGCCCCTCGTCGTCGTAGGCGCTGGTGTTCTCGTCGACCTCGACGAACACCACGCCAGGGGTATCGAGGTTGTTCCCGGCCCATTCGGTCGAGACCAGGACGTCGGAACGTGCCATGTACGAATTCCTTTCGGTTGCTTCAGATTTGAGTGGTCAGGCGGGTGTCATGCGGGACTGGGGGTGCGGCGGAACCGCGCCACCAGCGGGTAGATCTGGCAACCCAGGCAGATGCCGAAGGCGGCGTTGAGAAAAGCTGCCACCAACGCGAAAGCGGTGGCGGTCAGGCCGAGGGCGGTGATACCGAAGGCGAACCCCGCAGTGCCCACGGCTGCGAACACGAAGCCGACAAACTGGGCGAACTTCAGCGGCGGCACCGGCTCACGCTCGGTGACCGGTGCCAGTCGCGGCGCCACGAAAGTGGCGAACAGCCGGCCGTACGGGTGCCGCCGTGGACCGCCGACCGCACCGATGGCGAACACCACGGCCTGGGCACCCAGCAGCACCGCGGCCGCGAGCTCACTCACTCCGGCGACCAGCAGGGTGACGATCAGTACCGCGGTGGTGACCCAGGCTGCGAACCGCGGCCCCCGCACGTCGACCTGGGCGGGCCGACCATCGGCGATGGGGTGGGTTGATGTCGATGACATGAGGAAGAACTCCTGTTGTTGTAGAAGGTCTGATGGTGTGCAGGCGCAGGCACGAGGCCTGAGCGGGCGCGCAAAAGCACGCGGCTGCCCTCAACAGCAACAACAACAGCAGCAACCCGCGACGCGGCACAGATCGACTGCGCGGCGCTTGGTGAGCACAAGCTCAAGGCGGGCTGACACGAGCGACAGCTTACCCAATGACCGCGGGGTCAGGCCAACAGTGGTTCCAGCGCCGAGCGCAGGTCAGCGGCCTTGGGAACGCCGCTCGTGCGGTACCGGGGCCGCCCGTCGCGGTCGAAGATGATGGTGGTGGGCAGCGACAGAACCGAAAGCCGCCTGGCAGCTTCGGGATTGGCGTCCATGTCGATTTCCACGTGGGCAACTTCGGGTAGCTCGGCGCAGACCTGGTCGACGACGCGTCGCACGCCGGCGCACGGGCCGCACCATTCGGCCGAGAAATGCAGGACGGTCGGGCCCGTGTGCGACAGTCCGAGATCACCGGTGTCGACGTCGGCGGCCTCTTCTCCGGCCCTGATCATGCCGGCGCGCAGCGTGATCAGGCGGCCGATGACGTAGGCCACCCCGAGCGCAGCGATCAGCACCACGATCGCCAACACCATCGATGAGCTCATGACTGTCTGAACCCCGCCAGGTCGATCGTTACTCCCGACGCGATGCCCTCGATGATCACGTCGGAGCCCCGGGCGCCCGCAGTGGTCGGGGCGATCCCGAACGGCAGCTTCTGACCGGTGATCTTGTGGCTGAACTCCGACAGGACCGCCGCGGTCTTGTCCTCGGGCACCGGCTCGTCGGCGGTACCCGGGCCGGTCAGGATCCCGGTCGCGGTCAGCACCAGGGTGGTGTCGTCACCGTCGGCGAAGGCCAGGTCTACCGAGACGCTGACCCGCTTGTCCAGCCCGGATTTCTTGGGAGTCCCGGTGAACACCAGCCCCTGACTGCTGGAGATGCCGGACTCGGTGGTGCCGCCGGTGGCGTCGTTGGTTTCCCGTGAGGGGGCCTCGACCAGCAGGTCATCGATGCCCATGAACCTGCCGATGTGGGTGGAGTCGATGATGATGCGGCTCTCGGTCTTCCTGACCGGCAGTTTCGCGTCGGGCGGGATCAGCCACGACGAGCCTGCGATGTCGATGCCGTGCAGGGTGGCCTCCAGCGAGGCCTTGCCGACCACCGGATGGTCGACGCCCGCGGCCCGGATCTCGATCTCCCGGTAGCGATCGTTACGGACCTGGGTCAGGAACGGAAAGCCCAGGATGGCCACCCAGGGGTCCCAGTTCAGCCCGGCCGCGGTGCGGATGTTGCGGGCGAGGCGGTACTCGGCGTAGATCGCCGAACCGAAATCGGTGCCGACAACCCCGACGACGAGCGCGGTCAGGGTAGCGGCGAGCCCGATCAGCAGTTTGCGCACCGGCACATTGTCGCCCACAGCCGTTGGATCGAAGCGCTCGGCGCGGCTAATCAGCAGGTGAGGCGTTATCGTTAGATCACTAAAGGCCGGTAACGGCTACATGTCAGTCATGAATCCGACCGTGTGGACATCGGGGTCCGGACGATCGTGGGAAGTGATTGCCGGCGCGCCGGAGGACCTGTTGGATCTACTGCTACTGACCGTCGACCCGCACCCCGAGGCGGTCCTGCCCTCTCTGACCCTGCTGGCCCACACCGTGCGCACAGCACCGACAGAGGTGTCCTCGCTGCTGGAAGCCGGCAGTGCCGATGTGGCGATCGTCGACGCCCGGACCGATCTCGCGGCCGCTCGCGGCCTGTGCCGACTGCTGGGAACGACGGGTACGTCCGTCCCGGTCGTGGCGGTGATCAACGAAGGCGGGTTGGTGGCGGTCAACCACGAGTGGGGCCTGGACGAGATCCTGCTTCCCGGCACCGGACCGGCCGAGATCGACGCCCGGCTGCGGCTCCTGGTGGGCCGGCGCGGAGGCGGTGCCAACCAGGAGAACGTCGGCAAGATCACCCTCGGCGAGCTCGCGATCGACGAAGGCACCTACACGGCACGCCTGCGCGGCCGTCCGCTCGACCTCACCTACAAAGAATTCGAGCTGCTCAAATACCTCGCCCAGCACGCCGGACGGGTCTTCACCCGGGCACAGCTGCTGCAGGAGGTGTGGGGCTACGACTTCTTCGGCGGTACTCGCACGGTGGACGTACACGTTCGTCGGCTGCGCGCCAAACTCGGCCCCGAGTACGAATCGCTGATCGGCACCGTCCGCAACGTCGGATACAAGGCGGTGCGCCCGTCCCGGGGCCGCACCCCCGCCGGCGAGGCGGCCGGTGCCGGCGAGACTGCGCCCGATGATTCCGGTGACGACGACTTCGACCCGGCGACCGACGAGGCGGACGAGCCGCTGGCGGGGCGGTTGCCCAGCCAGTGACCGAATTCGTCTGGCAGACCGGGCTTTCCGAAGCCGAACGGGCCGAAATCCGTGCACTCATCGCCGCAGCCGCCGCGGCCGACGGCGTCGCCCCCGTCGGCGATCAGGTGCTCCGCGAGCTCGCCCATGACCGCACCCGACACCTGCTGGCCACCGACGGCGCAGACCTGGTCGGGTACCTGAACCTGGCCCCGGCCGGCGACACGGACCCGGCGATGGCCGAGCTGGTGGTCCATCCGCAGGCCAGACAGCGCGGTATCGGTGCGGCGCTGGCCCGGGCCGGGCTCGCCGAGGGCGCCGCGGGCACGCGGATCTGGGCCCACGGCAACCTTGAGGCGGCTCGGGCGCTGGCGGCCGCACTAGACCTGAAGCCGGTCCGAGAACTGCTGCAGATGCGTCGTCCGCTGACCGATTTGCCGCCGTTGCGCACCGCCGAGGGCGTGCGGATCGGCACCTATGCCGGACCGGCAGACGATGCCGAGATCCTGCGCGTCAACAACGCCGCGTTCTCCTGGCACCCCGAACAGGGCGGCTGGACCGAACAGGACATCGAAGAGCGACGCAACGAGCCGTGGTTCGACCCCGAGGGGCTTTTCGAGGCATTCGACGAGCGCACCGGGGCCCTGCTGGGCTTCCACTGGACCAAGGTGCATGCCGCGTCCCGCGGCGAAGTGCACGAGCCTGCGCTCGGCGAGGTCTACATCGTCGGCGTGGACCCGTCGGCACAGGGCCGGGGGCTGGGTTCGGTGCTCACCCTGCTGGGTCTGCACCACCTCGCGAAGCGGTCCCTGCCGACGGTGCTACTTTACGTCGAGGCAGATAACTCAGCGGCCGTGGCGACGTACCGAAACTTGGGTTTCGAGGTGTTCAGCGTCGACGTGGCGTACGCCGCCGGTTAACCCGTTTAGCTGTGAACACGCTGAACCTATTCACTGCCGATTCACCTACTGTCCGCGAGCCGTCCACCGGGGACTAATACGTTGCCGGAGAGTTTGAAGCCGTCAACGGAAAGTAGGACAAGTGAAGCTCTTCAGCATTGGCAAGCCGTTCGGTGTCGCGCTGTCCGCGACGGCGATTGCGGCGCTCACGCTGACCGCGTGTGGCAGCGACAACAACGCCGGCAGCACCAGCTCCCCGGCCGCGGGCGGGAACTCGTCCGCGTCCGCTGAGTGCGCGGGCAAGAACGCGGTGACGGCCGAGGGTTCGACGGCGCAGCAGAATGCCATTGCCGAGTTCAACAAGGTCTGGGGCCAGGTCTGCTCCGGCAAGAACCTCTCCTACAACCCGACCGGCTCGGGCGCGGGTGTTGACCAGTTCATCGCCAAGCAGGTCGACTTCGCCGGCTCCGACTCGGCGCTCAAGGACGACCAGGTCAAGAAGGCCGCCGACCGCTGCGGCGGCAACGAGGCCTGGAACCTGCCGCTGGTGTTCGGCCCCGTCGCGCTGGCCTACAACGTCGAGGGCGTCGACAAGCTCGTGGTGAGCCCCGACGTGCTCGCCAAGATCTTCCAGGGCCAGATCAAGAAGTGGAACGACCCGGCGATCGCCGCGCTCAATGCCGGCACCACCCTGCCGGACGTGGACATCAAGCCGATCTACCGGTCGGATTCCTCGGGCACCACCGACAACTTCCAGAAGTACCTGGCCGCGGCCGCACCGCAGACCTGGACCAAGGGTGCAGGGAAGGAGTTCCAGGGCGGCGCCGGTGAGGGTGCGCAGAAGTCCTCGGGTGTCGTGCAGGCCGTCCAGGCCACCCCGGGCTCGATCGGCTACGTGGAGAAGAGCCCGGCCGCCGCGGCCGGCCTGCCCTACGCCCAGATCGACAGCGGGGCCGGCGCGGTCCCGCTGGACGACCAGTCCACCACCAAGGCCGTCGGCGCCGCCAAGTTCAAGGGCGACGGCAAGGACCTGATCATCGACCTGAACGCGCTGTACGCCTCGAAGGAAGCCGGTGTCTACCCGCTGGTGCTGGCCACCTACGAGATTGTTTGCTCCAAGGGCTACGACGCCGACACCGCGGCAGCCGTCAAGTCCTTCCTGACCGTGGCCGCCAACGAAGGCCAGGCCAGCCTGTCGCAGGCCGGATACATCGCGCTCCCCGACGAGTTCAAGCAGCGCCTGCTGACCTCCGTCGAGGCCATCGCCTAGTAGCCCGGCTGGCGTTAGAGGACGGATCTGGGTGAGGATGGGTTTTCCGACCATATGACCAACAGGGGCCCTGACGGGACAACAGTGACAACGCCGAATCCAGCTGATTCGGGGTCGGGGGAGACGCTCGCGTCCCCTCACCCCGAACCGGCACCCATCTCCACCGATCCGTCCAAGGGAGCCAAGGTTCGCCTCGGCGACCGAATTTTCCGCTGGCTCGCAGAGGGTTCGGGCATCCTGATCGTCGCGCTCATCGCGGCGATCGGGGTGTTCCTGCTCTGGCGGGCGATTCCCGCGCTGACCCGCAACGAGGAGAACTTCTTCCTCTACGGCGGCAACTGGATCACCACCGACACCTCGGCGATGCACTTCGGCATCTTCGAGCTGCTGCAGGTGACCGTGTTCGTCTCGGTGTTCGCGCTGATACTGGCGATGCCGGTGGCGCTGGGCATCGCGATCTATCTCACCCAGTACTCATCGCGACGGTTGGCCGGGCCACTGGCCTATCTGGTGGACCTGCTGGCCGCCGTGCCGTCGATCGTCTACGGCGTGTGGGGCCTGTACGTGCTGGCGCCGGCGATCAAACCCTTTGCGGTGTGGCTCAATACGCACCTGGACTGGTTGTTCCTGTTCAAGACCGGCAACGCGTCGGTGGCCGGCGGCGGCACGATCTTCACCGCGGGCATCGTGTTGGCGGTGATGATCCTGCCGATCATCACCGCGGTGACCCGCGAGGTCTTCACCCAGACCCCGCGCGGCCAGATCGAAGCCGCACTCGCGCTCGGCGCCACCCGCTGGGAAGTGGTGCGCACGACGGTGCTGCCCTTCGGACTGTCCGGATACATCAGTGGCGCCATGCTCGGTCTGGGGCGCGCGCTCGGTGAGACCATCGCGCTTCTGATCATCCTGCGCGGTACGCAGACCGCGTTCAATTGGACGCTGTTCGACGGCGGTTACACCTTCGCCAGCAAGATCGCCGCCACCGCAAGCGAATTCAACGATCAGTACAAGGCGGGCGCCTACATTGCCGCCGGCCTGGTGCTGTTCATCCTCACCTTCGTAGTGAACTCGCTGGCGCGTGCCGCGGTCGCCGGAAAGGGACGCTCATGACCTCCACGCTCGAGCGGCCGGTCAAGGCGCCGGCGTTCCAGGGCGTCAGTCTGCGCCGCAAGCTGACCAACCACTTCGCCACGGTGCTGGTGACCCTGTCGTTGTTGGTTGCCCTGATTCCGCTCGTGTGGGTGCTGTACTCGGTGATCGTCCGAGGGTGGGCCGCATTGAGCTCACCGGTCTGGTTCACCAATTCCCAAGCCGGAATGACGACGTTCACCGCCGGCGGCGGCGCCTACCACGCGATCGTCGGCACGCTGCTGCAAGGCCTCGTGTGCTCGCTGATCTCCATTCCGATCGGCGTGATGGTGGGTGTGTACCTGGTCGAGTACGGCGGCGGCACACGACTGGGCAAGGTCACCACGTTCATGGTGGACATCCTCACCGGCGTGCCCTCGATCGTCGCCGCACTGTTCATCTACGCATTGTGGGTGGCCACCCTCGGGTTCGGCCGGTCCGGGTTCGCGGTGTCACTGTCGTTGGTGCTGTTGATGATCCCGGTGATCGTGCGGGCTACCGAGGAGATGCTGCGCATCGTGCCGATGGACCTGCGTGAAGCGAGTTACGCGCTGGGCGTACCGAAATGGAAGACGATCATCCGCATCGTCATCCCGACGGCGTTGTCGGGCATCGTCACCGGCATCATGCTGGCGCTGGCCCGCGTGATGGGTGAGACCGCGCCGCTGCTGATCCTGGTCGGCTATGCGCAGGCGATGAACTTCGACATGTTCGGCGGCTTCATGGGATCGCTGCCGGGCATGATGTACGACCAGATCTCGGCGGGTGCGGGCGCCAATCCGGTGCCCACCGACCGACTCTGGGGTGCGGCCCTGACGCTGATCCTGCTGGTCGCCCTGCTCAACGTCGGAGCGCGCGCGGTCGCCAAATTCTTTTCCCCCAAGAAGGTGTAGGAGCTATCCATGGCCAAGCGGCTGGATCTCAAGGACGTCAACATCTACTACGGCGCGTTCCACGCCGTTTCCGAGGTTTCGCTGTCGGTGCAGCCGCGCAGCGTGATGGCCTTCATCGGACCGTCGGGCTGCGGCAAGTCGACCGTGCTGCGCACGCTGAACCGCATGCACGAGGTGATTCCGGGGGCCAGGGTCGAGGGTTCGGTGCTGCTCGACGGTGAGGACATCTACGGTGCCGGGGTGGACCCGGTGGGCGTGCGCAAGACCATCGGCATGGTGTTCCAGCGCCCGAACCCGTTCCCCACCATGTCGATTCGTGACAACGTGGTGGCCGGCCTCAAGCTGCAGGGCGTCCGCAACAAGAAGACCCTCGACGAGGTGGCGGAGCGTTCGCTGCGGGGTGCCAACCTGTGGAACGAGGTCAAGGACCGGCTGGACAAGCCCGGCGGTGGCCTGTCGGGTGGTCAGCAGCAGCGGTTGTGCATCGCCCGCGCGATCGCGGTGCAACCCGACGTGCTGTTGATGGATGAGCCCTGCTCGGCGCTCGACCCGATCTCGACGCTGGCCATCGAAGACCTGATCTCCACGCTCAAGCAGGATTTCACGATCGTCATCGTCACCCACAACATGCAGCAGGCCGCTCGGGTGAGTGATCAGACGGCGTTCTTCAACCTCGAAGCCACCGGCAAGCCCGGCAAGCTGATCGAGATCGACGACACCGAGAAGATCTTCTCCAACCCCACCCAGAAGGCGACCGAGGACTACATCTCGGGTCGCTTCGGCTGAGGTTTCCTGGGCTCAGGGCGTCAGCACCACCCGGGTGCCCGACGGTTCGCCGCCCGCCCACACCGCGGCGACATCGGCCAATGCCCGTGGCTGGGTGCGCAATTCGAGTTGGCCGTCGGCGACCATGGTGAACAGCCGGGGCAACGCCTCGGCGCGCGCTCGCCCGAGTACCTCGGGTGGAATGCTGCCGATGCCCACCCCGCTGAGCGTGATCCCGGTGCCACGCAGTACTCCTGCGTCGAGCGACAGCGTCGGTCCGGCCATCGATCCGATCTGGACGAATCGGGTCGGGTGGTACTGCGCGGCCGGATGGCTGGCGGCCAGGGCCGTGAGCACCTGTGCGGCCGGGTCACCCCAAAGGTAGTCGAGCACCGCGTCGAACGGTCGCTCCGAGTGCATCTCGGCGACGCGGGCGCTCAGCTCCTGCTCGCCGAGCGAAATCGTGTCGTGAGCGCCGCCCGACCGCAGCCACGCCAGCCGTTCGGTGTTGCGGCCGGCGGCCACCACCTTCTCGGCGCCGAACATGGCGCCGGCCAATTGCACTGCCATGGAACCGGTTACGCCCGTGGCGCCCAGTACCAGCACATGGTCGCCGGGCTTGATCGCCGCGGCGTGCGACAGTGCGGTCCAGGCTGAGATGCCGGGGTTGGGCAGGGCCGCGGCGGTCACCGAATCCACGTGCTCCGGGATGTCGACCCCGCCGCGGGGATCGACCACGGCACGCTGTGCCATCAGCCCGGAGTATCCGAGCGCGCCGGTGTAGATACGACGGCCGTCAGCGAGCCGGACCACACCGTCGACGCCGGGAATGGCAGGTAGCTGAATCTCCTTGCTGGCGTAGTGCTTTCCCGACACCAGCGCCCGGGTGAGGTTGGTCAGGGCCGATGCTTCGACGGTGGCCACCTCGGCGCCGTCTCGTGCCTCGGGCTCGGGCACGTCGGTGTAGACGGGGTTGCGTCCCCATTCGGTGACCAGGGCGGCCTTCATGAGCGACTCCTTTGGTTTCCATAAATATGGTTTCTGCGGAAACAATCTACGCGGTGTGGCGATGAGTGGCAATATGGTTTCCGTGAAAACCAAACTTGAGCTGATCGATGCGATCACCAGGTTGACGGCGACGGTGGGTGACCGGCTGGGGAATGACGGGGAGGGCGACGCCGAACGCGATTTCATGGCCGCCAGATGCCCCCAGCGGTTGCAGCCTCTGGTGCGCACACTACCGACGTCGTCGATGCACCTGCTGGCAGAGATCGCCGAAGGGCCGGTCAGTGTGGTCGGACTGGCGGCGCGCTCCGGCCGGCTCAAGGGCACGGTGTCCAAACACGTGCAGCGGCTGGTCGAGGCCGGGCTCGTGGCCCGCACGCCGGTACCCGGCAACCGCAAGGAGATCGAACTCGGACTGACCGCCGACGGAGAACTGGTCGCCGGCCTGCACCGAAAACTGCACGACGAGATGGACCGCGGAATCCGCGATTTCCTGTTGCGCTACAGCGGCGCTGACCTGCAGGTATTGGTCAAGGTGCTCGGGGACCTGGCCGGGGCGCACAAAGACGGGGTCCGTCTGGTGCCGCCCGCCGACCGGCCCTGAGTCACTGGCTGGAGGAGACCGAATCCCCCTCGGCGGGGTAGGAGCCGGTGACCTGGAAGATGACCCGCCGCGCCACCTCGACAGCATGGTCGGCGAAGCGCTCGTAGAAGCGGCTCAGCAACGTCACGTCGACCGCGGCGGTCACTCCGTGCTTCCACTCCCGATCCATCAGCACCGAGAACAGGTGACGATGCAGATCGTCCATCGCATCGTCTTCCTCCTGGATCCGGGCGGCCTTCTCCGGATCCTGGGTGAGCAGTACCTCGCGCGCGGCATGCCCCAATTCGACTGCGACCCGGCCCATTTCGGCGAAGTAGCCGTTCACTTCCTCCGGCAGCACATGCTGGGGGTGGCGGCGGCGGGCGATCTTGGCCACGTGCAGCGCCAGCGCGCCCATCCGGTCCACATCGGCGACGATCTGAATGGAGCCCACCACCGACCGCAGATCGCCGGCAACCGGTGCCTGCAACGCGAGCAACACGAAAGCGGACTCCTCAGCCTGGGCGCTGAGCGTGGTCATCTTCTCGTGGTCGCTGATGACCTGCTCGGCGAGTGCGAGGTCGGCCTGCAAGAGCGCCTGGGTGGCCAGCTCCATTGCGGTACCCGCCAACTCGCACATCTCTCCGAGTTGGTCCGTCAGTGAACGCAATTGCTCGTTGTAATGGGTACGCATGCAGCAAGATTATGCGGTCAGCGGGCTTGTCGTCACGATCCGACGATGAACGAACGGTGAATGCCGTTCGCCAGGGCTTTCTCGGCCTATTCGCAGGTGGTGTCGGCCGCGTTGGTGACGTTCAGATCCTCGGGCAGATGCGTCGGGCTGGCGCCGGTGCCTTTCAACACGTGGACCTGGACCTCCGACCCGCTGGGGGTCGGGGCATTCACGGCGTTGAAATCGGAGCCCAGCACCACCTGCACCACATCTCCCATGCCCGACACACGCTCGATCGTGGGGTTGGCGAACGAACTCGCGACGGTTGCGGCCGCCTCCTCGTTGCCTGGGGAGAAGAACACCGTGGTCGCCGGAAGCGTGCTCGGGTAGTCGTCGGGGGTGTTGACGTTGAACCCGTGTTCCTGCAGTTCGGTGGCCGCGGTCGAGGCCAGACCGCTCTGGCCGGTCGAGTTCGATACCTGCACCGTGACCTGCTGCGGTTCGGTGGTGATGGCGTTGACCATCTCACCGCCGTCCGTCGAGGCCGGTGCGGGTGCCGGCGCCGTTGACTGAGGAGTCTCCGACGGGGCGGCCGCCTGGACCGACGACGTCGCCGATTCCGGCGTGCCGGGTACGGGCGTGTTGTCCGGATTCTTCTCACCGGGCAGCGGGTCGTCGTTGATGATCGCGTCGAACAGGGCGCGCATGTCGTCGGTCCGCGGGACCTCGTTGCCGTATTCGTCGGCATAGCCGACCGTCGGCACTGTGACGAAGGTGATCCGGCCGGCGTTCACACCCTGCACCGACTGCCCGAGGTCGACGAGGTCCTTGGTCCTGATGTTGTCCACGAAGCTGTCGCTGATGAACATGTTGACCACGTTGTTCAGCTTGTTCAGCGAGAAGAACGTGTCCCGTGAGATCAGCGCGCGCAGCAGCGAGGACAAGAACAGCTGCTGGCGTTTGATGCGCCCGTAGTCCCCGTTGTATTCGGTCGTGACCTGGCGGGCCCGCACGTAGTTCAGCGCGGTGTGGCCGTCGATCGTCTGGCGTCCGGCATTGGGTAGGACCGTGCCGAGTTCGTAGTCCTCGAGTGGGGTGGTGCTGCACACCTCGACCCCGCCCAGTGCATCGACCATCTTCGAGAAACCGGAGAAATCGACGGCCATGAACCGGTTGATGGACAGCCCGGACAGCTTCTGGATCACCTTCACCAGGCATTTCGGGCCGCCGAAGGCGAAGGCGGAGTTCAGTTTGGTCTCGGTGTAGACCTCGTCGGGGCCGTACGTGCCGGTTTCTTCGTCGTACAGCGGACCGTAGGTCGCTGTCTCGGCGTTCCACGGCTCGCACTTCATCGGACTGATCGAGAGGTCACGCGGGAAGGACACCGCGACGACACGTTCCCGGTTGGCCGGGATGTTCACCAGCATGATCGTGTCGGACCGGGCGCCACCCGCGTCTTCGGTACCGCCGGCGCCCATGCCGCCGTTCTCGCCGAACCGGCTGTCGGTACCGATGATCAGGAAGTTCTCGTCGCCGAACTGGGAGTTGGGGTCGACGATGTCGCGGGAGTTGAGATCCAGCGCGGCGACCTTGTTGAGGCTGTTGTTCTTCGAGGACTGCCACTGCCACGCCCCGCCGGTGAGCACCAGGGTGAGGACCGCGAGGATCGCGGCGGCGGCGCGGCCGGCCAGCATGACCCGGTGGTTGAGTGGTGGCCGGACCGCCTCCATCACGGTGGTCTCGTCGGGATCGTGCTCGTCCGGCGGCGTCGGGCGGACCCGCCATGCCGGGCGCTCCTCGGCAGCGTCGTAGTCGTACACCGCGGGCAGGGCCGGGAGTACGTCGGTGTCGGTGTTCTCGGTCTCGATCTCGCCGTGCTCGGGCGAGTCGTCGATCGGCGCATCGTCGAACGACTCATGGAAGGGCTCGTCGAAACCGGCGTCGAACTGCTCCGGGTAATCCTCGGCTTCGGCGAAATCCTGGGGTGGCTCGTCGTCCGGGTCGATCCGCACCGCTGCGATGACATCCGTCGGATCGGGCACGTGCGGGCGGGTGTACACCGGCTCGGGCTCTGGTTCCTCAAGGAAAGCCGGCTCCGCGTCCTGGAGGAATTCCGGCTCCGGCTCCGCCTCGAAGACATATGCCGGCTCGGGCTCAGGTTCGGGCTCGAGTTCGACGTCTTCTGGATCGTCTTCTGAATCATCGGGATCCAGCCGGTGGCGCGTCGGCGTGAATCCGGTCCCGGCGACCTTGGCGATCAGATCGGCGACAGTTACCCCGTCGGCGTGGCTGCCGGTCGGCTCATCGAGGGCTGAATCATCGGGTAGCGGTGCATCTTGGCGTTCCCACGGCGCGGCGCCTGGCAAAGGCTGCCGGGATCGGGTAATCCATTGGTTGTCCGACGAACCCTCCGGCGAGCGGTGCCGACGGCCGGGAGTGGCGTTATCACCGTCACTCATGTCCTTACCGGCCTCCGACTCTTCGAACTCGCGCGTGCGCGTCGGTGCGCATCGTTCCCGCGGTGTGATCTGGGTGCTGCTGAGGTTTTCTCCTCATCTCTTCTAGCAGCACAGTGCCGGACTGGCTAGTTGAGCCAGCCGCGGCAGGGTTTTCATCGTACTGACGCATCCTGAGGCTGAGCTAGACCCAACCCGGTGACAGTGCCGTCTCGATGTCATCTCGGTGCGAGCGCAGGTCAGCCTCCGGAATGCATCACATCGGCCCCGGCCGGGACCGCGCAGTCGTCGGGATCGTCAAGCCACCCCTCGGGCAGCGACACCGAGGCGGCCGACCCTTGCCGGCCGCGCGGCCCCGTCGCCGCGGGCGGGAACGGCGCGTCGCCGTCGAGTTGGGACAGCAGCTCGTCGAGTTCGGCACGGGTCTTGACCAAGGCCAGCCCTCGCCGCAGATCCGCGCCGGCCGGGAAGCCGTGCAGGTACCAGGCCACGTGCTTGCGGATGTCGCGCATGCCCTTGTCCTCGCCGAAGTGCTCGCTGAGCAGCTCGCCGTGGCGGCGCACGATGTCGGCCACCTCGCCCAGGGTCGGCGGGGTGGCGGCCGGGCGTCCGGTGAAGGCCGCGGAGAGCTCGGCGAACAGCCACGGCCGGCCCAGGCAGCCCCGGCCGATCACCACGCCGTCACAGCCGGTTGCGGCCATCATCGCCAGCGCGTCCTCGGCCTCGAAGATGTCGCCGTTGCCGAGCACCGGAATGGTCGTGACATGGGCCTTGAGCGCGGCGATCTGGTCCCAGTCGGCCGTGCCGGAGTAGCGCTGCGCCGCGGTGCGGGCGTGCAGCGCGACGGCCGCCGCGCCTTCCTCGGCGGCGATCCGCCCGGCGTCCAGGTGGGTGTGGTGCGCGTCGTCGATGCCGATCCGGAACTTCACCGTCACCGGAATGTCGGTGCCCTGGACGCCACGCACCGCGGCGGCCACGATCTGGCCGAACAACCGCCGCTTGTAGGGCAGTGCCGACCCGCCGCCGCGCTTGGTGACCTTGGGTACCGGGCAACCGAAGTTCATGTCGATGTGGTCGGCCATACCCTCGTCGGCGATCATCTTGGCCGCCAGGTATGTGGTTTCGGGATCGACGGTGTAGAGCTGCAGCGACCGCGGCGATTCGTCGGGGCCGAACGTCGTCATGTGCATGGTGACCGGATGACGCTCGACCAGGGCCCGTGCGGTGACCATCTCGCACACGTAGAGGCCGCTGACGGTGCCGGCGCGAGCGATCTCGAGTTCGCGGCACAGTGTGCGGAATGCCACGTTCGTCACCCCGGCCATCGGCGCCAGGACGACGGGACTGGGCAATGCGAACGGCCCGATCCGCAGTTGGGATCGGGCCGACGCTGCAGTTGCAGGAGGCGTGGCAGTCAGGGTCATGAAGACGAAGACGACACCAACAGGTTCTTCATGGCCTTCTTCTCGGCCATCTTGCGCTCGCGCTCCAGGCGACGCTCCTTGGCGACCTCGAACTTGTCGCAAGCGTCCTCGAGCTCTTCGACGATGCGGCCGAGGTCGTCGCGCAGACGTGCGCCCTCGCCGGTGAAGTCCTCACGCTCGAAGATGCGCCACTTGCGCAGGATCGGCATCACCACGTCGTCCAGGTGGATCCGCGGATCGTAGACGCCGCCGACGGCGATCACGACGGCCTTGCGGCGGAAGTCGGGAACCGTGTAGCCGGGCATCTTGAAGTTGTCCAGGACTCGGTGCAGCGAGCCCATGGCCTGGTTCGGCGCGATGTCCAGGCCGGCGGCCGAGACGTCGCGGTAGAAGATCATGTGCAGGTTCTCGTCGGCCGAGACCCGCTGCAGCAGTTGGTCGGCGATCGGGTCGTCGCAGGCCTTGCCGGTGTTGCGGTGGCTGACGCGGGTGGCCAACTCCTGGAACGACACATACATCACCGAGTCGAACAGGCTCTCGGCAAACAGGTCGCCCTGCTGGTTCTGGCCGGGGGAGAAGCCGCGGGTGACCTGCTCGACGCGCAGTTCTTCCAGCTCGACGGGGTCGACGGCGCGGGTGACGACGAGGTAGTCGCGCAAGGCGATGCCGTGGCGGTTCTCCTCGGCGGTCCACCGGTTGACCCACTGGCCCCAGGCGCCGTCCATGCCCATGTTCATCGCGATCTCGCGGTGATAGGAGGGCAGGTTGTCCTCGGTGAGCAGGTTCTGCACCATCGCGGTCTTGGCGACCTCGGACAGCTTGGACTGCTCGGGATCCCAGTCCTGGCCGCCGAGTGCGTAGTAGTTCTTGCCGTCCGACCAGGGGATGAAGTCGTGCGGGTTCCAGTCCTTACGCATCCGCATGTGGCGGTTGATGCTGGTCTCAACGACAGGCTCGAGTTCATGCAGGAGCTGCAGGTCGGTGTATTCCTGCGACATGTGCCCTCACCCTCTCGCGTCCTCGGGGACGCTCAGTTATCTGTACCTGTTGGTTGCAGTCAATATATCTGTGTAAACCGGTGACATCAAGTTGCCCCGCGGGTGCTTCCCGCGGGTAATTCATGAGTCCTGCGGTCCGCCCGCGCCGACTGTAGGATCCGCACGAACATCTGTCGGATACCCACGCTCGGAGGTTGGGCACACGTGAAAAAGCTTGTCGTTGGTGCCGGAGCGGCTGTCGCCACCGGTGCGGCCGTGTCCCTGCTGTTCGGTGCGGGTGTTGCGGCTGCCGCACCTGACGTGGTCGGCCAAACCTACTCGGACGCCTCGAGCGCGATTGAGGATAGCGGCGCCAGCGCGAAGGTCGCGGTCACCGTGGGCAGCAAGCTGTCCCAGGGAGATTGCATCGTCACCAACGCGTGGGACGCCCCGTTCGTGCGTGACAGCGGCGGCTCGTTCGGGCATGCCGACAGCGAGGTCATGGTTGCGTTGAACTGCGACGGCGACCACGCCACCGCCACTCACCCCGGTGCCTCGGTCGCCAGCCCGGCCGGCCGTGAGGCCAAGGCTGCCGAAGATGAGGAGGAGGCAAAGGCCGAGGCGGAGGCCGCCGCTGCCCAGCAGGAGCAGCTCGAAGAGGTCAGCACGCCCGACGAGTAGCGGTTAAGTAGGGGTTAATCACTCGATGTGAGCCCCGACGCCGACTAAAATTCACGTCAGCTCCCAAAGAGTCTTCCGCGGCACCTTGCCGCGGAGCGAGGGGTAGCTGAACACGCGGGCGAAAACCCTGGCACCCCACCTCTCCGGGAGAGATCACCGGACGGGGAAGGTCGGGCCAGATGAAGATCGCGATCGGGTTCGGAAGTGTCATCGGGGTGTCCGCGGCGGGTTTCGCGTTCGCGGTAATGGGCGCGGGGGCGGCCCAGGCGGCACCGGATGTTGTGGGGCAGACGTACAGCGACGCCGTGACCGCCATCGAGGACGGCGGAGGTACGGCGCATGTCGCCGTCACCGTGGGCAGCCGGTTGCCTCGCGACGAGTGCATCGTGACCAATGCCTGGACGGTTCGGCAATTGGTGCCGCAGACGTCGGACACCTACTTCGAATACAAGGAAGACGTGACCCAGGTGGCGCTCAACTGCGACGGCGACCATGCCACCGAGACCCATCCGGGCGCGTCGATCGCCAGCCCGGCGGGCCGTGAGGCCAAGGCCGCCGAAGACGAGGCGGCCGCGGCCGAACAAGAGCCGATCGCCGAGGCCAGCACTCCAGACGAGTAGGTCCGGGCGTCGCTCAGAAACTGCCGACCCGCCCGAGCAGCAAGTCGACGCAGTAGTCGATGAACTGTTCGCGGCTGGCGGGCAGCCGCTCGTCGAGGTAGGCGGTGAACAACGCCGTCAGTGCGCCGATGAGGCTGGTGGCGACCATCGCCTGGCGTACCGGATCGGCGATGCGGGTCAGTTTGCGTTGCAGCAGCCCGATGAAGTCGGGCATCCACTCCGCGCCCGACCGGGTCAGGACCGGTTCGGATTCCGGGGCCAGCAGCAGCACCCGGCCTCGGGTCGGGTCGTCGACCATGAGTGCGACGAATCGTTCCACCGCCTCGCGGGGAGTGACGGCGGTGGTCAGGGCTGACATGGCCCTGGCGCAGACGTCGTCGTAGACCGCTCGGACGAACGTGTCGCGGTCGGCAAAGCTCTCGTAGAAGTACCGCTCGGTGAGTTCGGCCGCCCGGCACACCGCGCGCACCGTCAGGGCCGGCCCGTCGGCTTTGCCCAGCAAGGTGACGCCTGCGGCGATCAGTTCGTCGCGGCGACGTGCCGTGCGTTCCTGTAGCGGAACGCCCGACCATCGGCCGCGTCGTTGACCGGATGGCACATCTACTCCTAAGCTTCGGTGACAACGTATGTAGTCACAATTGAAACAGGACCATCGTCTTCCCGGCAGAAAGCGCACCTGTGACACAAGATACTTCTGAGACATGCCCCGTGACCAGCGGATCCGCTGCGGTGGCGACGGGTTGTCCGGCTGCTCCGGGTGGGTACGAGGCGCCACCGATCCCGCTCGGACCGGATTCGCTGACGTGGAAGTACTTCGGTGACTGGCGGGGCATGCTCCAAGGGCCGTGGGCCGGGTCGATGCAGAACATGCACCCGCAGCTCGGTGCGGCCGTCACGGAGCACTCGATCTTCTTCCAGGAACGCTGGCCTCGGCTGTTGCGCTCGTTGTACCCCATCGGGGGCGTGGTGTTCGACGGCGACCGGGCGCCGCAGACCGGCGCCGAGGTGCGCGACTACCACGTCAACATCAAAGGGATCGACGCTCAGGGGCGGCGCTACCACGCGCTGAATCCCGAGGTCTTCTACTGGGCGCATTCGACATTCTTCGTCGGCACGATCATCGTGGCGGACCGGCTCGCAGGCGGGATCTCAGAGGCGGACAAGCGTCGGCTGTTCGAGGAGCACAAGCAGTGGTACTCGATGTACGGCATGAGCATGCGGCCCGTGCCGGAGACCTGGGAGGACTTCCAGGTCTACTGGGAACACATGTGCCGCAACGTGTTAGAGAACAACCAGGCTGCCCGCGACGTGTTGGACCTGAGTGAGCTGCCGAAGCCGCCGTTCGCCTCGAAGATGCCCGATTGGATGTGGGCGCTGCAGCGCAAATACGTGGTGCACCCGTTGTTCGTCTGGTTCACCGTCGGCTTGTACCACCCGGCCGTGCGCGAGCTGATGGGATACACCTGGTCGGAGCGTGACGAGAAGCGACACCGCTTGCTGGGCAAGGTGATCGGCCACGTTTTCAAGGTCGTACCCCGACGGCGTCGCATGCATCCGCGGGCCCGCAGTGCATGGGACCGCGCCACCGGCCGCCTCCCGGCCGACGCCCCGCTGGTGCACACCCCGGCCCGCAACCTGCCGCCGATCGGGCACCGCGACAACGGGATGCATTACTGCCCCAAGGTGTAACGCCTTGTGTCAGAGGCTCATTCGTGGGCCTCAGCGCCCGACGAACGGGGCGTTCTGCGGGCAGTAGACCTTGACCGCCCCCTTGACCAGGTTCGCCGCCTGGTGCTTGTCGATGCCAGCCTGGTTCATCAACTGGCTGATCACACCCCGCACCGTACGTGCGGGCTCGATCTTGCCCTTCGTGAGGGCGTCGCAGACACCGCGACCGACCTGGCCGGCCTCCTCGGGCGAGGTCGTGGGGATCTTCAGGTCGTTGACGATGGTGAAGAACTGGTCGTCCTGGGCATCCGCGTGGGCCGGTGCGACGCTGAATGACGCCGTCAGCGCGACAGCGCCGATCATCGCGGCGAGGACTCGAGTGCTCAGGCACCGGGACAACATCGGTGACTCCTTCATTCGGCTGCCGACCCGTGGCCATCAACGATAAAGGGGTGCTCCCGACGGCGCGCGGGCACGTGGCTCATTCGTCTGAAGTCAACTCATGTGACGTCCGTGGAGCGGAGCAGGGCGATGCTGAGCGCTCCGCCGCAGAGTGCGACGCCCCCGGCGGCGACGAATGCCGCGACCAGGCCGGACGTCGAAATGCCTGCCCCGGGGTGGGGTGGCTGGGCGAGGGTCCCACAGAGCGCGATTCCGATGGTCAAGCCGAGTTGGCGGGCCGCGTTGGCCGCGGACGCCGCGGTCCCTGCGCGCGCAGGCGGCACCGAGGTCGCGGCGACCGCGGGCAGCACAGGCGACACGATGCCCGCGCCGATGCCGCTGATCGCCAGGGCGGCGATCAGCGTCGTCCACTCCGGGCGAACTGTCAGGGCGGCACCCGACAGGCATGCCAGACCGGTGAGGACCGTGCCCCCGCCCAGGACCCAGCTGCGCGGCGCATCGTGCAGCCGGGCGCTGAACAACAGCGTTACCGCGATGAACGCCACGAGTTGGATGGTCAGGACGAGGGCGGCCTGCAGCGGGCGCATGGCCTCGGCGGTCTGCAGCCACCGGGACAGCACCGGCAGCGCCGCGAATGCGGCGAAGTAGTAGGAGAACCCGGCGAGAAGGACTGCGGTGAACCCGCGAGTGGCGAACAGGCCGGCAGGCAGAACTGGATGGGCAGCGCGGCGCTGGGCCGGAACGAACGCCGCCGCTGAGCCGAGCCCCACCAGGACGCCTGAGATGGTGCCGCCCGATGTCCACCCGTGTTCTCCGGCGTTGATCATCGCGAAGGTGACTCCGGTCATCGCCGTGGTGATGAGCAGTGTGCCCGCCAGGTCGATCGGCCCACCGCTGTGAGATTCGCGGGGTAGTGAGATGACTCCGGCGACCAGGGCGATGAGGCACACCGGCAGCGCCCCGACGAACAGCCAGCGCCAGCCGACGAACTCGGTAACCGCTCCGCCGGCGATGGTGCCCGCGGTGCTACCGGCGCCCGCGCAGGCACCCCACACCGCGAACGCCACCGCACGGGCGCGACCGGAATAGCACTGCGTCAACAGTGGCACGGCGGTGGCGAATATCGCTGCCCCACCGACTCCCTGGGCGGCACGGGCCCCGACCAACAAGGCGCCCGAACCGGCGAGGGCGCAGGCCACCGAGGCTGCGGCGAATGCAGCCAGTCCGGTGAGGAACAGCCGCCGATGCCCCAGTCGGTCCCCGAGGGTTCCCATGGCCAGCACCAGGGCGGCGAGCACAAGCGTGTAGACGTCGATGATCCATTGCGCGACAGCGAAACCGGCGCCGAGATCGTCGGCGATTCCCGCGACGCTGACCGTCACGACGGTGGTGTAGGCCAGCAGCAGGAATGTCGCCGCGCAACAGGCCAGCGCCGGACGCCAGTCGGTTCGCGGACTCGCGGTCAGGATGGGCTGAGTGGATGCGGAGGGTGTGGACGTCACGATGCCACGTTGATGTAATGCTCTTGTGCGTGTAAACCCTTACATCGAACCGCTGCTGCAGAACGTGACCGATTTGCTCAACCGGCCCGCAACCACCGCCGCAGACCTGGAGCATCGGTGGACCTCACGGGGCATGCCCGCGCAGAGTCCGGCCACCGGCGAGGATCTGGAGCAACTGCGAAAGTTCCTGCGTCAGTGGGCGGCTGTGGTCGACGCGCCGACCGAGCACGAAAGGGTCCGGGTGCTCAACCAGATGCTGTCCCGGCACACGGCCAAACCGTCGATCACCGACCACGACGGTAGTGGCTGGCATTTGCACTACCGCGACCCCGACGCCGGGTTCACCGCCACTCTGGCCGGTGCGACCAGCGCCGCCGCCGCGCAGTACCTCACCGATCGGGGCATGCACCGGATTCGCCGGTGCGCGTTGGCCGAATGCGCCAACGCGTTCGTCGATTTCAGCCGGCCCGGCACCCAGAGATACTGCACCCACAACTGCGCCAATCGTGACGCCGTCCGGCGACATCGCGCCAAACCGCGGTGAGTGCGTTGTAGCGGAGCGGCTACGCCGCGAGAGAGCGGAGCGTGGACCCGGATCAGCCGCACCGTGACCCGCCTTGCGGCGGGTGCTTGGTGCCCCCAGTAGGGCTCGAACCTACGACCTGCGGATTAAAAGTCCGTAGCTCTACCAACTGAGCTATAGGGGCGCGAGTAGACAGGGTACAAGATGGCGGAAATTGGTGTCGCGACCACCGGGTTTGAAGATTTGGGCATCCGTACCCTAAGCTATCGAAGCTCCCAACGGACACGTTGTGAACACCCCGGAGAGATTCGGATTAGGCCCCCATCGTCTAGTGGCCTAGGACGCCGCCCTTTCACGGCGGTAGCACGGGTTCGAATCCCGTTGGGGGTACGCAACACGGAAACGTGGAGCATGCTGGATAGTAAGGCCCTGTGGCGCAGTTGGTTAGCGCGCCGCCCTGTCACGGCGGAGGTCGCGGGTTCGAGTCCCGTCAGGGTCGCCATCACGGCGAGGCAGTTCGGTTTGCGAGAGCCGGTGCCTTCCGGCCAGGTAGCTCAGTTGGTACGAGCGTCCGCCTGAAAAGCGGAAGGTCGCCGGTTCGATCCCGGCCCTGGCCACTGAGAGAACCCACTGGTGACGGTGGGTTTTTCTATATCCAGAGATGGTCGCCGACGACGCCGGTGATGAGGGTGGCGTTCGGGTTCAGTGAGGCGTCGGCGAAGAAGTCCGCAAATGTGGTCTCGTTGTCGAGGTGGCCACGCAGCGCCGTCTCGTCGAAGCCGGTCAGCCAGCAGATGGCCTCGTCGAGTTCGGCCTGTGTGCGGCCCTTGCGCTGCATCTTCGCCCGGGTAGAGCTGGTACACCGCAGCGACGGCCGTGCCGAAGACCCGGCGCTCCATGTGTCGAGGCTACGGCGTGGTGGCGTTGCCGTCCGCCATGCCAGACTGCGTTCGTGACCGGCAGCGTGGATCAGATCCCCAAGGCCACCACCGAGTGGGCCGCTCAGCCCGGCGACGCGCGCCGGGCAACATTTTCGATTCTGCGACAACCCGCGATGTGGAAACGGCTGCTGACATTTACAACGGTGGTGGCCGCGATCGCCGCAGGCGTGTGTGTCGTCAATGGCAGCGGGTGGCTGGTCGGGTTCGTGATATTCGCGGGGGCGGCCGTGGTGTACGCGGCGTTCGCTGTCGCGGTCAGTCTGGTGTGCGCCTATTTCCCGAACCGGCGCGTCCTGCGCACTGGATCGCGGTGGGCTGCCGGCGGCGATGAAACCCGAATCCGTATCGACACGCCGGCGACGACTCTGGTCATCGACCGCGACAACATCATCTCGGTCCGCGCGGCCGGTGCGTTGATCGTGCTGCGGGTGCGGCCCAAGCAGGTCCTCGGGGTCCCGACGGCGCTGTTCGCCGATCCCGCACTCGAGGGCCTCGTCGGCTGACGCGACGGGCCTGGTGTGCCGCGATCCTCAAGCAGTAGGGGGGATCTCAACCGGATGCTCACCGAAGGGATCGATGACGATCCCCGTACTTCTCATCTGTTCAATTGAGCGGTTGGTGTCCATGACGGTCTTCACGTCACCCTCGAGCACCATGTACGCGGCACGGTTCATCCGCTCATAGAATGCCTTCATCGAGTCCAAGCTCTGAAAAACCGGCACATATCGCACACCATCCCGTTCAAGCAGGAACAGTTTCTGCTGGCCGTCCTTCGTGTCCCCAAAAGGCGTGGAGTAAAACACCTTCAGCTGCCAGATATCAGCGTCGTCGGCGGGTGGAACGGTCCTCCCCGCCGATGGTGTGAAGCGACCAGGGGAGCGGACAGGCGCCGGCGGACCGGCAAGAGCATGGGTGACCTGCTCGCGCACCACCCGCTCCAACTCGTCACGGCCAGGCGGCAATCCCGGCGCATGCCCGGATTCGGCAAGCAACACAACAGGATTGGTGAGCCCCGCAACAGTCACGGTGCCGACGGGTGTCAGTAGTGTGCCCGGCAGGATGGCAACCTCACGTTCCTCAGGGTGGCGTGAGAGCGGCCCGACAAACCGACCTGTGACAGTGACGATCGCCGCGACCCGGTCTGCGGTGAAGTTCTCTGTGGCGATCCGTGGATCAGCCGACGTGGGAAGAACCGCCGACACCGTAAAAGACTCCCGCGGCGGCGGGCCGCTCATGCCGCGGTAGGTGATTCCCGGCGTAGCGGGAAGCGTGGCAATGGCATCAGGCACTCGCACAGCTGTGTATACCACCGCAATCAGCTCGCGGAAGCGCACGCGGATTCTTCTCGAGCCTTGGCGGAACCGCCCCTCGGCCAGTTTTTGGCGCGGTTCTCCGTCGCCGCATCGTCGTACGCTCTGCACCATGACCGACGGGTTCCTCGAGGAACTGGAAGCCCATGCCGAAGTTCGTCTCGGGTTGCCTGCGGCCAACGCACTGGGGATGTTGCGGGATCGGTGGGTGTTCGTCGGGGAGGACCACGATGTCCTGCGCGCGTTGACCGAGCAGCTCGGCAAGGACCCTGAATACTGCGAATTCGCGCAGCGCATCCTCACCCTCGCGGACTCGCGACTGGCGGCTATCCACGAGGGAACCGAGCCGTTCGTCGCCGACAAGGCGTTCACCGCGGCCGACGCCCGGGTGATCGAGCGCGCTGCGCTCGTCGCGCTCAATCTGGACGCCGACTGGGCCGCACCGATCACTCGAATACTCGCCCGAGCCGCCATCGCACCCCAGGCGGTAGCCAAATCGGCGCCGTCCCAGGCGGCGGCTTTCGCATTGGCTCGGGCCATCATGGCCGCGCCGACCCCCGAGAGTGTGGCGGGCCTCGCGGACACCACGCGCGAGGTACGGCACGCCGGGCTCAAGAAGAAGTTCACCAGGTACACGAAGGAGGCTCGCCGGGCGATCGGCGGGCGCCCGGACGTCGCCTTGCGCCTGCCCCTCGAAACCGCGCCCACAAAGGCCCAATTGACGACCTGGACCAAGGCGTTGGAGGCGGGGTGGCTCGTCGGCGCATCGTGGCCGTATCAGACCTGGGTCGACGCTGCCTTCGCCGCCCCGGTCGCACCGATCAGCGCCGGCCTGGTCTGGCGGGTCGTCGACGGGCCGGCGTTCCTCGGCGCGCCGGGCGACTTCGCCGACGCAGAGGGCCGCCCTGTGACCGTCCCGACCGCCTCCAGGATCCGGCTCTGGCACCCCGCCGCGGCGGCTCCCGCCGAACGGAATGCGTGGCGTCTTCGGGTCCGAAGCCTGCAACTGGTACAGCCTTTCGCGCAAGCGTTCCGCGAGCATTACACCAGTGCCGACGCCGACCGATTGGTGCCGGCTCACGCGGTTCTGAACGTGCGACAGCTGACCGGTCTGTATCGGGCAGAGGGGTGGACCAGCGAAGGCCACGAGACCATCACCCGACGGGTCGGGGCGGTGGGTGCGGAGATGTGGTTCGACAGCCCGGTATACCCGGGCTCGGGCGTGGAGACGTGCAGTGCGGTAGGTCTGCGGGTGGGCGCCCTGGGAATGGCCGTCGACGGCTCGGTGACACTTGCAGCCGAGGGATGCGACGACGCAGCTGCCGTGTCGGAGATCATGCGTTCGGCCGATCTGATCCTCAGCGCCTCCACGGTCGCGCACGACGGCGGCGCCGCGACTCAGTCACCGGCGGGAGTGCTCGCCACGCGGCGGGTGATTCTCGAGCACATCCTGGCCGAACTCAGGTCGGCCAGGCCGGTCCAGATCGGTCAAAGACACCTGGTGGTCAACGGATTCAGGGTCAGCCTGGCCACGGGCCGTGTCACGAAGGACGGTGACCCGATCGAGGTCACACCGAAGAAGCGCCACGGGGTGTGGCAACCGGCCGCGGACCGACTGCTGACGACGATCGTCGGAACGGTCGTGGCGCTTCTCGAAACCTAGATCTGCCAGTCGTTGGAGCCGTCGTAGCGGGAGTAGGTTCCGCCCGAGGAGTTCTGCACGATGATCGGATCGCCCGGGCGGACCGTATCGAAGAACCACTTCGCGTTGGCCGGGCTGATGTTGATGCAGCCGTGGCTCACGTTGCGCTTGCCCTGATCGTCGACGGACCACGGCGCGCTGTGAACGAAGTCGCCGCTGTCGTCGAACCGGACGGCCAACTCAACCGTCAGCTTGTATCCGTTTGGCGAGTTGACCGGGACGCCGTAGGTCGACGAATCCATCACCACCGAGGGCATTTTCTCCTGAACGTAGAAGGTGCCGTTCGGAGTCTGACGGCCGCCGGATGCCATGCCCATCGACATCGGGATGGTCTTCTCCACGGCCCCGTTGCGGGTGACGGTCAGCTGGTGGGTGGTGTCGTTGGCGGTGGCCACCAGCGCGTCCCCGATGTTGAAGTTGGACACCGTGCCCGCGGCGTCGACGGTGACCGACGTGTGGGCGGGCCAGAAGCTCAGCGGACGCCAGCGCAGCTGCGTCGGGGTGATCCAGTAGAACTTGCCGGGAACCTCGGGGACCGACGAGATATGGATGGCGTTCTCGGTGGCGCCGGCGTCCTCGACGGGTCCTGGGAAGTTGATGATGATCGGCTGGGCCACCCCGACGGTCGCGCCGTCGGCGGGGACGAGCCGGGGCGGCTCGAACGGCGCCGGATCTGCCTGCGCGGCACCGGCACCCAACACCAACGCGCAACCCACCATCGAAGCCGCCGCGGCTGCCCTCAACGCGCCGAAAAGCCTGCCCCTCGTCCAGTCACTCATCGCACCATCGTGTCATGTCTTGTCCGGAATTCCGGCCACCACCACCGGGGTCGACGACTAGCGGCCGCTGCGTGCGCATCCCGTTTGTGACGACACACCTCGCCCGCCGCGGCCACGGCCGCCGGATCGAAACCTGGCGGCACGGGGCCGCCGGCCACCAACGCCCGCACCAAGGCTTCCTGGCGCTGGGCCAGCGTTTCCGTCATACCCACACCTCCCGCGCCCCGGCCGTGATCGGGGCGGCACCCGCGGCCGCGGCGATTGCGTCCAACTCCTCGAAAAGCTCTGCGGCAGGCGGGAACCGGCCGTCGCGCTCCAGCATGAACGGGGTGTCGACCCGTTCCCGCAGCGCTGTGACCAACTCCAGCACCTCCGGAGGGGTCTGCGCGGTGTGGGTGTCATGGTAGAAGTCCTCACCGTCGCGACCGCCCGCGACGTGGCTGTAGGCCACCCGCTCCACGGGTAGACGCGCCAACTCCCGCAGCGGATCCCGTCCACGATTGCGCGCGTTGGCGTAGACGTTGGCCACGTCGAGAACCAGTAGCACCTCGGTGCGTTCCACCAACTCGGTGAGGAACTCTGACTCGGTGAGATCCGACTCCGGCCACTCCACGAAGGAGGCGATGTTCTCCACAGCCAGCGGCACCGGCAGGTCCCGTCGAGTGCGGTCGATGTTGATCGCCAGCACATCGAGGGCTTCGCGGGTGCGCGGCACCGGCAGCAGGTGCCCGGCCTCGATCCCGCCGGCCCGGACGAAGGCGATGTGCTCGCTGACCAGTGGAGCGCCGAGTGCCCGTGCGCAGGCCGCCAGCCGGTGTATTCGCTTGGGCTGCACGGGTTCTGTGCCGCCCAGTGAGAGTGCGACGCCGTGGGGTATCACCGGGACACCGCGGGTGACCAGATTCGCCAGCGCCGGTTCGGGCCGGGCGCGACGGCGACGGATGGGGACCGACTCGGCGATCACCTCGCAGAACCCGGGTCGCAGATCGTCGATCACTCCGGCGATCTCACGCCGCCAGCCGATGCCCACGTCGCCGAGCGTGGGCACGGTACGGCGAGCCGTGCTCATCCGCCGCAACCCCCGCACCCGCCACAGCCACCACAACCACCGCACCCGCTGCCGCCGTCGCCCCCGCAGGACGCACCGCAGCCGCCGCCGTCGGCACCGCCGGAGGAGCTCCCGGCCAGCTGCACCGAGGTCGAGTAGTCGGAGTCGATGGCCCACAGGGCGCCGGTGCCGAACAGCGCCACCGACAGGGCCACCGCCGTCGGGCCGTAGGTGTCGAAGGCGGGCTGTTTCGCGGGCTCCAAGTAGGCCAGTTTCTCCTGCTGGGCTGCCAGCAGCCGACGGCCCGCGCGGGTCAGGCGATTCACGTCCAGCAGGTGGGGGAGCACCAACACTCCGTACAGGACGGTTGCGGTCACGATCGCCATGAGTGTCACGGTGTAGACGGGGTGTTCGGTCAACTGGGTCGCCAGGTACACGCTGTAGCCAATTCCGAGTCCCATCACCACGATCGACGGCGCCGTTCCCCAGCGCATGCGGGCCCGTTCGGCGCTGGTGCGCACCAGCCCACGCCCGCTCAGTTGTCCTTCGAGCTCGGCGAGTTCATCGCTGGACGCCGCGTACAGGCCCGGCACGGTGTGCTCCGGGTCGGCGGCAACGCGTTCCAGGATCTTCCCGATGAACCGGTCGGTTTCCGGGAAGAGCGCGGCGCGGTCCACGCGTCCGTTCGCGGTGACCCGGCCACTGGCGCGCAGGGTGGCGAGCGAGGCCACCACCGGGGCGATGTCCGATCGAAGGAACGCCAGCTCGGTGGCGCTGATCGGTTCAGTTGCCGCCGGGCGGCGCGGTGTCGTGGCGATCCGCCACACCACCGCGAAGATCATCGTCGTCGCCAATGCGGCGAGATATCCGTACCCCGTCGGGGTTATCGCCTCGATGTACCGATCAATCAGGGTTTCGATCGACATCACATCACCTCCTGGGTCCTCGGTTCAGATCACCTTGCGTGGGTCAAACCCCTTACCGGTCACAACTTTCACCAAGCGCGGTCCAGCCAGCGTGCACGGTCTTGGACAGGGGTCGGTGAGGAGTCGGTGGCTGTTGTCTGAGGAAATTCCGGGCGATTGATGCGGGCGACAGCGCACGGAAAGATATGGGCAATTACGCCCGTATCTCTGTTATCCTTCCATCATGAGCCTGAGCTTCCACACCTTCGACCCCGCCGCCCAACGGCTTGAGGACGCACCCGGAGTCGTCGCGTCCTACCCAGGTGGTGACGTCGCAGTCCGCCATCTCATGCCGGTCTCCGCCGGCCGGCGGCCCGTAGCCTGGAACACCGGTGGCGCACTGGATTTCGCGGCGCTGGCGCAGTGGGCCGCCTTTCACGAGCAGGCGGGCCCGATCCTGGTGATGCCTTACCTGCCGTCAGCCCGCGGCGATCACGACGCGACCTATGACGCGCAGGGGGTCGCGCGCTTGACGGCCGCGACCGGTATTCGTGACGTGATCGCGGCCGACCCGCACTCCGGGGCCTGGTCCGCGACGGCCGCGACCTACGGCACCACGGTCCACACGATCGGTGTCGCCGAGCTCATCGCAGCCTCGCCACTGGCTCAGATCGCTTGGGACGGGGTGATCGCGCCCGACAAGGGCGCCGTCGACCGGGCCGCTGCGATCGCTGAGAAGTTCGGCGTGCCACTGCTGACCGCGGGGAAGGTGCGTGACCCGAGGACGGGAGCGCTGTCGGGGTTCACCGCGCCCGAGGGTTTGGGGGCGGACCGGCACCTGCTCGTCGACGACATCTGTGACGGTGGTGGCACTTTCGCGGGTCTGGCTCAAACGATCGGCGCCAACCGGTCCACGGTGGAACTGCACCTGTGGGTCACCCACGGTCTGTTCACCGGGCGGTGGCGCGAGAACCTGCTGCCCCACTTCGCGTCGATCACCGCAGCCAACACCACTCCCGGCGTCGACCCGGATGCCCTGCCCACCGAGGTGCGTCAGGTGCCGCTCGTCGAGCACGTCCTGACCGCCCTGGCCGCCCTGGCCTGATCCGCAAAGGAGCACCGATTATGAGCTTCAACCCCCGCGATTACAGTCCGGCCGCGCTCGACGCGTTGACCGTGCTGCTGGAGACCGACGCGTACAAGCTGGATCACCGCCGGCAGTATCCCGACGGCACAGAGTTCGTGTACTCCAACCTCACCGCGCGCGGCAGCCGGGTTCCGGGAGTGGACTGGACTGTGTTCTTCGGCCTGCAGGCCTATCTGGCGGACCTGGCGGCCCGGTGGCAGAACTTCTTCGACGCCGACATCGACGAGGTGTGCCGGGCCTACGAGGGGCGGGTCGCCGACATCCTGGGACCGAACGGCGTTGGCTCCGAACATATCCGGGAGCTGTATGGCTACGGCCGGCTGCCGCTGCGGTTCCGGGCATTACCAGAGGGGACCGTCACCCCGCTGGGAATCCCGTACCTGACGGTGGAGAACACCGACCCACGCTTCTTCTGGTTGACCAACTACATCGAGACCGACTTGTCGGCCGCGTTGTGGCAGCCCATCACTTCGGCGACCACGGCCTGGCGCAACCGGTGCCTGCTCGTCGAGCGGGCCGAGGCCTCGGGCGTCGACCTGGCCGCGGTCAACTGGCAGGGCCACGATTTCTCGGCCCGCGGCATGGCCGGTATGGGTGCGGCGTCGGTCAGCGGTGCGGCACACCTGTTGAGTTTCACCGGAACCGACTCATTGTCAGCATTGGGCTGGATCGATCGGTTCTACCCCGAATCGCCCGACGGGACCGTGCTCGGCGGGTCTGTCCCGGCCACCGAGCACTCGGTGATGACCGCGAGTGGGCCCGACGGGGAACTGGCCACCTTTGAGCGGCTGCTGACTCTGTACCCGTCTGGAGTCGTCTCGGTCGTCAGCGACAGCTGGGATCTCTGGCAGGTGCTGACGGAGTTCCTGCCTGCACTCAAGGACACGATCATGGCGCGGGACGGAAAGCTGGTGATCCGTCCCGATTCCGGCGATCCCGAGCTGATCCTGTGCGGCGACCCGCAGGCCCCGGTTGGCAGCCCGCAACGCAAGGGTGTGGTGAACCTGCTGGCCGAGACATTCGGATCCACCGAAAACGCCGCCGGCTATCGCGAGCTAGACCCGCACGTCGGCGTGATCTACGGCGATTCGATCAACTTCGAGCGGGCGGATGCGATCACCGCGAACCTGATGCGTCAAGGGTATGTCTCGACGGTTCCCGTCTTCGGATTCGGTTCCTACACCTACCAATTCGTCACCCGCGACACCTTCTCCCTGGCGGTCAAGGCGACGTGGGTGCAGGTTGACGGGCAAGGCCGGGATATTTTCAAAGACCCGGTCACAGACTCGGGCACCAAGCGCTCGGCCCGTGGCCGGCTCGCGGTGCTGGGTGGCATGGACGGCTCACTGGCTCTGGTGCAGCAGGCCACCGCAGATCAGGAAGCCAACTCGCGCCTGCGGACCGTCTTTGAGGACGGCACGTTGGTTGGCGCCGCGACGTTCGCCGCGGTACGCGCGGAAGTCCGCGCCAGCTGGGCGCGGTTCACCGTTGCCAAGGCTCGGCAGGAGAACGCGGCATGACAGAGTTGGATCGTGCGCGACCAACCCGACGACGATAGGCGCACGTGGCTGTCGGTGGATCTGGTGGCGATCACCGACGACCCGGATGACCCAGCCCTGGTGCTCTACCGCCGTGAACGTGATCCGCACGCCGGGCGGCTGTCGTTGCCCGGCGCGGTGATGGACCCGGCTCGGGGACAGACGGTCGCGCAGACCGCCACCTGGATCGCCGACGAGCGGGCGCATGCCCAAGTGCTCAGCGGCACGCAGCCGTTCCCGATCACTGTGGTCTCCGATCCGGGTCGGGACGAACGCGGCCACACCGTGTCGCTGGTATGCCTGACCCGTGTGCACGCGCAGCCGGATTCAGGTGCGGTGCTGGTCCGTGCCGAGGATCCCATCCCGACGACGATGCCGTTCGGTCACGGTCGGATGCTCGCCGCGGCGGCGGGGCGGGCGTTCGACGGGTTGTTCACCGACAGCGCGGTGGCTCGGGCATTGGTGTCGGTCGACGCCGAGCACGGGACCACCGGGACCGGTTTGTGGTCGACGCTGCGGTTGCTGCACCATCTGGCCGGGCGGGATCCGGAGCAGGCTCCCACCGCCGAGGCGGTGCGCCGGCGCCGGTCTCGGACGACGGTGTTGGTGCCTGGTGGCAAGGTGGCGGCGGTGACCCGGCCCGAGACGGTATACGTGAGCACCGAGCCACATTCACCAGATCGGTAACATCAACCCCATTGGCAACGACATTCACAAGTGTCACGGCTGTGGGGGTGAGATGCGTAACTACCTGCGGATTCTGGTCGTCGCGCTGCTCTGTGCCCTGGCGCTGACGGCCGGTCCAGTGACGGCGCAGGCCGCGCCGCGGGTAGCAGGTAAGGATTTCACCAAGCCCGCCATCGTCATCCTCGGCTATGGACTCAAGCCTGACGGCTCGATGCGGGCCATCCTGTACCACCGCACCCTCACCGGTCTGGCGATCGCGCAGGCGTTTCCACAAGCGCCGGTCATCGTGACCGGTGGAAATCCGCAGAACGGTCAGACCGAGGCGGCGCAGATGCGCAATCTGCTTGTCATGCTTGGCCTTCCGCCGAGCCGCATCATCGTCGAGGACCGGGCCGCCAGCACCGTGCAGAATGCGCAGTTCTCGGTTCCGCTGGCGAAGAAGGCGGGGGCCACCGGCATCATCGTGGTGACCTCGTCGACGCATCAGGGCCGCGCCGACCAGAACTTCGCCGATGCCGGCGGCAATGTGCTGGCCACGGTGAGCTTCCCCGACGGAAATCCCTCGGTGAACATCGCCCAGTTCGTCCGTGATGTGCTGAGCCCGTTGACGCCGATCGGCTGAGCAACGGGGTTACGCTGCCGGAATGGGCAGGATCGTCATCGGTGTCTGCGCGTTGGCCGTGTTGCTGGCGCCGTCGGCCACCGCTGAACCGGCGGCCCTCGATCCGACCGGGAACCGTTCCGGTGGGCCGGTGCCGACGGTCAACGGGGTGCCGTGCGTGGGCGGCAATCTCGGGGTCTGTCTGAGTTTCCGGCAGAACCGCCCGCCGTCCGCTAGTCCGGGAGCACGATCCAGTGTTGGCCACAGCCCCACCGTGCGGCGCTGATCGGCATTACCATGACAGCCCGATATGAACAGTCCCACGACGTCGGTCGATGCCGACAAGAGCGCGTTCCGGTCGCGCCTGCTCGCCGCCATGGTCGAATCGATCGTCGAGGACGGGTATCAGAACACCACCGTCGCTGACATCGTGCGCCGGGCCAAGACGTCGCGCCGTACCTTCTATGAGCATTTCGCCAGCCGTGAGGAGTGCTTTGTCGCCCTGCTGACCAGCGTCAACACCCAGCACGTACGTGAGGTCGCCCGTGGTGTCGACCGGACTGCACCCTGGCAGGTTCAGGTCCGTCAGGCGGTCGAGGCGTGGATCGGCTCGTATCAGGCCCATCCGGAGTTGATGCTGGCCTGGATTCGCGATCTCCCGACGCTGGGGACCGCGGCGCGGGCGCTGCAGCGCGAGTCGATGGAGAATTTCATCGCCATGGTGCAGGCCATGCTGGACAACGAGGCGTTCCGCTCGGCCGGGGTGTCGATCTCCCGGCGGCGCACCATCATGATGCTCGGCGGGTTGCGCGAGCTCACCGCGATCACCGTGGAGAGCGGTGGCCAGGTGGGGGAGATCACCGAGGACGCGGTGCTGGCGTGCACCGCGATGCTGACGCCGCTCAGCTGACGGAGACCGCCGCCTGCTGGTGACGGCGTTGCCGTTCGATGGTGGCGAAGTAGAAGGCGAACGCGAACGCGAAGCTGGTGAACAGGCTCGCCACGAAGAACAGCCATGGCCGGCGGATGCCGCGGCGGCGTCCATCGATAATCGTAAACAGCGGCAGCAGAATGACATTGGCGATCGTGTAGTCGGCGCTGGCCGAGCCCGCCGCGGGGTTGGTGTACCCGAGCGCGATGAACTCCTGCCAACTTCCCGGCCCCCAGATCGGATTGCCGCCCGGCTGGGCGTAATCCGCGACGAACCGCATGTTGAAGTACCAGCAGATCGGGATCGAGGCGAGGCCGACGAGGTAGAAGGCCAACTCGACACCGGACAGTGCGGGCCCTGGCGGCCGCGAGAAGACCTGTGGGTTGAGCCGGATGACGAGCGCGACGACGGCCACGCCCAGCACTGCATGAACGATGAGCGACACCATGGCGTGAGCACACTCCCGAACGCAAGTTTTGTCAATATTGACATTTCCTGCGTCAGGGGAACGTCGGCGGTGCGGTACTTTCACTGGCATGGCCAGGCCCGCGCAGACCGCACGCAGTGAGCGCACTCGTGAGGCGTTGCGCCAGGCCGCGTTGGTTCGGTTCCTGGCCCAGGGCGTCGAGGACACCTCGGCCGAGCAGATCGCAGCCGACGCCGGGGTGTCGCTACGCACCTTCTACCGGCACTTCACGTCCAAACACGACCTGCTGTTCGCCGACTACGACGCCGGACTGCACTGGTTTCGCGCCGCACTGGCTGAGCGCCCGGCAGGAGAATCGATCCTCGACTCGGTGCAGTCCGCTGTCCTGGCCTTCCCATATGACGTCGACGCGGTGACGAAGATTGCCGGCATGCGCGCGGCCGAACTCGACCCCGACCGGATCGTGCGGCACATCCGCCAGGTGGAGTCCGACTTCGCTGATGCGGTGGCCGAACTGCTGGTGGCGCGCAGCGGGACGGTGCCGGCCGGGGATGACCGGCTGCGGATCGTGGTGACGGCCAGATGTGTTGCGGCCGCCGTGTTCGGGGCGATGGAGCTGTGGATGGTCGGCGACGAGGCTGGCGAGCGCTCGCTGCCCGAACTGGCACGCATGTGCCGGACCGCGCTGGAAGAGCTCCGCACCGGGTTGGTGTGATGTTTTGTCATTATTGACAAAACATCTGGGTCGGTGACAGCCTCAGTCGATGGCGGACTACGACGCGATCGTGATCGGGGCCGGGCACAACGGACTGGCCGCTGCGGTGCTGTTGGCCCGGGCCGGACTGCGCACCCTGTGCCTGGAAGCCAAGCGCTACGCCGGCGGCATGGCCTCCACCGTCGAGTTGTTCGACGGCTACCGGTTCGAGATCGCCGGCTCGCTGCAGTTCCCCACCTCGGCCGTGGTCAGCGCCGAGCTCGGGCTGGACACTCTGCCGACGGTGGACCTGGAGGTCATGTCGGTATCCCTGCGCGGCATCGGTGACCCGCCCGTTGTCTACTACGCCGACCCGATGAAGATGCTCGCTCATCTGGGTGAGGTCCACGGCGCCGACGCGGTGGCCGGGATGGCCGGCCTGATGGCGTGGAGCCTGGCGCCGACGCGGGCGTTGGGCCGATTCGACGCGGGTCGCCCACCTCGCACACTCGATGAGATGTATGCCTGCGCGGCAACGGAATCCGAGCGTGCGGCGATCGATGACATGCTGTTCGGATCGGTCAGCGATGTGCTGGACCGGTATCTGCCGGACCGGGACAAGCACGGCGCGTTGCGCGGCATGCTGGCCTTCCTCGCGGTCAACACCACCTACCGCGGTCCTGAGACGCCGGGCAGCGCAGCAGCACTCGCGTACGGGCTTGCGGTGCCCGACGAGAACGCCATGCTGATGAAGAAACTGGTGGGCGGAATCGGGGCGTTGACCGACCATCTGCACGCCGAGCTCACCGCGGCTGGCGGCGAGTTGCGCCTACGCAGCAGCGTCGAGCGGATATCGGTCGACGCGGGCCGGATCACCGGTGTGCGGCTGGCCGACGGCGCGACGATCACTGCGCCCGTGGTGGTGTCGGCGATCGCCCCGGACACCACGGTCACCCAGCTGATCGACGCTGATGCGCTGCCGGCCGATGTGCGTGAGCGGTTCACTCGCATCGATCACCGTGGCAGTTACCTGCAAATGCATTTCGCGCTCGACGGAGCGCCCACCTTCGAGGCGCCCTACGAGATGCTCAACGACCCTGAAATGCAGGCCGCGATTGGCCTTTTCAGCACACCGGAAGAACTGCAGCAGCAGTGGCAGGAGGCTCGTCACGGGATCGTGCCCGCCGACCCGGCGATCGCCTTCCAGATCCCGTCGGCGCACGATGAGACGCTGGCCCCGGCAGGCAAGCACGCGGCCTCGGCGTTCGCGCTGTGGTTCCCGGTCGAGGAGTCCACATCCGGGTACGGCGAGATGAAAGCCGAGATGGGCCGGCGCGTCATCGACAAGATCACCAGGTTGGCACCGGATTTCGAGCGCCGGATCATCCGGCACACCACATTCACCCCGCGCCACATGGGAACCATGTTCGGCGCGCCGGGCGGCGACTACTGCCACGGGCTGATTCATCCCGAGCAGATGGGCCCCAACCGGCCGGGTCCCAAAGGGTATGTCGGCCAACCGATTCCCGTCGACGGCCTGTATCTGGCCAGCGCCGGGTGTCACGGTGGCCCAGGCATCACCTTCATCCCCGGTTACAACGCCGCCAAGGCCGTCCTGGGGAGTTAGCGGTTACGCAGCTGTTCGGCCCAGTCCTTGGGCACCCGTCCCTTCGGGCCCGGCACCGGTTGATCGATCGGATGATGCTGCGGCGCCGCGAGCTCGGGCCCGGTGGCGTAGTCGTTGGTCTCGAAGTTCCAGAACCAGCTCTCGCCCGGCTCGAACGAGCGGATGACCGGATGACCGGTTTCGCGCCAATGCGCTGACGCGTGACGGGCCAACGAATCATCGCAGCAACCGATGTGCCCGCACGCAGCGCAGCGCCGCAGATGCACCCACCAGCCGCCTGCCACGGTGCACTCGGCACATCCGGTTCCGCTGGGTCGAGCAGTGGGATCGACGGCATTGCTCATATCCGTGAGCGTAGCCCCGAGTAATCTCGCCGCATGGCAACCAGCGATTCCCGTGAAGTAGTCATCGAGGCGACCCCGCAGGAGATCCTCGACGTTGTGGCCGATGTGGAGGCGACGCCGAGCTGGTCGCCGCAGTACCAGCGTGCCGAGATCCTCGAGAGCTACGACGACGGCCGGCCCAAGCAGGTCAAGATGACGGTCAAGGCCGCGGGGCTGACCGACGAGCAGGTGATCGAATACACCTGGGGTGAGAACAAGGTCAGCTGGACGTTGGTGAGCGCGGGCCAGCTCAAGGCCCAGGACGCCAGCTACACCCTGACTCCCGACGGCGACAAGACCAAGGTCCGGTTCGACATCACGATCGACCTGTCGGTCCCGCTGCCGGGCTTCATCCTCAAGCGGACCATGAAGGGCGGCGTGGAAACGGCGACCGAGGGTCTGCGTAAGCAGGTGCTCAAGGTCAAGAAGGGCTGAGCACGTTCGTCAGCCGGGCTGGCTGGTCCGCACGTCGAAAACGAAATGCTGGCCCTCGTCGAACGTTCCGTCGGGACGCTGTCGTCGGTACAGCAGGTCGACCTTCGCGAACCGTAGGCTCACGGTCTCGGTGTACGGCTGGGTCTCCAGTCCGTTCTGGGTGACGGCGCCGATGGTCACGTCGGAGAGTTTGACGGTCAGATAGTCCTGCTGGTTTCCGCCGGCCTTACGGTGGCTGATCGTCGCCTGCTGCAGATGCCGACCGGTGGCGCACGTCAGCAGCAGGGCGGGCGTGGCGCTGTCGATGGTGTGGACGATCAGCAGATCCTGAAACGTCGCCTTTCCCGCGCCCCCGCCCGCGCCGCCGCCCGACGCGGTATGGGCCACGCCCCACGAGAACGACACCACGTCGATCTCGTCGCGATGCCGGGCATCGACCGATTCTCCTTTGATGTCACCGATTTTGGCGAAGATCTCTGTGGGCATCGGATGTCCTCCCGTGAGGCGGCAATGTCTATATCCATGTCTATTGCCATCTCAACCGGGTCGATCCGTGGCGAACAGCGTAATGGCCTACTCGAATTCACCCGATGCCGTGTGTTGCGCAGCTGCGGGGGCCAGATTCACCGGGGCGGCTGGCAGGTGGCCGCTTTCGGCGATCCCTTAGTGTGCCTGGCATGACCAACACCGGACCGCTCGCCGGAGTGCGAGTGATCGAACTCGGCGGCATCGGCCCCGGGCCACATGCCGCGATGATGCTCTCGGACCTGGGCGCCGACGTGGTGCGCGTGCGACGCCCGGGTGGCCTGACCATGCCCGCCGAGAATGTCGACCTGCTGCATCGCGGCAAGCGCATCGTCGACCTCGATGTGAAGAGCGAACCGGGCAAGCTGCTGGACCTTGTCGCGAAAGCCGATGTGCTGCTGGACTGTTTCCGGCCCGGGACCTGTGAGCGCCTCGGCATCGGCCCGGCTGACTGCGAGGCCGTCAATGCGCGGCTGATCTTCGCCCGGATCACCGGCTGGGGGCAGGACGGCCCGCTGGCCACGACGGCCGGCCACGACATCAACTACTTGTCGCAGACGGGTGCGCTGTCGGCGATCGGTTACCGGGACCGCCCGCCGGTGGCTCCGCTGAATCTCGTCGCCGATTTCGGTGGCGGCTCGATGCTCGTCGTCATCGGCATCGTCACCGCGCTCTACGAGCGGGAGAAGTCTGGCAAGGGCCAGGTCATCGATGCCGCGATGGTCGACGGGGTCAGCATGCTGGCGCAGATGATGTGGACCATGCGGGCCACCGGATCGTTGCGCGACGAGCGCGAGTCGTTCCTGCTCGACGGCGGCGCGCCGTACTACCGGACCTACGAGACGTCCGATGGCGGTTACATGGCCGTCGGGTCGATCGAGCCGCAGTTCTTCGCGCAGCTGGTGGCGGGTCTCGGCCTGGACGCGACAGAGATCCCCGGGCAGTTCGAGCTGGCCCGTTACGACGAGATGCGGGCCATCTTCACCGAGCGCTTTGCCAGCAAGACGCGCGACGAGTGGACCGAGATCTTCGCCGGCACCGACGCCTGCGTGACACCGGTGCTCACCTGGGGCGAAGCCGCCAAGAGCGAGCATCTGCTGGACCGGTCGACGTTGATCACCGTCGACGGTGTCGCGCAGGCCGCGCCGGCTCCGCGGTTCTCCCGGACCTCGCCGGGAACACCCGGGCAGCCGCCCCAGTCGAGCACTGATATCGCCGATATTGGCTGGGACTGACCGACAGTCGCCGAATCTGAGCTTGTGTGCGAGATTTTCGGGATTCTTCGCACACAAGCTCAGGTTCGAGGGAACCCGAGGGCCGGACTGAGGCCTTTCGGCCCTGGCCATCGCGCCCGGAACCGGCCACGATGAGGGTGTGACTTCCTCGGACGCACCAGTAGTAGTCGGAATCGACGGCAGCGACGGCGCGCTCAGCGCGGCCCGCTGGGCAGGCGCGGTTGCCGCGCGGTTCGGTGCGCCGCTGCGCATCGTGCATGCGTTACCGTCGGTCGGCCGGAACCTGACTCAGACCGCGGCCGCGTTCACCGCGGCGATGATGTCGTATCAGCGCGACATGGCCGAGGCCTTCTTGAAGGCGGCTGACGAAGCTGTGCGGGCCGACAATCCCGAATTGTCGGTGTCCACCGTCTCGTTCAACGAGCCCGCCGACCAGGTGCTGATCGACGCGAGTGCTGATGCGCGCCTCGTCGTCCTCGGCGGCAAGAAGGTGACCCCGGCCGCGGCGCTGCTGCTCGGGTCGACGGCGCTGTCGGTGGCGACCCGGGCGGCGTGTCCGGTGGTCGCCTTCCGCGGGGAGACGGTGGCGCCGGGTAACGGCCCCGTCGTCGTCGGCGTCGACGACAGCCCCGCGGCGCAGGCCGCGCTGGAGCTGGCATTCGAATTCGCCGACCGGTTCGGGCTGGCGGTCAACGCAGTGCGCTCGTTGTCGCTGGCCGCGCCGGCCGAAACCGGTGTCACCATCCCACTGCTGATCGACTGGGACGGCGTCGAGTCCGCCGAGCTGGCCGACCTCACCGAGACCGTCGACGTCCACAGCAAGCGCCACCCGGGCGTTGACACCAAGTGCTTCATCGAGCCGGACTCGCCCGGTAAGGCGCTGCTGAAGCATGTTGCCGACTCGGGGCTCGTGGTGGTCGGCTCCCGGGGCCGCAACGCACTGGCCGGGGTGCTGTTGGGCTCGACCAGCCTGAACCTGCTGCACCACAGCCCCGTGCCGGTGATGATCTGCCGCGCTGCGCCACAAGGAGATTCGCATGAGTGAACATGGTGTCCGCCATGGCATCGTCGTCGGCGTCGACGGGTCGCCGTCCTCGGACGCCGCAGTGGCCTGGGCCGCCGAGGCCGCGGTGTTGCGCGGCGTCGGCCTCACGCTTGTGCACGCGCTCCCCGGTGCCGCATCGCCGGTCTGGCTGGATGTCGCGCTGCCCCAGGAGTATTGGGATTATCAGGATCAGCAGGGCCGGGAAATCCTCGATGCCGCACGGGGTGTTGCGGTCAAGACCATCGCCGGCCAGCAGGAACCCCGGATCATTGCGAAAGCGGTACCCGGGCACGCAGTGGCCACCCTGATCGACTACTCACGGCATGCCGATCTGGTGGTCGTAGGCTCGCGGGGTCTGAGCAAGTGGGGACGTCGGTTGCTCGGATCGGTGAGTTCGAGCCTGGCGGCTCATGCCCACGGCCCGGTCGCGGTGATCCCGGAAGACGGGTACCAGGCGGCAGGGCCCGTGGTGGTCGGGGTCGACGGATCGCGTGCCTCCGAATTCGCCACCGAGATCGCCTTCGACGAGGCGTCGCGGCGCGGTGTGGAGCTCGTTGTGGTGCATACCTGGACCGATTTGAACTTCGAGTTCCCCGACGTGAAGTGGGAAGACCTGAGCTCGGAGGCTGAGCGCGCACTTGCCGAGCAGCTGGCCGGCTGGTGCGAGCGGTACCCCGACGTCGTGGTCCGGCGTGTGGTCATGCCCGACAAGCCGGCTCGGCAACTGCTCGCCCAGGCCGAGAGCGCGCAGTTGGTGGTGGTCGGCAACCGTGGACGCGGTGGGTTCACCGGACTGCTGCTCGGCTCGGTCAGCTCCGCGGTGGTCCATTCGTCCACGGCTCCGGTGATCGTCGCCCGGCAAACCACCTGATCGTCGGCGTTTGGTTGCTGGCTGACGGATTCGCATCGCGGAATCCCCGCCTTCGGCGGCGCGCTTCGCTAGATTCGGAGGCGTGGCCGTGCAGGCATCACGCGAGGCGGTATTCGACGCCTCGCCGGAGGCGATCATGGAAGTGCTCGCCGATGTCGACGCGCTGCCGTCCTGGTCTGCCCTACATCGGCGGATCAAGGTCATCGACCGCTATCCGGACGGTAAGCCCCACCATGTCAAGGCGACGATGCGTCTGCTCGGCATCACCGACAAGGAGATGCTCGAATTCCATTGGGGCGACTACTGGATGGTGTGGGACGCCGAGCCGAATCTGCAGCAGCGCGGGCAGCACATCGAATACAACCTGACGCCCGAGGTGGACAAGACTCGGGTGCGCTTCGACGTCATCGTGGACCTCGCGATGCCGATCCCGGAGTTCCTCATCAACCGCGCCAGGACCCTCGTGCTGGACGTCGCCATCGAGCGGTTGCGTCAGCGCGTGATGAGTAATTCACGCCTCCGTTGATGCCCAGCGAGTCGGCCCCGCCTGTGGAGGATGGCGGGGCCGACGGCTAGGGGTGCGGTTACTCGCTGCCCTTGCTGGAGCTGGAGCCCGAGCTACCGCTGTCGGCGCCGCCGCTCTCGGCTTTCTTGCTGGGCTTGGCGGGCTTGGCAATGCCCTTCTTGAGCCCGTCGCGGATCTTCGAGACCGTCGAATTCACCTTTTTGCCAACCGAATCGACAGACTTCTTGATGTCGCCGCGAATCTTCTCGGCGGGTTTGGTGGACTGCGCCTTGGCCGCGATGCGAGTGCTGCCGGTGCTGGGTGCCTCAGCAGCGGTGTCGTCGGCGGCTTCGTCTGAAATCGTTGCCTTTTCGTCATTTTGGGTCTCCGGAGTCGCCTCGGCCGGTGCATCGGAGGCCGGTGCTGCGACTGTGGTCTTCACCGCGCTATCGGTGGCGAGGTTGACCGTGATGGCCTCGGGAGTAGACGACGGCAGGGCCGCTGGGCTGTCGGGGGCGACGGAATCGGGCACGGCGCGCAACGCCGTCGTCGCCGTCGTCGATGTGGGGGCCGGGGCGCCGAGTGCCTGGGCGATGGCCCGGCGAACCTGCACCATCACACCGGCGATGGGGCCGGGCAGCGGGGACATCGTGGGGCTTTCCGGCGTCAGGATTCCGGGCGTGAATTCGGTGCCGTTGATCAGCCCATTGAGGACCAGAGCGGGTGTGGCGATCAGGGCGTTCACCGCCGCCACCGCGTCGCCGCCCTTCACCGCGTCGGCGAAGCCCTGCACGCCGACCCCGAGCTGGCTGGCAGTGCTCGACATGACCTGCAGCGAGCCGAGCACGGTACCGAACAGCGTCATCGGATTGGCGATGGTCTGGGCGACGTTGTAGAGGTTGCCGGTGATGCCCACGGTGATCGACGACAGCGACATCAGCGGCATCGCGATGCCGATCGCCAGCCCGAACAGCGGATACACCATCGACGTGATGGCCTGGTCGTACTTGCCCTCGTCGAGTGCGGCTTTCACCATGTCCGCATACATCGGCAGGTCGTTGACCCACTGCACCACGCCGTCGCCCATGCCCTGGACGATGGTGCCGACCGTCTGGGCGTGCCCGGCCCCGTTGTGCAGCAGTTGGGTCAGGATCGGTGCCGGGTCGGCCAAGATCTGCTCGGCGAGTGTCGTCGCGCTGACCCCGGTGTTGGTGAACAACTTGACCCATGCTTCGAGTGGATCGATCGCGGCGGTTAGCTGAACGGCCGTCGACTGGATTGCCGGCGTCGGCAGGTCCGCCGGAAGCGCCGAGATCGGCGTGAGCGCGATAGCGCCGGCGCCGACAAGGGCGACTCCCGATGTGAGTGACGAGCGAAGTGTGACTGGCATCTAGTTCCTCTCGGAGGGTGATCTTGGACACCGGGAGAGTACCTGGGAAATGCCTGAAAATCACAGAATGGAACGTGTTCGTACCGGGATTGTCCGACTCGATATTTTCGTCGGTGCCTGCCAAATTATTGCTGCTCATGCGCGGTGCTGACCGGCTCGCTCTGGAAACTACGGAAGATTGCATCCGCCGGTGGGCGACGGGCGCCAGTCGTTGCGTTGGAAAGTTCGATAGCCGCATGTCGGGCGACGGGTATCCAGACCTGCTGATCTTGATTGCGGCCGCGTGGCAAATTATTTGCTGGGATAAATTGCGCCCATCTGCCGAATGAGCCGGTAAGTCTCGCCTTGGTGAGGCGTAGCCGAATATTTGGTCGACAGTTTGCTGAGTGGTTGTCGCGGGTATGGCGCACCGTGAGTGGAACGGAACAGTCCAGACTGCTTGCCGGTTGGTACCGGTTATGCCGACCGGAGTCGTACTCGCCCTGAACCCATCCGCCCTCAACGTCGTCGACGCGGCGATCTCGCAAGCCCGCACCGCGTATGCAGCCGGAGTCCGCCAGATCTGGCTGGCCCAGCAATTCGACGTCGATGCCATCACGCTGTCCGCAGTGATCGGGGCGGCCGTGCCCGGCCTTGGCGTAGGTACCTCGGTGGTGCCGATCAATCCTCGGCACCCGCTGCTGGTGGCCTCTGCCGCGCAGACTGCGCAGGCCGCCGCACACGGCAATTTCACGTTGGGGCTCGGTCTGGGTTCGCACGCCCCCGAGCATCGGGCCTTCGGCACGGTGTGGTCCGACCCGGTGGGCCGGCTGCGGGAACACCTGCAGGTGCTGCGGGCGATCTTCGACGACCGAGCCGTCGACTTCCACGGCTCGGCGTTCACCGCGAGACCCGAGTGGCCCGTCCATGTGCCCGGCGGCGTCCCGGTCCCGGTGTACGTGGCGGCGATGGGGCCCAAAGCCCTTCAGGTGACCGGTGAATTGGCCGACGGGACACTGCCGTACCTGGCCGGCCCGCGCACGGTGGGGGAGTTCATCGTGCCGACGATCACCGAGGCAGCCACGGCGGTAGGCCGGCCACAACCGCGGGTGGTGGCAATGGTTCCGGTCCTTGTCGACGACGACGCCGACGCTGCCCGGGCTGCCGCCTCGGAACGGCTCGCGTTCTATGCGACGATCCCGTCGTATCAGAAAGTCATTGCCAGGGAACAGGTTTCCAGCGTCGCCGAACTGGCGGCCGTCGGGTCAGCGGAGCAGGTGCGCGCACAGTTGCAGCGTTATCTCGACGCCGGTGCCACCGATGTGGCGCTGAGCCCGATCCGGACCGAGCCGGAGGATCTGGCCGCGCTGTGGGCGGTGGCCGCCACCCTGCCCTAGTCGGTGGGTATCCGATCGCGCATGGCGTAGACGATGGCAACGGCACGCGATGGTTCCTTGGTTCCGCAGATATCGACGGCGATAACGATGTTGGACTTGGCTGCCAACGCCTGCGTGCAGTCCTCGACAGTGGTCGACGGCGCCGAATCAGGCATGGACAGAATGCCTTCCTGCAATCCGTGTGTGCCGAGGGTGCGGGGTTGAACCTGCCCGTGTCGGTTCACCGCGGCGGTCTCGCCGACACAGTAACCCCAGCGGTCCTGGACGCGCGCCATGAACTCCGCGGCCTCGGCGGGGTTGGCGAAGCTCATGGCGCGTTGCCGTAACCACACGTTGTCACCGGTGATCTCGCGTTCCCGTGCCGCCGGTACCCTTGCCGGGTACGGCGGCAGCGCCGCGGGGATTCCCGACGGATCGCCTTCGGGCGCACAACCTTCCGCCGGAGTGGACGTGCCGGTGGCCGGTGCGTCGTCGGTGTCGACGTCGGGGCCGGCTGCACGGAGACCTCTCGCATCCACGATGGTCTGTACCTCCTCTGGCCCGATCAGAATCGTTCCGAGGTCAGGCTTTCCGTAGCTGCGAACCAGTTCCGGGCATTGCCAGAACGGGTCGATGCTGGGGCCTTGCGCAACCGGGGTCGAGTCCACGATTCCGGTGATGCGGTGCGTCGCGTCGGGGGTCACCGTGATCGCGTAACCCTGCTCCCGCGACCACCTGGCCGGTACCAGCACGTAGCGCCCACCGTGTGCTTCGAGCACGCGCAGGCACTGGTAGCGGTAGAGCGGCGGGGCCGACGGCCCTTGGCTGGGGAGCACCGTCGTCTTGACCAGGTTGTCCGGCAGATTCAGCGCCTCTGTGGTGTCGAGTTGTACTGCGGTGTAATCGCCGTCGGCGGCCCACAGCCGGCTCGCGGCATAGCCGCCGTGGCCCTTGCCCTGCGCGACGGCGTACAGGTCGGTGGCCCAGAACAACGCCACCACGAGCCCCGTGGCCGCCAACGCGAGCAGTGCCCGCTCCGCGGGCTTGGGCAGCCGGCTCAGGCCGGTGAGGGCCAGGGTCCAATAGCCTGCGGTCAGTAGGGCGATCCCGGCGGCGATCGTCACCGCCATGTACACGTCCGGGGGATTGACGATTACCCATTTGATGAGGCTGCGCTCGGTCGTCAGCCACACCACCGCGACCGTCAAGCTTGCTGCGCCCAGACCCGTGATCAACCATGCGATGCTGCGCAACAACGTGATTCGGCGCCCTGACGCCACCCAGTGCCGAACGGCCACGGCCAGCACAGCCAACACCGCGAGGACGGCCAGGACGCGCAGGGCGGCGAAGAAGAAGAGTCCCACGGTGGTGACGGCGTAGTCGGACGAGGTGTAACCCAGCGTCGACGGATCGACACCGAAATACTGCAACTTGTTCCGGATGAACAGCAGGCCGAAGAAATAACACAACCCGGTGATGAGTGATGTCGGCGCGACGACCAGGGCCGCGAGGCTCAGCCACCGCTCCGCGGACTGGGTGAGCGACTTCGTCTCGTCGCTCACGCCGGCGGCGCCTGCGGGGACGGGACCGGCGGCTCCGGTGGATTGTCGGTCGTCGTCGTGGTGATCGTCGGGGTGGGCAAGGTGGTGGTCGTCGACGGTACCTCGACTGTCGTCGTGGTCGATGGCGTCGTGCGGGTGTAGCCGCCGCTGCCGTAGCCGGTGGTCGTCGGATTCGAGCGCGTGGCGTGGGGCGTGGTGGTCGTGGTCGACGGCAGCGTCACGTTCCCGCTCGTCGGCGCGTGGGTCGTCGTCTCGGGGTGGTCCTGCCCTCCGCCGCAAGCCACCGCGAGCACCGCCGCGGCGGCGACCGCCGTGAGTCCGGCAGCGCGCCCGAGCGTCGTCGATCCGAGGTTCATTACGCCTCCCACCAGTGTCTTTACGATGGTGGCAAATCAAGACTGGTTGTGCGCGAGTATCCGACTACTCGAATTGGGCCGCGCGACCTGTTCCGACGCGGAGTGCCCGGCCGCTCCCCAGCGGTGGCGGCCGCGCTGCCTTAGCATGTGGCCGTATGCGGGCTCCGCGACGATCGGTGCTGCTCGAACAGCTGGTGACGGCCGGCCATTCGCAGCAGGCGGTCCTCGATGAGCTGCGCCGGGCCATCCTCGACGGCGGAGTGCCACCGGGCACCCCGATCCCACTCGCCGAGGTGGCCGATGCATTCGGGGTCAGTCAGATCCCGGTGCGAGAGGCGCTGAAAACTCTCATCGGCGAGGGTCTGGTGGCCCACCGCCGAAACGCCGGTTACCGGGTGGCACTGCTGACCGCTCAGGAACTTCGCGAAATGTACATCGTGCGTGAGACTTTGGAGTCGGCCTCGTTGGTGGCGGCGGTGGCCAACGCATCGGACACTGACCGGGCCGCGGCGGTCGCGGTGAACCACCTGCTACAACAGGCTATCGCCGACGACGATGCCGCGGCCTATCACCGCCAGAGCCGCAACTTCCACGCCGCCCTGACCCGGCCGTCCCGCATGCATCGGCTGCTCCACATGCTCGAAGCCGCCTGGAACGTCACCGAACCTGTGCAATCGATGGTCCACGTCAGTCAGGCTGCTCGGGCCCAGCTGCATGCCGACCACGGCGACATGCTCGAGGCATTCCTGGCCGGCGACGCACCACGCCTCGTCGCGGTCTCCGAACTACATGCCGCGAGGCTCAACGCCGTGATCGCCACCTTGCCGACGCGGACGGGGCTGTTGGCGTAGATATCAGCCCAGCCCGCCCGTCTGCCGGTCGCGAAATATATTCTGCGCGAAATTGACTCATAGCTCAGGCGAAATAGCTGGGAAACACAAGGTTTCTAGCGTCGGTCCATGACCGACACCGTTGTATCCCAAACCGTGGGTGCCGCAGATCTCGTCGAGGCGGCCGGCCACCCGGTCGGCAGCGGTGAGATCAAGCCCGGCTACGACCCACGCCTGACCAATGAGGATCTGGCTCCGCTGCGCAAGCAGAGCTGGGGTTCTTACAACATCTTCGCGTTCTGGATGTCCGACGTGCACAGCGTCGGCGGCTATGTCACCGCTGGAAGCCTGTTCGCGCTGGGGCTGGCCAGCTGGCAGGTGCTGGCGGCGCTGCTGATCGGCATCACGATCGTGTACTTCCTGTGCAACCTGGTGGCCAAGCCGAGTCAGGCTGCGGGCGTGCCCTATCCGGTGATCTGCCGCACCGTGTTCGGTGTGCTCGGCGCCAACATCCCGGCCATCATCCGCGGGTTGATCGCGGTGGCCTGGTATGGCATCCAGACCTTCCTGGCTTCAGCGGCCCTGGACATCGTGCTGGTGAAGCTCTTCCCCGCACTCGCGCCCTACGCCGTGGTCGCCGACTACGGATTCGCCGGCCTGTCTCTGCTGGGTTGGGGAAGTTTCTTGCTCCTGTGGGTTTTGCAGGCCTGTGTTTTCTGGCGTGGCATGGAATCGATTCGCCGGTTCATCGACTTCTGCGGGCCGGCCGTCTATGTCGTGATGTTCGTTTTGTGCGGCTATCTGATCGCCAAAGCCGGCTGGGGCGCGATCGATCTGAACCTCGGTGACGTCACGTACACCGGTTGGGCATCGGTGCCGGTGATGCTCGGCGCGATCGCCCTGGTGGTGTCCTACTTCTCCGGGCCGATGCTCAACTTCGGTGACTTCTCCCGGTACGGAAAGACGTTCGCGGCGGTCAAGCGGGGCAACTTCCTGGGCTTGCCGCTGAACTTCCTGGTGTTCTCGGTGCTCGTGGTGGTGACCGCCTCGCTGACGCTGCCGGTGTTCGGCGAGTTGATCACCGATCCGGTCCAGACCGTGGCCCGCATCGACAGCACATTCGCGATCGTGTTGGGCGCGTTGACCTTCACCATCGCGACCATCGGCATCAACATCGTCGCCAATTTCATCAGTCCGGCCTTCGACTTCTCCAACGTCAGCCCGCAGCGGATCAGCTGGCGAGCGGGCGGCATGATCGCGGCGGTCGGGTCCGTACTGATCACCCCGTGGAACCTGTACAACAATCCCGAGGTTATCCACTACACACTGGAGACGTTGGGTGCGTTCATCGGTCCGCTGTTCGGTGTGCTGATCGCCGACTTCTACCTGGTCCGTAAGCAGAAGGTGGTGGTCGACGATCTGTTCACCATGAATGAGTCCGGAAAATACTGGTACAGCAAGGGATACAACAAGGTAGCGGTGATCGCGACGGTTGTCGGCGCGGCGCTCGCAGTCATCCCGGTGCTGCTCGGCGGCAGTGTAACGGGCATGCACACCGCTGCCCAGTACAGCTGGTTCATCGGCTGCGGCGTGGCCCTCGGTCTCTACTATGTGCTGGCCCAGCGCGACTCTCGGGTCGCAGCGTCGCTCAAATGACCCCGGATCTGGGTGATCAATCCGAACACGTACATAGCACCTGAGCGCTGGCCGCGCATCGGAATGGAGCAGCAAAGTGTCGCGATCTGCAGCCAATTCCTTACAACATGACAACCTGACGCCTCTGGCTGGGCTGGCAGCATGGCAGGCCCAACACGACTTTCCTCAAAGGGGTGAACGCCTTGTCCCGCACGCTTTTCGATCCACAACCAGCGCCGGAATTCGTTGTGAGACAAGCGATAAGCGACCGCGCCCCCACTCGTCCGGCACTCCCGGTCTACCGCTCCCCGCGGAACCTGCCACCACCGGCGCTGGATGAGTGGAGTTGGCAACAGCACGGCCTCTGCCGGGACCATCCGGCCGAAGTGTTCTTCCCGGAGGAGGCCCGAGGGCGCCCGCTGCGCCGCCGGGAGGACGCGGCCAAGGCGATCTGCCGGACCTGCCCGGTGCTGGCCCGGTGCCGGGCGCATGCCCTGTCCGCTCCCGAGCCCTACGGCATCTGGGGTGCGATGACGGCCAGGGAGCGTGCCATCACGCTGAGCGACGAGCGCTAGGCGCGCAGCGTCTGGAGTCGGCGGATCGCCTCTTCCATCGTGGCGTCGCGCTTGCAGAAAGCGAAGCGCACCAAGTGATTCCACAGATCGGCGTGCGGGGCCTCCGGGTCGCAGAATGCCGACATCGGGATCGCGGCCACCCCGGCCTTGTGGGGCAACTCGGCGCAGAACTGCGTGCTGTCCGAATATCCCAGCGGCCGCGGGTCGGCGCACAGGAAGTACGTGCCGCGGCTGTCATGCACCTCGAACCCGATGTCGGCCAATGCGTGACCCAGCCGGTCGCGCTTCGCCTCGAACGACTGGCGCAGATCGGCCACCCAGCCGTCCTCGTGATTGAGCGCGTGGGCGACCGCGGGTTGGAACGGTCCGCCGCCCACATAACTCAGATACTGCTTGGCCGCGCGCACCCCGGCGATCAAGTCCGCCGGACCGCAGGCCCAGCCGATCTTCCAGCCGGTGACGTTGAACATCTTGGCCGCACTGGAGATGGTCACGGTGCGTCCGGCCATCCCGGGGTAGCGGGCCAGCGGGAGGTGCTCGACCCCGAACACCAGCTGTTCGTACACCTCGTCGGTGATCACCAGCAGGTCATGCTCGATGGCCAGCGCCGCGATTTCGCGCAGCTCGGCATCGGAGGCCACGGCGCCCGTCGGGTTGTGCGGGGAGTTGAGGATCAGCGCTTTGGTTTTTGGGGTGACAGCGCGGCGCAAAGCCTCGATGTCGATCACGAACCCGGCACCGTCGGCGACCAGCGGTACGGCGACGCGCGCACACCCGGCCATCGCGATCACCGGGGAGTACGAGTCGTAGAACGGCTCGATCACCAGTACCTCCGAGCCAGGCTCGACCAGGCCCAGCACCGCCGCCGCGATGGCTTCCGTGGCGCCGACGGTCACCAGCACCTCGGTGTCGGGGTCGTACTCGATGCCGTAGTGGCGTTTGCGCTGTGCGGCGATCGCGTGGCGCAGCTCGGGGATGCCGAGGCCGGGCGGGTACTGATTGTGGCCTTCGGCGATGGCGTTCTGCGCCACCTTCAGCATCTCGGCCGGGCCGTCCTCGTCGGGAAAGCCCTGCCCGAGGTTGACCGCACCCAGTCGGCTGGCGAGGGCAGACATCTCCGCGAAGATGGTGACGGCGAAGGGCTGCAGCCGTGTGACAGTCATGTTGCATGAGGCTAGTGCGGGAATGATCGCCACGCCTCCGACGCTTTAAGGCTGCGTGACCTACAAACTGAACGCCGACGCCGCACTGCTGCAGCCGATCCAGGTCGGCGACACCGTCGCTACCAACCGTCTGTTCATGGCGCCGCTGACGCGTTCGCGCGCCGACGCCGATGGCACCCCCTCGCCGCTGGCGGCGCAGTACTACTCGCAGCGCGCCGGTGCGGGCCTGATCATCAGCGAGGCGACCGCCGTCGCCGAGACCGCCAACGGCGCCTACATGAACACTCCCGGCATCTACACCGACCGCCATCAGGACGGTTGGGCCGAGATCGCCGAGTCGGTGCACGCCGAGGGCGGCAAGATGTTCGTCCAGCTGTGGCACGTCGGCCGGATGGCGCATTCCGACATCAGCGGGTTCGAGCCCGTCGCGCCCTCGGCGATCGCGGCTGACATGGTCACCCACACCCCTGCCGGCAAGAAGCCGCTGGAGGTGCCTCGTGCGCTCGACATCGATGAGATCCCCGCGATCGTCGCGCAGTTCCGGGCCGCCGCGCGGCGCGCGATCGACGCCGGCATGGACGGCGTGGAGATCCACGGCGCCAACGGCTACCTGCTGCACCAATTCGCCTCCGATGTGGTCAACCAGCGCACCGATGCCTACGGCGGTTCGCCGGAGAACCGGGCCAGGCTCACCGCTGAGGTCGTCGAGGCCGTCGTCGACGAGATCGGCGCGGGCCGGGTCGGGCTGCGCATCTCGCCTGGGAACCCGGCCGGCGGTATGCAGGAGAACGACGCCGTCAGCACTTATGAGGCATTACTGGAGCGCATCGCGCCGCTCGGCCTGGCCTACCTGCACGTGCTCATCGACCCGGCCACGCGGACCTTCGGTGTCATCCGCGCGCTGTGGTCGGGGACGTTCGTGCTCAACACCGGCCGGGGCACTGACACTGACTTCTCGCTGCTGGAGGGCTATGCGCAGTGGGGCGCGATCAGCGCGTACGCGGCGGGGCGGGCGTTCCTGGCCAACCCGGACCTGATCGACCGGCTGCTCCTGGGCGCCGAGCTCAACGAGCCCGACGTGGCGACGTTCTACGCGCCGGGGCCCGTGGGCTACACCGACTATCCGACGCTGCTCGCTGTCGAGGAGCCTCGCTCGGCCTGACGCCGTCCAGTGGCCACCTGTGGTGCGCCGTTTTCGACCTGAGGGTCGTTGCGCATCGCTCGGAGCGGCCTTGGCGTGGAAAGCGGTGCGTGGGAGGCCGTGGCCTAGGTCTGCTGTCGCGCCGTTTTCGACCTGAGGGTCGTTGCGCATCGCTCGGAGCGGCCTTGGCGTGGAAAGCGGTGCGTGGGAGGCCGTGGCCTAGGTCTGCTGTCGCGCCGTTTTCGACCTGAGGGTCGTTGCGCATCGCTCGGAGCGGCCTTGGCGTGGAAAGCGGTGCGTGGGAGGCCGTGGCCTAGGTCTGCTGTCGCGCCGTTTCCTACGTGGGGGTCGCTGCGCCGCGCGTGGGGCAGCCCTGGCGTCGAAAGCGGCGATCGCTCCCTCAAAAGATGATGCTGAGCACAGGCCCAACCAACGGGTTGGGCGAGGCTGCTACTCTGCCGTTCAGAGGACTGCCCATATTCGCTGGGCGGTTCCACAACCCAACCTGAACCTGGACGCCGATACGGCAGGGGAGCAGACATGTCCGAAGAAGCCTTCATCTACGAGGCGATCCGCACGCCCCGTGGCAAGCAGCGCGGCGGCGCACTCAACGAGATCAAGCCGGTCAACCTGGTTGTCGGCCTGATCGAGGAGATCCGCAGCCGTTACCCCGACCTGGACGAGACGCTGATCAGCGACGTCATCCTGGGCGTGGTGTCCCCGGTCGGCGACCAGGGCGGCGACATCGCCCGCACTGCCGGCCTGGTGGCCAAGCTGCCCGAGACCACCGGCGGTTTCCAGCTCAACCGCTTCTGCGCGTCGGGCCTCGAGGCCGTCAACCTGGCCGCTCAGAAGGTTCGCTCCGGTTGGGACGACCTCGTGTTGGCCGGCGGTGTCGAGTCGATGAGCCGCGTCCCGATGGGCTCGGACGGCGGCGCCTGGGCCTCTGACCCGGAGACCAACTACCGCATCGGCTTCGTCCCGCAGGGCATCGGTGCCGACCTGATCGCCACGATCGAAGGCTTCTCCCGCGACGACGTCGACGCCTACGCGGCGCGGTCGCAGGAGCGCGCGGCGGCGGCCTGGTCCGGCGGCTACTTCGCCAAGTCGGTCATCCCGGTCAAGGACCAGAACGGCCTCGTCGTCTTGGACCACGACGAGCACATGCGTCCCGGCACCACTGCTGCCGACCTGGGCAAGCTGAAGTCCGCGTTCGAGGGCCTGGGCGCCATGGGTGGCTTCGACGACGTGGCGCTGCAGAAGTACCACTACGTCGAGAAGATCAACCACGTCCACACCGGTGGTAACAGCTCGGGCATCGTCGACGGTGCCGGCCTGTTGCTCATTGGTTCGGAGAAGGCCGGCCAGAGCCAGGGCCTGACCCCGCGCGCCCGCATCGTGGCCACCGCCACCAGCGGTGCCGACCCGGTCATCATGCTCACCGGCCCCACCCCGGCCACCCAGAAGGTGCTGGACCGTGCTGGCCTGACCGTCGATGACATCGACCTGTTCGAGCTCAACGAGGCCTTCGCCTCCGTCGTCCTGAAGTTCCAGAAGGACCTCAACATCCCGGACGAGAAGCTCAACGTCAACGGTGGCGCCATCGCGATGGGCCACCCGCTGGGCGCCACCGGCGCCATGATCACCGGAACCATGGTCGACGAGCTCGAGCGTCGCGGCGCACGGCGTGCCCTGATCACGCTGTGCATCGGCGGCGGCATGGGCGTGGCCACCATCATCGAGCGCGTCTAGGGAGAGCGAAAAACAATGGCTGAGAACACCATTCAGTGGGACAAGGATGCCGACGGCATCGTCACCCTGACGCTGGACGACCCGACCGGTTCGGCCAACGTGATGAACGAGCACTACAAGGAATCCATGCACAATGCCGTGGAACGCCTTGTGGCTGAGCAGGATTCGATCACCGGTGTCGTCATCACCAGTGCGAAGAAGACCTTCTTCGCCGGTGGCGACCTCAAGGGCATGATGAACATCGGCCCCGACGACGCCGCTCAGGCGTTCGAGATGGTCGAGACCATCAAGGCCGACCTGCGCAAGCTGGAGACCCTGCCCAAGCCCGTCGTGGCCGCCATCAACGGCGCCGCGCTCGGCGGCGGCCTGGAGATCGCGCTGGCCACCAACCACCGCATCGCCGCCGACGTCAAGGGCAGCCAGATCGGCCTGCCCGAGGTCACGCTGGGCCTGCTGCCCGGCGGTGGTGGCGTGGCCCGCACTGTGCGCATGTTCGGCATCCAGAAGGCGTTCATGGAGGTGCTGAGCCAGGGCACCCGCTTCAACCCGACCAAGGCCAAGGAGACCGGCCTGGTCGACGAGCTGGTCGGTTCGGTCGAGGAGCTGGTCCCCGCCGCCAAGGCGTGGATCAAGGCCAACCCCGAGGCTCACACCCAGCCGTGGGACGTCAAGGGCTACAAGATCCCCGGTGGCACCCCGTCCACCCCGGCGCTGGCCGCGATCCTTCCGTCCTTCCCGGCCCTGCTCAAGAAGCAGCTCAAGGGCGCCCCGATGCCCGCGCCGCGGGCCATCCTGGACGCCGCCGTCGAGGGTGCGCAGGTCGACTTCGACACCGCCAGCCGCATCGAGAGCCGCTACTTCGTCTCGCTGGTCACCGGCCAGACCGCCAAGAACATGATTCAGGCGTTCTTCCTGGACCTGCAGGCCATCAACGGTGGCGCCTCGCGGCCCGAGGGCATCGCCAAGCAGGAGATCAAGAAGATCGGTGTGCTGGGCGCGGGCATGATGGGCGCCGGTATCGCCTATGTGTCGGCCAAGGCCGGCTATGACGTCGTCCTCAAGGACGTCAGCATCGAGGCCGCCCAGAAGGGCAAGGCGTACTCGGAGGGCCTGGAGGCCAAGGCGCTCAAGCGTGGCAAGACCACCGAGGAGAAGTCGGCGGCGCTGCTGGCTCGCATCACCCCGACGGCCGATCCGCAGGATCTCAAGGGCGTCGACTTCGTGATCGAGGCCGTGTTCGAGAACCAGGAACTCAAGCACAAGGTGTTCCAGGAGATCGAGGACATCGTCGAGCCCAACGCGCTGCTCGGCTCGAACACCTCCACGCTGCCGATCACCGGTCTGGCGACCGGCGTGAAGCGCCAGGAGGACTTCATCGGTATCCACTTCTTCTCGCCGGTCGACAAGATGCCGCTGGTGGAGATCATCAAGGGCGAGAAGACCTCTGACGAGGCGCTGGCCCGGGTGTTCGACTACACGCTGGCCATCAAGAAGACCCCGATCGTGGTCAACGACAGCCGCGGCTTCTTCACCAGCCGTGTGATCGGCACCTTCGTCAACGAGTCGCTGGCCATGCTGGGCGAGGGTGTCGAGCCCGCGTCGATCGAGCAGGCGGGTTCGCAGGCCGGTTACCCGGCGGCGCCGCTGCAGCTGAGCGATGAGCTCAACCTGGAGCTCATGCACAAGATCGCCGTCGCCACCAAGGAAGGTGTCGAGGCCGCCGGTGGCACGCACGTGCCGCATCCGGCCGAGGCCGTCGTGGAGAAGATGATCGAGCTCGGTCGCCCGTCGCGCCTGAAGGGTGCCGGTTTCTACGAGTACGTCGACGGCAAGCGGACCCAGCTGTGGCCCGGCCTGCGGGAGACGTTCAAGTCCGGCTCTTCGCAGATCCCGCTGCAGGACATGATCGACCGCATGCTGTTCGCCGAGGCTCTGGAGACCCAGAAGTGCATCGACGAGGGTGTGCTCACCTCGACCGCTGACGCGAACATCGGCTCGATCATGGGTATCGGCTTCCCGCCGTACACCGGTGGTTCGGCGCAGTTCATCGTCGGCTACCAGGGTGAGCTCGGCGTCGGCAAGGAGGCCTTCGTGGCCCGGGCCAAGGAACTGGCCGCCCGCTACGGCGACCGCTTCCTGCCGCCGGCCTCGCTGGAGAGCTAGCCTCACCGCGACCAGACACAAAGCTGCCCCTTTTCTCCGGAAGAGGGGCAGCTTTGTGTCTGCTCAGCTAGAAGGGTTCGAGTACACCCGCGTCGGCGTGATCAGGACGGCGGCGCGACGCTCCTCGCGCATGACGTGGTCGTAGGTGTCCCAGTCGTCGTGGGTGCCGCCGGCCGCCTCGAAGACGGCACGCAACAGCAGCCGTAACTTCTCGGCGTCGGTATCGGGAGCGGGATCGTCGGGCCCGATGATCTCGACGGTGCCCTCGACCGTCACCCACTGCCAGCCGGCCCGGGCGACGACGGTGGCCCGAGGATCGGCGCGCAGGTGCTGCAGCTTGCGGCTCCCGCCGATGGCGACCAGGGCGACGACGGGTTCGCCGGTGCGCGGATGGGCCATCACCCCGGCATTCACCACGGAAGACTGGATGCTGCCGTCACCGCGCAAGGTGCTCAGCACACAGAGCCCGTGATCGCGGGACAGCATGTCGGCGAATGCGGAAACGTCGGTCACGGCCGCCCCCTATTCCGCCACGTCGAAGGCGGCATGGACTTTCGTCGGTCTGACCCGCACCACGAGTTCGCCCGGCACCCCGTTGCGACGGCCGAATTCCTCGGCTCGGTCGGCGCCCATGTATCGGCCGCCGATGCGGGTGGCGGTGCCGAGCAGCTCGTCGGGGTCCTCACCGGTCGACGCGACGCCCTGAACTTGGACGAACGAAAACGGCGGGGTGTCGTCGTGGATACACAGCACCACCCGCGAATCCCGGGCCAGTGCCCGGCCCTTGGCGGTGTCTTTACCGGTGTTGAAGACGAGTTCGCCGTCGTCGACGATGAACCACACCGGTGCCGACAACGGCCGGCCGTCCGCGGCTACCCAGCTCAGCACGGCAGTGCGGGTGCCTTCGGACAGGAATGCGATTACTTCCTCGGAAAGTTCGCCCATGTGGCCACGCTACGCCCGATTCCATCGACTGATCACGAAAGCGGAACCGGCCAGTTCGGCAGTGGCATGGTGTCGTAGAGCCGCACGCCTTTGTCGTTGAGCCGGGCGAGTCTCTGGCTCACGCCTGATGGCAGCCGCGAGATCAGCCGGCCCGCACCCACCAGCGCTCGGATACCCCAATCGCTGGTGGGTACAACAGTTTTCGCGTTAACCCGGGCGAGCTTGCGGCTGTTGACCACCGGCTCCAGCATCGTGCGTTCGTAGGCCGCGAACGCCGCCGGGTAGTCGTCGCCGGCCCGCACCATCTCGGCGGCCAGCACATAGGCGCCGTACACCGCGAGGCTGGTGCTGCCGCCGACGGCAGGCCCGGGGCAGTAGCCGGCATCCCCGACGAGGGTCACCCGGCCGCGCGACCAGGTCGTCATCTCCAGCTGGGTGATGGCGTCGAAGTAGAACGTCGGCGTTCGCGGTACTTCGTCGAGCCAGCGGTCCACCTCGCCACTCATGTGCTCGAATGCGGCACGCAGTTGCGCTTTTTGGCGGTCTGCATCGCGGTAGTCGTACTCCAGCGGGCGGCTCGGCCGGAAGATGAACACCGCGCGCGCGTCGTCCAGATGGTCGGCGGTGTAGATCCCGGCCATGTGCCCGGGTTTGAAGTAGCCGGTCATCTCGCCGTCGCGGGCCAGCTCTTTCGGCACCGATACCACCGAGAGGTATCCGCCGAGGAAGCTCTCGGAAACGTTGTCGCCGAACGTCAGCCGCCGCACGCCGGAGTGCAGACCATCGGCCCCGACCACGACGTCGAAGCGCCGGGGTGCGTTGTGCTCGAAGGTCACGTCACCGTCGGGTGAGATCGAGGTGATGGTGTCCCCGAAGAGATACTCGACGTCGTCGCGTCCGGCCTGGAAATAGATCTCGCTGAGGTCATCTCGCATGATCTCGACGTGCCGGTCGGACATGACTCCGATGATCTTGAGGTAGTCCAGGCGGGCGGGGCGCGATGCGCCGGGCCGGTGGATGACCATCTCGGTGGTGCCGGTGGCGTGCGCCTCGATTTCGGGGAGCACGCCCATGCGTTCGGAGATTTCCATGGCGGGCCGGAAGAGGTCGACGGCGTGGCCACCGGTCTTGCGCAGCGCGGGTGAGCGTTCGACCACGGTGACGTCGACTCCGTGTCGCGACAGCCAGTAGGCGAGTACGGGCCCGGCGATGCTGGCACCGGAGATGAGTACCTTCACGATTTCCCCCTTACTTAACGGTCGGTAAGTGCTCTTGTGGAGAGCTTACCTATCGTTAAGTAAGTTAGGGTGGCTACGTGGCCAAGCCCGCTTTGGATACCCGGCAACGCATCCTCGATGCGGCGCGCGAGCTGTTCGCCGAGAAGGGGGTTGTGCGCACCAGCCTGCAGGACATCGCCGACCGTCTCGGCATCACCAAACCCGCGTTGTACTACCACTTCCGCTCGCGGGAGGAGCTGGTCCGCAGCATTCTGCAACCGCTGATCGACGAGGGCGAGGCCTTCATCGCCGAGCAGGAACGCAAACGCGGATCGGCTCGGGCCTCCGCACGGGAACTTCTCGAGGGCTACTTCGACTTCCATTTCCGGCATCGCGCCGATCTCATCCTGATCGTTTCCGAGCTGACCACGTTGGTGGATCTGGGGTTGATCGACCAATTGCTGGCCTGGCGGGCCCGGCTCGGTGTGCTGGTGTTCGGTCGCAGACCCACGCTCGAGCAATCCACTCGCGCGGTCATCGCGTTCGGCGGCTTGCAGGATTGTTGTCTACAGTTCCCCGATACTCCCTACGAACAGTTGCGTACGGCCACCGTCGACGGGGCGATGGCCGCATTGGGTCTCTAGCCGCTGCACTGTCGAGTGGGCATGATGGATGGCACTGCCGATGACGGGGGGCCAAATGTCCGGTGATATGGGAGACGTGAAACTCATCCCTCTCGAAGTCCTGCTGGGCCAGCCGGAACGGGCCGCTGCGCAGATATCGCCGGATGGCACGCGGTTGTCCTACATCGCCCCACTCGAAGGCGTGCTGAATGTATTCGTCGGTGACGCCGGGTCGGACGACGAGCGGCCGGTTACTCGCGACACCGACCGAGGGGTACAGGGCTACTTCTGGGCGCACGACAATCGCCACCTCATGTACATCAGGGACAAGGACGGCAGTGAGAATTTCCGGTTGTATGACGTCGACCTGCAGACCGGTGCCGAGCGGGACCTGACACCGATGGACGGTGTGCAGTGTCGAGTCATCGCGCATCGCAAGCGGTTTCCCAACGACGTGCTGGTCGCGATCAACAAGGACAATCCGCAGCTGCACGATGTGTATCACCTCGACTTGAGTACCGGGGAGTTGCGCAAGGTTGTCGAGAATCCCGGCTATCTGGGCTGGGTGGTCGATGATGACTTGTTGGTACGGGGCGCGGCCGCGCCGACGGCCGAAGGCGGCTTGATCATCGTGGTGCGTGACGATGAGACGTCTCCGTGGCGGACGCTGCTGGAGGTCGGGCCGGAGGACGCGGAATCGACCGGGCCGGTGGGATTTACGAAGGACGGCACGGCGATGTACCTGCAGTCTTCGGTTGGTTCGAATACCAGTCGGCTGGTCAGGATGGACATCGCAACCGGCACGACCGAGGTGATCGCCGAGGACCCGACCTACGACATCAACAGCGTGATCATCGATCCGGACACCCGCGAAGTCCAGGGCGTGACGGTGTACGCCGAGCGCCAGGAGTACCGGATCTTCGACGACTCGATTCGCGGCGACATCGAGGCACTTGAGCGGCTGCATCCGGGCGAGTTGACGATCTGCGACCGCGACGACGCCGATGCCACGTGGCTCGTCGCATTCGACCAGGACTCGGGACCGGTGAAGTTCTACCGCTGGGAACGTGGTTCGCAAACGGCGACTTTCCTTTTCGATCACCGGCCCGAGCTCAACGACTACCCGCTGGTGTCGATGGAACCGTTCAGCTACACGGCCCGCGACGGGCTGACGATCCACGGCTACCTGTCCTTCCCGCCGGGCGTGGACCGCAAGAATCTCCCCACGGTCCTCGACGTGCACGGCGGGCCGTGGGCCCGGGTCGGCTGGGGCCTCGACCCCGAAGCACAGTGGCTCGCCAACCGCGGCTATCTGTGTGTACAGGTGAATTTTCGGGGCTCCAGCGGCTACGGCAAGGATTTCCTCAACGCCGGCAACCGGGAGTGGGCCGCCAAGATGCACGACGACCTGCTGGACGCTATCGACCACCTCGTCGCCCGGGGGATCGTCGACCGGGACCGGGTGGCGATCTATGGCGGCTCGTACGGCGGATACGCGGCGCTGGTCGGCGCGACCTTCACCCCCGGCGTGTTCCGGTGCGCGATCTCGACGGTCGGGCCGTCCAACCTGAATACGCTCATCGCGTCGTTCCCCGAGTACTGGAAGCCAATGATGGCGCTGTGGCACAAGCGAATTGGTGAGGACCCTGACTTCCTGTGGTCCCGCTCGCCGCTGTCCCGGGTGGACGCCATCCGGATTCCGATCCTGATCGGCCAGGGCGAGAACGATCCGAGGGTGAAGCGCGCGGAGTCCGAGCAGATCGTGGCGGCCATGGAAGAACGCGGCCTCGACTACGAGTACGCGATGTACGAGAACGAGGGCCACGGATTCGTCAAACCCGAGAACCGCCTCGACTTCTACCACCGGGCAGACCGGTTCCTCGCCAAACATCTCGGCGGTCGTGCCGAGTGAGCGTCAGTCGAATGTGACGACGATCTTGTCGGCCGCGCCCGGTGTCGATGCGGTGGCCAGCGCTTCGTCGACACGGTCGAACGGGATGGTGTGGCTGACGATGCGGGCGTACTTCTGCCAGTTGGCGACGAGATCCTCGGTCACGTCGAAGATCTCGTCCGGGTAGCCCATCGATCCGAGGATGGTGATCTCGTTGCTCATGAGTGACAGGAAATCCACCGGTACCGGTTCCTTGTGGACGGCAACCACGCCGATCGTCGCGCCCTTCTTGGCCATCGTCACCGCGCTCTGGATGACGGCGGGCACGCCTGCGGCGTCGAGATAGATGTCGGTGTCGGATTTTCCGGGGAACATCGCTTCGCCGGGGCCGTGCAACTCGACAAGGCGCTGCGCGAGGTTCTCCTCGGCGGAGTTGATGACGGCGTCCGCACCGATCTCCCGTGCCGTGTCCAGCCGGGAGGCGATGAGATCGGCGACCACGACATGTTGTACGCCAAGGGATTTGAGTGCCAGGATTGCGCCGAGGCCGATCGGGCCGGCGCCGAAGACCAATACCTTGTCGGTGGTGCGGGGCCGGCAGCGGTTGACGGCATGGCGCGCGACGGCCATGGGCTCGTTGAGTGCGGCCACCTCGAAGGGAATGTGGTCGGGGATGACCTCGAGGTGTGTCCCGCGCACCGCGTCGGTGATGAGCAGGAACTCGGCCAGGGCGCCCCGGCCACCGCCGTTGCCGATGATGTCACCGGGCGAAGCCATGGGGTCGACGACGACGTGGTCGCCGACCTTGAGTCCGGTGACTTCGTCTCCCGCGGCGACGATCTCGCCGGCAGGCTCGTGGCCCAGCGGCATGCGACCCTGATGCGGGGGCAGCCCGCCGAGCGCGATGTAGAGCGCGTCGCTGCCGCAGATGCCGCACGCGCGCATCTTCACCAGCACGTCACGCGGCCCGATCTCAGGTTGAGCCACGTCAACGACGCCCGTCGTACCGGGACCGGTCACCATCGTCACCTTCATACGTTCACCCCTTGCAGACGATCTTCGATTCGCTGTGCGGCATCACAGACCTGTGCGCCCAGTTCCGCCACGGTGGCGGCGGTGAGCGCGCCGAACGGCGCGGCCGTCACCGACATCGTCACCAGCCCGTCGGCATCCCGGACCGGCGCGGAGATGGTGGCGATCCGGTGAGGGCCCGCATCCTCGAGCTCGCCCGGCAGGAAGTCGACCAGGGTGAGGTCGGCGAAGGACCAGGCCAGGCGCCGGGTGATGGCGTCGGGCTCGCCCTCGTCGGCCAGGGCGCGCAGGGCCGAGTAGACCCGGACGTACTCGGGACTGAGCCGCTCGATCACGTATCCGCGCCGGCGCACCTCGGCCAGGACCGCCGCCAGGCGCTTGCGGAGCTTGGGTGCCGGCTCTCCCACGGCACCCAGCCAGGACTCCTGCGCCGACTGGGCGGCCCATGCCACATAGTCACGACCGAAAGGGGCCACCAGCGGGATACGGAACCCGGTCCTGATGTGCGGTGCGGTCAGGGTCTCGCCGGCCGCGTCGATGATGTGCAGGCTCGCGGCCTCGCGACGGGCGAGAAACACCTGTGCACCAGTGGATTCGGAGAGTTCCTGCAGGATGGGTCGGAAGGCGCGGTTGTTCGAGGGTCGGCCGAGAGCTGCCACCGCCGGCCCGCAGGAGTAACCGCCGGTGTCGTCGTCGCGCACCGCCCACTGATGTGCGGCGAGCGTGGTCAGGATGGCATGTCCGGTGGCGCGGCTGATGTCGAGGCGCCGGGAGATCTCGGCGAGCGGGAACGCCCGATCGGGCTCGGCTCCCAGCAATTGCATCACCGCGATCACCCGCTCGGTCGGCGGCGACGGCACTTGACTGGCGATGGTCTGCCGGTCTACCTTCAGCGTCATATTTTCGAACGATACGTCGAATATTCGACACGCACAAGTCGCAAACCGGGAGTGATGGATGGGCAGCGTCACCGACGTCATCGAGTTCGACGACCTCGCCGCGCCCCGGCTCAGCGAGGCGCAGCGACAGATCCTGGAGTACACCGAGGCCAGGCGGGTCGAATTCGATATCGAGGCGATGCTGGCCGAGGCGGTGACCCAGGCCGGGGTGACCGACCTCGCCGACACCGCCGGCTTCGGTGACCGCTTGTCCGCGCACGTCGCCGCGATCGAAGCCGACACCGGCCTGACCCAGCTGGCCCGGATGACCTTGCGCAGCAGGGTGGTTCGCCTGCTGCGCAACCGGCTGTCGCTCAACGATCTGATCAAGCGCTATCCCGAGATCGAAGCGATCCCGATCGAGCGGCCGTTCATCGTCGTCGGGATGCCGCGCTCGGGCACCACGCATCTGGTGAACCTCATCGCCGCCGATCCGGGCCGCCGCGCGTTGCCGTACTGGGAGAGCCAGGAGCCGATACCTGCGCGCGGGCACGGTGCGGACGTCTACGGGGTCGACCCACGCTACGCGAGGGTGAAAGCCGAACACGACGCGTTGATGGCCAGCACCCCACTGGTGGCCGCCATGCACGACAGGTTCCCGGAGGCGATCGAGGAGGAGGTTGAACTGCTCGACCTCGACCTGGCCTCCTACGTCCTGGAATGGCATGCGCGGGTGCCGGATTGGCGCGACTACTACCTCGGGTTGGACCAGGTCGGGCACTACGCCTACTTGAAGAAGGTGCTGCAGGCGCTGACCTTCCTGCGGGGCCCGCGGACCTGGGTGCTCAAGAGCCCGCAGCATTGTGAGCAGCTGGGTCCGCTGATGGCGACCTTCCCGGATGCGACGGTGGCGTTCACTCACCGCGACCCCGTGGCGGTGATTCAGTCGGCCATCACGATGATGGCCTACGGCGACCGGATGCGCCGGACGAGCATCGACCCCGCCTGGTTGGTCGACTATTGGAGCGACCGCGTGCATCGGCTGCTCAGCGCGTGCGTGCGGGACCGCGAGCTGGTGCCGGCCGACCGCAGCATCGACGTCGCGTTCCACCACCTCAACGGCAACGAGATGCCGTTGCTGGAACAGCTTTACGCCCGTGGCGGGGTCGACCTGACGGTGAAGGCGCGCAAACGTTTCCAGCAGTACCTGGACGGTAACCCGCGTGGCAAGCACGGCCGTATCCGCTATGACCTGCAGCGACATTTCGGGGTGTCCGCCGACGAGCTGCGCGGCCGGTTCGACTTCTACTTCAACCGGTTCGACGTGCGGCCCGAGAGCTGAGGAGGATCCCCGATGGCCACTGACACTCCGGAACCCGTCTACCGCACCAGACCCGGCGCCGACGCCCTCGCACCCGCGGCCGCCGAGCAGGCCGAGCAGATCGCGCCAGGGGTGTGGTGCTCGCCCGGTCTGTCGAACTCCTACCTGCTGACCACCGACGACGGCCGGGTGATCGTCAACACCGGAATGGGTTTCGAGGGGCCGGTGCACCGCGCCAACTTCGACGCCGTCGACCTGTCGCCGGTGCGCTACATCACCTTCACCCAAGGCCACGTGGATCATGTCGGGGGACTGGACAGTGTGCGTGATCCTGACACGCAAGTTGTCGCCCAGGCGAACTGGACCACCTGGCGCGACGACAACGACCGCCTCATCCCGTACCGCGCGAGCCGCAGCGCCTTCGCCTTCAGCGACAAGCTGGCCACCGGTATCCAAGCCATCCAACGACGGCTCGGCACCCGGCATCTTGCGGGTCAGAGCGTGCCGACGGTCGATATCGACTTCGAGGACACGCTGACCCTCGAAGTCGGCGGGCGGCGCATGGAGCTGATCTCGGTACCCGGCGGAGAGACCACCGATTCCCTGGTGGTCTGGTTGCCCGACGAGGGGATCTGCCTGTGCGGAAACACGTTCGGGCCGATCTTCGGGCACATCCCCAACCTGGTGACGATGCGCGGTGACCGGTACCGCGACGCGCTGACCGCCGTCGCGTCGGTGGAGCGGGTCCGCGCGCTTCAGCCCGAGCTGCTGGTGACCGGGCACTTCGAGCCCATCGCCGGGCGGCAACGCATCGACGCCGAACTTGCCCGGCTACGCAACGCGATCCAGTACATCCACGACGAGACCGTCGCCGGGATGAACGCCGGCAAGGATGTCGGCACGCTGATGCGGGAGATCACCCTGCCCGCGGAGTACGAGGTCGGCCAGGGTTACGGCAAGGTGGCCTGGGATGTGCGGGCCATCTGGGAGAACTACTCGGGGTGGTTCCACCACCGGTCCACCACCGAGCTGTATCCCGTCGGGTCCGATGCCGTCGCCGCCGACCTGGTCGAGCTGGCCGGGGCCGAGGCGGTTGTCGGGCGGGCCCGTGCGCACCTCGAGGCCGGCCGCCCGCTGCACGCCATCCACCTGGCCGAGCTGGTCGGGCCGGACGATTCGGGCGCCCGCGACGTACTCCGGCAGGCTCACGAACACCTGCTCGGTGAGAGCACCAACTTCTGGGAATCCGCATGGCTCAGAAACACTCTGAGCCAACTGGCAGCGAGGAACTCATGACCGCACGAGTCAGTTTCGATTTCACCGGGACCACCGCCCTGATCACCGGCGGCACCAGCGGGATCGGGCATGCCACCGCGACGTTGTTCCGCGACGCCGGGGCGGAGGTGACCGTCACCGGCACCAAGCCGGCCGCAGCCGATTACGACACCGACCTGTCCGGCATGACCTACCGGCAGTTGCTGATCACCGACACCGATTCGGTGGACGCCCTGACGGAGGGCTTCGACCGGCTCGACGTGTTGGTCAACAACGCGGGTGCGAATTTCCCAGGGGGCCTTGATGAGTCGAAGCCGGACGGGTTCGACGCATCGGTGGCGGTGAATCTCACCGGGCCGTACCGCTTGACGATGGGTTTGTACCGGGCGCTCAAGGCCTCCGCTGCGCAGGGCGGCGCCAGCGTCGTCAACCTGGCATCCATGTCGGCCCTGCGTGCGGTGCCACTGGTGCCCGGCTATGGCGCTGCCAAGGCCGGGATCATCTGCGTCACGCGCAATCTCGCGGTGAAATGGGCCGACAAGGGCATCCGGGTGAACGCGGTGGCGCCCGGTGCGATCGACACGCCGATGACCGCACCCATGCAGTTCGCACCCGAACTGGTGGATGCCGAACTGGCCCATATCCCGCTGCGCCGTTTCGGGTCGGTCGGTGAGATCGCGCCCGCGATCGCCTTCCTGTGTACCGAGCAGAGTGCCTATACGTCCGGCACGGTCCTCGTCGTAGACGGTGCCTCGGACTGCGTGTAAGTCATGACGCTGACCGTACTGCGATTCAATTTCGCTTCTCCACAAGGAGATCCACGCACCCAGGGTCGGCTGCTGTCGGCTGCTCTGGAACTCGCGCAGTGGGGTGAGTCCCGGGGTATCACATCGGTGAGTGTCGACGAACACCACGCCACCGGGCACGGCTGGAGCTCCAATCCGATACTGGCCGCGGGGATGTTCCTGGCCAGCACCTCGACGCTGATCGCCAGTGTGGACTGCGCGCTCGGGCCGCTGTGGAATCCGGTCCGGCTGGCCGAGGACATCGCGCTGGTGGACAACATGAGCCGCGGCCGGTTGTTCACCACCGTCGGGCTTGGCTACCGCGAGATCGAATACGACTCGCTGGGAGTGGATTTCAACGAACGTGGCCGGCTGATGGACGAGCTGCTGACCAAGATGCTGTCCACCTGGGCCGACACCGGAAGCCGGACCCAGCCGCATCCGACCCTGTTCGTCGGGGGCGGAGTACGCGCCACTGCACGTCGCGCGGCTCGGTTCGGGCTGCCGCTGAGCCTGGTCGACCACCTGCCCGAGATCGCCGCCTATTACCGCGAACTCTGTGAACAACAGGGTGTGGCGCCCGTGGTCCTGATGCCCGGACCCGTCAACCGCGGCATGATCTACCTGCACGAAGATCCTGACCGGGCTTGGGCCGAATTCGGCGAGCACATTCTCTGGGAAGCAGTCACGTACGGCGGCTGGTCCACCGCCCAACGCTCGTTGATGCATCTGCCCGGTGTCAGCACGCTCGACGAGGTGAAAGCATCTGGGCGCTACCGCTTTCTCACCCCTGACCAGCTGATCGATGAGATCCGCGAAGCCAATCAGTACGGGCCGCTCGTCATGCATCCACTGGTCGGCGGCATGCCCGTCGAGGCGGCCTGGAAATCGGTCGAGCTGCTCACCGACAAGGTGCTGCCCGCGTTGAGCTGAGTCAAACCGAATGAGCGAACAGATAATGCCGCGCCCGGCTGTTGCCGTTCTGGTCCAGCGCGGGCTCGTCCCCGCTGGAGAGCAGGGTCCAGCCATCCTTGAAGCGGCGTTGCACTTCGTCGAATCCGATGCCGGGCACACCCATCGACGAACCCGGGATGAAAGCGATGATCAGCAGTTGCGCACCGGGGGCGGCGACCGCGCTGACCTCTCGGACGTAGGCATCGCGGTCGACGGAGCTCATCCCGTGCAGGCAGCCGCTGTCGATGATCAACTGGTAGCCGGCCCCGATTCCTGATGAACTCAGTTGTGTCACATCAGCTTTGACAAAGTTCACCGGAAGCCCGGCGGCCTTGCGTCGAGCCTTCTTCAACGGTTTGGCCACAAAGTCCACACCGGTGACCTGCCAACCGTGGCGGGCCAGGTAGACCGCGTTGTCCCCGGTACCGCAGCCCAGATCGAGCGCGGTCCCGGGAGACATCGGGTGGGTGGTGCCTTCGACGAGCTTCGTCAGGCTGTGCGCCAACGGGTGGCCGTCCCAGGGCGTGAACCCGAGCCGGTAGAGCCACCGGAACAACCGTTGGCGCGAGCTCATGGCGTCACAGCGACCCCAGATCAGACGACAGCCAGTGCTCGGGCTTGAGGTAGATGGTGACGCCCTCACCGTGCTCACGGCGGGCGAACTCCAGATACGGCTCCACCTTCTCCGGCGGCAGGTAGCGTTTCACCATTTCGACGAGCTGCTCGTCGGTGGACGGTTCGATGCGGCTCACCGCACCGTCGACGGCGACGTACCGCACCGATGGCTCCAGCCGCTCGGCCATCAACGAGAAATGCCCGGCGGCCTCGATGAGCCGGTGCTTGCGGGAACCCAGGCCGGTCTGCACCCACGGTTCCCCGCCGGGGGTGTACTGGTACCAGATGGGGACGGTCAGCGGACCGCGCTTGTCGCCGGCGTACACCGAGAGGGCGGCGATGTGCGGCTCGGCCAGAAACTGTTCGCGTTCTTCCTTGGAAAGGGCCATAAAACTCAGGCTAGCCTCGCCCCGCGACACGCGTCGGCGTCGTAGAGTCGGGGTCCATGCGCTTCGGACTCTTCATCCCGCAGGGCTGGCGCCTTGACCTCGTCGACATTCCCACCGAAAACCACTGGCCAGTGATGCGTGACCTGGCCGCTTATGCCGACGCCGGCGCCTGGGACTCGCTGTGGGTTTATGACCACTTCCATACCGTTCCGGTGCCGACCGACGAGGCCACCCACGAGGCCTGGTCGTTGATGTCGGCTTACGCCGCGACGACGTCGCGGATCAAGCTCGGCCAGATGTGCACCGCGATGAGCTACCGCAACCCGGTCTATCTGGCCAAGATCGCCGCCACCACGGACATCATCTCGGGTGGCCGGGTGCAGATGGGCATCGGCGGCGGCTGGTACGAGCACGAATGGCGGGCCTATGGCTACGGCTTCCCGTCGGCCGGGGTGCGGCTGGGCCGGCTCGACGAGGGCGTCCAGATCATGCGCGACGCCTGGCGCGACGGGCGGGTCAGCTTCGACGGGAAGCACTACCAGGTCGACGGTGCGATCGTCGCCCCGAAGCCGTTGCAGGACAGCGGTATCCCGATGTGGATCGCCGGCGGTGGCGAGAAGGTGACACTGCGCATCGCGGCCAAGTACGCGCAGTACACCAACTTCACCTCCGAGCCTGACGGATTCGCGCACAAGTCCCAGGTGCTGGCCGGGCATTGCCGGGACGTCGGAACCGACTACGACGCGATCGTGCGGTCGGCCAACTTCAACGCCGTCATCGGCGACTCCGAAGCCGATGTCGCCGACCGGGTCGCACGGTTGCGGGCCCGGCAGGCGCCGGTGGCCGGCGCGGCCGCAGTCGACGCCATGCTCGCCAATGCCACCGCACCCGGATCGGCCACCGGTACCCCCGAGCAGGTCATCGAGACGCTGCAACGGATGCGCGACCTCGGGTGTGAGTACGCGATCCTGTACTTCCCCGAAGCCGCCTACGACCGGTCCGGTATCGAGCTGTTCGAGCAGAAGGTCATCCCCGCGCTGAGCTAGCCCGTGCGGAAAAGCCGTCCAACGTACAGCGCGTGACCGGCAGATGACCAGAGGCGATATCTCGGGTTACTCCTGTGTGGTCGCTGTGAGGCTGGTGGGTGCTCCATGATCTCCACGTGACGCTGATATCACGGGAATTCGGGAGCGGAAACACCTCCGCCCCGACAGTCGGGGCCGATGTGGCCGCGGTGCTCAACCCCCTGCCGCGTATGGTTTCTCGCGCGGCCGCCGCCGACTGTTCCAGGCCCGTGCACAGCGCTGACATCGCCCAATCTCGGCTTTTCGAGGACATCCTGATCGGCGAAATCGCCGAGCTGCGTGACCATCTCGCGGCCGCCGAACTCCGGTGGCGACGCATTCGCGAACGCAGCCGGGTGGCTGATGCACCGATCCCGGATGCGCTGGTTCGGCTGCAATCCCGGATCGCCGAGGCCGAGCGTCTTCTGATCCAGCTGCGGTGCCGGTTCGGCTACGACGGAGATTCACTCCGGGTGATTTAATCTCCGGCTCCGCTTCAGGACGCGGGAGACTCCGGCACCGGGCTGACCTGGTAATGCACGATGCGCCAGGTTTCACCAGAGCGGGTCACCAGCACGCTGAGGTTGAGGCGAACGGGATCCTGGTCGCGGAACGCGAATTCCGCTACCAGGTATCCCAGCACCACATCGGCGGCGAGCCTGCGGGTTTCGTTGATCCGGTAGTCGACCGTCATCCCCGCCGGTTGGGCGTCGTAGTAGTCGAACACTCCTTGCGGGCCGACGCTGTAGGGCCGTAGGCCCTGAAAGATGGCGTCGGCAGTGAACACATCGGCCACCCGCTGGGGGTCGTGGCCGGCAATGCCGGCCTGCCACTCGTCGAGGACCCCGCGTAGAACCTCTTCAGTGCCCGGCACTTTGGCCTCCGTCCACGTGCAGGATCTCGCCGGTGACAAAGCCGGCCTGCTCCAGGTACAGCACTGCGTCGACCACATCGTCGATGTCGCCCATGTGGCCGACCGGATGCAGCGCTGAGAGGAACTCATGAGTTTCGGGTGCGTGCATAGGGGTGCGGATGATGCCGAGTGCGACGGCGTTGGCCCGGATGCCGCGGGCGCCGTACTCGACTGCCAGCGCCTTGGTCGCGGCATTCAGACCGCCCTTGGTCAGCGATGCCAGTACCGACGGCACTTGCGAGTTGGCGTGATCGACGAGGCTGGTGGAGATGGTGACGACGTGCCCGCCGTCGCCGTGTGCCTCGATCGCGGCGATCCCGGCGCGGGTCAATTCGAAGAAGCCACGCTGGTTCACGCCGGTGACGGCGTCGTAGTCAGCATCGGTGTACTCGGTGAAGGGTTTGGCGACGAAGATGCCCGCATTGTTGACGATGGTGTCGACGCGGCCGAAGCGCTCCAGGGCGGCGTCGATCACCTGCTTGCCCACGCCGGGCTGCCCGATATCGCCGGCTACCGCCAGCACCATCGGATCGTCGCTCTCGCCGATGGTGCGGGAGTTGGCGACGACGGCGTAGCCCAGCTTGCGGTAGCCCGCGACCAGGGCCTCGCCGATGCCCTGCGAGGCGCCGGTGATGACTGCGACGTGCGGTGTGGTGCTCATTGGGGTGGTCCTTTCTCTTCCGATGCCCTGCTCAACGTGGTCGCGATGCGTGGTGATGTCCGTTCAACGAGACCTGTTGGCTCGCTGCTGAGAGGCTGCGCCTACTACGCTGCAACGGTGGAGCTACGGCAGCTGCGCTATTTCGTCACCGTCGCCGAGGAACTGAACTTCGGCCGGGCAGCCGAGCGCTTGCGGATCGCCGGGCCGTCGCTATCCCAACAGATCAAGGCGTTGGAGCGCGATCTCAAGGTCACCTTGTTCGACCGTGACCGGCGATCGGTGGCGCTCACCCAGGCGGGCAGTGCACTGTTGCCCGAGGCGCGGGCACTCGTGGCGCAAGCGGATGAATTGCGGAGACGTGCACAGGGTCTGGCGTTGTCGGAGCCGGTCCGGATCGGATACGTCAACTGGTGCCCGACCGATTGGGCCGAGCGGGCCGCCGGGGTGGCTCAGGTACGGGTGGACACCTGGGTGATGCCGTCACACACGCAGGCGGCCCGGGTCTCGGAGGGCAGCCTGGACCTGGCGATCTGCTGGGTTCAGGATGCCGATCTGGCCTCGTTGTCCTTGCGGGCCAGGCTGATCGGTGTCGACCGGTTGTATGCCCTGTGCGCCGGCGCCGACGAGACTCCGGTCAACGCCCGCGACACCACGGTGCTGGTCGATACCGACGCCGCGAGTTGGTCGTCATGGAATCGCTACGGCGAACAGTTCGCCGCCGCGTCCGGAGCGGCGGTGATGCGCACGGACGACGGCGGCGTCACCGGTCCCACGTTCTTCGAGCATGTCCGCCGACTGCGCCGTCCCGTGCTCAACAACCCCAAGGGACAGGACGCGCCGTTGCCCACTGGTCTGGTGCGTCGCCCCGTGGTGGCTCCGACCCCGTTATGGACGTGGTCGTTGGTCTGGCGTCGTGATGAGTCCAACCCGGCCGTGCTCGCCGTGGTCGACGAGTTCACCCGGGGTGCAGGCGATCTCGGTCTGGACGCCGCCGATGTCTGGGTGCCGGACGATGACCCGCATCGCCCCGGACACCACGGCGGCGGCTAACACTACAGCCGCGCCCACCAGCAGTGCGGGCGCGAAACCGCGGTGCAGGAGAGGAGCAACCACCAGCGGCCCGAGGATCTGGCCCACCGAATACCCCGTGGTGAGAAGGGCGACAGCGCGCGGATACCGCAGCAGCCGACCGGCCGCCAGGGCCAGCGTGCTGACACCGATGAAGGTCCCGCCGAACAGCACTGCGCCCACCAGCGCGGCAGTGACCCCGCCGACCATGCCGGCCACGGCGATCCCCACGGCCTGCAGTCCCAGTGCCGCCATGAGCAACATCGGATGCGACCACCGGCTGCTCAGCGCCGCCCACAGTGCCGCCGAGGGCACGGTGGCGAGCCCGACAACCAGCCACGTGCTCCCGCCCAGCCAGGGCGGTGCGCCCTGCGCGACGGCCGCCACGAGGAAGGTGCCGGCGATGATGTATCCGATCCCTTCCAGCGTGTAGCTGGTTAGCAGCAGGGTGAAGGCGCCGTGGGATGGCCGGGCGTCGGGGGCTGATGTGGTCGCGCTGTCGTGCGTGACGCCAGGCATCGACCAAGCGCAGGCGCCCAGCAGGGCAGCGACGCCCGCTGCGGCCCACCACGCCACCTTCCAGTCCCCGGCGGCCAGCACCAGCAGTGCCGACAGGGCGATTCCGGCACCGACTCCGCCGAATCCCCAGCCGGCCAGGTGCGCGGGATGGCCGTGGAGGTGCTCTAGCATGGTGTTGACTGCGATCACGAACACCAGCGCGCTGGTGAATCCGGCCACTGTCCGCAGCACCGCCCATTCGAATGTGTTCGTAGACAACGGCATCGCCGCCAGGCTTGCGGCCATCACCAGCAGGCACACGCGGCACGCCGAGACAGAGCGGGCCAGTCGCGGCAAGAGCGAACCCGCCACCGCGCCAACGAGGTAGCCAACATAATTCGCCGTGGCCAGAGCCGCGGCATCGTGGGCGGTGAGACCGCTCTGAGCCGACATCAGCGGCAGGATCGGGGTGTAGACGAAACGGCCGATCCCCATCGCCGACGCCAGTGCCGCCGCGGTTCGGACGACGTGTCGGTGTGTACGCACCGGCCCATCGTCTGGTATGCCGATTCGATCGCGCCACGACTGAAAGGCTCTCAGCTGTAAGGCGATGTCTCTCACCGGGCGGGACTGTCCAGGCCTAGCTCTGCGTTGGGATGTGCGCCGAGACCAACGAACAGGAGAATGCCGTGACCGACAACATCACCGCCTTGGTCACCGGGGCCAATCGCGGGCTGGGACGGCACCTTGCCGCCGAACTGCTGGCGCGCGGCGCAAAGGTCTATGCGGCGGCCAGGAACCCGGACACCGTCGATCTGCCCGGAGCCATCCCCGTACAGCTCGACATCACAGACCCAAAGTCGGTGCGCCGCGCGGCCACCGTGGCCGGCGACGTGACGGTGCTGGTGAACAACGCCGGAATCTCCACCCGGGCGCAGCTGCTGACCGGGCCGATCGACGACATCCGCGCGGAGATGGAAACGCACTACTTCGGCACGTTGAACGTGAGCCGCGCGTTCGTTCCCATCATCGAAAAGAACTGCGGCGGAGCGATTCTCAATGTTCTGTCGGTGCTGTCCTGGTATCACGCACCGACTTCGGGCGCATATTCGGCGGCGAAGGCCGCGGCCTGGGCGCTTACCGATGCGCTGCGTACCGAACTGGCGCCCCGCGGGATCCATGTCGCCGCACTGCACGTCGGCTACATGGACACCGATATGGTCAGCTACATCCCGGCCGAGCAGAAGACCGATCCGGCGCTGGTGGCCATCCAGGCTGTCGAGGGGTTGCTCGCCGGCAGGCCCGAGATCCTGGCTGACGCGTGGTCGCGGCAGGTGAAGGCTCAGCTGTCGACTGCCAACGACGGCGGAGGTGGCGCGCAGGTTCGGACGTAGCGTGGGAAATTGCTCACGGATCATCGACGGGAAGTGGCACGATCAGTGGATATGGAGAAGATCTCGCTCACCGCGACCGCCCGTCAGCAGTTGGCCTCAGCCCGCACCGCCAACAGCGGACGCAGTGCTCACACCGTCTACGGCGGGCATGAGCACCAGCTGCGCCAGACCCTGATCGCGATGACCGCGGGCACCGGGCTCGACGAGCATGAGAGCCCGGGTGAAGCGACGCTCCAGGTGATCGAGGGCCGGGTCAAGCTGGCCAACTCCGAGGCCAGCTGGGAAGGTTCGCCCGGCGATCACATCGTGATTCCGCGGACGCGGCACAGCCTGCACGCGCTCGAGGATTCGGTGGTGCTGCTGACCGTCGTCAAGGCCATGGGGCCGCACACCTGAGGTTGACCCTGGCCTCAACCCGATACCGTCGGTACTGTATACCCCGAGTCCGGGTCAGGTGCCCGGCGCTCACCGGGGAGGTGGCCGGATGACTGTGCCCAGCGCCGAAACTTCGCAAGGCGCGTGCCCAGTTCGTGGGGCCGGGGCATTGCACCCACCGCGCTGGGCGCCGACGCCGGTGCGTTGGCAGCACACCGAGGTCGGCTACCTCAGATCGTGGTGGCTGGCCCTCAAGGCGATCCGGGCCAGCTACCGGCACACCATCTACGAGTACGCCACCGAACTGCCGGGCCAGGACGACATCGTCGTCGCGCGCACGCCGTTGGCCAAGTTCGTTGTGGTGCGCAATCCCGATATCGCCCGTCACGTGCTGGTTTCCAATCAGGACAACTACGCCAAGAATGCCGAGTACGACCTGCTGGCGGTGGCGTTCGGGCGAGGTCTGGTCACCGATCTCAATGATGAACTGTGGCAACGCAACCGGCGTTTAGTCCAGCCGATCTTTGCCAAGCGGCAGGTGGATGCCTTCGCGCCGCAGATGACCGAGGCCAGTGTGGCCGCAGCCCGGCGCTGGGAGGCGAGCCTGGCTGCCGATCAACCGGTGGACATCGCCGCCGAGATGAACTACGTGACCTTGGACATCATCGCCCGCACGATGTTCGGCATCGAGCTCAACGGCCGGCTCGCGGAACAGATGCGCACAGACTTCGCCCGTCTGCTCACACTTTTCGGCTACGGGTTCCTGCTGGGGGCGGCCCGGCCGCTGCGCCGGATCGCCGAGGGGTTCTCGTCACCGCGGTTGTCGATCAACGCGTTGCGGCGCGGCGCGTGGCTGGTGGCGCCCAGGGCTCGGCGCGGCTTGCGGCGCATCGAACGCTTCATCGATCAGCTGATCGCCGACCATCGCAGCGGCAAGATCGAGCGTACGGACAATCTGCTGGCCTTGCTGATCGTCGCAGAGGATCCCGAAACCGGTTACCGCTATAGCGATTTGGAGATCCGCGATGAGGTCATGACGTTCCTCGGTGCGGGCTTCGAAACCACCGCGGCGGCACTGGCGTGGACCTGGTACCTGCTGTCACAGAACCCCGACGCCCGCGACCGGCTGGGACGTGAGCTCGATGATGTGCTCGGCGGTCGGGAACCCACGGCGGACGATGTCGAGAGCCTGCCGTGGACGCAGGCCGTGGTGGCCGAAGCGATGCGCGTCTACCCGCCCATCATGGGCGTGGCCCGGGTGGCGAAATCCGATGACGTGCTGGGTGATTACCCGATCAAGGCCGGTACCAGCGTCGCCATTCTCACCCACAGCGTGCACCACAACGGCCGGGTGTGGGAGAACGCCGACAGCTACGATCCGGCGCGGTTCTTGAAGGAGAACCTGGATGGACCGCAGCGTCGAGCCCAGATGCCGTTCGGGGCGGGCCGGCGGATGTGCATTGCCTCCGGATTCGCCAACTTCGAAGCCACGCTGGTGATCGCCACCCTCGCGCAGCGTTTCGAGCTGGACCTCGTGCCGGGTCAACGGTTACGCCGCGAGCTGACCTTTACCGGTGGCCCGGACGGTGAACTGCTGATGACGGTGCGCAGGCGCGCTGTCAGCGGTGGGTCAGCACGTTGACCACGTTGCCCGCCGCGTCGGCGAAGAAGAACCGCCGCACGCCCCACTCCTCGTCGCTGAGCGGATGCACGATCTCCACGCCGGCCTCGACCGCGGCCGCATACGCGGCATCGACGTCGTCGACTTCGATCGACACCGAGGGATTCACCGGTGCGGTGGCGTCCTTGGTCATCAGGCTGACCTGATGGCGAAGCTCGGCATCGGCGAGGGTGACGATCCAGCCGTGGTTCATCACTTCGGTCAGTCCGAGGATCTGGGTGTATACCTGTGCCACAGACAAGTCGGACACCGTGAGTACCGGCATCACCCGCAGCACGGTCATATCGCCGGGCCCAGCAGGTCGTCGGCGTCCTTGATCACGTAGCCGTAGCCCTGCTCGGCCAGGAAGCGCTGCCGGTGCGCGGCGTACTCCGCGTCCAGTGAATCGCGCGAGACCACCGAGTAGAACACCGCCCCGCCGCCGCTGGCCTTGGGCCGCAACAGCCGGCCCAGCCGCTGTGCCTCCTCCTGGCGGGAGCCGAAGGTGCCCGAAACCTGAACGGCGACAGACGCTTCCGGAAGGTCGATGGAGAAGTTCGCCACCTTGCTGACCACCAGGGTGGAGATCTCGCCGCGGCGGAACGCGTCGAACAGGGCCTCGCGCTCGGAGTTCTTCGTCGACCCCTGGATCACCGGGGCGTTGAGTTCCTCGCCCAGCTCCTCCAGCTGATCCAGGTAGGCGCCGATCACCAGCGTCGGCTCACCGGGGTGGCGTTCCAGGATCGAGCGGACCACCGCGATCTTGGTGTGCACCGTCGAGCACAGCTTGTAGCGCTCCTCGGGTTCGGCGGTGGCGTACAGCATCCGCTCGTTGTCGGTCATCGTCACCCGCACCTCGATGCACTCGGCGGGAGCGATCCAACCTTGCGCCTCGATGTCCTTCCAGGGTGCGTCGTAGCGCTTGGGCCCGATCAGAGAGAACACGTCGCCCTCGCGGCCGTCCTCGCGGATCAGCGTCGCCGTCAGGCCCAGCCGTCGCCGGGACTGCAGGTCGGCGGTCATCCGGAACACCGGTGCCGGCAGCAGGTGCACCTCGTCGTAGATGATCAGGCCCCAGTCGCGGCTGTCGAACAGTTCGAGATGCTTGTACTCGCCTTTGGTGCGGCGGGTGATCACCTGGTACGTCGCGATGGTGACCGGGCGGATCTCCTTCTTCTCACCCGAGTACTCGCCGATCTCGTCCTCGGTCAGCGAGGTGCGGGCCACCAGCTCGCGCTTCCACTGCCGCCCGGCCACGGTGTTGGTGACCAGGATCAGCGTCGTCGCTCCGGCCTTGGCCATCGCGGCCGCACCGACCAGCGTCTTACCGGCGCCGCAGGGCAGCACCACCACACCGGAGCCGCCCGCCCAGAACGAGTCGGCGGCCATCTCCTGGTAGTCGCGCAGCTGCCAGCCGTCCTGGGCCAGCTCGATCGGATGCGCCTCGCCGTCGACATAACCGGCCAGGTCCTCGGCCGGCCAGCCGATCTTGAGCAGCATCTGCTTGACCCGGCCGCGCTCGCTGTTGTGCACGATCACGGTGTCGTCGTCGATGCGTGCGCCCAGCATCGGGGCGATCTTCTTGTTGCGCAGCACCTCCTCGAGCACCGCCCGGTCCAGGCTGACCAGTGTCAACCCGTGCGCCGGGTGCTTGATCAGCTGCAGCCGCCCGTAGCGGGCCATGGTGTCGACGATGTCGACCAGCAGTGGCTGCGGTACGGGGTAGCGCGAGAAGCTGACCAGCGCGTCGACCACCTGCTCGGCGTCGTGGCCGGCGGCACGGGCGTTCCACAGCGCCAGCGGCGTGATGCGGTAGGTGTGTACGTGCTCGGGGGCGCGTTCGAGCTCGGCGAACGGCGCGATCGCGGCGCGCGCCGCCCCGGCCTGCTCATGGTCGACCTCGAGCAGCACCGTCTTGTCGGACTGCACGATCAGTGGGCCGTCGGTCATGCGGGAGATCCCATCCACTCATCGCGCTCATGCCGGGTAAAACTCATCCCGCCCATTATTCCGAATCCGGGTCAGCGGGGCGCGGCGCCCGTCGGCGCGGGCGGCGGTGCACCGCCGGACGGCAGCGGCACCTGCGGCACCCCGGGGGTGCCGACGGCGCCCGCCAGCCACGGCAAGGTGGTGGTCAGCACCTGTTCGGCGAACGGCCAGTCGTGCTTGCCCGGCACAGCGGTGATCGCACAGCTGATGCCATGGCGGCGGCCCAGGTCGCACAGGGTGTGCGCGGCTTCGGTCTGGTCGCCCGGATTACCTCCGGCGTCCTGCCCGCCGAGGCCGACGGCGTCCGGATTGGCCGGGTGTGACCCGCGTTTTTTCGGGGCGTCCGAGGAGATCACGAACCAGCCGGACACTCCCATGTACCGGCCGTGCTCGTCGATCACCGTGGCCGGGTCATAGGTGGACCACGCCGCGGCGTCTCCGCCGTAGAGCCTGGCGATGGTCTGGTCCTTGGTGCCGGCGTTGGGTCCGATGTCACCGGCGATGTCGACGAATGAGCTGAACAACTCGGGATGCATCACGGTCAGGTCGACCGCGCAGGTTCCGCCCATCGACCAGCCGACCACACCCCAGCCGGCGTCGCGCACCCCGAAGGTGCCGGTCATGAACGGCGGCACGTCCTTGGTCAGGTGGTCGGCGACGTTCCCGCGCGGCCCGTTCACACATTCGGTGTCGTTGTTGAAGGAGCCGCCGACGTCGACGAAGACGAATACCGGGGTAGTGCCGCCGTGGTCGGCTGCGACGTTGTCGATCGTGGCGATCGCGTTGCCGCTGCGCGCCCAGTCGGCCGGGGTGTTGAACTCCCCGGCGATCATCATCACCACGGGAAGCTGGGGCGCCGACGCCGCGAACCAGGCCGGCGGCAGGTACACGAGTTCGTCGCGGTGTTTGAAGCCGGAGTCGTCAGCCGGAATGGTGACCGACACCAGCTCACCGTGGGACGGGATGTCACCTCGTCGGCGTTGGTCGAGCGCGGTGGCCAGATCGGTCTCGCCGGGCAGCGGGCCCGCGGTCACCTCGTTCCACAGCGCCGTGACCGTGGGGAAGTAGCCGACCCACAGGTTGACCGCGACGCCCACGCTCAGCAGGCACAACGGCACCGCGGCCACCGCGGCGGTCCGCCGGCGCCAGTGGCTGCCGCGCCAGCCCAGTGCCAGCACGGCCACGGCCAATCCGGTCAGCCCGATCCAGATCCACAGTGCCGCGGGTGCCGGATCGCCGGCCAGCCCCTGCGAACGGACGAACCAACGGGCCCACACCGTCAGGCCCACTCCGACGGCGATCGCACACGGCAGCAAGATCATGCGCCAGCGCCGGTTGCGCCATCCGATCGCCGCGAGCAACGCCACGGCCGCCAGCGCCTGCAACGCCGGGGGCAGCCACCCGTGCAGCAGCGACACTCCTCGGTATGCCGGGGGCACCTGGTCCGCTGCCATCAACATCGTTGTCACATCGCCATATTGGTGAACGGCTCTGTGAGCACGCTGTGTCGTGGCTAGTCGGTGTCGGCCGATACCACCGACGTGACGCGATGGATGGCGAACTCCCGCACTCGCCCGGCGGCCGGATCGAATGCGGTGAGCTGACCGCCGCGCACGTTGATGGGGGAGACCACCCGCTGCGTGGCCACCCCGGCGGGGTCGACGTAGCCGATCACCACGGAGGTCTGGTTGATTGCGGCGTCCTGCAGCTGGGTGATGGCCATCGCCGGGTCCAGGCGGACACTGGCGAACGGCCCGGACGCCACCTTGCGCAGGACCGCGACGATCGCGCCGAGGGTCTGGGCGGTCGGTGGGGTGGGCGGCCGGTAGACGCGGCGGCGGGTCGGTGCGACGACGCGCGAGCCGCGGGCCCTGATGTCGACGACGGTGCCGGTGGAGTCCTCGGCGGCCGGAGCGAACCCGGCCTCCCGCAGCACCGTGAGTACGTCGGCGATCGGGGCCTGCGACACCGCCACGGTCGGGGCGAGCAGCCGCAGCTCGAGGCGGTCGGCGCCCGGCGACGCGACCGCCTGTGCCAGCAGCGCGGGATCCTCACATCGCAGGAACGACGCGGCCATGCCGACGCGCAGCTGGCCGTGGCGGCGCGCGACGTCATCGATGAGGTACGTCAACCCTTGCGGCACCGGGGTTTTCGAGTGCTTCTCGAACAGGGTGTGCAGCTCGCTGGCGGTCCGGCCGGCATCGAGTGCACGCCGGATGGACGGTTCGCTGATCCGGTAGACCATGGCCGCACCCGCCGATTCGACGGTGGCCACCTCGGCCAGGTGCTCGGCCAGATCCCGCTCCAGCGGGCCGGGCACGATCACGGTGAGATCGGCTTGCAACAGGAAGTGGTCGAGCGGCTTGGGCAGGGCCTTCTCCATCGCCGCCAGCACGTCCTCGTCGGGGTCGCCGGCCAGCAGGCCGCGGGCCGGCGTGCTGATCGCGCCGCGGCCCACCATGCCCAGCGAATGCGCTTCGGCGAGCAGGCCACTGACGGTGGCCGGCTGCAGCCGCGCCGCCCAGCGCGGCCGTCGCCACACCATCGCTCGCGCTGCCTCGGGGCCGTCGACCCCGGTGCCCGCCGGCAGCTCGGCGAGCACGCTCAGCATCAGCCGGCGGTCCAGTGGCGCCGCGGTCGAGTACAGCGAATCCGACAGCGCGGCAAAGGGTTTGTTGTCCGGCCCACGGCTGCCGATCAGGGCGGGGCGGGCCGGCAGGTCCAGCCAGGTTGCGGCCAGCAGGTGCCAGCGAGCGGCGGTGGGGGACTCGACGAACCGGTCGGCGGCCACCGTCGGCGCCCAGTAGGGCCCGGTGCCGTCACCCGGGTCCGGTTCGGGCATCCCGGCCGCGATCAGCCCCGCGCCCGCGGCCAGCTCCAGCAGCAGCCCGAGCCGAGGCTCGTCGATGCCGGTGGTCTTGGCCAGGCGTTTGACGTCACGCACCCCGAGACCGCCGTTGCGCAACTCGGGAACCGGTGTGCTGCCCAGGGTTTCGATGATCAGGTCGATCTCGCGCAGCAGGTCGATGGCCGCACCGGCAGCCACCGCGTCCACATCGGCGGGCGTCGTCGACGTCGTCTCGAGTGCCGGTGCGGTCAACTCCACCGGGCCGGGTGCCTCGCCGCGCATCACCTGGCCGACCACCCGGGGCAGGATCACCGTCTCGTCGTCGATCCGGCGCAGCAGCCCGGCCTCCACCAGCCGCGGCACCGGACGGTCGGGCGGGGTGCCGGGTGCCGCGTCGCGCGTGCGGCCCATGGGCGAACCCTCCAGCAGCCGGGCCAGCAGATCGCTCTGGGCTTCGTCGAGCCCCTCGAGCAGGGCGGCGATCTCGTCGGCGCGGCGGTCGGACACCTCGACGGCGGCCTGGCCGACGAACCAGGGCAGACCGGCGGCCGCCTCGGGCGCCACCCGGACGGTCGCGTCGCCCCACACCAGGGCCCGCTCGCGCAGATCCTCCAGCGCGGTCGTCACATCATCGGCGCCGACGCGCTCGCCCAGCAGGTCGCTCACCTCGGACACCGGGACCGGGCGGGTGTCGGCGTGCAGCACCAGCAGCGCATCCAGGACGGCCAGCCGCAGGAAGTCCAGGGAATCGGTGGCAGCCTTCACCGACTGCCGTGAGGTGGCGCGCGCGGCAAGCGCGGCGATGGTTCCCGGTGGCGGCTGGCTCAGGTCGGGCCGCAGTTCCAGCAGGCGGATGAGGCCCTTGTCGTCGAGGTCGGACAGCCAGGCACCCAGCGGGAATCCGGGAGTCTGTGCGGCGGTCATATCCTGACCAGCGTAAAGCAGCCCGCCGGTCTCGCCACCAGATGAGGAGCCTGCCACAATGTGGAGCGTGGCTGACAACAAGAAGAACCATTACGTCGACAACGGCTGGCCCGTGCTCTCCGATGGCGATGATCACGCCGTGAGCGAGCTCGCGACCGACCGCACCGGCGCACTGTCCCCGTTCGGCGATGTGACCTTCCCATTGCCGGCCGAAGAGCTGCCGTTCATCCAGTCGGCCACCGTCGTCAACAGGTAATAGTGGGACTGTCGCACCTCGACGAGTCTGGCGCGGCACACATGGTCGACGTCTCGGCCAAGGACGTCACCAAACGCACCGCGTCGGCCGTGGGCACCCTGCACACGCGGCGGGACGTGGTGGCCCTGATCGCCTCGGGCGGCCTGCCCAAGGGCGATGCCCTGGCCACCGCGCGGGTGGCCGGAATCATGGCCGCCAAGCGGACTCCCGAGCTGATCCCGCTGTGCCATCAGCTGGCGCTGACCGGCGTCGACGTGGATTTCGACATCCGCGATGCCGCGGTGGCCATCACCGCCACCGTGAGCAGCACCGACCGCACCGGCGTCGAGATGGAAGCTTTGACCGCGGTGAGCGTCGCCGCGCTGACGCTGTACGACATGATCAAGGCCGTCGACCCCGCCGCACGCATCGACGACATCAAAGTGGTGCGCAAAGAAGGCGGTAAAACGGGATTGTGGGAAAGAACAACACAGTGACGCGGTCGGCGCGGGTCATCATCGCCTCTACCCGTGCCGCAGCAGGGGTGTACGACGACCGGACCGGCCCCCTCATCGTCAGCTGGCTCTCCGACCGCGGATACGACGTCACCGAGCAGGTGGTGGTCGCCGACGGACACGCCGTGGGCGATGCCCTACGCGCGGCCCTGTCGGAGCGCGTCGACCTGATCATCACCTCCGGTGGCACCGGTATCTCACCGACCGACGCGACCCCGGAATCCACCATGTCGGTGCTCGACTATCAGATTCCTGGGCTGGCCGATGCCATCCGGCGAGCCGGTGCGCACAAGGTGCCCACCGCGGTGTTGTCCCGTGGCGTATGCGGCGTCGCCGGGCGCACCCTGATCGTCAACCTGCCCGGGTCGCCCGGCGGGGTGAAAGACGGGCTGGGCGTACTGGCCGGAGTGCTGGAGCATGCCCTGGACCAGCTCAGTGGAAAGGACCATCCGACGCGATGAGCGCTTGCGCGAAGAGGAGACAAATATGAGCGCAACCGTCGTACGTGTCGAACTGACCGAGACGCCGATCTCGCTGACCGAGTACGAGGCACTGGTGGCTCATGAGGCGGCCGGCGCGGTGGTCGGGTTCTCGGGGGTGGTGCGCGATCACGACGGCGGCCGCTCGGTCACCCGGCTCGACTATTCCGCGCACCCCAACGCTCTTCAAACCTTGCAGGAGGTGGCCGCCGAGGTGGCCGCGCAGGCCACCGGCGTGCGCGCGATCGCGGTCAGTCACCGCATCGGAACCCTGCATATAGGAGACGCCGCCCTGGTGGCCGCTGTGGCAGCGGACCATCGCAGAGCGGCGTTCGAAACCTGTGCCCACCTCGTCGACACCGTCAAAGAGCGGCTACCGGTGTGGAAACACCAGTACTTCTCCGACGGCACCGACGAGTGGGTCGGTTCGGCCTGAAACTCAGCCGTTGATGACGACGTTGCCGTCGAGGCCCTGGTTCTCGATGGCCTGCTGAATCTGATCGACGTAGCTGACCGGCTGCACGGGGGCAGGAGCCGCTTCGGGAGCCGGGGCCGGAGCCTCGGGCGGCGGCGGCAGCTCGCCGTTGACCGCAGGCGCGTCCAGCGGGGCAGGAGCGGGCTCGGCGACCACGTTGCGCGGGGTGGAGCCCGACAGGCCGCGGCCGCAGACCGGCCAAGCGCCCTTGCCCTGGCCCGCCAACACGCGCTCGGCGACGGCGATCTGCTGTTCCTTGGTGGCCATGTAGGCCGCCGGGGCGTACTCGCCACCGCCGTTGGAACGCCACGTGCTCGGCGAGAACTGCAGCCCGCCGTGGTAGCCGTTGCCGGTGTTGATCGCCCAGTTGCCGCCGGACTCGCAGCGAGCCACGGTGTCCCACTCGCTGTCGGTGGCGGCCATGGCCTGTCCGGCCAGTGCGAGGCCGCTTCCACCGAGCACAGCGCCGGTGAAGGCGATCTTGGCGACATTCTTTGCTGAGGATGCGGAAGCAGGCTTGCGATGCCGTCCACTCATAAGCGTGAAGGTCCTCTCGTATGCGCCCACGAGGTCAGCTGTCGGGTTCGGGTGGGAGAGGTCACCCGGCCGGCGTCGTCGAAACGGCGACGGCTTCACCCCAAGGGGCCGCAAGCGGCTCCTGGTCCTGAATTAAATCGGTGGACCGGTGGGTCCCCCGCCTCCATCCTTGTTGTTCGTCGTTGACCCCTGCCCGATGGATGGAGCTCGGCGCTATCGGTCTGGGGTAGGTCAATTGATTAGGGTCGATTGACTTGGGAATGAACGGTAACGGCTCCCCGCAATCCCGTCACCTTTAGCGGCCTCGGGCGTTTTGGCCCTGAGCAAACTCTAAAAGTTGTTTAAAGGTGCAGGTTATTTTCGCGTTGTCGCAGGTCGGTGCGGCGCTCCACCGCGCTGTAGCCAGCTCGTGACCATTTCGTTATGTGATGCAAATCACGTTAGCCGCCGGCGAAGGGTGGTAACACATCAATGGTCTGATGCGTTGATACCGGCTTGCCCAAATCGCGGACCGCCATCCCGTCCAACAGGTATGAGCAGCGCTTTAGCACCCGTGCGAGTTCGGCATGGCGACCGCTGAGCTGCTCGACGAGCGTCGCGATCGTGGAATCCTTTGCCAAATCTAACGTTTCCGTATCAACTCCGGCCGCGGCGGCTGCAGCGGCGAAATAACGGACCGTTACGGCAACGGTGTGCTCGGTCATCTAGCCGCCGATCGCACTCATCGGCCGCACCGGTTGCACGAAGTCCGGGTCGTTGATGCCGTGCCCCGCGGGCTTGGCCCACATGGCCGTCCGCCAAGCCGCTTCGATGGCGTCGTCGTCGGCGCCCCCGCGCAGCAGCCCGCGCAGATCGCTCTCCTCCGTGGAGAACAGGCAGCTACGGATCTGACCGTCGGCGGTCAGCCTGGTGCGGTCACAGGCCGAACAGAAGGCGTGCGACACCGAGGCGATCACTCCGACCGCTCCGGCCGGGTGGTCGGCGCCGGCGGCGACCTGCCACAGCTCGGCCGGCGCGGAGCCGCGCGGCCTCGGATCGGGTCGCAGGTCGAAGTGACGGCCCAGGGTGGTCAGGATGGCCTCGGCGTCGATCACGGTGCCGCGTTGCCAGGTATGCCCGGCGTCCAGCGGCATCTGCTCGATGATCCGCAGCTGGTATCCGTGATCCAGGCAGTAGCCCAGCAGGCTCACCACGTCGTCGAGGCCCGAGACGGGATCGAGCACCGCATTGACCTTCACCGGTTCCAGCCCCGCCGCCTTGGCCGCTGCCAGGCCTTCGAGCACGTCGGCCAACCGGTCGCGGCGGGTGATCCGGGCGAAGTGGGCGGCGTCGATGCTGTCCAGTGACACGTTGATCCGGTCCAGCCCGGCCTGTTTGAGGCCGGCCGCGCGCCGGGCCAGCCCGATGCCGTTGGTGGTCAGGGTGATCTCCGGCCGTGGCTGCAGCGCTGCCGCGGCGGCCACCACCTCTTCCAGATGACGGGTCACCAACGGTTCGCCGCCGGTGAACCGCACGCTGGTGATGCCGAGCCGGGTGACGGCGATGCGCAGCAGCCGGCTCAGCTCCTCAGCGCTCAACAGCGCCTCGCCGGGCAACCAGTCCAGCCCCTCGGCCGGCATGCAGTAGGTGCATCGCAGATTGCACTTGTCGGTCAGCGAGACCCGAAGGTCGGTAGCGGCGCGGCCGTAGGTATCCACCAGCGGGCCCGTCGTCGGGGCCGGATCGAGAGGTGGGGCGGACCGATGTACGGAAGGCAGCCCGAGCGAGGTCAGGGTCATACCGCGGCCTTCAGCGAGTCGACCGGGACGATGTCCTTGCCGAGCGGCACGAGCGAGACCGGGATCATCTTGAGATCGGCCAGTGCCAACGGGATTCCGATGATGGTGACGGCCATGGCCACCGCGCTCACCAAATGGCCGAGCGCCAGCCACCAGCCGAACAGGATGATCCAGATGATGTTGCCGACCAGTGCGCCGGGCCGGGTCCCTGGTTTGTCGACGATCGTGCGGCCGAACGGCCACAGGGCATACGAGGCGATGCGCAGCGAGGCGAACCCGAACGGGATCGTGATGATCAGCACGAAGCAGATCAGCGCGGCCAGCAGGTATCCCAGCGCCAGCCACAGGCCGCCGAAGATCAACCAGATGATGTTCAGAATCACTCGCATTACCGGCGCATCTCTCTTCCAGAGGTGGTTTCAAGCGTACCGAGTAATAGGGGTGAAGCATCGAGCGAGGGCCGAGTAAGATCGCTCCATCGCGTCCCGGCGCTGACGGGACGCGAACTTTATGTGTGTACGTAGTTCTGACAAGACGAGCGGGTGAGTGCAGTGCCGACCGGCAAGGTGAAGTGGTACGACGCCGAAAAGGGCTTCGGCTTCCTGTCCCAGGAGGACGGTGAGGACGTCTACGTGCGGTCCTCGGCGTTGCCCGCGGGTGTCGAGGGCCTCAAGGCCGGTCAACGTGTCGAGTTCGGCGTTGCGGCAGGCCGTCGCGGCCCGCAGGCGTTGAGCCTCAAGCTCATCGACCCGCCGCCGAGCCTGAGCCGGGCCCGCCGCGAGGCCGAGCGTCCCGAGCACAAGCACACTCCCGATGAGCTGCACGGCATGGTCTCGGACATGATCACGCTGCTGGAGGACATCGTGCAGCCCGAGCTGCGCAAGGGCCGCTACCCCGACCGTAAGGTCGCGCGCCGGGTGTCCGAGGTGGTCAAGGCTGTCGCGCAGGAGCTCGACGCCTAGTACCCGCGCGCCGAACGTCGGCTTGTGGTCGAGGATCTGTTGATTTCCCGAACACAAGCCAACTCTCGACGGGCATGCTGGGTTCATGACCCAGGGCTCCTACGTCGCTTCCGGCAGCGGTGAGTTCAACCGCGACACCAACTACATCACCACCAGGATCACCGCCGACGGTCGTGACGGCTATCCCGTCGAGCCGGGCCGGTATCGGCTGATCGTTGCGCGGGCCTGTCCGTGGGCCAACCGCACGATCATCGTGCGACGGCTGTTGGGTCTGGAAAGTGTTCTGTCCATTGGCTTTTGCGGTCCGACGCACGATGCGCGCAGCTGGACGTTCGACCTCGACCCCGATGGGCTCGACCCGGTGCTCAAGATCCCGCGGTTGCAGGATGCGTACTTCAAGCGAGATCCCGAGTATCCGAAGGGCATCACCGTGCCCGCGATCGTCGAGGTCGCCTCGGGCGCGGTGGTGACCAACGACTTCGCCCAGATGACGCTGGACTTCTCTACCGAGTGGACGGCGTACCACCGCGAGGGCGCGCCGCAGCTGTATCCCGAGCCGTTGCGCGACGAGATCGACACCGTGGCCAAGCGCATCTACACCGAGGTCAACAACGGCGTCTACCGGTGCGGTTTCGCCGGCTCACAGGAGGCCTATGACAAGGCCTACGACCGGTTGTTCACCGCGCTCGACTGGCTGACCGACCGGCTGAGCACTCAGCGTTATCTGGTGGGCGACACCATCACCGAGGCCGATGTGCGCCTGTTCACCACGCTGGCTCGGTTCGACCCGGTCTATCACGGTCATTTCAAGTGCAACCGGGCCAAGCTCGCCGAGATGGACGTGCTCTGGGCGTACGCGCGGGACCTGTTCCAGACGCCCGGCTTCGGTGACACCATCGACTTCGTCCAGATCAAGCAGCACTACTACATCGTGCATTCGGACATCAATCCGACGCAGATCGTGCCCAAGGGTCCGGACCTGGCCAACTGGCTCACGCCGCATGGCCGGGAAGCGTTGGGCGGCAGGCCTTTCGGTGACGGCACACCGCCGGGGCGGACGCCCGAGGGGGAGCGGGTACCGGCCGGGCACTCGGCGGGTTAGCGCGGGTCCGCCCCGTCGCGGTCCGGCCAGACCGTGCTGACCGACCACTCGGCGTGCGGCAGGGCGAACTCCTCACCGTTCTGGTCCTGCACCAGGGTCAGCATCTGGACCGCCAGCCCGGTGAGCCGGCCCCGGTTCGGATCGACCGTCGGGATGGTGACGGCCAGCGTCGTCTTGGGTGCGTAGTACGTAACCGTCGTATCGATCGGGTTCTCATACACCCGCAGCAGCCGCCACGGTGCCCGGGCAACAGCGCTGGGAACCGAGAGCTGGACCGGGCTTTCCTTGGTGACGCGCAGTTCGCCGGCGTCCCGCGGTTCCTTGCAGTCGTCGAGGTTGAGCACCTCGCAGTACTGGAACGGCCCGACCCGCACCGAATGACCGTGCGAGTACGCACTGATCTCCGGCAGCTGATCGCCGTGTGCACTGTGCAGCCGCCAGACCCCCACCGAGGTGCCGGCGATCGCCAGCACGACCACGGCCGCCAGGGCCGCCAGGGCACGCTTCATCGGGACTCCCACTGTGCTCTCGTCGGGTCTGCGGCGAAATGACTGCCGCCTTCGGTTGCGGCGTGCACCGGGCGGTTACCACCGAGGCCGGGAATCAGCGATTCGCCGCGGTAGCTCACGATGGTCTGCGCCAGGCCCAGTATCAGCACGGCCGTGATGGTAGTGAACCCGACTGTGAGGTCCGTATAGATCAGTACCCCGGTGGCGCCGCCTGCCACCCAGGCCAGCTGCAGCACCGATTCCGACCGGCCGAACGCCGAGGCCCGCGAGGCCTCCGGCAGGTCGTCCTGCAGGGACGCGTCCAGTGAGGCCTTCGCGATGGCGCTGGCGGCCGAGGTGACGAGGGTCGCGCCGGCAGCGACCAGGAGGTTTCCGGTCAGTGCAGTGGCCAGGGCGACGACGGTGACGGCGGCGGCGGCCCGCACCACGAGCTGCGCGGGGTGGCCGAGTTTGAGCCGCGCGGCGGCGATGTTGCCGCCGAAGTTGCCGATCCCGGCCGCCGCCCCGATCAACCCGAGGATGAGCAGCTGTTCCCAGCCGCTGGCGTCATGGGATTTGGCGACGAATGCCGGGTAGAGGAACAGGAAACCGACCATCACCTTGATGGTGCAGTTGCCCCACAGGGCGGTGATGGTGTTGCGGCCCATCGGCTGACGCTCGGCCTTGGGCTTGCCCGGATGCCGGCGCAGCTGATCGTGGCCGTCCGATTGACCGTGGTAGCTCAGCGTCGTTGGCACCTCGCCCTCGGTGACCTCGACCCATTTCGGGATCCGCATCGACAGCACCGCGCCGGCGACGCTGACCGCGGCCACCACGTAGAGCGCCCCGGGCAACTCGGCCACGTTGAACAGGTACTCGGCGCCTGCGGCGATGCCGCCGCCGACCACCGTGCCGCCGAGCAGGCCGAAAGTGGTCAACCGCGAGTTCACCCGGACCAGGTCGATGGACGGGGGCAGCACGCGCGGGGTCACCGCGCTGCGCAGCACGGAGAAAGACTTGGACAGCACCATCATTCCGAGCGCACACGGATAGAGCACCCAGGAGGGATAGCTGCCGGTGACGCCGTCGTAGTTGGCGATCAGCACGATGATCAGCCCGGTGCGCAACGCGAACGACGCGGCCAGCGCCATGCGGCGGCCGTGCTGCAGGCGGTCGAGTGCGGGCCCGATCAGCGGGGCGATCACCGCGAACGGAGCGATGGTGATCAGCAGGTAGAGCGCGACCTTGCTCTTGGACTCCCCGCTGGCCGCGGCGAAGAACAGAGTGTTGGCCAGGGCGACGGCCATGGCCGCGTCGACTGCGAAGTTCGCCACCACCGGCCAGGTCAGCGCGGTCAGCCCGGACTTGTCGGCGCCGTCGGCGGTGGCCGCGCGATGCACGAAACCGTACATCCGCGAACCCATTTCGCGGCTGCGCGCGGCGGCTGCCCGGGTGACGGTGACCCGCTCACCCGCCGCCGACCCGACCCCGCGGGACTGCGCCGCGCCGTCGGGCGCCGAATACCCGGCGGTGTGCTGCTCGTCGAGCGGCGGCAGCCAGCGGTTGGAGCTGGGCACCGAGTGCCTGCGTGGCCGGCGCGGCGTCTCATCGCTGGGGTAGTTGGCCATTCCGGGATGTTCCGCGCCGTGGTCGGCCGGCGGCCGCGGCGGGTAGTAGGTCACCCCCTGATTCTCTCTTATCCGGCGTGCCGGCGGCCGACAGGCGACCGGTGTGGCCCGCGGTCGCCCCGATCAGGCACTATGGAGGCGATGGAAAGCGTGACCGAACCAGCTGAGCAGGCCTGCGAATCCGACCGGGAGACCGGGCCGGCGGCACCGTCGCCGGAACAGGAGGCGCTGCTTTCGGGTGCCGCCGAGCAGGCGCGTGCGGCGCTGATCGAGTTCAGCGGCGAGGGCGCGGTGGGCGAATACCTTGGCGTGAGCATCGAAGACGCCGCCTCAGCCACCCACCGATTCCTGGCTGACCTGCCCGGTTACCGCGGCTGGCAGTGGGCTGTCGTGGTGGCGGCCTACCCGGGTGCCGATCACGCGACGATCAGCGAGCTAGTCCTGGTTCCGGGGCCGACGGCGCTGCTGGCCCCGCAGTGGGTGCCGTGGCAGGACCGGATCCGGCCGGGCGATCTCGGGCCGGGCGACCTGCTCGCCCCGCCACCGAATGATCCTCGTCTGGTGCCCGGCTACGTGGCCACCGGTGACCCGCTGATCGATGAGGCCCCGCTCGAGCTCGGCCTCGGCCGGCGCCAGGTCCTCAGTGAGTGGGGCCGAGCGCAGGCCGCGCAGCGCTGGCACGACGGCGACTACGGGCCCGGCTCGGCGATGGCCCGCTCGACGCGCCGGGTCTGCCGCGACTGTGGGTTCTATCTGCCCCTCGGCGGCGCGCTGGGCTCGATGTTCGGGGTATGCGCGAACGACTTATCGGCCGACGGGCATGTGGTCGAGGCCGAGTACGGCTGCGGGGCTCATTCGGACACGCCGCAGCCTCCGGGCACCGGATCACCGATGTACGAGCCGTACGACGACGGCGTGCTCGACACCGCCGAGTGACGGGATCGGTCACTAGCCGACGCTGTCCCAGAAACGGGTGAGCACTTCCGCGGCGCGTTCGGGGTCCTGAACCATCCACCAGTGTCCGAGACCTTCGAGCACTTCGGTACGGGCGCCGGCCTGTTCGGCGGCGCGATGCCGCATCTCGGCCGAACCGATGTAGGGATCCTCGGTAGCCAGCAGCGAGAGTCCGGGCCGCGCCTGCGCACGATCCAGACCGCGCCCGGCTTCGGCCATCGCGGGCTGCCGCGCCGAGCGATAGAGGGCCAGGATTGCCCGGCCCATGTCCGGCCCCTGGGCCGAGGCGATGGATGTTGCGACGTCGAGGGGTATGTCCAGCGCGGCCATCTGGGCGGCCCGGTCTGCCACCGACCCGCCCAGCATGGTGTCCACCAGCTGCTCTCCCTCGTCGGGCGTCTGCCACACCTGGGCGAGGTCGTGCCAGGTGTAGTCCGGATCGAACAGTCCGACGACATCGCTGGCCCAGCTGCGAACGAGTTCGGGGCGATGCATCACGAGGTTCATCACGTGGCCGCCGCCCCAGTCGTGACCGAGCAGGTCGACGGGCTCGGCGATGGTTTCGAGTTCGGCTTCGAGCCAGTCCCGGTAGGCGAGGTAGGTGGCCGGGAATCCGTCGGGGAGCGGGGCACCGAAGCCGGGCGGCGACAGCCGCGTCACGTCGTCGCGACCGAGCGCTTCGACGAGCGGCCCCCAGATCGCGTCGGTCTCCGGATTGCCGTGCACCAGGACGATCGTCATGTAGGCATCCCATCACGCCGCGCCAGTTCAGGGGCGGCGAATGGTTCTTGCCGCGGCTGCGAACCACGTTGGCGGCGACGGTGATTGGCTCGGACCGGGCAAAGGCGGCGCCTAGAGTAGTCAGCTACCCGAATCGATGCGGGTCACAGGTACTTTCGATGGGAAACAGTCTGAGCGCCAACGAATTCAGTGCCGGTGCGGGCTCAGTTCTCGGCCGCGGCCTTGATCCGCGCCAGCGACGCCTTCATGCCGTCGACCAGTTCGTCCTCGAAGCTGGGCACCCCGCCGAACAATGCGCCGACCAGAGCGTTGGAGACCGCGGTGGTGCCGTTTTCGGCATGCCGGGATTCGGTCACCCGGGTGCCGGTGCCGGTCGGTTCCAGTTCGTAGCTCCAGATGGTGTTGTTGCCTTCCACCAGAAACGCCAGCCGCTTGTTGTCGACCACCTCGGTGAGGCGTGACGTGGTGGGCCAGAACACGAACTTGCGCCGGTTCAGGTTGAAGGTGCGGGTCCCCGGACGCAGCGGACCGAGGGGCTTCATGTATCTGCACTGTGGGCTCCACTGCGGCATGCGCCTCAGGTCAGAGATCAGCCCCCACACCTTTTCGACCGGTGCGTCGATGTCGATGGTGGCTTGCAGGAGGGGTGCGGCCATGGTGTCTCCTCAGGTCAATCCGCTTTGTGCACCGCGGGATCCACGGCGCACGGCACGGCGCTGGATCAGAAAGATGGTCGTGCCGAGAACGCCGATTGCCAGTCCGGCGAGTGTGAACGGTCGCCAGTGTTGCAGACCGCTGACGGTGAAGGCCACGATGGTGGCGATGAGCCAGCCGGTGGCGATCACCACGATCACCGGCCACGGTTCGAGCAGCGCGGCGGGCAGGGCCGGCGGCTGGGGTTCCGGCGCGTGGTTGGTGTCCTCGGTCATCGGTGACCAACGTATCCGATGGGGTGGGGATTCATTGGTCTTGGTTTTAGCCCTTTACTGCGTGAGCGTCAGTACTATTTCCGATGTGAAAGATCCGGAGGCGCGTCTCGCGAACGATCTGGCTCTGGCCGTAGTCCGTCTGGCACGTCAATTACGTACGCGGCGTGCGGAATCCCCGGTTTCACTGACCCAGTTCTCGGCGCTGGCCACGTTGGCCAAGGAAGGCGCGATGACGCCCGGTGCCCTGGCCGTGCGGGAGCGGGTACGCCCGCCATCGATGACCCGGGTGATCGCCTCACTGGCCGAGTTGGGGCTGGTGGCTCGCGCCGCCCATCCGGTGGACGGCCGCCAGATCGTGGTGTCGGCCTCGCCGGCCGGGATGACCCTGGTCGAGGCCGAGCGCAAGGCCAGCCAGGAATGGCTCAAGGCGCAGCTGTTGCGGTTGGATCCCGAGGAACGCCAGACCCTGGTCACCGCGACCGATCTGATGTCGGCGATGGTTTTCGAAGGCGCGTGAGTCTGCTGCAGGTAATCGATATCGACGATCCAGCCGATTCCCGGTTGGACGACTTCCGTGATCTCAACAGCGTGGACCGTCGGCCCGATCTGCCCAGCGGCAAGGGGTTGGTGATCGCCGAGGGCGTGCTGGTGGCGCAGCGCATGCTGGCCTCCCGGTTCGTGCCGCGGGCGCTGCTGGGCACCGACCGGCGCCTGAGGGAACTGGTCGCCGACCTCGCGGACGTGGACGTGCCGTTCTACCGGACCAGTGCCGATGTGATGGCCGCCGCGGTCGGCTTCCACCTCAACCGTGGCGTGCTGGCGTCGGCGTCGCGGGCCCCGGAGTTGTCGGTGGCCGAGGTGATTTCCGGCGCGCGCACGGTGGCGGTGCTCGAAGGCGTCAACGACCACGAGAATCTCGGATCGATCTTCCGCAATGCCGCCGGACTCTCCGTCGACGCGGTGGTGTTCGGCGCGGGATGCGCCGATCCGTTGTACCGGCGGGCCGTGCGGGTGTCGATGGGGCATGCCCTGCTGGTGCCGTTCGCCCGCGCCGCATCCTGGCCCGGTGATCTGGGGCTGTTGCGGGACAACGGTTTTCGGCTCCTGGCGATGACGCCCGATCCAGCTGCCGCGACGCTGTCGGAGGCGATGTCGCAGCTCGAGGGCGAGCGGGTGGCGGTCCTGGTCGGCGCCGAGGGGCCGGGCCTGACCGAGCACACCATGCGGGCCAGCGACGTGCGAGTGCGCATCCCGATGTCCCGTGGCACCGATTCGCTCAATGTCGCCACCGCCGCGGCGCTGGCCTTCTACGAACGTGCCAGGCTCGGGAGCTGATGTCGCGTTAGATTGACTCCGTGACCGACGATTCGACGCCGTGGGGGACGGGCCTGACGGTGGCCGCGTTTGTGGCCGCGGTGCTCGGCGCGGCGATCGTGGTCCTCGGCGTCGGGCTGCTGCGGGTACACCCGCTGCTGGCGATCGGGCTGAACATGGTCGCCGTCGGCGGCCTGGCGCCCACGGTGTGGGGCTGGCGGCACCGCCCGGTGTGGCGCTGGTTCGTGCTGGGCTCGGGCGTCGGCGTGGCCGGCGGCTGGCTGGTGCTCCTGGCGATCGGGTTGACCCAGGGCTGACCGGACCGCGGCTCAGGCCACCAGTTCGGCCGCGGTGTAGTTGGCGTCGAGCAACCCGGCGACGGCTTCGTCGCGACGGAAGGGTCGGCCGTGGAGCGCGAACATCTTTTCGGCCGTCGTGGTTTCGGGTTGCCAGCCGGTAGCGGTCAGATAGTCCGCCACGGCGTTGCGGTCGCCTTCAAAGATCAGGTCTGACAGGTCGTCCAGCTCCAGACCCTGTTCGCGTTGGTGCTCGGTGAGCGTCCGGATCCGCTTCTCGGCCAGCTCGGAGTGCCCGGCCATCCAGTCGGTGGCGAGCCGGCTGCCCGGTGCGCTCAGTGCGGTGATGTTGTCGAACAACCGGTCCTGGGCCTCCGGCGGCAGGTAGCCGAGCAGGCCCTCGGCGATCCACGCGGTCGGGGCCTGCGGGTCGAAGCCATGTGCGCGCAGCGCGGCGGGCCAGTCGTGGCGCAGGTCGATGCCGATGGCGTGCAACTCCGCGGCCGGGGCGGCACCCAGATCCGCGAGTGCCTGGTCTTTGAACTCGATGACGGCCGGCTGATCCAGTTCGAATACGGTCATCCCGGCGGGCCAGGGCAGCCGGTAAGCGCGGGCATCCAGCCCGGAGGCCAGGATGACGGCCTGGCGGATGCCGGCTTGGACAGCGGTCAGGAAGAAATCGTCGAAGTAGCGGGTGCGGATGGCCATGCCGTCGGCGATCACCTGCGGATCGAGCGGCTCGGCGGCGCCATCGGCAACCAGGTCACCCTGGGCCAGGCGGACGTAGTAGTCCACCCCGACCGCGTCGACCAGGGGCCGGGCGTACGGGTCGGAGATCAGCGGGTCGGCGGCGTTGGAGGCCAGGGCACGGGAGGCAGCGACGCCGGTGGCGGTTGCGCCCACTCCGGTGGCCAGGTCCCAGGTGTCGTTCTCGGTGCGCGGCATGACCCCTCCAGATGTATAGCAAGGCTAGTTATTAGCTACTATAACTAACTTGCGCACATGCTGAAGGGTTGCGTGTGCCACATACCGGTTAACTGTGTCTTGTGCACAATTTTCGGCGGCTACCGCGGAAAACCGTGCACAAATCGCTCGAAAGCGACTAGGGCTGGGTGCCGGACGACCGCACGCCCAGCAGCACGTCCTCCCAGGCCGGCACCGCCGGGCGCGCCTTGCGACTGCGCTTGGGTGCCGGGGGAGTGGGTGCAGGCTCCGGTTCGGCCGGTCGGCTGTACTGATCGGGTACCGCGGCCGGCGTTTCCTGGACCTCGTGGGTGTCGTGGTGGTCGAACAGGTGCGGTACCGCGGCGACGGGACGCAGCGGGCGACCGAAATCGGGGTTGATCAGCTGACGGGCCGCGTCGTCCGAGGCGGCGACGGTGCCGCCGTGAGCTCCGGGGCTGTACCGGAAGTGTGCGACGTTGTCCGACCGGCCGGCTTTCCAGGCGAGCTGCACGGTCCAGCGGCTGTCCTCGTTGCGCCACGCGTCCCAGGCGATGGACTCGGGGTCGAGGCCGCGCGCCACCAGAGCCTGGGTGACGGTTTCCAGCAGCGTCAGCACCGCGGGTCCGTCGGCCAGCACCGGATGCGCCGCGGTGGCCAGCTCGGCGGCACGGGCGCGCTCCAGCAACACCGGATGGGCGAACCGCTCGACCCGCTCGACAGGCACCCCGGCGGCTTCGGCCAACTGCTCGACCGATGCTCCGGCGCGAATCTTTGCCTGAATCTCCTTGGGTCGCAGCACGTTCTGCACCTCTACATCGCTGTCGGTCTGATTCGAGGCGACCTTGTCACCACGCATCGCAGCGCGGAGCCGGTCATCGACACGCAAGCTGAACATGTCCTTGGCGGAGTCGTCGGATTCACAGATGATGCGTCTGCCGTCTACGTTCAAACCAACGACTCTGAGTTCTCGCATACCGACCAAACCTCCTGCGCGAACCCTACTGCGTTATCCGCCCGTTACCGGGCTGACACGCTGGCGGGAGAGCTCCCGAGATGAACCTTTGCTCAGAGGTTCTCGACGACCCAGTCGACACAGCTGGTCAGGGCGCTCACGTCGTCGGGCTCGACGGCCGGGAACATGCCGATCCGCAGCTGGTTGCGGCCCAGCTTGCGGTAGGGCTCGGTGTCCACGATCCCGTTGGCCCGCAGCACCTTGGCGACCGCGGCCGCGTCCACCGAATCGCTGAAGTCGATGGTGCCGACGACCTGCGAGCGCAGCGCCGGATCGGTGACGAACGGGGTGGCGAAGCTCGCCGCCTCGGCCCACGAGTACAGCCGCTGCGAGGAATCGGCGGTGCGCTTGACGGCCCAGTCCAGGCCGCCGTTGCCGTTGAGCCAGTCGAGCTGCTCGGCGAGCAGGATCAGCGTGGCGATGGCCGGGGTGTTGTACGTCTGGTTCTTGAGGCTGTTCTCCACCGCGATCGGCAGCGACAGGAAGTCGGGCACCCAGCGCCCCGAAGCCCCGATCGCCTCGATCCGGGCCAGCGCCGCGGGGCTGACGATGGCCAGCCACAGGCCACCGTCGCCAGCGAAATTCTTTTGCGGCGCAAAGTAATACGCGTCGGTGTCGGCGATGTCGACCGGCAGGCCGCCGGCGGCCGAGGTGGCGTCGATCAGCACCAGCGCATCGCCGGCCGGACGCTGCACCGGCACCGAGACGCCGGTCGAGGTCTCGTTGTGGGCCCAGGCGACGACGTCCACCGACGGGTCGGACTGCGGCTGCGGCGCGGTGCCCGGGTCGGTCTTGACGATGATCGGGTCGCCGATGAAGGGGTTCTTGGCGACGCACGAGGCGAACTTCGAGCTGAACTCGCCGTAGGTCAGGTGCAGCGACTTCTTGTCGATCAGACCGAACGCCGCGGCGTCCCAGAACGCGGTGGACCCGCCGTTGCCGAGGATCACCTCGTAGCCGTCGGGAACCGAGAACAGCTCACGCAGCCCGTCGCGGACGCGGCCCACAAGATTCTTGATCGGCGCCTGCCGGTGGGACGTGCCGAACAGATCCCCGGCAGCGGCCAGCGCGGTCAGTTGCTCGGGACGGACCTTGGAGGGGCCACATCCGAAACGGCCGTCGCGGGGCTTGATATCGGCGGGGATGATCAGTTCAGCCATACCGACCAGCCTAAAGTCGGCCGCTACCGCGTCAAAATTCGGGCGCCGGCAGTGGTGACGGCCACAGTGTGTTCGCTGTGTGCTGCTCGGGCCCCGGTGGCGGTCCGGAGTGTCCAGCCGTCGGGGTCGTGGATATAGCCGGTGGTGCCGTCGGCGATCAGCATCGGTTCGATGGCGATCACCAGACCGGGCCGAAGCGCCATGCCTTCCCCGGGCCGACCCGAGTTCGGGACATGTGGTGCCTCGTGCATGGTGCGGCCGATGCCGTGCCCGCCGTGGTTGGCGAGCAGGCCGTACCCCGCTTCCCTGGCTACCGATGCGATCGCGTGACCGATGTCGCCCAAGGTGTTGCCGGGACGGACCGCGGCGATCCCGGCGGCCAGCGCGGCATCCGTCGCCTCGATCAACGCGGCGTCGGCGGGCCGGGGTGTGCCGATCACGAAGCTGCGGGCGGCGTCGCCGCACCAGCCGTTCAGGGTTGCCCCGAAATCCACCGACACCAGGTCGCCGTCGGCCAGGACGGTGCCGTCGGGGATGCCGTGCACCACGGCGTCGTTGACGCTCACGCACAGCACCGCCGGGAATGGGGTGGGCGCCCAGCGTGGGTGGTAGTCGAGGAATGGCGAGGTGGCGCCGTGGGCGGCCAGGATTTCGGTGGCGATCCGGTCCAAATCAGCGGTGGTGTGGCCCGCGGCGGCCTCGGTAGCAAGCGTACGCAATGTGTCGGCCACCACAGTTCCGGCTGCGGCCATCGCTTCTACCTGGGCTTCGGTCTTCAGGGCGACCACGACCGGCTACCTATCGGCAAACTTATGGAATCGGGCATGGACTTTTAGTCGATACCTGCGGTACCGTTTGTACAACAGGTGGGTAGATGTAAACCTCCGACGAGTATAGAGAGGTCTGCAACATGGCTCGGACCAAGATGGTCAGGCGTTGGCGCAAGAACATGGACGTCAGCGATGACACCCAGTACGTCGACATGCTCTCCACGCTGTCCGAGGGATCGGTGCGGCGCAACTTCAACCCGTACAAGGACATCGAGTGGGATTCGCCGGAGTTCGCGGTGACCCCCAACGATCCGCGCTGGATCCTGCCGGCGACCGACCCGATGGGCGGGCACCCGTGGTACCAGGCCCAGCCGGTCGAGCGGCAGATCGAGATCGGCATGTGGCGCCAGGCCAACGTCGCCAAGGTCGGCCTGCACTTCGAGAACATCCTGATCCGCGGCCTGATGGAGTACTCGTTCTGGGTGCCCAACGGCTCGCCGGAGTACCGCTACTGCTTGCACGAATCCGTTGAGGAGTGCAACCACACCCTGATGTTCCAGGAGATGGTGAACCGGATCGGCATGGATGTGCCGGGCATGCCGCGGCTGCTCAAGTGGCTGCAGCCGCTCATCCCGCTGGCCGCCGGCCCGCTGCCGATTCCGTTCTTCTTCGGCGTCCTCGCCGGTGAGGAGCCCATCGACCACACGCAGAAGAACGTGCTGCGCGAGGGCAAGGCCCTGCACCCGATCATGGAGCGCGTCATGGCGATTCACGTCGCCGAGGAGGCCCGCCACATCTCGTTCGCGCACCAGTACCTGCACAAGCGGGTGCCGAACCTGCGTCGCCGGCAGCGCTGGATCCTGTCGCTGTTCGTGCCGCTGACCATGCGCATCCTGTGCTCGGCGATCATCGTGCCGCCGCGCGCGTTCTGGAAGGAATTCGACATCCCGCGCTCGGTGCGCAAGGAGCTGTTCTTCCGTGCGCCCGAATCGCGCAAGATGCTGCGCGACATGTTCGGCGACGTCCGCATGCTGTGCCACGACACCGGCTTGATGAACCCGATCTCCAAGCTGATGTGGCGGATCTGCAAGATCGACGGGCCGCCGAGCCGCTACCGGAGCGAGCCGCAGCGCGAGCACCTGGTCTCGGTCGCCTAAAACTCGCCCCGGAGGGTTCTGAGGTCTTTTATGCCCCACGTGATCACCCAGTCGTGTTGTAGCGACGGGTCCTGTGTCTACGCGTGCCCGGTGAACTGCATTCATCCGTCACCGGATGAGCCGGGCTTCGCGACGGCCGAGATGCTCTACATCGATCCCGATGCGTGTGTGGACTGTGGCGCGTGCGTGAGCGCGTGCCCGGTCGGCGCGATCTCGGCCGACACCCGGCTGACCGAGAAGCAGCTGCCCTTCATCGAACTCAACGCCGCCTTCTACCCGAAGCGCGAAGGCAAGCTGCCGCCGACGTCCAAGCTGGCGCCGGTGATCGCGGCGCCGAAGGTGGAGGCGCGGGGTGGCGCGCCGTTGACGGTGGCGATCGTGGGCTCCGGCCCGGCGGCCATGTACGCGGCCGACGAGCTGCTGACGCAGCGGGGCGTGCGCGTCAACGTCTTCGAGAAGCTGCCGACCCCGTACGGGCTGGTGCGGGCCGGCGTCGCGCCGGACCACCAGAGCACCAAGCGGGTGACGCGACTGTTCGACGTCATCGGTAAGCAACCGGGGTTCAAGTTCTTCCTCAATGTCGAGGTGGGCAAGCACCTGTCGCATGCCGACCTGCTGGAGCACCATCACGCCGTGCTGTACGCGGTAGGTGCGCCCAATGATCGCCGCCTCGCCATCGACGGCATGGAGCTGGCCGGCACCGGCACGGCCACCGAGATGGTGGCCTGGATCAACGGGCATCCCGAGTTCACCGACCTGCCCGTGGACCTGAGCCACGAGCGCGTGGTCATTGTGGGCAACGGCAACGTCGCATTCGACGTGGCCCGGATCCTCACCACCGATCCGGATGTGTTGGCCCGCACCGACATCTCCGATCATGCGCTGGCCGCCCTGCGTACTTCGAAGGTTTCCGAGGTGGTGATCGCGGCCCGCCGCGGCCCCGCGGAGTCGGCCTTCACCCTGCCCGAGCTGATCGGTCTGACCGCCAGCTGCGACGTCGTGCTCGACGAGACCGATCACCAGTTGGTGGTGGCGGATTTGGCCCGCGAGACCGACCCGTTGACCCGCAACAAGCTGGAGATCCTGGCCAAGCTAGGCAATACCTCCGCGCCGCTGACCCGGCCGCGGATCCGGCTGGCCTACCGGCTGACCCCGCAGCGCGTGCTCGGTGAGGACCGCGTCAGCGCTATCGAATTCGGTGTCACCGGGACAGATGAGGTGCGCACGCTCGACGCTGGGCTCGTGCTGACCTCGATCGGCTACCGCGGCAAGGCAATTGCCGATCTGCCGTTCGACGACGAGGCGGCCGTCGTGCCCAACGACGCGGGACGTGTCCGTGACGCGGCGGGCGCCTACGTGGCCGGCTGGATCAAGCGCGGGCCCACCGGCTTCATCGGCACCAACAAGTCGTGTGCGGCGCAGACCGTGCACCAGTTGGTCGACGATTACAACGCCGGTGTCCTGACCGATCCGGTGCACAAGCCGGCCGCGTTGGAGAAGCTGGTGCGGACCCGTCAGCCCGCCATGGTGGATGCCGCCGGGTGGCAGGCGATCGATGCCGCCGAGATCGCCCGTGGTGGCGAGGATCGGCCGCGCGACAAGTTCACCTCGGTCGAGGAGATGATCGCGGTCGCCACGGCAGCACCGAAACCGACGCTACGGCAACGGGTTCTGTCGGGGCTGCGCTAAGGTTCCGTCAATCGCGCGCGGTGAATTCGAATCCGCGTGCGGTGGGTTCGGCGATCAGATCCGCGCACGCCCTCGGCTGGAACCGGGCGATGAACTCGGCTTCCTGGGCGGCCCACCGGTCCCAGTGCGGTCGGTAGGTTTCGCCGTCGCGTTCCAGCGCCCGGCGTTTGCGTTCGGCGTCGTCGGCGTCCACCCAGATACCCAGGTCTGCGAGGGCCCGGGTGGCCGGGGTGAGCGCGCCGATGCCCTCGACGATGAGGCGTTGTCCGGGTTCGACGGTGTGCCAGCCGGCGGGTTCGCTTGTCGCCCAGTCCCATTGCCGCCAGCATCCGGTGCTCCCCGCGGCCCTCGGCTCGAGCAGTGAGCGCAGTACATGGTCTGCGGCCCAGAGCAGTCCGTCCCAGCCCGGGTAGATGTCGTCGAGCCGGACGACGACACTGCCGACCCAGGCGTTGTGCAGCTCGACGGCCAGCGTGGACTTGCCCGAGCCGGACCGGCCGTCGATCAATACCGTCGTGGCCGCCGCGCCGAGGCGGCGCAGGATGTCATCGAGTGCCAATGAAGTTCCATGTTCCGCACACCACCGACACCCCGATCGCGGTCGCCGCGATGGCTAATCCCGCGGCAATCAAGGCGAATTCGCGTGCTCTGAATGGGGATGGGCGGGCCCAGGTCCGGTCCGGGTAGGCGCCGAAACCGCGTGCTTCCATCGCGGTGGCCAGCTTCGACCCGCGGCGCACGGCGAACACCAGTAGGGCGAACGCCTGCCCGGCGATCCGTCGCACCCTGGCGTGATCGGCCACGCCGCGGGCCCGCCGGGCATAACCGAGGTACTGCCAGTCCTGACCGAGCAGACCGACCATCCGCATGCCGGCCAGTGCCCCGATCACGAACCGGGCCGGGAGCCGCAACACCTGACCCAAACCGTCTGCCAGCTCGGTGGATTCGACATCGATGAACAGGATGACCGAGGGCAGCGCGATGGCCAGCACGCGAAGAAACGTGGCCAGCGCCAGTGCGATGGAGCCGTCGCTGATGGTGACGAGGAAGAAGTGCCAGTACACGGTCCCGGCGGTCTGCCCGTACAGCAGGATCGTCACCGCCGTGAGTGCGGCCGCGACGAGGACAACGGCACCTCGGATCAGCGCGGCGCGCAGCTTCACCCCGATGACGGCGAACAAGACGATCTCGCCGATCAGCGCGGTCAGCGCCGACAACCAGTCCACTGAGAGCACCAGCGCTGCCGCGATGATCAGGGCGGTGAGTAGCCGCGCGACCGGATTGATCACGGTGCCGTCTCCGTGGTGGGCTCCCAGTCCGGCAGTTCGATCCTGGCATCGGCGAGCAGGGTGGCGAAGTCGAGATCGTGGGTGGCCGCGACGACGGCGGTTCCGGCGTCGGCGATCTCGGCCAGCAGACGGGTCAGTTCTTCCCAGGTACGCCGGTCCTGCCCGAACGTGGGCTCGTCGAGAATGATCACCCTGGGCGCGGTGGCCAGCATGGTGGCGACGGAAAGGCGACGCTTCTCGCCACCGGAGAGGGTGTAGGGGTTTACGGTGGCGAGGTGGGCCAGGTGGAGGCGTTCGAGGAGTTCGTCGGTGCGCGCGGCGATTTCGGCGTGGGCGAGCTTGATTGCCTTGGGGCCCAACGCCAGTTCGTCGCGTACCGTGCCGGCGAGGAATTGGTGCTCGGGATCCTGGAACACACTGCCGATGCGGGTGAGCAGTTCCTTGGAGCGCCACTTGACGGGTTGCCTGCGTGACGGGGTGGGCGCGAAGTCGGGGTGCGCTTCCAGTCGGCCGGCCGGTGCCGGCAGCAGTCCGCCGATGGTGAGGGCCAGCGTCGACTTGCCCGCCCCGTTCGGGCCGGTGATCACCGTGGTCCGGCCGGGGGCGATGTCGAAATTCAACCCGATGTGCATCGGCGGATCGCCGGGGTGGGCCAATGCCAGATCTGTTGCGTGCAGCAGTGATTCGGCGGCCCGATGACGGTGGCGCTCGATCTCGGGCAGCGGGGTGTCAGGGACCCAGACGCCGGATCGGACCAGGTAGTCATGGTTGCGCCGGATGGTCTGGTCCGGGGTGCCGTCGGCGACCACCTCACCGTCGGTGCCCAGCACGATCACCCGGTCGATGACCGGCAGCCACATCTCGGTGCGGTGCTCGATGACGATGAGCGTGGCCCCGGTGCGCGCCACCGAGGCGGCCACCGCATCTCGCACCTCGAGGACGCCGGCGGGATCGAGGTTGGCCGTGGGTTCGTCGAGCAGGATGAGGCCTGGATCCATGGCGATCACGCCGGCCAGCGCGAGGCGCTGTTTCTGCCCGCCGGACAGTTCCGAAGTGGATTGGGACAACGCGAGATTGAGCCCGACGGCGTCCAGGGCAGCGCGGACGCGGGGCCAGATCTGTTCGCGGTCGACGCCGAAGTTCTCCATGCCGAAGGCCACGTCGTCCCCGACCCGGGACAGGATCACCTGGGAGTCGGGATCCTGAAGCACCATGCCGACCCGGTGGCGTTGTTCACTCGGCGGGCGACCGTCGACCAGCAGGTCGCCGGTCTGCCGGCCCTCGTCGGCCCCGCCGAGAAGTCCGGCGATGCCGTGCAGCAGAGTCGATTTCCCGGCGCCGGACGGGCCGAGCAGCAGCACGCGTTCGCCGGGCTCGATCCGCAGGTCGAGGTCTCGCACGGCCCAGGCGGCGCGTCCGGCGTGGCTCCAACCCCAGTTGTGCGCCGCGACGGTGGCACCGGTGCCGTGCGGTGAGCTCATCGAGCGTCGGGGCCGATCCGGCCCGAGGCGAACCGGCTCAGCGCTCCAGTCTTCGCCAGACCCCGGACTGCGAACCAGGACAGCATCCCGGCAACCAGGGTGCCGGAGACGATCGCGGAGGCGGTGTAGATCGCGGCGAAGGTGTTCGCCGAACCGGGGTACCACAGGATGAGGTCATTGATGGCCAGCGCCAAACCGGCGACCGCCCCCGCCAGCAGCGCGACCGGCAATCCCCAGCGGCGGTACAGGAACACCGCGAAGACCAGTTCCGCGCCGATGCCCTGCACCAGGCCCGACTCGAGGGTGAGCACGCCCCACTGGTTGCCGACCAGTGCCGACACCGTGGCGGCCACCAGCTCGCCGTACAGGGCGGCGCCCGGCTTGCGGATCACCAGGGCGGTGAGCACACCGGCGAACAACCAGCCGCCGGCGAGCAGCGCCTGCAACCCGGGCAGCAGCGCGCTCAGCGGTGCGCTGATCGGGTTGGATGCGATGTTCCACACGACGAACACCAGCCCGGCCGCCGTGGCGAGGACGCTGGCGACGACGATGTCCACGACCCGCCAGCGCAGCGCGCGAGCAGCCGGCGTGGTGTCGGTCGGCTGGGCGTTCATCGGTCTCCTTTGTGCTCCGGCATGGCACGTCCGCGGGGAATGCGCGGAACTCAGTATGGACCGTGCGGAGCCGGTCAGATTCCGGCTACCAGAGGTCGCCGGCGCGCCAATCGCAGATCAGGGGCACTGACATCGTGAAATCGTGAGCCGTGGCGTCCGTCGGCAGCAGGAAGATCCGGTCGGCGGGGTCGTACGTGTCGATGACCCCGTCAGGGGTATCGGCCTGGGTCGGCCCGGTCCAGAGTTGCCAGCCGCGGCCGGCATAGAACTGGGCAGCGCTCTCCACCGCGTCGAGCGCGCCGAGGTCGTGTCGGGCCCGGATGATCGATTCCGTGTGGTCCATCACCAGACGGCCCAGGCCGCGGCCTTGCTGGTCGCCGCGCACGGCGACAGCTTCGACGTAGCCGGTGTCGAAGACCTTGTCCGCGTGACGCAGGGTGCGGGGCACCACTGCGGCATGCGCCAGCAGCTCGCGATCTTCGGTGATCAACACGTGCACGCCGTCGACGCCGTGGAGCCAGTCGTACTCGCGGAAGCCGTCGCCGAATGCCGAGCGGACCAACTTCTCGGCCGAACTCAGGACATTTGGGCTCAGTTCGCCGGGCTCGGCCACCACGACGTCGATCACCTGCTCAGGATGCCACTGGCCGCCGCGGCTTCCCGGTAGCCGCGCGGGTCCCCTCGGACTTGCCTCACCGACACAGCGGCGACGGTGAGGCAGCCCTGGAAGAGCTACTGCCCGGACTTCATCGCCTGTTCGATCTCGTCCATGCTGACCTCGCGGACGGGTTGTCCGAGTGACCACTGGTGTCCGAACGGGTCGCGCACGACGCCGTACCGGTCACCCCAGAACTGATCTTCGAGTTCGGCGACCACCTCGGCACCGGCCTCGACGGCGCGGGCGAACTTCTCCTCGACATCGGTGACGGTGAGGTGGATGGTCACCGGGGTGCCGCCCAGGGCCTTGGGCGTGGACGGCTTACCGTCGTTGTACTCGGGAAAGTCGTCGTTGAGCATGACCGTCGACCCGTTGATGGTCAGGGCGGCGTGCACCAGCTTGCCGTCAGGCCCGGGTACCCGGCCCAACTCGGTGGCGCCGAACGCCTTGACGTAGAAATCGATTGCCGCTGCGGCGTCGTCGACAACGAGGTGCGGAGTGACTGCGGGTGTTACTTCGATCGCCATTGTTTTTCTCCTGATATCGGTGAGCGGACTCAATGCAGACCCGCGCGGCAGGCGGATCTCATCGCCGGACGATCCCCATGCAACCACCGGGGTCTGACATCAGCACGAACGGCTCAGAGAGATCAGGTGACGGAGAAGGTCCGCGGCAGCTCGGCGCGGCCGGTCAGCGCCATCAAAACGGTCTCGCCCTCGCCCAACTCCACCGCGATCTGGGTGGCCAGCACGCCCGCCGCTTCCAGCACCTCTTTCGGCAGGTCGGCGGAAAGCCCTGTGGCCCGGGCGATGTCGAGGCTGTGCACGGCGAGTTCGAAGACACGGGTCGGCAGGTAGCCGCTCAACCGGATACCGAATCCGCCGATGACGGTGATCAACGGGTCGCCGGCGTCGTCGATGTCGTCCAGGGCCCGGCTCGCCAGCGCATCCACCGCGGCGGCCGGATCGGAACCCAGGTCACGCCCGGCCTGCCTGCCCCGCTCGATGATGGCCTCGGCGCCGGCCTCGGACATGAACCCGCGCATGGCGGCGTAGTACTCGACCGGGCCGGCCAGGTCGGCCGTCGACGCCGGCGACTGCAGGTACGTGCTGACGGTGATCAGCGAACGCGAGGTGTGGCCCACCAGGGCGCGCAGATCCCACTCGCCCAAGCCGGATCCGTCGAACGAATCCGCCGGCAGCGCCTGCACCAAACGGGCGAAAGCGTGTGCTGCAGAAGCGAAGACGTCCCGACCGCCGATCATGACGTGGCGATCTTGTCCCATCCGGCGACCGACTCCACGCTGCGTGGTTCGGGGCCGACGTAGATGGCGGCCGGGCGGACCAGTTTGCCCAGCCGCTTCTGCTCCAGGATGTGCGCGCACCAGCCGGCGGTCCGCCCGCAGGTGAACATCGCGGGCATCATCGAGGTGGGCACCTGGGCGAAGTCCAGGATCACCGCGGCCCAGAACTCGACATTGGTCTCGATGGCCCGGTCTGGGCGGCGCTCGCGGAGCTCGGCCAGGGCGGCCTGCTCCAGCGCCGCGGCCACCTCGTAGCGCGGTGCCGCGAGACGTTTGGCGGTGGCTCGCAGCACCCGTGCCCGCGGATCCTCGGCGCGGTACACGCGGTGCCCGAAGCCCATCAGCTTGTCGCCGCGATCCAGGATGCCCTTGACCACGGCGCGGGCGTCACCGGTCTTCTCGACCTCTTCGATCATCGGCAACACCCGGGCCGGGGCGCCACCGTGCAGCGGCCCGCTCATCGCGCCCACCGCACCCGACAGCGAAGCTGCGACATCGGCGCCCGTGGAGGCGATCACCCGGGCGGTGAACGTCGACGCGTTCATCCCGTGTTCGGCAGCGGTGACCCAGTAGGCGTCGATCGCCTCGACGTGCCTGGGATCGGGGTCGCCCTGCCACCGCGTCATGAAACGTGCTGTCACCGTGTCACATTCGTCGATCGTGCGCTGCGGCACCGCGGGCTGGTAGATGCCGCGGGCGGACTGAGCGACATAGGACAGCGCCATCACCGACGCCCGGGCCAGCTGGTCGCGCGCGGTGTCGTCGTCGATGTCCAGCAGCGGTGAGTAGCCCCAGATCGGGGCCAGCATCGCCAGCCCGGCCTGGACGTCGACCCGCACGTCGCCGCTGTGGATCGGCAGCGGGAACGGCTCGGCCGGGGGGAGACCCGTACCGAAGCTGCCGTCGACCAGCAGTCCCCAGACGTCCCCGAAGGTGACCCGGTGGCTGACGAGGTCCTCGATGTTCACGCCCCGGTAGCGCAGCGCACCACCGTCCTTGTCCGGCTCAGCGATCTCGGTGGTGAAGGCGACGACGCCTTCGAGGCCGGCAACGAAGTCTTCCGGTACAGCTGGCATGGCCAGATTCTTGCACCAACTCCAGGCGTAGCGTTACCGCGGTGGCGAGACCCTCTGGACACACCCCCGACCACCACGAGCACGACCTGGCTGCCATGCGCGTGGACTACGTCGAGAAGGACGGCTGTGGCGACCTGGACGTCGACTGGCTCGGAGAGGACCCGGGAACCGGCTGGCTGACCCTGCTGCGGACCTGGCTGGCCGACGCCTACCGGGCCGGGGCGCCCGAACCCAACGCCATGGTGGTGGCGACCACGGACGACGGGGGAAGACCGGTCACCCGAACGGTGTTGTGCAAGAGCATGGACGAGACAGGCATCACGTTCTACACCAACTATGACTCTGCCAAGGGCACCCAGCTGGCCGCGAACCCCTACGCGTCGGCGACCTTCCCCTGGTACGGCCTGGGGCGTCAGGTCCACGTGCGCGGTCCGGTGACCAAGGTGAGCCGGGAGGACACCGAGGCGTACTGGTCCAAGCGTCCCCGAGGTTCACAGCTCGGCGCCTGGGCATCGCAGCAGTCGGGTCCGATCGCGTCGCGAGAGGCACTGCTGGCCCAGTTCGTCGAGGTGACCGAGCGGTTCGCCGAGTTCGACGCCGTTCCGGTGCCGCCGAACTGGGGCGGATATCTGATCGCCCCGGAGAGCGTCGAATTCTGGCAGGGCCGGGAGAACCGGGTGCACAACCGAATTCGCGTGATCGGCAACCGAGCCGAGCGCCTCCAGCCGTGAATTTCCCCCGTCGCTTCGCTCGCCCCAGGGCGACATCCCCCGTCGCTTCGCTCGCCCGCCGCCGTGCGTAGGTTCTTCGCCGACACCACGCCGCTGCGCACCCCGGATTTCCGGCGGCTGTGGCTGGCCGGCATCCCAACGGTCATCGGCGCCAACCTGACCATCTTCGCGGTGCCGGTACAGCTGTATGTGCTCACGGAGAACTCGGCGTACGTCGGGTTGTCCGGCCTGTTCGCGTTGGTGCCGTTGGTGGTCTTCGGGCTGTGGGGCGGGGCCTGGGCCGACGCGATGGACCGCAGGCTGCTGCTGATCATCGCCTCGATCGGTTTGGCCGGCGCCTCGGTGCTGTTGTGGCTGCAGGCGGCGTTGGCGCTGAACAACGTGTGGGTGGTGCTGTGCCTACTGTCGGTGCAGCAGGCGTTCTATGCCATCAACAGCCCGACGCGCTCGGCGGCCATCCCGCGCATGCTGCCGGGGGAGCAGCTTCCCGCGGCGAACTCGCTGAACATGACGGTGATGCAGTTCGGCGCGATCGTCGGGCCGCTGATGGCCGGGTTCCTGCTGAACTGGGTGGACCTGTCGACGCTGTATCTGATCGATGCCGTGACGTGTCTGGCGCCGATCTGGGCGACCTTCCGGCTGGCGCCGATGCCGCCGGTGAGCACCGAGGAGGGGGCGTCCCGCTGGGGGCTGACGGCGGTGCTGGACGGCTTCCGCTATCTGGCCGGCAACCGCGTGGTGTTGATGTCGTTCGTCGTCGATCTGGTGGCGATGATCTTCGGCATGCCGCGCGCGTTGTTCCCCCAGATGGCGCACGAGAGCTTCGGCGGGCCCGTCGAGGGTGGCACCGCCATGGCGTTGCTGGCCGCGGCGATGTCGGTAGGCGCGGTGGCCGGCGGCGTCTTCTCGGGCTGGCTGCCGCGGATCCGCAGGCAGGGTCTGGCCGTGGTGGTCGCGATCCTGGTGTGGGGCGCGGCGATGGTCGGGTTCGGTATCGCCGGTGGGGCGGCGGGTGGGTCCGCTGGTGTGGTGTTGTGGATTGCGTTGGCGTTCTTGGCGATCGGCGGTGCGGCCGACATGGTGTCGGCCGCGTTCCGGTCGACGATTCTGCAGCAGGCCGCCTCCGATGAGCTGCGCGGACGACTGCAGGGCGTGTTCACCGTCGTTGTTGCCGGCGGTCCGCGGTTGGCCGACACGCTGCACGGAGCGGCGGCTGCGGCGGTGGGCACGACGGTCGCCGCGGCCGGTGGCGGTGCCCTGGTGCTCGTCGGTGTGGTGATCGCGGCCCTGGCGGTGCCGGCATTCGTGCGCTACCGGGTGAGCACGAGCACGGGTGTGCCGCAAGAACAGTCCGAGCCGGACAAAGTATGACCATCGGCGAATGGCACTGTCCGCCACATAGTTGCCGAAAAGGACCGAAAAGCAGTCCTTTGGCCGCTAGCATCCGATCTCGTGGTTGACGTTGTGCGGCAGGCTGCGACGGGGTTGCGCGAGCGCAAGAAACAACGTACCCGGGCGATGCTGATCGAGGCTGCCATCGATCTGTGCGACCGTCAGGGCTTCGAGCAAACCACCGTCGAACAGATCGCCGCGGTTGCGGATGTGTCGCCGCGCACGTTCAGTCGCTACTTCGCCACCAAGGACGCCGTCGTGCTGGCGTTCGTCGACGAGGTGATCGAGATCGTCGCGGTCGCGCTCGCGGCCCAGCCGCCGGGGATCCCGCATATCGAGGCGCTGTACCGGGCCCACGTGGAGGCATTCCTCAAGACCAAGACCGCGCCGCCCACCCAGCTCACGTCGGATCGCCTGTTGGCGTCGGCGCGCATCGTCACCTCTTCTCCGGCGCTGATGCAGTCGGCTTCAGAGTTCCGGGTGGACGCGGTCAACGCGGCGCTGGCCGAGCGGATGGGGGTGCCCGGCGACGACCGCCGCCTCAAGCTGACCGCCGTGGTCTGGGGGTCGATCTTGATGACCGCCATCGCTGACCTGGGATCTCAGGCCAATTGGGGTTCGGTGACCGTGGATGACATCGTCGGTCTGATCGAGGCGACATACGCCGATTTCCGGGCGGTCGCGGCCGGTGTTCAAGAGGTACCCGAACCCGCGCTCAGCCACCTTTCCTAACCCATTGGTAACCCCCCGCGGGCAGTGCCGATCGATTGCGACTACCTTTTGTAGAGCAGTTGTCGGTTCCAGGACGATGAAGGGATTCCCGTGGCCGAAAACCCGTCGAGTGGGCAGGAGCTTGCCACTCTCAAGTACCCCGGTGGCGAGATTGATCTCGATATCGTCCATGCCACCGAGGGCAGTGACGGCATCGCGCTTGGTCCGTTGCTGGCCAAGACCGGCTACACCACGTTTGATGGTGGCTTCGTCAACACCGCGTCCACCAAGTCGGCGATCACTTACATCGACGGTGACGCCGGCATCCTGCGGTACCGGGGTATCCCGATCGAGCAGCTGGCTGAGAATTCCACGTTCATCGAGGTCAGCTACCTGCTGATCTACGGTGAGTTGCCGACGGCCGAGCAGCTGGAGGCGTTCACCACCCAGATCCAGCGGCACACGTTGCTGCATGAGGATCTCAAGCGGTTCTTCGACGGTTTCCCGCGCAACGCGCATCCGATGCCGGTGCTGTCGAGTGCGGTCAACGCGTTGAGCGCCTACTACCAGGATTCGCTGGATCCGCTGGACAAGAAGCAGGTCGAGCTGTCGACGATCCGGTTGCTGGCCAAGCTTCCGACGATCGCGGCGTATGCCTACAAGAAGTCCGAGGGGCAGCCGTTCCTGTACCCGGACAACTCGTTGACGTTGGTGGAGAACTTCCTGCGGATGACGTTCGGCTTCCCGGCCGAGCCCTATGAGGTGGATCCCGAGATCGTCCGGGCGCTGGACATGCTGTTGATCCTGCACGCCGACCACGAGCAGAACTGTTCGACCTCGACGGTGCGTCTGGTGGGTTCCTCGCAGGCGAACCTGTTCACCTCGATCTCCGGTGGCATCAACGCGCTGTGGGGCCCGCTGCACGGTGGCGCCAACCAGGCGGTGCTGGAGATGCTGGAGAAGATCCGCACCGGCGACGACGATGTGCAGACTTTCGTCAAGAAGGTCAAGAACCGTGAAGACGGTGTGAAGCTGATGGGCTTCGGTCACCGGGTGTACAAGAACTACGACCCGCGGGCGCGGATCGTCAAGGAGCAGGCCGACAAGATCCTGGGCAAGCTGGGCGGCGACGATGAGTTGCTCGACATCGCCAAGCAGCTCGAGGAGATCGCGTTGACCGATGACTTCTTCATCGAGCGCAAGCTGTACCCGAACGTCGATTACTACACCGGCGTGATCTACCGCGCGATGGGCTTCCCGACGCGCATGTTCACCGTGCTGTTCGCGCTGGGCCGGCTGCCGGGCTGGATCGCGCACTGGCGGGAGATGCACTCGGAGCCCAACAAGATCGGCCGCCCGCGCCAGATCTACACCGGCTACACCGAGCGCGGCTACGTCGACATCAACAAGCGCTGAGATCATCTGACGAAAGCCCGGGGGCGCTGCGCTCCCGGGCTTTTGCCATGCCGGATCAGCGCACCGCGAGCGGGACGCCGCCGGTCAGGGCCAGTAGTTGTGCGTAGGTCAGGGGCATGACCGAATCGGCGGTGCCTGCCGCGGTCCAGATCACCGGGTAGGACGCCAGCGTCTGGTCGACGACGGTGCGCAGCGGTGCCGGGTGGCCCGTCGGCGCCACCCCACCGATGACCTGTCCGGTCGCGTTCCGGACGAGCTTGGGGTCGGCCTTGCGGATGGCGGTGGCTCCCAGGCGATCGGCGACGATGCCGGTGTCCACCCGGGCCGCGCCGCTGGCCATCACCAGCAGCGGTTCGCCGTCGCATTCGAACACCAGGCTGTTGGCGATCGCCCCGACCTCGCAGCCCAGTTGTTGGGCAGCCGCGGCGGCGGTCTTGGCGTCGGCGTCGAGGATCTTGATGGCGGGTTCGATGCCTGCGGCGGCCACAGCCGCGGCGACGAGAGCGTTCCGTTCGTTCACGGTGATGATTGTCTCCTGGGTGTCCAGCGCTATTTGTCATGGCGGACAACACCGTTCGTCGTCGCGTGTCCCGGCCACGCGCGTGCCATTGGGGATTTCGACTTGCCCGAACAATAGTTGTAGTTTCACAATAGTTGTGTGAATACAACTGTCAGCTCGCTCAGCGCACGGCGCAAGGCGATCATCCTCGTCTCGTGCTGCCTGAGCCTGCTGATCGTGTCGATGGACGCCACCATCGTCAACGTCGCCATCCCGAGCATCCGTGACGATCTGGCGGCCTCACCGTCGCAGTTGCAGTGGATCGTCGATGTCTACACGCTGGTGCTGGCCTCGCTGCTGTTGCTGGCCGGCGCCACCGGCGACCGGTTCGGCCGCAGGCGGACGTTCCAGCTGGGGCTGACGATCTTCGCGGTGGCCTCGCTGCTGTGCAGCCTGGCGCCCAACATCGAGACTCTCATCGCGGCCCGATTCCTGCAGGCCATCGGCGGTTCGATGCTCAACCCCGTGGCTATGTCGATCATCACCCAGGTGTTCACCGATCGGGTGGAACGCGCCAGGGCCATCGGAGTCTGGGGCGGGGTGGTCGGCATCTCGATGGCACTCGGCCCGATCGTGGGCGGGGCGCTGATCCAATACGTGGACTGGCGCGCGGTGTTCTGGATCAACCTGCCGATCTGCGCTTTGGCCGTCGTGCTCACCGCGATCTTCGTCCCCGAATCCAAATCGGCGACGATGCGCGATCTGGACCCGGTCGGCCAGGCGCTGGGTGTGGCGTTCCTGTTCGGCGTGGTCTTCGTGCTCATCGAGGGCCCAGGATTCGGCTGGACGGACCCGCGCACCCTCGGCGTCGCGGCGGCGGCATTGATCGCCCTGGTTGCGTTTCTGCGTTACGAATCGCGGCGCACGGACCCGTTCATCGATCTGCGGTTCTTCCGTAGTGTGCCGTTCGCCTCGGCCACGTTGATCGCGGTCTGTGCGTTCGCCGCGTACGGGGCGTTCCTGTTCATGATGTCGCTCTACCTGCAGACCGAACGGGGCTACTCTGCGATGCACACCGGCCTGATCTACCTGCCGGTCGCGGTGGGTGCGCTGATTTTCTCGCCGCTGTCGGGCCGCCTGGTGGGGCGCTACGGCAGCCGGCCCTCACTGCTGGTGGCGGGAGCGACGATCACCGTGGCCACGATTCTGCTGACCTGGCTGACCGGTGACACCCCGGTGTGGCAGCTGCTGGTGATGTTCGCGGTGTTCGGCATCGGCTTCTCGATGGTCAACGCGCCGATCACCACCACGGCGGTTAGCGGTATGCCGCTGGACCGTGCGGGCGCGGCGTCGGCGGTGGCCTCCACCAGTCGCCAGGTCGGGGTGAGTGTCGGTGTGGCCCTGTGTGGTTCCGTGGCCGGCGCGGCGCTGGCCGGGACCGGCGTCGATTTCGCCGCGGCCGCCCGGCCGCTGTGGTTCGTCTGTGCCGCACTGGGTTTGGTGATCTTCGCGCTCGGCGTCATCTCGACCACGCCGTGGGCGTTGCGCTCAGCGCAGAAGCTGGCGCCGCTGATCGGTCAGCACCATGTCGCGGAGGTGGCCCATGTCCGGTGACCGGCAGCCTGAGTTGGCTGATGAGGTGTGGCATGGCCTGACCGCGTTGGTGTTCGACCACCGCGACCGGTGGCGGCGGGCCGTGATCGAGCGGACGGGGCTGCCGTTCAGCCGCATCCGGATCTTGAAACGGCTTGCGCGCGAACCACTGACAGTCAAGCAGCTGGCCTATGCGGCGACGGTCGATGCCCCGGCTGCCACGGTCGCGGTGAACGACCTCGAGGAGCGCGGGCTGGTGGTGCGTGAGGTGGACCCCGCCAACCGGCGTAGCAAGCTGGTCTCGCTTACCGACGACGGCCGTGCGCTGTTGGCGCGTATCGACGAGGTTGAGGACCCGGCGCCGCCGGCGCTCGCCGCGCTCGACGCCGGGGACCTCGAAGCCTTGCGGGTGATCCTGCGAAAGGTCACCGCGCCGTAGCCGGGTGGGCGGTCAGTTCTCGCCCCACCCGCCCTGCACCATCGTCTGGAACTTCCACGCGCCGTCGCACTTGACCAGGAGATCGCCGTAGCGCACCCGCTGGCTGACCCCGTCGGCGGTGAACGTCGCGTCGGTGATGACGAACACCAGGTTCTCGTTGATGAAATGTGGTGTCCGCGTGGACTCCATCGCGAAATCGGTGCCGGCACCCAACTGTTGGGTCATCTGGGTGATGAACCCGGCACGGTCGACCGCCTCGGCGCTGCCGTCGGTGACCTCGTTGAGCGGGAACAACGCCTGATCGGCCATGCCTTCAACGTCCTTGTTGACCGCCAGGGTGTCGTAGTGGGCGAACCAGGCCAGCACCGAGTCGACGTCGGCGGTGGTTGGCGTGAATTCGCAGGCCTGCGGCATGGTGACCATGGTTCTCCTCGGCATCAGGTTATTCTGTACGTAATACACTGTACACAGTACAGAGAAGAGGTGATGGTGAGAAAACGCGCAGGTGGGGACCGCAGCAGCGCCGGCGACCCGGTGCGCACGCTTGAGTTGCTCTGGCGTGAGCCGGGCCAAGGTGCGCGTACCCGCGGCCCGAAACAACGCACGACGGTCGACGCGGTGGTCGCCGCCGCCATTCGGATCGCGGACGCGGACGGGCTGGATGCGCTCACGATGCGGGCGGTCGCCGAGCAACTGGGCGTGACGCCGATGGCCACCTACACCTATGTGCCGGGCAAGGCCGAATTGCTGGACCTGATGGTCGATACCGTGTACCAGCAGATGCCCCGGCGTGACTTCACCGGAAAGACTTGGCGGGAGAAGGTTTCCGTCATCGCCGAGGAGAACCTGGCGATGTTCGAGAGCCACCCGTGGATCACCTATCTGGCTACGACTCGCCCGCCGCTGGGCCCGGGCATGATGGCCAAGTACGAGCATGAGCTGAGCGCGTTCGATTCCCTAGGGCTCACTGATCTCGACATGGATTCCGCGCTGACGTACGTGCTGGGCTTCGTGAATTCCGTCGCCCGGATCTCCATCGATTCGCGCCGGGCCGCGGCCGACAGCGGCCAGAGTGACGGGCAGTGGTGGGAACGTGTCGGCCCACTGCTGGAGCGGGTCCTCGACCAGGACAGGTATCCGTTGGCTTCACGGGTCGGCACGGTGGCCGGTCAGACCTACGACGCGGCCTACAGTGCCTCGCACGCTTACGAGTTCGGCTTGGCTCGGGTGCTGGACGGGCTGGCGGAGCTCGTCGATCGGGACTGAGCCCGTCGTTCAGCCTTCGAGCACCGCCATTGCGGCGTTGTGTCCGCCGATGCCGGAGACCGCGCCGCCGCGCACCGACCCCGAGCCGCACAACAGGATCCGCTCGTGCGCGGTGGCCACACCCCAGCGCTGTGCGGGCGTCTCCAGCGGGGCGTCGTCCTCGGCGAACGGCCATCGCAGGGCACCGTGGAAGATGTTTCCCGCGGTCATCCCCAGAGCCTGCTCCAGGTCGGCGGTGGTCTTGGCCTCGATACACAGGCGGCCGGCGCCGTCCTCCAGTAGAACGTCCTGGATTGGTTCGGCCAGAACGGAATTGAGTGAGTTCAGCACCGCCGAGGTCAACCGGTCGCGCATCCGGTCGGGATCACCCACGGCCAACGAGTGCGGGGTGTGCAGGCCGAAGACGGTCAGCGTCTGCGCGCCTGAGGCGCGCAGCTCCTCGGACAGGATGCTCGGATCGGTCAGGGAGTGGCAATAGATTTCGCACGGTAGCGGGTCGGGGACGCGCCCGGCGGCAGCGTCGCCGTAGGCCGCGCCCAACTGGTCGAAGGTCTCGTTGATGTGGAACGTGCCGCCGAATGCCTGCTCGGGCGTGACATTTCCGTCCCGGAGCCGGGGGAGCCGACGCAGCATCAGGTTGACCTTCACCTGTGCGCCGGGGGCGGTCGTGGGAGCCGGTTCGCCGAGCAGGTCGGCGAGCACGGCCGGGGTGACATTGGCCAGGATCCGGTCGGCGGACACGCGCCGCGCCGAGCCGGCCTGCCGATAACGCACCTCGCCATCGGGATCGACCGCGTAAACATCTGCACCGGTGATGATTTCGGCGCCGAAACCGGTCGCCGCCGCCGCCA
>MSTD01000001.1:167996-336259 GCA_001942045.1 Mycolicibacterium porcinum
TGTGTTTTCTCTACCATCTGATCGGCGGCGGCACCGGCACGTCCCAGTCGCCGGTGCCGCCGCCGATCAGATGGTAGAGAAAACACACGTTCTGGATCAGCGACGGATCGTCGAGGTCGGCGAATGTGCCGATCAGGGCGTCGGTGGCCATCACGCCGCGGACCAGATCGTTCGACACCGCGGCGGTGATCGCCTCCCCGATGGGCCGGTCGATCAGCGCTTCCCAGGCCGCTGCGGTTTCGGCGTCCTGTCCGCTGAGCACGTTCCCGCGCATCTCGGACCGGGTGCGCAGCGGCTGCAGCAGCGTGGGCCAGATCCGGGAGGTGACCAGCCCGCACCGTCGGTAGAAGTCGCTGAATCCGGACGCATCGGTGCCGGCGCCGATCGCCTCGAACGTCGGCCGAGGGCCGATCAGCAGCCCGGTGGCGCCGCCGCTCGCCGGATCCGGCGTGTAGGACGAGATTCGGCGGCGGGACAGCCTGATCCGGGCGCCAAGATCGGTGACGATGCGTTGGGGCAACAGGCTGACCAGGTACGAATACCGTGAGAGCCGGGCATCGACACCGTCGAAGGCATGCGCTGAAACCGCTGCGCCACCTACGTGGTCGAGGCGCTCGAGCACTTGAACTCGGCGTCCCGCCCGAGCCAGATAGGCGGCGGCCACCAAGCCGTTGTGTCCGCCGCCGATGATGACGACGTCCAACGCCCCGTCCGTCACATCACGCCCCGGTCAGCCCCGATAGCCTTCGACCTCGTCGGCGGGGCGCTTGTGGGCCAGGCCGGGGTCCTGTCCCGTGTCACGCAGCGCACGGCGCTGCCGCAACAGGTCCCAGCACTGGTCGAGCGCAACCTCCAGCGATCTCAGCCGTTGCTGCTCTTCGGATTCATCGATTTCTCGTCGCTGCAGTTTGGTCCGGAGCTCCTGCTCTTCGGCAACGAGCCGGTGAACTTCGGCGAGGATGTCTTGATCTTTGGCCACACAACCAGTCTGCCGGACTACCGTTGATCAGGTGAGTACAAAACCTGACATCGAGTTTCCCGATGGTCCTGCCCCTGCTGAATTGGTCATCACCGACCTGGTGGTCGGCGACGGGCCCGAGGCGGTGCCCGGCGGCACTGTCGAGGTGCATTACGTGGGCGTCGAATACGACACCGGTGAGGAGTTCGACAGTTCGTGGAATCGCGGAGAGTCCATTGAATTTCCGTTGCGTGGCCTAATTCAGGGCTGGCAGGACGGAATTCCCGGGATGCGGGTCGGCGGTCGCCGCCAGCTCGTCATTCCGCCGGCGCAGGCCTATGGTCCGGCCGGTTCGGGACATCGACTTTCGGGCAAGACGTTGATCTTCGTGATCGATCTGCTCGCCACTCGCTGACGTTCCATAGGTTCGGAAAGTATTCGCCGAACCTAACCGTCAATTTCCATTTGCTGCTACCGTCAACCTGTTTCGCTGCTGTAGATACCTGTTCGTCGACTTCAGGGAGTGCCCAAAAATGTCGGGTTCGGACGAATCTCGGACAATCACAGGCTGGCAAACAGCCTCCAAGTTATATCGACGACCACCCGGCGTGGGTTGGTTGTTGGCGCTGGCGGCAGTTCCGTTGTTGCTGGGGCTGATCGGATGGGGCGGTCTCGACCGCTCGCACAAGAACGCTGATGTCACGCTTCCGGATGTGAATCCGACGGCGACATTGACCGCCCCGGACGTGAATGCCCCGGACGTCAACGCGCCCAACGTCAATTTGCCGAACCTTTCGTTCGCCCCATTGTCGATTGCTCGTAACGGCAATGACTTCACGCTCACCGGTGATCTGCCGGACGCGGCCGCCAAGGCCTCGCTGTTGGACTGGTTGCGCGGAAAATTCGGTGCTGACGTCAATCTGGTCGACAACCTCAACCTGCGTCCCGGTGTGAGCACCCCCGATGTGTCGGCGCTGGGCAAGGTGTTCGACGCCGCGGCCGACGGTATTCCGGATTTCAATTTCAGCGTCGACGGTGACACATTGACGCTCACGGGTACCGCGCCATCGGCGGAGGTTCGCGACGCGGTGGAGGCGGCCGCGACCTGAATGTTGTTGACCAGCTTGATGTTCGGCCAGGCCGACTTGGCGGCCGCCCCGGCTGCCCCCGCTCCTCCGGCGCCGGGAGCTCCTGGTGCGCCGGGCGGTACGCCGGGCCCCTGCGCCGTGCTGCAAGGTGACGTGAGCGCACTGCTGCGTACCCCGATCAACTTCAGCACCGACGGCTTCGTCCTGGCCCCGGCGTCGCAGCAGCTGCTGTCGCAGGTGGCCGACAAGTTGAAGTCCTGCGCGGGCGCACAGGTGGCCGTCACCGGTTACACCGACAGCTCGGGCAATGATGCGATCAACGTGCCGTTGAGCGCCAACCGCGCGAAAGCCGTTGCCGATTATCTGGTTTCGCAGGGGCTCGCCGCCGATCACGTGACCTCGTCCGGCGCGGGTTCGGCGAATCCGATCGCCAGCAATGACACCCCCGAAGGCAAGGCGCAGAACCGCCGCGTCGAGATCACGGTCAATTAGGGAGATTCGACATGGACTTCGTAATCCAATGGTTGTGGTATCTGCTGGCGTTCGTGGTGGGGTCGCTGGTGGCCTGGCTGATTTCAGTGGTGACCGTCAAGCCCACGAGCGAGGAAGAGGCATTCGCCGAACTGCCCGGCTCGCGTGAGATCGGAGCACAGCGATGAACGATGTGAACTGGTGGTTGATGGCCCTGGCCTTCGTGCTCGGGCTGGTGTTGACGCTGGCGTTGACCCTGCGCAGGGTCAAGCGGGAGGTGCCGGTGTATGGCGCCCTGGGCCGTCGTCCCGATGCGTCGGCCGCAGCGGGCGGCGCTGCTGCCGCCAAGGCCACCGGCGGTGGAACTGCCGGTGGTGCAACGGCTGTGGCGGACGACGCCACGACAAAGCTGCCGAGGGTGAGCTCGGGCGACGAGCCCACCACGCAACTGCCCAAGGTGACCAGCGCCGGCGCCGCGGCGGCGGGAGCGGCTGCCGCCGGTGCGGCGGGGGCGGCCAAGTTCGCCTCCGGTGGCGGTGCCCATGAAGCTGCCAACGATGCCGCGGGGGCCGGGGACGACGTGAAGGTCGTCGAGGAGACGCCGTACGGCGCCGGCTCGATCCGCGTCTCGGGTGCGGGTACCCCGACGGGTTACCTGATCAAGGGCAACGAGGATTCGATGCTCTATCACTCGCCGGAGAGCCCGTCCTATTCGGTGACCGTCGCCGAGATCTGGTTCGCCGACGTCGAATCCGCCGAGAAGGCCGGGTTCAACCGTTGGGACAGCGGTAAATCCCAGCGCGAGAAGAAGTAACGCAGGTTTGCCGAACGCCGAGTTCTACACCAAGGCTGTGAATTTCGAGAAGCGCGACCCTGGTGTAGAAGTCGGCGAACCATCACGCGATCGGGCGATCTCCGGTCAGTGCGGGCCGGGAAGGCGTAACAACAGGCGCGCTCCACCGAGCGGGCTGGACTCCAGAGTGGCGGTGCCGCCGTGTAATTCGGCCTGCTGGGCCACGAGTGCCAGGCCCAGCCCGGAGCCTGACCGCGACGCCGTCGACCCACGGGAGAAGCGGTCGAACACCATTTCGCGTTCTTCCTCGGGCACCCCCACCCCGTCGTCGTCGATGGCGATCTCCACGCCTTCACGTGAGCTGACCGCCGACAACTGCACCCGGGTGGCGCCACCGTGCTTCACTGCGTTGGCGATGGCGTTGTCCACCGCCAGCCGCAGGCCGGTCGGCAGCCCGATGATGATCACTGTCGGCGAGGGTGCCAGCGACACTTCGAGATCGGGGTAGACGCGCATCGCGTCGTGGGCGGCGCGGTCGAGCAGTTCGGTGATGTCGACGGTGACGTGGTCGTCGGTGGTGGTGAGTTCGCCCTGGGCGAGGCGCTCCAGGGCGCCGAGGGTGGCCTCGATGCGCGACTGGGTGCGGATGACATCGGTGACCACCTCCTTGCGTTGGTCGTCGGGCATGTCGAGGGTGGACAGGACCTCGAGGTTGGTGCGCATCGCGGTGAGCGGGGTGCGCAGTTCGTGGGCCGACACCGAGGCGAAGTCGCGGGCCGAGGCCAGCGCGGACTTGGTGCGGTCCTGTTCCTTCCAGATGCGTTGGAGCATGCCGTTGACGGCATCGGCGATCTCGACTGCCTCGCTGGCCCCGCGTACTTCGACGTCGGGGGCCTCGTCGCTGGCCTCGATCTCGCGGGTCTGCTCGGCCAGCCGTTTGAGCGGGCGGACCGCGAATGCGGCCAGCACCCAGCCCAGCACGGTGGCCGCGCCGACGGCGAACACACAGATGATGATCACCCTGCGGTGCAGGTTGTTGGTGTCGGCGATGGTGGCGTCATACGTCGCGCCGACCGCCACCCACATCGGCCCGGGGGCGGGGATCTGAACGGTGCGCACCCGCCAGCGCACGCCGTCGATGTAGGTGTCGGCGTAGCCGTCGGGAAGCTCGGGCAGCACGATGGTCGAGTTCGACGAGACGTTTCCGGCCTGGCGCACCGTGATCACGGCGTCCTGATCGCTGGGGGAGCGGGGGATCTCGCCGAGGCCGCGCGGCAGGAATGGGATGGCGAAGCCCGCGGCCTCGTCGAGGCGCCGGTCCAGCCGTTCCTTGCGGTCGTTGGTGATACCGACCCAGACGATGGTGCCGACGATGACGACGACGATTGCCGCGCCGATCGCGGTGGCGAACGCGACCCGGGTCCGCAGCGAGGGGGTGCGGCGGAAGATCCGGGTCAGCGGTCTCATGTGGCTATTGCGTCCTGAGGACGAACCCGACCCCGCGGACGGTGTGCAGGAGCCGCGGCGCACCGCCGGCTTCGAGTTTGCGGCGCAGATACCCGATGAACACGTCGACCACGTTGGTATCGGCGGCGAAGTCGTAGCCCCAGACCAGTTCCAGCAACTGCGCGCGTGACAGCACGGCGGTCTTGTGCTCGGCCAGCACGGCCAGCAGGTCGAACTCGCGTTTGGTGAGGTCCACGTCCACACCGTTGACCCGGGCGCGGCGACCCGGGATGTCGACCTCGAGCGGGCCGACCTGGATGGTCTCGGAGGAGAAGGTGGCCGAGGCGCCGCGGCGGCGCAGCAGGGCCTTGACCCGGGCCACCAGTTCCTGCAGCACGAACGGTTTGACCAGGTAGTCGTCGGCGCCGGCTTCCAGACCGGCCACGCGGTCGTCGACGCTGCTGCGGGCCGAGAGCACGCAGACGGGCACGTCGTTGTCCATCGCCCGCAGCGCGGTCACCACGCTGACGCCGTCGAGTACGGGCATGTTGATGTCGAGCACGATCGCGTCCGGGCGGGTCTCGGTGGCGCTGCGCAGCGCTTCGGCCCCGTCCACAGCCGTCGAGACGGTGAACCCGGACAGCCGCAGCCCGCGTTCCAGCGAGGCGAGCACGTCAGGGTCGTCGTCCACGACGAGGACCCGGGGCGAGGCCATGCCACCGGTTGCGCTATCCATAACCGCCATCTTGCCCGATGACGTACGACGAATCGCGTAGGCACCCGGGAAGTCTTTGACCTCAATAATTGTTCAGGTTTTACGGTGATGCCCATGAGTATGGAAACGGTGGCCAGGCAGTCGCTGTATCGGCAGGCGCACGCGCGCGACGGTGACCTGCGCGCCCTGGCCGACCGGCGGCTGTTGTCGAGGATCTGGCGGTTCTCCGCGCGCCACCACCGTGCCCTCGGTGGTTTCGTCGCGATCAGCGTGGTCAGTGCCCTGTTGACGGTGACGACGCCGGTGCTGGCCGGCCGTGTCGTCGACGCGATCACGCGGGGCGGCCCGGCATCGACGGTGGTGCTGCTGGCCGCCGTGATCGCGGCAGTGGCGCTCGCCGAAGCCGCAGTGGCCCTACTGACCAGGTGGTTGTCGTCGAACATCGGCGAAGGCCTGATCCTGGATCTGCGCACCGCGGTGTTCGATCACGTGCAGCGCATGCCGGTGGCGTTCTTCACGCGCACCCGGACCGGTGCGCTGGTCAGCCGCCTGGGCAACGACGTGATCGGGGCGCAACGCGCGTTCTCCGACACGCTCTCGGGCATCGTCGCCAACGTGGTGACCCTGACGCTGACGCTGGTCGTGATGCTCAGCATCTCGTGGGAGATCACCTTGCTGTCGCTGGTGCTGCTGCCGTTGTTCGTGTTGCCCGCCCGGCGCATCGGCGCCCGGATGGCCGGGCTGTCGCGTGAGGCCGCGGCTCACAACGCCACGATGAACACGCAGATGACCGAACGGTTCTCGGCTCCCGGCGCCACCCTGGTGAAGTTGTTCGGCAGCCCGGAACGGGAGTCCGATGAGTTCGCGGTGCGGGCTGACCGGGTTCGTGACATCGGGGTGCGCACGGCCATGCTGCAGGCGGCGTTCATGAACTCGCTGACCCTGATGTCGGCGCTTGCCCTGGCATTGGTCTACGGGCTCGGCGGGGTACTGGCGATCGGTGGGCAGTTGCAGGCCGGCGCGGTGGTGTCGTTGGCGCTGCTGCTGACCCGGCTGTACGCGCCGCTGACCGCGCTGGCCAACGCACGGGTCGAAATCGCCAGTGCGCTGGTGTCGTTCGAGCGGGTCTTCGAGGTGCTTGACCTGGTGCCGCTGATCGCCGAGGAACCCGATGCCATAGAGGTCCCGCAGGGTGCCGTGGAGATCGAATTCGACAACGTCCGCTTCTCTTACCCGTCTGCGGACAAGGTGTCGCTGGCCTCGTTGGAAGAGGTGGCGACGTTGGACGACCGCGGCGGTGACGAGGTGCTGCACGGCATTTCGTTCACGGCCCGGCCGGGCCAGATGGTGGCGCTGGTCGGATCGTCGGGGGCGGGCAAGTCGACCGTCGCGTCGCTGCTGGCCCGGCTCTACGACGTCGATTCCGGCGCCATCAGGCTCAACGGGGCCGACGTGCGGGACGTGACGTTCGCGTCGCTCAAGGACACCGTCGGCATGGTGACCCAGGACGGGCACCTTTTCCACGAGTCGATCCGCGCCAACCTGAAGCTGGCCGCACCCGATGCGGAAGAAGACCAGCTCTGGGAGGCGCTGCGCCGGGCCCGGCTCGATGACGTGGTCGCGGCGATGCCCGACGGCTTGGACACGGTTGTCGGTGAGCGCGGATACCGTCTGTCCGGAGGACAGCGGCAGCGGTTGACCATCGCACGCCTGCTGTTGGGGCGATCACGGGTGGTGGTTCTGGATGAGGCGACGGCATCGCTGGACTCGGCCTCGGAGGCCGCGGTTCAGCACGCCCTGGCCGAGGCGCTCGACGGGCGCACCTCGCTGGTCATCGCGCACCGGCTGTCCACGGTGCGGGCGGCCGATCTCATCCTGGTCGTCGAGGACGGGCGCATCGTCGAGCGCGGTACCCATCGTGAGCTGCTCGCCCGCGGCGGTCGGTACGCCGAGCTGTACGACACCCAGTTCTCCGAGGAGGTCCCGGCGGCATGAGGTTAATCGTTTGCCCCTGATGGGAAGATTGATCCAGTGAGCCAACCCGCGATCGCCCCGTCACCGAAGCGGATCCGGACCAGTTCAGATCTGCGGCGGCTGTTGCCATACCTGTTGCCGTACCGCACCCGGTGGATCGTGATGGTCGTGGTGGCGGTGGTCAGCTTGGCCGCGACGGTAGCGATTCCACTGATGACCAAGGCGGTGATCGACGGCCCGGTGCGCCATCAGGATCCGCACGGGCTGTGGGTCCTGGGTTCGGCCGCGGTGGCGGTCGGCATCTCCGAGGCGGTGCTGTGGTTCATCCGGCGCTGGATGGTGGCCCGTGCCACCATGGGCGTCGAGGCCGACATCCGCAAGGATCTCTACGCGCGGCTGCAGATCCTGCCGATGAGCTTCCACAGCCGTTGGCAGTCCGGGCAGCTGCTGTCGCGGGTGATGAACGATCTGTCCACGATCCGCCGGTTCCTGTCCTTCGGTCTGGTGTTCCTGATCCTCAACGCCCTGCAGATCGTCGTGGTGACGTCGATCCTGCTGGCCATGTACTGGCCGCTGGGTGTGGTGGTGCTGGTGTCGATCGTGCCGATCACGCTGACGGTGCTGCATTTCGAGCGGGAGTACACCCGGTTGTCGCGCCTGGCGCAGGATCAGACCGGTCACGTCGCAACTCATGTCGAGGAGGCTGCGCTCGGGTTGCGGGTGGTCAAGGCATTCGGCCGGGAGGACTACGTCTTCGACCGGTTCGACGAGCAGGCCACACAGCTGTACAACACCCAGTTCGCCAGGGTCACTGTGTCGGCGAAGTTCTGGACCCTCCTGGAGGTCATCCCGAACCTCACGCTGATCGTGGTGCTGGGCTTCGGCGCGTACGCCGCGGGCCACGGCTACGTCACGATGGGCACCCTGGTCGCGTTCATCACGATGATGCTGTCGCTGGTGTGGCCCATCGCCTCGTTGGGTTTCCTGTTGTCGATGACGCAGGAGTCGTTCACCGCGGCCAACCGCATTGCCGAGATCTTCGACGCGCCGATCGAAATCGTCGACGGCCCGGTGTCGCAGCCGCCGCGCGGTGGCCAGCTGGAACTTCGGGATGTGGGCTTCAAGTTCCCCGACGCCGGTTCCGGGGACTGGGCCCTGCGTCATATCGACCTCGTCGTGGAGCCCGGTGAGACGGTGGCGCTGGTCGGCGCGACCGGATCGGGCAAATCCGTTCTGGCCGCGTTGTTCTCGCGGTTGTACGACGTCACCGAGGGGCAGATCCTGATCGACGGCCGCGATATCCGGGAGCTGGGCCTGTCGGTCCTGCGCCAGGCGGTGGCCACCGCGTTCGAGGATCCGACGCTGTTTTCGATGTCGGTGGCCGAGAACCTCAGGCTGGGTCGCGCTGACGCGACGGACGAGCAGCTGGCCCAGGCCATCGAGATCGCGGCTGCGCAGTTCGTCTACGATCTGCCGTTCGGCCTGGACACCCGGATCGGGGAGCAGGGCATGAGCCTGTCGGGTGGTCAGCGCCAACGCCTTTCGCTGGCCCGCGCGATCTTGGCAGCGCCCAAGATCCTGGTCTTGGACGACACGCTCTCGGCCTTGGACGTGCATACCGAGGCCAAGGTGACCGAAGCGCTGGGCCGGGTCCTGCGCGGCGTGACGGGGATCATCGTCGCGCACCGTGCGTCGACCGTACTGCTGGCCGACAAGGTCGCGCTCCTTCAGGACGGCACCATCACCCACCTCGGCACGCACGCTCAATTACTGACGCAGGTACCGCAATACCGCTACCTGCTGGCCGCCGACGACGAACTCGACGACGCCTGCGAGCGCACGTGCGAGTGGGAGGACGAGGAGGAACTGGGCCGTCTGAGGCGTGGGCACGATGAACGCTCGGCCATCGATGAGGTGGGCGGGCTTCCGCGTCTGGATGCGGAGGTGCAGCGCCGATGACGGCTACCGAGTGGCGCGGGCGCGTCACCGACGACGAAGACGATGGCGAGGACACCGGCGCCGGTACGTCCGCACTCCCGATCGACGAAAGCGTGCCGCGGCGCCGTGAGGCCCGGGCATTGCTCATGTCGTTGCTGCGCCCGTACCGGTGGACGGTTGTGGTGCTGGCCCTCGTGGTCATCGTGGAGAACGTCGCCCGGTTGTCGGTGCCGATCCTGGTGCAGCGCGGCATCGACCGCGGTATCCCGCCGATCCTCGAAGGCGGTCCGGCTCGTGAGCTGATGCTCATCGTCGGAACATTGTGCGCCGTGGTGATCGTGCAGGCGGTCAGCCGGATGTTCTTCCTGCGCCGGTCCGGGCGGGTCGGTCAGCGGGTGCTGTTGGAGTTGCGCCGCAGGGTGTTTCGGCATTTCGGCCGGCTCGACGTGGCCTTCCACGATCGCTACACGTCGGGCCGGGTGGTCAGCCGTTCCACCAACGACGTCGAGGCGATCCAGGACATGCTGGAAACCGGCTTCGACAGCCTGATCACCGCGGTGCTGACGCTGTTCGGCACGGCCATCCTGCTAGTGGCACTCGACTGGCGGCTGGGCCTGATGTGCCTGGCGGCATTCCCGATCCTCGTCGCCCTGGTGTGGTGGTTCCGCAACGAGTCGGGCAAGACCTACCGTTTGGTGCGCGAAAGCGCGGCGCTGGTGATCGTGCAGTTCGTCGAGACCATGACCGGCATCAAGGCCGTTCAGGCCTACCGGCGCGAGCCGCGCAACCAGGAGATCTTCGACGACGTCGCCGACGGCTACCGGGCGATCAACGAGAAGACCTTCAAGCTGCTGGCCATCTTCATGCCCGGGGTCAAGCTGGTCGGCAACCTCACAACGGGTGTGGTGTTGCTCTACGGCGGTTACCGGGTGTTGCACGGCGAGATGACCATCGGCACGCTGGCCGCGTTCCTGCTCTACCTGCGGATGTTCTTCGAGCCGATGCAGGAGATCTCGCAGTTCTTCAACACCTTCCAGTCGGCGTCCTCGGCCCTGGAGAAGCTGGCCGGGGTGCTGGCCCAGGAGCCGGCCATCGCCGATCCGGAGCAGCCGGTGGATCTGCCGAACCCCAAGGGCGACATCATCTTTCACGATGTCCGGTTCGAGTACACGCCGGGTCGCCCGGTGTTGCCCGGGCTCGAGCTGGCCGTACCCGCCGGTCAGACCGTGGCGCTGGTGGGCACCACGGGTGCGGGCAAGACCACCATCGCCAAACTGATCGCCCGGTTCTATGACCCCACGTCCGGGTCTGTAACGCTGGACGGCGTCGACCTGCGGGAGCTCGCGCAGTCCGAGCTGCGCCGCCACGTCGTAATGGTGACCCAGGAGAACTTCATGTTCTCGGGGACGGTCGCCGACAACATCCGGTTCGGGCGGCCCGAGGCCACCGATGCCCAGGTGCGCGAGGCGGCCGCCGCGGTCGGTGCGGACCGCTTCATCGCGACGTTGCCCGACGGGTATGACACCGATGTCGCAAAACGCGGTGGGCGGCTGTCGGCCGGGCAACGCCAGCTGGTGGCGTTCGCGCGGGCGTTCCTGGCCGACCCGGCGGTGCTGATCCTCGACGAAGCGACGTCCTCATTGGACATCCCGAGTGAGCGAATGGTGCAGCGCGCGTTGGAAACCGTGCTGGCCGACCGCACCGCGCTGGTGATCGCGCACCGGCTCTCCACGGTGCAGATCGCCGACCGGGTGCTGGTGCTCGAGCACGGCCGCATCATCGAGGACGGCGCCCCGGCCGATCTCATCGGCCGGGCCGACGGGGCCTACGCGGCGCTGCACCGGGCCTGGGTGGACTCCCTGGCTTGAGTGGGCTGGGTGACCTCCCCTTGCGCCGATTTCTACCGCAGGGCTGCTACGACGCGAAAACCACAGCCCCCGTGTAGAAATCGGCGTGGGGAACTCAGCGCACGGTGTTGAAGAACGTTGTCACGTCGTCGACGAACAGCTCCGGTTGCTCGAACGCCGCGAAGTGTCCCCCACGGGGCATCGTCGTGAAGTGGGTGACGTTGTAGCCGGTCTCGCACCAGCTGCGTGGGGCGCGCAGGATCTCCAGTGGGAAGGACGCGATCCCGGTGGGGAGGCTGACGTATTCGCCGCCGCCCCAGGTGTTGTGGCTCTCCCAGTACAGCCGGGCCGACGAGGCCGCCGACGCGGTGAGCCAGTAGAGCATGACGTTGTCGAGCATCTCGTCTTTGGACACCACGTTCTCGGGGTTCCCGTCGCAGTCCATCCACGACCAGAACTTCTCCACGATCCACGCCAGCTGGCCGACGGGCGAATCCACCAGGCCGTACCCGACCGTCTGCGGTCGGGTGGACTGCTGCTTCATGTAGCCCGAATCCCACTTGCGGTAGTAGTCGATCCGGGCCAGGGCCTTCTGCAGGTCCTCGGTCATCTCGCCGATGCCGTCGGCCGGCGGCTGCGCGATCGGCATGTTCACGTGGATGCCCACGCACGAACCGATGTTGCGGCCGATCTGCGTCGTCACCGCGGCACCCCAGTCCCCGCCTTGCGCGCCGTAGCGCTCGTAACCCAGGCGGGTCATCAAGGTTTCCCAGGCCTGCGCGATCTTCTCGATTCCCCAGCCCGCGGTGCTCGGCTTGCCGGAGAACCCGTAGCCGGGTAGCGATGGGCAGACCACGTCGAATCCGGCGGCGGTCAGCGGCTCGATCACCTTGTGGAATTCGACGATCGAACCGGGCCAGCCATGCGTGATCAGCAGCGGGAAGGCATCGTCACGTCCGGACCGCTGATGGATGAAATGGATGTCGAGACCGTCGATCTCGGTGGTGAAGTGGTCGAACCGGTTGAGTGCGGCTTCACGGGCCCGCCAGTCGTATTCGTTGGCCCAGTACGCCGCCAGCTCCTTGGTGTAGTCCAGCGGGATGCCCTGGGTCCAGTCCTCGACACACTCCGCCTCGGGCCATCGGGTCCGGTTCAGCCGGGACTTGAGGTCGTCGAGGTCGGCGTCGGGAATGGCGATGCGGAAGGGCTTGATCGATTGGTCGCTCAGGGTCATACAGGCCATCCTGTCGTGCCGGCGCGGCGAGCGACATCAACATTATGTTGACAACAAAATGTTTAAAGGTCATTCTTGAGGCATGTCGAACGAATCGCTGCAGCCGCCCAACCCCAGCCGCGAGCGGGCGGAGCGCGAATACTCGGGGCTGTTCCGCATCGCGGAGCGTCACGCCGACACCGCTGAGAAGCGAGCCCGAAGTGCCAACGCGCACATGGCCGAACCGCACGAGGCAGTACGGATCGTGGCGGCGTTGGCCGGGGGCACATTCAGCCCGGAACCGGGCGAGCCGGACATCGATGAGGACGACCTGATGGCCGCGCTCACGCTGATGCCGAAGGTTCGTCTCGACCTCGACGAACTCGAAGCGCTTCTGCTGTTGGTCGCACATCAACGCGGATTCACGTGGCAGCGCATCGCGTACGGGCTGGGCTTGGGCAGCGCGCAGGCTGCCCGGCAGCGCTACGAACGCCTGGTGCGGCGCGCCGGCTGACGCCCCGCGCTCAGGGAATCTGGCGCAGCCGCCTGGCCTTGGACACCGCCTCGTGCCGGTTGCGGGCCCCGAGCTTGGCCGCCGCGCTGCGCAGGTAGCTCTTCACGGTCTCCGGCTTGAGTGAAAGTCGCTGGGCTGCTTCGGCATTGGTGCAGCCCAGGGCGACCTGTGCCAGCACATCGACCTCACGGGCGGTCAGCGGTGCACTGGCCGGCGGGTCGCCGCGCAAGGCGACGGCCAGCCGGTCGGCGAGGTCACGCAACGGCCCGGCCAGGTCCGGGGTGTCGGCGGCCAGCCGACGCAGGTCGGCATGCACTTCCCGGACCTGTTCGGCGTCTGCCGGTTGATCGGCGAAGTTGGTCAGGGCGGCCTCGCGCATCCGCAGCCGCCGGTCCACCTCGTCGCGGACCCGCAGCTCCTCGCTCAATCGCTGCGCCGAGGCCACCATCGCGGCCGCGGTCCGTCCACCGATCGGGGCGCTGGTGCGGTGTGCCCCGTACAGCACGGCCCGCGTCGCGCCGTCGACGACCACCGGGACGGCCAGGATCGAGCGGATGCCCTCGGACAGCACCGGCTCGTCGTAGTCATGGGTGATGGTCGAGGCGCGGCGGTAGTCGGGCACCGAGATCGGCCGGCGGGACACCACACTGGCCCCGCCGAGCCCGGCGCGGGGCAGCACCGCGAGCCCGCGCATGGCGCCGGTCCGGGTGCCGAAGAACTCGCTCAACAGCAGGGTGTCGTCGTGCACCTGCCCGCCGAACGCCAGTGGAAGGCCGGTGTCGGTGGCCATCCGGCGCAGCTCGGCGCGGACCGCGTCGGTGTCACGCGGTCGGAGCAACCAGGGGTGCATCGTCGGTACACACTTTCGGGGGTAGCGGGTGGGCCAGTGTGACGTAGAGCATAACTGTCATGGATTCCGCCGCGAGCAACACTGACCGCTACCGCAGGGCCCGTGACCAGCTGGTTGCCGGCATCGCCGACTACGAAACGGCCGTCGAGAAGTTCGCCTGGCCGCAGCTCAGCGGCACCTTCAACTGGGCAACCGACTGGTTCGACGCCATCGCCACGGGTAATGACCGCACGGCGCTGTGGATCGTCGAGGAGGACGGGTCCGAACAGCAGGTGACCTTTGCCGAGATGGCCGACCGGTCCGACCGGGTCGCGGCCTGGCTGCAGGAGCTCGGGGTGGGCAAGGGCGACCGGGTCCTGTTGATGCTCGGCAATCAGGTCGAGTTGTGGGAGGCCATGCTGGCCATTGCCAAGCTGGGCGCGATCATCATGCCGACGACCGGCGCGCTGGGCCCGGCGGACCTCTCCGATCGCATCGCGCGCGGCGGGGCGGGGTTCGTCATCGTGAACACCGCCGACACGGTCAAGTTCGCCGAGGTGCCGGGTGACTACACCCGCATCGCGGTCGGTTCGGCTCCGGCGGGCTGGCATCGCTACGCCGATGCCTACGAGGCGGCACCACGTCGGTTCGAGGCGTGCACCATGGTCGATGACCCGATGCTCATCTACTTCACCTCCGGCACCACCAGCAGGCCGAAGCTGGTCGAGCATTCCCAGGTGAGCTACCCGGTCGGACACCTGACCACGATGGCCTGGATCGGCGTCAAACCCGGCGACGTGCATCTCGCGATCAGCTCACCCGGCTGGGCCAAGCATGCCTGGAGCTGTTTCTTCGCCCCGTGGATCGCCGAGGCGACGATCTTCGTCTACAACTACGCGCGCTTCGACGCGGCGGCCCTGTTGGGCCAGTTGCGGCGGGCACGCGTCAACACGTTCTGTGCCCCGCCGACGGTGTGGCGGATGTTGATACAGGCCGACCTGGGTGAGCGGCCCGAGGGGCTGCGCGAGATCTTGGGCGCCGGCGAGCCGCTGAACCCCGACGTGATCGCTCAGGTGGAAAAGGCGTGGGGGCTGACGATTCGCGATGGGTTCGGCCAGACCGAGACCTCGCTGCTGATCGGCAACACCCCGGGCCAACCGGTGAAACCCGGCTCGATGGGCCGTCCGATGCCGGGTGTCCCGGTGGTGCTGGTGGATCCGATCACCTCGACGACCGCCGATGAGGGGGAGATCTGCCTGGACCTCGCGGCGCATCCGCGAAACCTGATGACCGGCTATCTCGGTGACCCGCAACGCAATGAGGCGGTGATGGCCGGCGGCTACTACCACACCGGTGACGTCGCCTGCCGGGACGAGGGCGGCTACATCACCTACATCGGCCGGACCGACGACGTGTTCAAATCCAGCGACTACAAGGTGTCGCCGTTCGAGCTGGAAAGCGTGCTGATCGAGCATCCGGCCGTGGTCGAGGCCGCGGTGGTGGCGCAGCCCGACGACACCCGGCTGTCGGTGCCCAAGGCCTACGTGGCGCTGGCCGAGGGCTGGGAAGCCAACGCGGACACCGCGAAAGACGTCATGGTCTACGCCCGTGACCATCTCGCCCCGTACCTCAAGGTGCGCCGGGTCGAGTTCTTCGACCTGCCCAAGACCATCTCGGGCAAGATCCGCCGCGTCGAGTTGCGTAAGCGTGAGGACGCGGCCCATGAAGCGGGCGAACCGATTGCCACGGAATACCGATACGAGGATCTTGTGGAATGAACACGGCGATGAGTTCCTATGATTCTGGCCCGACGGATGTGCCCGTACTCGAAGAGACCATCGGAGCGAACTTCGAGCGCATGGTGGCGGCCGGGCCCGACGCCGACGCACTGGTCGAGATGGAGACCGGACGGCGCTGGAGTTATACCGAGCTGAACGACGAAGTCGACTCGGTGGCACGGGGTCTCATGGCCTTGGGCGTGCAGAAGGGCGATCGGGCCGGCATCTGGGCGCCCAACTGCGCCGAATGGGTGGTGCTGCAGCTCGCGACGGCCAAGATCGGCGCGATCCTGGTCAACATCAACCCCGCGTACCGCACCCACGAATTGGCTTATGTACTCAAGCAATCCGGTATCCGGACCTTGGTGTCGGCCACCGCGTTCAAGTCCTCGGACTACGTGACGATGGTGGCCGAGGTACAGGACGAGTGTCCGGCACTGAAGGACATCATCTTCCTCGGCACCCTGGATTGGGATCGCCTGCACACCGAGCAGGCCGACGCAGCACAACTGCGGGCGCGTGCCGGCGAGCTGTCCAACACCGACCCGATCAACATCCAGTACACCTCGGGGACAACCGGATTCCCCAAGGGTGCCACGCTCAGTCACCGCAACATCCTCAACAATGGGTTCTTCGTCGGCGGGCTGATCAATTTCGACCGCGGTGACCGGGTGTGCATCCCGGTGCCGTTCTACCACTGCTTCGGCATGGTGATGGGCAACCTCGGGGCGCTGACCCACGGTGCGACGATCGTCATCCCGGCACCGGGATTCGATCCCGGCATCACGCTGGCCACAGTCGAATCCGAGAAGTGCACCGCGCTGTACGGGGTGCCGACGATGTTCATCGCCATGTTGGGGCACCCCGACTTCGCCCAATTCGACCTGTCCTCACTGCGAACCGGGATCATGGCGGGCTCGGTCTGCCCGGTCGAGGTGATGAAGCGGGTGGTGGCCGACATGCACATGGCCGAGGTGGCCATCTGTTACGGCATGACGGAGACGTCGCCGGTGTCGTGTCAGACGCTCGTCGACGACGACTTGGAACGTCGTACCGCCACCATCGGGCGGGCCCATCCGCATATCGAGGTCAAGATCGTCGACCCCGACACCGGTGAGACGGTCGAGCGCGGGCAACCCGGTGAATTCTGTACCCGCGGTTACTCGGTCATGCTCGGCTATTGGGATGAGCCGTCGAAAACCGCCGAGGCGATCGATGCGGAAGGCTGGATGCACACCGGGGACCTGGCGGTGATGCGGGAGGACGGCTACTGCACGGTGGTGGGCCGGATCAAGGACATGGTGATCCGTGGCGGGGAGAACGTGTACCCCCGCGAGATCGAGGAGTTCCTGTACACACATCCCGACATCGACGACGCCCAGGTGATCGGCGTGCCCGACGCCAAGTACGGCGAGGAGGCCTGTGCCTGGGTCCGGATGAAACCCGGCCGCGCACCGCTGGACGCCGAGGCACTGCGGGCGTTCGCCTCCGGAAAGCTCGCCCACTACAAGATCCCGCGGTATGTGGTTGTCGTGGACGAGTTTCCGATGACAGTGACCGGCAAGATCCGCAAGGTCGACATGCGTGCCGAGAGTGTGAAGCTCCTGGGGCTGGACCCCGGATAACTCAGCCCCAGCGCTTGATCACGTCGCCCACCGGCTGTTTGGCGGCCAGTGCGGCCATCATCAGTACCCGCGCCTGGCTCGGCCGGAGGTGGGTCACCATCACCGCGCCGGCCTTGACCATGTCGTCACCCGGGCCGTATTCGGCGATGACTTCCCCGTCCGGGACCCGGCTGGAGATGCCGAAGGCGACACCGGCCGGCGCGTGCCGGCGCACCGCGTCGACCACGCCGTCACCGGCATTGCCGGATCCCAGTGCCTCCACGACGATTCCGCGCGCACCTGCCGCCACCGCGGCATCGATGGGTCCGGCGCCGTCGCCCGGGTAGGCCGCGACGACATTGACCGGCGGGGCGCCGGCCGCCGGCACGTCAGCGATGAACGGCCGCTTCGCGGGGTGGTCCAGCTTGAAGGTGTTCTCGGCGACCGACCCGATCGGAGCGGTGCCGCCGAACGCGTGGAGATCCTGGGTGTTTACCTTGTGTGTCCCCAGGGCCTGAAAGACGTCGCCGGCGAACGTGATCATCACACCCTGGTCGCGGGCCGCCGGGCTGGACGCCACGGTCAGCGCGTTCCGCAGGTTGGTCGGCCCGTCGGCATCCGGGGCATCAGAACTGCGCTGCGCCCCGGTCAGCACGATCGGTGCCGGCCCGTTGTAGGTGACGTCCAGCCACATCGCGGTGTCTTCCATGGTGTCGGTGCCGTGGGTGATGACCACGCCGGAAGCGCCGTCGGCCACGGCCTTCTTGGCGGCCGCCCCGATCACATCCCAGTCGGCCGGGGTCAGCTGCGAGCTGTCCTTCTTCATCACGTCCATGACCTGGACGTCCAGGCCGGCCGCCAGGTCGGCACCGCTGACGGTCGGGCGGCGCACGCCGTTGGCGTCGGTGCTCGTCGCGATGGTCCCCCCGGTGGTGATCACCACGACGCGGCCGGCGGTCGATTCACCCTTGGCGCCGTCGGGGGTTGTCGTCGCTTCCGGCGACGACGTGTTGGTCGAACATGCCGCGAGCGCGACCGTGACAAGGAATGTGCCCATCGCCAGTCGCGACCGGGCGGGGCGGGCTGGGAAGTTCGTCATAGGGCAGACGCTACGGCGATATGCGAACACACACCGGCGTTTTCCCGCCCCCAGTTCACGGCGCCGAGTGTCGCGTTGTTGTCGAAATCCGGTTGATTTCTCGCACGCAAGCCGACGTTCGGCCGACACTCACGCCGAGCGAGGTGGCCACGCTCTGGATGACCAAATGCGATGCCGCCCAGTGGTATCCGGTGGGTCGGTGATGCCCGTCGATTACGCCGGGTTCAAGCTGAAGCCGGTCAGCTTCTTCGACCGCAATCCCGCTTTGAATGTTCCGGCAGCGCCCAAGTCCCATTGCTGCGAGGATTAGGTCATGTCCACCGGTCGCATGCCCGCTGTCCTCGGACGGCGGGCATGCGCCGCGCTGGCTGCCTGCTCGGCGGCGTTGCACGCGGTGATGCTCGGCCATTCGGGCAATCTGTTCGCGGGTGCCGTACTGGGCACGATGATCATCGGCTGCCTGTTCTGCGCACGTGATCTCTGGTCACGCGGCACGCTGGGGGTCTGGTGCGCGGTGGCGCTGATGAACCTCGCGATGATCGCTCTGCACGCCCCCATGCCCGGGCACCACCACGGCGCCGCAGCCGGCCCCATGCCCGCCCAGCCGGCGCTGATGAGCCTCACGGTGTACCTGGCCCTGGTCGAGGTCGTCATCGCCGCTGCGGTGTTGACGGTTCGCACCCGGCACCGTTCGGTGGTCAGCCCGCCGGTCTAAGCCTCCAATTCTCCGACGATTCCGCGTTCGATCCCGTCCCGCGTGCGGGCCGGCAGCACGATGAGCCCGTCGAGCTCCTTCTGCGCGCGTGCGTAGGCGCCGCGCCGTTCGTCGGGTGTCGCACCGTCGTCAGAGGCGAGCCGCAGCAGGTGCTGTGCCCGCGCGATGCGTTCCTGAGCGGCTTCGGAAAAGTCGCTGCGCCGCCTGCGGATCGCCTCGGCCTCGGCGATGTCGAACGCCGTCACGTAGTCGTGCACCGCGTCGCGGTACTCCAGCTGGGCGGCGCGGTCCCCGAGCAGGTCCTCGGCCCGCTCCGGTCGCAGCAGGTCCGCGCGGCCACGCGCCCGGTGGAACGCGATGGTCAGTGGGTCGCGCATATCGGTCATCAGCGGGAAGTCCAGCAACTTGGCGATGTCGATCTCGTAGTCGAGCCACCGGTCGTTGGTGCGGTCGTGCTGTGCGAGCACCTTGGCCAGCTCCCGCTGATACGCGGCGTCGGTCGATTTGGCTGCTCCGGCGGCCCGAGCGAGTTCGACCTTCGTCTGCTGCTTGATGCGGTACCGCTCCAGCCGTCGTTGCGCGCGGCGCTCGTTGGCGGCGGCCACGGCCCGGATGCCGCCGCCGATCATTCCGCCCAGCGGGAAGATCAGCCACCAGAAGTTCCCTGCGAACTGCCAGAGAGGTTCCACAAATCCAGAATGCCACCGACCGCGCCGCCCCTCGGCGCGGTCGGTGGCCCCTCAGCCGGTCAGAACCATTGACCGAACTTGCGGATGTAGACGGTCTTCACGGTCTGGGCGACGACGCAGTAGGACACCAATGTCGCGACCAGCCAACCGAAGTACGCCCACGGCAGCGGCTGCAGTCCGACGGCCGCGCCCAGCGGTGAGAACGGGATGAGGATTCCGAGCACGCAGACCGCCCCGGTGGTCAGCAGCACCGGCAACGCCGCGGTGCTCTGGATGAACGGGATCTTATGGGTGCGCAGCATGTGCACGACCAGGGTCTGCGACAGCAGGCTTTCGATGAACCAGCCCGATTGGAACAGCGATTGCATCTCGGGTGTGTTGGCCGCGAAGATGTACCACATCACCGCGAAGGTGGTGATGTCGAAGATCGACGACGTCGGTCCCATCCAGATCATGAAACGGCCGATGTTCCCGGCATCCCACTTGCGCGGCTTGAGCAGGAACTCCTTGTCCATGCGGTCCCACGGCAGCGCCAGCTGGGAGATGTCGTACAGCAGGTTCTGGATCAGCAGGTGGATCGCCAGCATCGGCAGGAACGGAATGAAGGCGCTGGCCACCAATACCGAGAACACGTTGCCGAAGTTCGAGCTGGCGGTCATGTTCAGGTACTTGATGATGTTGCCGAAGGTCTCGCGGCCCTTCACCACGCCCGCTTCGAGCACCATCAGGCTCTTCTCGAGCAGGATGATGTCGGCCGACTCCTTGGCGATATCGGTGCCGGTATCCACCGAGATACCCACGTCCGCATCGCGCAGTGCCGGTGCGTCGTTGATGCCGTCGCCCAGGAAGCCGACGGTGTGCCCGTTGGTCTGCAGCGCCCGCAGCACCCGCGACTTCTGCAGCGGGGTCAGCTTCGCGAACACGGTGGTCTGGTCGACGACGCGGCGGAGTTCGGCGTCATCGAGGGTGTCGATCTCGGGGCCGAGAACGGGTTGCCCGGGATCGAGTCCCACCTCGTGACAGATCTTGGCGCTGACCACCTCGTTGTCACCGGTCAGGACCTTCACGGTGACGCCGTGTTCGGCGAGCGCGGTGATGGCCGGGGCGGCCGTGTCCTTCGGCGGATCGAGGAACGTGAGAAAGCCGTGGACCACGAGGTCGCGCTCGTCCTCGACGCGGTAGCGGTGGGTGCGGTGACTGCGTGGGATCTCCCGGGTGGCGACCAATAGCACCCGGAACCCTTCGCGGTTGTAGTCGCGGGCCGTCGCCGCCAGCGCCGCGCGGTCGGCATCGGTGAGCGGCCGGGCCGCGGTGCCGTCCCACACCTGGGTGGACACTGCCAGCATTTCCTCGACCGCTCCCTTGCAGACCAGCAGGTGATTGCGGTCGGCGTCCTGCACGACGACGGACAGTCGGCGTCGCTCGAAGTCGAACGGAAGTTCGTCGACCTTGCGGTACGTCGCGGCGGCGAGCAGCGCTTCGGGTGTTGCCTCGGCGAAGTGCAGGACCGCTCGGTCCATCAGATTCTTGACGCCGCTCTGGTGAAAGCTGTTGAGCCAGGCCAGGGCCAGCACGTTGTCGTCGCGGTCGCCCCGGATGTCCGCGTGGTGCTCGAGGATGATCCGGTCCTGGGTGAGCGTGCCGGTCTTGTCGGTGCACAGCACGTCGATCGCGCCGAAGTTCTGGATCGCGTTGAGGCGCTTGACCACGACCTTGCGACGCGACAGTGCGACAGCACCCTTGGCGAGATTGGACGACACGATCATCGGCAGCATTTCCGGGGTGAGCCCTACCGCGACGGCGAGGGCGAACAAGAAGGCCTCGGGCCAGTCGCCCTTGGTGAAGCCGTTGATCAGCAACACGACCGGCACCATCACCGACATGAAGCGGATCAGCAGCCAGCTCACGCTGTTGACGCCGCGGTCGAAGGCCGTCTCCGCGCGTGAGCCCACGATCGTCTTGGCCAGCGACCCGAAATAGGTGTCTACGCCGGTTGATACGACGACGGCGGTCGCGGTGCCGCTCACCACATTGGTGCCCATGAAGCAGATGCCCGGCAGATCGAGCGGGCCTGCGTCGTCGGCGGCGACCGCGGTGTCGTACTTCTCCACCGGCAGGGCCTCGCCGGTCAGTGCTGCCTGGCTGACGAACAGATCGCGGGAATCGATCAGGCGGAGGTCGGCCGGAATCATGTCGCCGGCCGACAGTTGGACGATGTCACCGGTGACGACCTGCGCCATCGGGATCTCCATGAGTTCGGGGGTGGCATCCGGGCTGGCCCGGCGCCGCACCGTCGCGGTGGTGCGCACCATCGCCTTGAGCGTTTCGGCCGCCTTGCCCGAGCGGTACTCCTGCCAGAACCGCAGCAGGGCGCTGAGCGCGACCATGGTGACGATGATCAAAACACCGGTGTAGTCCGCGTCCTGTCCGGCGCGGATCGGGAGGTAGATGTCGGTGACCGAGCTGATGGCGGCCAGCACCATCAGTACCGCGATGAACGGGTTTTTGAAGGCTTCCAGGAACTGGAGGAGCGCGGGTGGCGCCTTGTCGTGGGCGACCTCGTTGGGGCCGTCGTCGGCCAACCGCTGGGCGGCATCGTCGACGGTCAGCCCGTCGAGGTGGCCCCTCACGTGCGCCAGGGTGACATCCAGGTCGTGGTGTGCCTCGGCGGCCGCCCGCAGGGACAGGCGGGCGGTGTGCTCGGTGGGGGTCAGGGTGGTGTGCTCGACAGCGGTGTTCATCTGCTGCTCCTGTCGGTGGTGCGCGCACCACAAGTCACACCGAATCTCGCTGGTGGAAGCCGAGATTCGGTGAGACTCGGGGTGTGTGCGGGTTGAAGGGGGTCAGTTCACCTGGTCAGCGGCATGAGCCGCCGCCCAGGGACGCGGTCAGGACCGCCACCGGGGTGTTGCTCATCCTCAGGTTGTGCCGCTCCTGCGGGGTCAGCGACGCACGGGTGTGGATCCACGCGATCGGGCCCTTGACCAAGCCCTGGGTACGACGAAGAAAGGTGTTGCGCTGCATGGGATAACTCCATCTGGATCGGAGCTCTCCGTGTCGGTAGGCATGCGGCAGCCACCCACCGCGGGTGTCCGGGGTGGCGGATCTACGCAGTCATCGACAGCGGAAAGGTGTTTATGGACAGACGTTTTCGAATCGGACTGGGATACGGACTGTCACTTGACGTCATGTCGTCACCTCCTCGCTGTCGGGCGCACAGGGCGCTGGTCTTGACGCAGTCGTCAGATGCGAACGCGCTGAAGAGGAAGCTGGGCCCATGGCCGAACGCGCCGACCGGCGCGAGCACTTCCTCATCAGAGCTTTGGCACTACACGACGTGTCCCACCAGGGTGGGAAGCCACTTCGGGTCATCCCTTAAGCCGGGAAGACCTGTCCTAATCCTGGGCGTCTCTCGACGTCGTCGGATCAGTGGCCTGTGTTCGTGTAGGAGCCTCACCTAACGAAGCGCGGGTTTCATTAGAACCCTACACCGCGAGATTGTCAACACGGTGGCTGTCGGCATTCCGGTTCAAATCGGTTGTGTCAGTTCGGCAATGGCACTTCTGGTCCCCGGGCGTGACCGTCGTCACCGGAAGTCTCCGAGGGTTTCCGCGGAGTTCACCCGAGAATCGGCCGGCCGTCGGAGGTTTGCGGTTGCCTGTGCGCACCCGCTCGATGTGTTGTGATGTGCCTATGCCTGAGCAAAGTCTCGAGCCGGACACCGACGAGGACGAGCGAAAGCCACCGGCAATCACCGCGCGCGCGATCGCCATGCAAGGGCCATGGGGTCCGGTGTATGGACCGGTCGACCTCGATATCGACGAAGGCGGAGTCACGGTGCTGGTCGCGCCGGCGGGTACCGGCCGCACCGCGCTCCTGATGACGCTGGCCGGCCGGATGAAGACCGCGCGTGGGCAGCTGACCGTGTTCGGGCGTACCCGGGCGCGTGACATCTTCCGCATCGCCGCGCTTGCCGGGATCGACGAACTCGACACGGTGTCGGAGTCGGTGACGGTGCGTGACCTGGTGACCGAGCAACGCCGATGGGACGCGCCCTGGTACACGCTGGTGGGCCGGGCAGACGATGACGCGCTGGCCGAGATGTGCGCGCCGGTGTTCGGTGACCTGCCGCTGCCGTCGTTGACGTCGTACTTCGACGGGCTCACCGAGCTCGACCAGATCCTGCTGCGGATCGCCCTGGCCAACACCGGCACCCCGCCGCTGCTGGTGGTCGGCAACCTCGACCACCTCACCGACGACCGCAACCGGGACATCCTGCTGGGGCGGCTGTTCGCGCTGGGGGAGAAGCAGACCGTGATCACCGCGACGGTAAACGGGGTGCCCAGTCATCTGGCTTCGGCCGTGCGGGCCCAGCTGACAGTGCCCAACACCACGCCGGCCGAGCAGGCCGGTTCGCAGAAAGGTGGCAACTAACCGTGCTTGCCGGAATGTCGTTGGGTACCGACCTCAAACGTTTCTCGCGCGGGACGATGCCGCGAATCGCGCTCGTGACGGTGATCCTGCTGCCGCTGCTGTACGGCGCGATGTACCTGTGGGCGTTCTGGAACCCGTTCGGTGAGGTGAACAAGGTTCCGGTGGCGCTGGTCAACGAGGATCAGGGCACGTTTGCGGAGGGGCAGCAGATCAAGGCCGGCGACGAGGTCGCCGATGCGTTGGTTGATTCGGGACAGCTTCAGCTGCACCGGGTTTCGGCGCAGGAGGCGGCCGACGGGGTGGCCAGTGGCAAGTACTACTTCTCAATCACACTGCCGCAGGATTTCAGCACCAGCATCTCCTCCCCTTCGGGTGGATCGCCGCGTCAGGCCAACGTGCGCTTCACGTTCAACGATGCCAACAACTACCTGGGTTCGATCATCGGCCAGAACGCAGCCCGCGAGGTGATCAACCAGATCAACGCGAACATCGGCGAACGCACGGTCGGCACCGTGCTGACCGGGCTGACCGACGCCGGGGCCGGTCTGGTCAAGGCGGCCGACGGCGCGCAGCAGTTGGCCGACGGGAGCGCCGCGGCCAATGACGGCGCGCACCGGTTGTCGACCGGGGCGGACGCCCTGACGGCGGGCCTGGTCACCGCGCGGGACGGCTCTGCCCAATTGGCCGCGGGCACGCGGCAACTGACGACGTCGGTCGATACCGCGACCGATCCGCTGCTCACCGTGTTGGACCGGGTCAGCGGGCTCGGCCTGGACCCCAACGAGGTCGGCATGGCCGCGCAGCGGTTGTCCGGGGCGGTGCGCTCGACCACCGACCGGATCGCCGCGTTGAACATCGACCAGGCCCAGGCCGCGGCGATCGTCGACCAGGCGGTCGGAATCCTGCGCAACAGCCCGGATCCCACGGTCCGTGATACCGGGGAGTTCTTGGCCGGGGCGCAACGGTTGCTGCAGGCGCGCGGTCTGGATCCCACCACCGACGAGGGTCTGATCCGGCTGCGTGACAACGCCGCCCAGCTGGAAAACGAACTGGGCGACCCGAACAGCAAACTGCGGGTATTCATCAACAAGGCGCTCACCGGCGGTTTGCGCGCTGACGTCGTCAAATTGCGGGACGGCGCACACCAGCTCAACGACGGCGCCCAGCGGCTCAACAGTGGCCTGGTGCAGCTCGCCAACGGTGGACGTCAACTATCCAGTGGGGCAGGCGAACTCGCCGCAGGCACGGAGAAGCTGCAGGCCGGAAACCAGCAACTGGCCACGGCGCTCAAAGAGGGCTCGACCCAGGTCCCGTCCTGGACCCCGCAACAGCGCACCGAGGTGGCGCGCACCCTGGCCGCGCCGGTGGCGCTGGACATCCAGACGCACAATCCGGCCGCCACGTTCGGCACCGGCTTCGCCCCGTTCTTCCTGCCGTTGGCCCTGTTCATCGGCGCGCTCATCATCTGGATGTTGTTGAAGCCGTTGCAATCTCGTCCCGTGGTCAATGGGCTGGGCGCGCTGCGGGTGGTGCTGGCCTCCTACTGGCCAGCCCTGCTGATCGTGTTCTGTCAGGTCGTGGTGATGTACGTGGTGGTGCACTTCGGGGTGGGCCTGCAAGCCAAATACCCGTTGGCCACCGTGGCGTTCCTGCTGTTGGTCGCGGGCACGTTCCTGGCCCTGATTCAGGCGTTCAACGCGTTGTTCGGGGTATCGGTGGGCCGGGTGGTGACGCTGGCCTTCCTGATGCTGCAGCTGGTGTCGGCAGGCGGCATCTATCCGGTGGAGACCACTGCGAAACCGTTCCAGATCCTGCACCCGGTCGATCCGATGACGTACGCGGTCAACGGTCTTCGCCAGTTGATCGTGGGCGGCATCGACTCGAGGTTGTGGATCGCGATCGCGGTGTTGCTCGGCGTGCTGGTGGTCTCGCTGGCCGCGAGTTCGTGGGCCGCGCGAAGAGACCGGCAATACACGATGGACAGGTTGCACCCGCCGATCGAAGTATGAGGCCGCGTTACGTACAGCGACGTACAGCGAAAACTCAGCCGAGCCCGATCCGCCGGTAGCGCTCCAACCGCGTCTGCAGGCGCTGCTCTTCGGACACTGCCCGCAACGCAGCCAGCTCGCCGGCGATGGCCGTCGACAACCGTTCGGTGAAGGCTCGTGGCTCGTCGGCGGCATCGGGGTGTTCGGGCACGATCGCGTCGGCGATGCCGTTGCGCACCAGGTCGACCGACCGAACCCCTTGTCCGGCAGCCAGTTCCGCGGCATGCGCGGTATCGCGGTACACGATCGCGCTGGCACCCTCAGGCGGCAGCGGCGCCAGCCAGCCGTTGGCGGCGACCAGCACCCGGTCGGCGGGCACCATCGCCAGCGCGGGCCCGCCGCTGCCCTGACCCATGAGCACCGACACCGTGGGGGTGTTCAGCGTGACCAATTCGGCCAGACAGCGGGCGATCTCGCCGGCCAGCCCGCCCTGCTCGGCCTCGATCGACAGGGCCGGGCCCGGGGTGTCGATCACTAGCACCAGCGGTAATTGCAGTCCGGCCGCCAAGGCCATGCCGCGTCGTGCCTCACGTAGTGCGCCGGGTCCGACCAGCCCGCCCTCGCTGCGGCGCTGCCCGACCACCACGGCGGGCTGCCCGCCGAAGCGGGCCAGCGCCAGCAGCATCGTCGCGGCCTCGCCGCGTTCGGTGCCGGAGAGCAAGACGCGGTCGGTCGCGCCGTGCCGCAGCAGGTATCCGACCCCGGGCCGGTCCGGCCGCCGCGATGCCAGCACCGATTCCCAGGCCGGCACGTCGGGCAGCTGTTCGGGGACCACGGCGGCCGGAGGCGAGGCAGGAGGGTCCAGGATCACCCGCAGCGTGCGATCCAGGGTGTCGCGCAGCAGCGCCAGTGGCACCACACCGTCGATGACGCCGTGGGCGTGCAGGTTCTCGGCGGTCTGCACTCCGGACGGGAAGGGCTCGCCGTACAGGTGCTCGTACACCCGCGGCCCGAGGAAGCCGACCAGCGCGCCTGGCTCGGCGGCGGTGACGTGCCCGAGCGAACCCCAGGAGGCGAACACCCCGCCGGTCGTGGGGTGGCGCAGGTAGACCAGGTAGGGCAGGTGGGCCTGCTTGTGCAGTTCGACGGCGGCGGCGATCTTGACCATCTGCAGGAAGGCCACTGTGCCTTCCTGCATGCGGGTCCCGCCGGAGCTCGGTGAGGCCAGCAGCGGCAACCCTTCAGCCGTGGCTCTGGTCACCGCGGCCGTGATCCGCTCGGCCGCGGCCACCCCGATGGACCCGGCGAGGAAGTCGAACTCGCAGACCACGACGGCCACGCGGCGGCCGAAGATGGTGCCTTCGCCGGTCAGCACGGACTCGTCGAGCCCGGTCTTCGCCGCAGCTTCGGCCAGTTCGCGCTGGTAGTCCGCTGAACGGGCGATTTCAAGGGGTGGGGCGTCCCAGCTCTGGAACGAACCCTCGTCGAGCACTGCATCACGAAGCGCGCGGGCGCCGATCCGACTCACCGCTTGAGCGTATATAGGCTGACCACATGATTGGTGTGACCAGAGACGGCAGTGTCCTGACCCTGGAACTGCAACGCGAAGAGCGGCGCAACGCGCTGAACTGCGAGCTTGTCGACGCCCTGCGGGAGGCGGTCGAGCATGCCGCCGAGCAGGACATCCGGGCAATCGTGCTGACCGGAGCCGGTCCGGTGTTCAGTTCGGGAGCTGACCTCACCGACGCCGCGGGGATGGCCGAGAAGCTTCCCGACAAGGCGCTGGCGCTGAACCTGGCGATCGACAAGGCCCCGGTGCCGGTCATCGGCGCGATCAACGGCCCGGCGATCGGCGCTGGCGTGATCCTGTCGATGATCTGCGATCTGCGGGTCGTCGCCCCCGACGCGTACTTCCAGTTCCCCGTCGCCAAGTACGGCCTGGCCTTGGACAACTGGAGCATCCGCAGGCTGACCTCCCTGGTGGGCTACGGCCGGGCGCGGGGCATGCTGCTGGCCGCCGAGAAGCTGACGGCCGAGACCGCCCTGCAGACCGGGATGGCCAACCGCATCGGCACCCTGGCCGACGCGCAGAAGTGGGCCGCCGAGCTGGCCGGGTTCGCGCCGCTGGCGCTGCAGCACGCCAAGCGCGTGCTCAACGACGACGGCGCCTACGAGGAATCGTGGCCCGAGCACAAGGAGCTGTTCGACAAGGCGTGGGCGTCCAAGGACGTCATCGAGGCGCAGGTGGCCCGCATCGAGAAGCGTCCGCCTAACTTCACCGGGGCCTGACATGCTGCGCGCTGCGCTGCGGGTCGGAGCCAGGTCGGCGTCACTGCTGGCCGGCGGGTGGTTGTTGCGCGCGTTGAACGGGACCTACGCCTCGGTGGGGGCGCTGCCCCGCGATATCCGCCCCGTGGCGCAGCGGTCGACGCAGTACGCCGACGGTGTGTTCGTCAACATCGAGCCGGCTTCGCCCGGCATCAGCATGAGCACAGAGGAGTGGCGCATGCTGATCGCCGAGATGTTCGGCCCGCGCTCGGCCAGCCGGCCGCCCGGTCCGATCCCACTGGCCGACCCGGTGGTGCCGACCGACGACGCCGGCCAGGCCTGCGCGGTGTCCTGGTACGGACACTCCACTGCACTGATCGAGATCGACGGCTACCGCGTCCTGACCGACCCGATCTGGAGCGAGCGCTGTTCGCCGTCGCGGGTGGTGGGCCCGCAACGGCTGCACGAACCGCCGCTGCCGCTGGAGGCCCTGCCCGCCGTCGATGCCGTGTTGATCAGCCACGACCACTACGACCACCTCGATATCGAGACCGTGCTGGGCCTGGCCCGCACGCAGCGCGCGCCGTTCGTGGTGCCGCTGGGGATCGGGGCACACCTGCGCAAGTGGCGGATACCCGAAGACCGGATCGTCGAGCTGGACTGGAATGAGAGTCACCGGATCGGCGAGCTGACCCTGGTGTGCACGCCGGCCCGGCATTTCTCAGGGCGGTTGTTTCGGCGGAACACCACGCTGTGGGCGTCGTGGGCGGTGATCGGGCCACAACACCGGGCCTTCTTCGGCGGGGATACCGGCTATACCAAGAGTTTCTCCGAAATCGGTTCGGAATACGGCCCTTTCGATCTGACCCTGCTGCCGGTCGGGGCGTATCACCCGAGTTGGCCCGACATCCACATGAATCCCGAGGAGGCCGTGCGCGCTCACCTGGACGTCACCGACTCCGGCTTGCTGGTGCCGGTGCACTGGGCGACGTTCCGGCTGGCCCCGCATCCGTGGGCCGATCCGGTGCGACGCCTGCTGGCGGCCGCCGACCCGGCCGGGGTGCAGATCGCGGTGCCGCGTCCCGGGCAACGGGTGGACGCCGACACCGCGGCGCTCGATCCATGGTGGGAGTTCTGACCGCCTTCGGATGGCAAACTGACGTCTGATCATCACGACTGAGACGGGGACGAGGGCTTTGCGCGCATGACGACGATCAATGTCGCTGGTCTCACCGAAGCCGAGGTGGCCCAGCGGGTTGCCGAGGGTAAGAGCAACGACGTCCCGACGCGGGCCGCGCGCAGCATCTCGGACATCGTCCGCGGCAACGTGTTCACCCGGATCAACGCGATCCTGGGTGTGCTGTTCCTGATCGTGATGTCCACCGGGTCGGTGATCAACGGCGCGTTCGGCCTGTTGATCATCGCCAACAGCGCGATCGGCATCATTCAGGAGATCCGCGCCAAGCAGACCCTGGACAAGCTGGCCATCGTCGGCCAGGCCAAGCCCACCGTGCGCCGCGAATCCGGCAGCCGCGCAGTGCTACCCAGCGAGGTGGTGCTCGACGACATCATCGAACTGGGGCCCGGCGATCAGATCGTGGTGGATGGCGAGGTCATCGAGGAATCCAACCTCGAGGTCGACGAGTCGTTGCTGACCGGTGAGGCCGATCCGATCGTCAAGGACGTGGGCGATGCGGTGATGTCGGGCAGCTTCGTGGTCGCGGGTTCCGGCGCCTACCGGGCCACCAGGGTGGGTCGGGAGGCTTACGCCGCCAAGCTCGCCGAAGAGGCCTCCAAGTTCACCTTGGTGAAATCCGAACTGCGCAACGGCATCAACAAGATCCTGCAGTTCATCACCTACCTGCTGGTGCCCGCCGGCCTGCTCACCATCTACACCCAGCTGTTCACCACTCATGCCGACTGGCAGGACGCGGTGCTGCGCATGGTGGGCGCGCTGGTGCCGATGGTGCCCGAAGGTCTGGTGCTGATGACCTCGATCGCGTTCGCGGTCGGGGTGGTCCGGCTGGGCCGGCGCCAGTGCCTGGTCAACGAACTCCCCGCGATCGAGGGCTTGGCCCGCGTCGACGTGGTGTGTGCCGACAAGACCGGCACGCTCACCGAAAACGGTATGCGGGTGAGCGATCTGAAGTCCTTCACCGCGGATGACGTCGCCCAGGTGCTGGCGCAGCTGGCCGCCGATGACGCGCGGCCCAACGCCAGCATGGTGGCGATCGCGGAGGCCTACAAGATGCCGCCGGGCTGGTCGGCCACCGCGACCGCGCCGTTCAAGTCGGCCACCAAATGGAGTGGTGCGTCCTACGGTGAGCACGGGAACTGGGTGATCGGTGCCCCGGATGTGTTGCTGGACTCCAGCTCCCCGGTGGCCGAGCAGGCCGAGGAGATCGGGGCCAAGGGGCTGCGGGTGCTGCTGGTCGGGTCCTCCGATCTGGCTGTCGACGCGCCGCAGGCCCCGGGAACCGTCACTCCCGTCGCGTTGGTGGTGCTCGAGCAGCGGATCCGGCCCGATGCCGGCGACACCCTTGATTACTTTGCTTCCCAGCATGTTTCGGTCAAGGTGATCTCCGGGGACAACGCCGTGTCGGTGGGCGCGGTGGCGGGCAAGCTCGGACTGCACGGAGAGACGATGGACGCTCGCCAGTTGCCCCATGAGCCGGAGCAACTGGCCGACGCGCTGGAGGAGTACACCACGTTCGGCCGGGTGCGTCCGGATCAGAAGCGGGCCATGGTGCACGCCTTGCAGTTGCGCGGGCACACCGTGGCCATGACCGGTGACGGCGTCAACGACGTGTTGGCCCTCAAAGACGCCGATATCGGCGTCGCGATGGGGTCGGGCAGTTCGGCCTCGCGTGCGGTGGCCCAGATCGTGTTGCTGGACAACAAGTTCGCCACGCTGCCCTATGTGGTCGGCGAGGGCCGCCGGGTGATCGGCAACATCGAGCGGGTCTCGAATCTGTTCCTCACCAAGACCGTGTATTCGGTGCTGCTGGCCATTCTGGTGGGGTTGGCCGGCCTGTCGTCGGAATGGTTCGACACCGACCCGCTGTTGTTCCCGTTCCAGCCGATCCACGTCACCATCGCGGCCTGGTTCACCATCGGCATCCCGGCCTTCATCCTGTCGTTGGCCCCGAACAACGAGCGGGCCCATTCGGGTTTCGTGCGCCGGGTGATGACGGCGGCGCTGCCCTCGGGCCTGGTGGTGGGCACCGCGACGTTCGTCTCCTACCTGGTGGCCTATCAGGGGCGGGAAGCCAGCGCGGTGGAGCAGACGCAGGCCTCGACGGCGGCGCTGATTACGTTGCTGGTGTCCTCGTTGTGGGTGCTTTCGGTGGTGGCCCGGCCGTATGAGTGGTGGCGTGTGGCGCTGGTCGCGATCTCGGGTCTGGCGTATGTGCTGATCTTCTGTTTGCCACTGGCTCAGCGCCTGTTCATGCTGGATCCGTCGAATCTCGAGGTCACCGGGATCGCGCTGGGCATCGGCCTGGTGGGGGCCGGGTTGATCGAGGTGCTGTGGTGGGTCCAGGGCATGGTGCTGGGGGAGAAGCGCCGGTTGTGGAGATAGCTGGCAGCGAGGACAATGTGCGAGGTTCGGTTGAACACCGAGAAATGTCGAGAAGATAGGGTGGGAAAATGGGATTCCTGGACAAGGCCAAGGACCTTCTGTCTCAGAATGCTGACAAGGTAGAGCAGGCCATCGACAAGGCCGGCGACATCGTCGACGAGAAGACGCAGGGCAAGTACTCCGGCGCGGTCGACAAGGCACAGGAAGCGGCGAAGAACGCCATCAACAAGGAAGAACCGCAGCAGTAACTTATGGCTAAATTGTCTGTCTCCGTCGATGTTCCATTGCCGCCGGAGAAGGCGTGGGAGTACGCCTCTGATCTGTCCCGGTACGACGAGTGGCTCAGCATCCACCGCGCTTGGCGGTCGAAGTTGCCCGAGACCCTGGAAAAGGGCACGGTCATCGACTCGATCGTGGAAGTCAAGGGCATGCTGAACCGTGTGAAGTGGACGCTGGTGAATTACAAGCCACCGCAGTCCCTGACTCTCAACGGCGACGGCCGGGGCGGGGTAAAGGTCAAACTGATCGGAAAGATCACGCCGGCTCCGGTGGATGGTGGCGAGGGCGCGAAGGTGTCCTTTGATGTGCACCTCGGTGGGCCTGCCCTGTTCGGGCCCATCGGCATGGTGGTCGCGGCCGCGCTCAAGGGTGATATCCAGCAGTCGCTGGACAAGTTCAAGTCGCTCTACGCGTCGTCGTAGTTTCTCGTGCGAGCAGTCCCCGCGAGCTTCCGTTCGCGGGGACTGTTCGGCGTCAGAGGGTGAGTAGCACCCAGATCGCCGCGATCGAGCCGAGAACTGCCGTGCCGTAACTACACACCGCGATCAGCCGATCGAAGCGGCCCAGTTTCAGCCCGTGTTCGAGCATGAAGCGGAACCGGTGAGCCCAGTGGAACAACCCGAGCACGAAGATGCCGGCCAGCACGATCCTGGTCAGCGGGTTGCGCGCCACGGTGAGGAGATGTGCCGGATCGGGTGCGTCGAGCAGGCCGAGCGGAAACACCACGCCGAACAGCAGCATCAGCACCGGCAGCGTCAGCGCGGTCACCATGCCGCCGGCCGAGAACAACAGCCAGAAGAACGGTTCCGGGGTACGACGGGCCGGCGCGTTCATGTCAGCACCACCCATGCGATCACCGCCGAGACGGCGAGCCACGCGGCGTAATGCCCGGCGAGCACCGCGTCCGCGGGCACCCGCCGGCCCCGTAGGTGCACGACCATCGCGCGAGGTGCCAGGCCGAACCAGGTCACGGTGTGCAACAACAGGAAAGCCAGCGTCACCAGATTCAGCGCGATCACCAGCGGATGTCTGCTGAAGTTCTGAAACCAGTCGTAGTGCCCGCTTCCGAGCGCCCAGACCAGCAGCCCCAGGTACACCACCGACCAGGCCACGGCCTTGCAGCTGGCCTCGCGCAGCATGTACCGCAGGTAGGAACCTCGTTTGAGCCACCACAGCAGCGGGACCGGCTGACGGTAGGTCGTCATCGCGCGGCCCTCGGCAGCAGCAGACTCTTCGCGGAATGTGTTGCCGCCGTGAGCTTGTAGCGTTGGATCGCGCCGGCCGGGTCGACCCCCTTCGGGCAGGCCACCGAGCACTCGCCGACGTAGGTGCACGCCCATGCGCCGTCGGCGGCGGCCAGCACATCGCGACGGTCTTCCTCGCCTTCGTCGCGGGAATCCAGGTTGTACCGCTGGGCCAACGCGATCGCCGCGGGCCCCAGGAAGTCAGGGTCGAGTGCGTAAACCGGGCATGCTGAGTAGCACAACATGCAGTTGATGCACATGCTGAACTGCTTGAACTCCTCCAGTTCGGCTGGGGTTTGGCGGTATTCGGCGTCCTCGGGGGCGGTGTCGTCGTCGCGGATGATCCACGGTTTGACCCGGGGGAGTTTGGTCATGAAGTCGCTGATGTCGACGACGAGGTCGCGGATCACCGGGAAGTTGCGCATCGGCTCGACGCGCACCGGTCCCGGCAGGTAGTCGACGAGGAAGGTGGCGCACGCGAGTTTCGGGTCACCGTTGACCGTCATGCCGCAGCTGCCGCAGATCCCCATCCGGCACGACCACCGAAAACTGAGCGTGCCGTCGAGCCGGTCCTTGATGTAGTTCAGGCCGTCCAGCACGGCCCACTCCCGCGTGAGTGGAACGTCGTAGGACTGGAACACCGGCTCGCTGTCGGTTTCTGGTCGATACCGTGCCACTTCCATGACGATTCGGTCAGCCATGTCACCTCCCGTATACCCGTTCACCCGGGGGCCAGCGGGTGATGGTGACCGGCAGGTAGTCGATCCGCGCTGAGCCGTCGGGCTCTCGATAGGCCATGGTGTGGGCGAGGAACTGTGCGTCGTCGCGGTTGGGGAAATCGGTCCGCTGGTGTGCGCCACGGGATTCGGTGCGATGGGAGGCCGATTCGATGATCGTCTGGGCGATGTCGAGCATCCCCGAAAGCTCCAGGAATGCCAGCAGCTCGGTGTTGAAAGTGTGGCTGTGATCGTCGATCCCGGCGTTCGCGAAGCGCTCTTGCAGCTCCCGGATCTGCCCGGCGGCCTTGGTCAATGCGGGGCCGTCACGGTAGATGCCGGCCGCCGTCTCCAGCACACTCTGCATCTCGGTGCGGATGTCGGCGATGCGCTCACCGCCGCGTTCGGCGCGCCGGCTCAGGTCGTGTTCGAGGCGCTGTTCCTCGGCTCGGGCCTGCGTCGGTACCGCGGCCGACGCCGAACCGGCCCGAGACACGTACTCGGCTGCGGCGTTTCCCGCGCGGGCCCCGAACACCAGCAGCTCGGGCAGAGAGTTCGAACCCAACCGATTGGCACCGTTGATGCTGACGCAGGCGGTCTCGCCGGCCGCGTAGAGCCCGGGAAGCCCGGTGGCGCCGGTGATATCGGTGTGGACGCCGCCCATCATGTAGTGCACGACGGGTCGTACCGGCACCAGCTCGGAGACCGGGTCGATGTGCTGATAGTCACGGCACAACTCCCGAACGAACGGCAGCTTGGCGTCGATCAGCTTGGCGCCCAGATGTCGCAGGTCGAGGTAGACCACTGGACCGTAAGGGGTTTCGTCGGTGCGGCCCTTATCCAGCTCATGGACGAATGCCTGGGACAACCGGTCGCGCGGGCCGAGCTCCATGCTGCGCAACTTGGGCTCGGGCGTGGGCGTGCCCAGGTCGTAATCCTGCAGGTACCGGTAGCCGTCCTTGTTGAGCAGCCAACCACCCTCGGCGCGGGCGGCCTCGGTGATCAGGATTCCGGTGAACGGCAACCCGGTCGGGTGGTACTGCACGAATTCCATGTCCTTGAGCGGTGCGCCGGCCCGGAACGCCAGCGCCATTCCGTCGCCGGTCTTGATGTTGGCATTAGTGGTGAACGGGAAGACCCGGCCGCAGCCGCCGGTGCACATGATCACCGCGTCGGCCAGGATGGTCTCGATCCGTCCGGTGGCCAACTCGATCGCAACCAGGCCCCGGACCGCGCCGTCGTCGACAAGCAGTGTGGTGGCGAACCATTCGTCGTAGCGCGCGATGCCGGGGTAGGACAGCACCCGCTGGAACAGGGTGTGCAGCAGGTGGAATCCGGTCTTGTCGGCGGCGAACCAGGTGCGCAGCTTCTTCATTCCGCCGAAGGCGCGAACGGCGATGTGCCCGTCCGGGGTACGGCTCCACGGGCAGCCCCAGTGTTCCAGCTGCATGAGCTCACGAGGTGCCTCGGCGACGAACGCTTCGACGGCGTCCTGATCGCAGAGCCAGTCCCCGCCGGAGATCGTGTCGTAGGCGTGTTCGTCGATGCTGTCGTCGGCGCCGGCCACGGCGGCCGCACCGCCTTCGGCCGAGACGGTGTGGCTGCGCATCGGATAGACCTTCGACACGATCGCCACGGACAGGCGCGGGTTCGTCTCGGCGACGGCGATCGCGGCGCGCAGACCGGCGCCGCCCCCGCCGATCACCACTATGTCGTGAGAGGCCGTCATTGGCTGACCTCAGACTTCGAAGGCCTCATGTTCGCCGCAGCGCTCGTCTCGCAGCACTTTGCCGTCGTGCCTGATGGTCCGGATGCTGACGCAGCCGTCGTGGTAGGTGTGCCGAGTCTCGCGGCAGCCGCAGGCGAACGTGAAGTCGTCGAAGCTCAGGCCGTCGTCGTCATTCTCGATGTGGTGATCGCCCTGGGTGGTGCGCCCGCAAGGCGCCTTCTGGCTGGGAAAATGTGTCGTTGTGGCGGTCATCATCCCGCCTCCTCAGGTCCCGCATAAGTGATCCAGATCACATCAGGGTATGCCTGTGTCAACCCGCGCGTCCATCACTGCGAACATCAACGGCGACATCATCGGGGGTTCTGCTGCTCGGCGGCTTGGCGTGCTTCTCGTTCTTCGTGGATTCGCACCAGCTCACGAAATCCGATCCGGTGATATTTGGGCACCGGCTGGATGCCCCACTCGTCCTGCGCGGTGTCCTTGCCCTCGGCCCCCTCAGGCGGCCCGAATGCCGGGTACGGCACCTTGCATTCGAGGGTGTCGTCGGAGTAGCGGACCTTGAGTAGTTCACTGCAGATCTGGGTCAGGCTCAAGGTGGGGTAGCCGTAGTAGACCGCCATGAAGGGCAGGGTGAAGGCACCCTCGACGACGAGGGCGACCAGGCATACCAGGACCGCTCGCTTGATCCACTTGTGCATGCGCGCGTAGTAGGGCGTGGTGCCGGGAGGGAGGTCCTCGGTGTTGTCTTCGGTTGTTTCTGCAGGGGTGGTCATGAGTGCTCCTCGAATGTGTTCAGTCGGAGAAGATTTCGCGGTTCACCGTGTGTAGGTACGGGATCGCGAGGAACGGGGTGATGTAGAAGATGTCGTAGAGCCACCACCCGATGACCGGGAACACGACGCCGGCGTACCGAACGTCGGCATACATCGTCATGTTGAACACGTACAGACACCAGATGAGCACGCCCATCCAGCAGGTGATGATCATCCACTGGTGGCCCCAGCGCTTCATCTGCAGAAAGCCGATCGCCGCAGCGCACCGCATCGCGAAGACGGTGAGGATCATGCCGAACACCATGGACTTCTCGCCCGGCCCGGCGGCGCCGCCCATCCACAGTTCGTTGTAGTGCCAGAAGTACCCGGCGTCGAACATGGCGCCCCAGCCGACCATCAGCACCCGATTGATCAGCGTGTGGTTGGCGACCAGATCGAGGGCCCACCCGAGGCTGTTGAGCATGCCGTCGATCAGCACGAGATACCCGATGAGCGTGACGATCATCGGCCGGACCGAATATCCCGCGCGCAACGCTTGGCGCTGTAACCACACGCCGCGCATGAAGATCGGGAAGCCGATGAGCCCGGGTGCCCACATGCCCATCAGGGCCGCACCGACGATCATCCACTTGTCGGCTCGCCGCTGCGCCAGCCGGGACTGTTCGTGGTGCTCCTCAAGGTTGAGGGAACCCTCTGCCGGGACGGATGCCGTGACCTTCACAGGTCCCACCAGCCTCGGGTGAACGACATGTACAGCTGGATTCCGAACATCGCCAGCAGGTATCCGTAGATGACGATCTGCAGGACGATGAGGGCTTTCTTGCGATTGCGTTCCTTCTGATCCACCATGGCGGCGATTCCTTCCTAGGCGCTTGGGCTGTCGGCATCGGCTCCGGAGAGGCACGCCGACGCGACCTCCCGCAGCCCTTCGGTGATGGCGCCGTCGCTGGACAGCGGGGCGAGGACACAGGCCTCCGCGGCTTCGAGTTCCGTTGCACCGGCGGCGATCAGGTGTGCCGCGGTGACGAGTACCCGAGTCGACGGCGGTTCGAAGTGGAAGGCTTCGTCCGCGGTACGGATCGCGGCGGCGCACCGCACCAGCCGCTGTGCGGTGGGCAGCCCGATGCCCGCCTCGGCGACGATCACCTCCGCCTCGCGTTCGGGTGGCAGGTACCGCATCGGTAGCGTGACGAAACGTTGTCGGAAGGACGGTTTGAGCTCTTTCAGTGAACTGCGGTAGGCGGGGTTATAGGAGCACACCAGCATGAAACTCTCTGGCGCATGGACGACTTCACCCGCACGATCAAGGTAGAGCGTGCGTCTGTGGTCGGTGAGCGAGTGCAGGACGGCCAGGGAATCGTGACGCGCCTCGACAACCTCGTCGAGGTAGCAGATCGCCCCGGACTTGACGGCCCGCGTGAGGGGGCCGTCGGTCCAGACCACGTCGCCCCCGGTGACCATGAATCGTCCGACGAGGTCCGAGCTGGTCACGTCGTCGTGGCAGCTGATGGTGACGACCGGACGGCTGAGCAGCAGTCCCATGTGCTCGACCAGGCGGGTCTTGCCGCATCCTGTCGGGCCGGTGAGCATCACCGGCAGGCGCTGGCGGAAGGCTTGTTCGAACAGCTGAACTTCGTTGGTGTTGGCGTAGTACGTGTCGGTCATGCGGATACCAGCTCCCGGTGGACATGGGCAAGAACGCGGGGTAGTTCTTCGACCCGGCGGATGCGTTGGGACCGTTTGGGTCCGAACACTTCCGGCAGCGGATCGACGCGGACGGGTCCGACGCCGAGGTAGTACATGGAGACGCCGGCGTCGTTGGCTTCCTCCACGGCGTGGGCGGCATCAGCCCAGGCGTAGCGGCCCTCGTAGCCTTCGTCCGAGATCAGGCCGTCACCGATGACGATGAGCAACCTGCGCTCCGAAGGTTGTGCGAGCAGGCGGCTGGTCATATGCCGCAGCGGCGCACCGAGTCTGGTGTAGCCGCCGGTGGACAGACCCAGGCTGCCGGGTGGGACGAAACGGCGGTCCGCGAAGTCCTTGAGGCAGCTGACTTCCACGCGATGGCGGGTGTTGCCGGTGAACGTGAAGATGCCGTGGCGTTCCCGGGCCGAGGTCATCGCGCGGGACAGGGCGTCAGCGCAGGCGAGCTCCAGTTTGAAGATCCGGCCACCGTGTACGCCCAGCGAGGAGCTGCCGTCGAGGAGCAGCGCGGTTGTCACGTCGCGGCTGGCGGGCAACAGTTCACGGAAGAGGCGCGGTTCGACCGCCTCACCGGTGGTCAGGTCCATGAAGTGGTTGACGTACTGGTCGACGTCGAGGTCGGAGCCGTCTTCGAGCCGATTCTTCATGGCCCGGTGGGTGTTCTCCTCGAACCACTTCCGGACGTCGACGGTGACTGTGCTCGGCATTCGGTCGCGGCTGGAGCGGGCCTGCTCGAGAACCGCGACGTGGTCCGGCATGAAGCTCTTCGTCCACACGTTCCATTCCGGGTAGGGGATCCCCGGCCGGTGGTCGGGGGTGATGTCGAGGTCGTTGTCCTGAGGCCGGCTGGGCGGGGGCAGGTTCGAGTTGCGGACGCCTCCGTCCCCGCCGGCAGGGACGGAGTGTGGTGCCGGTGAACGCTTCTGGTTGGTGGTCCACGGCAGCCGCCCGAACGTGCGGCGCAGCTTGTCGGACAGGCCCTGCGGCTGGGTGTATGCCCGCGGCAGACTGCCGAGCAGCGGGTCGATGGGGAACTGCTGTGAGGTGCGCGCCAGGGCGATGGCCTGATTCAGCATCTCCTCGGCGCCCATGTCGGCGTCGGCCGGTTCCAGGTGCGGCAGCGTCGAGCGCACGTCAGCCAGCAGTCCGGGCCAGGTCTCGGCGACCCAACCCAACGCGACGCCGGCCTCGACGAGGGTGAGCGCGGCCAGTTCGCGGGTCGAGAGCTCGTTGAGCCGGTAGTCGAGGATGCGTTCTTTGGATGGCGAGCACTGCAGTGCCACACCGCATGTCAGCGTTCGCCGCGTCCAGTCACGACGCGGTGGATAGGGCACGTGCACGACGTCGAGCAGGGAACTCAGACCGAAGCCGCGGTGCTGGCCGCTGACCAGGCGGGCGCCGGTGCGGCGCCGGGCGCTCAACGCCACGGCGGTGACGGCGCAACTGCGCTCGGTCGCCATGGCGTGTGCTTCGTCGAGTTCGGGCATTTGCTGCGTCACGCCGTCAGAAGGTGCCGATGTTGGAGAACATCCAGTACCAGAACCAGATGATCAAGCCGGTGCCGCCCCAGGCGGCCACGTAGCGGAGTATCTCCCAGATCCAGCCGGCCACGTCAGTTCTCCTCGCAGAAGGGGTGTTTCATCGGACCTCCAGTCCTCGTCGTGCGGTGATGACCAGGTTGGCCAGCATCGCGTCGCGGTGCTGGCTGTTGGCGGTGGTGGTCAGGACGCCGTAGATACCCAGGAGGAAGAATGCGGCGCTGTAGAAGGCGTCGACTTCGGGATGCACCTCGCCGTCGCCGCGGGCACGCTCGATCTCGCGGACGAGCAGCACGATCATCGGGTGATCGCTCCATTCGTCCTTGGTGGGACGTGTCGGCGAGAAGTGCAGCGCGAGAAGTTCTTTGAACAGGATCGGGCCGAAACGCTGCTCCAGGCTCCCCACCAGGCGGACCAACTCGGCCAGTGCCGTGGCGAGATCGTGCGCGTTCTCCAGAAAGTCGGCGAATTCGGCTGCCATCCGCGTCTCTTCGCGACGCTCCAGCTCCAGTAGGACGTGCTCTTTGCTGGGGAAGTGGAAGAAGAAGGTGCCGTGAGCTACGCCTGCGGCACTGACGATCGCGCCGACATCTGCCCCGGCCATGCCCGACGCCTGGAATTCGGCGATCGCCGCACCGAGTATCCGTTCCCGTGTCTGCAGTCGGCGCACTTCGCGCGCCGACTGCTTGATCTGTGGCGTCATGGTCCGCTCATTTCTAACTCAATCACTGATTGCAGTCAATGAGTGAAGTCATTCAACTAATCGGAGAAGATCTCGCGGTTGACCGAATGCAGGTACGGGATCGCGAGGAAGGGGGTGATGTAGAAGATGTCGTAGAGCCACCACCCGACGACCGGCAGCACGACGCCGGCGAATCGGACATCGGCGAACATCGTCATGTTGAACACGTAGAGACACCAGATGACGATCCCCATCCAGCAGGTGATGATCATCCATTGGTGGCCCCACCGCTTCATCTGGAGGAAGCCGATGCCCGCGGCGATCCGCATGGTGAAGACAGTGAGGATCATGCCGACTTCCATCGCCTTTTCGCCGGGTCCGGCGGCACCGCCGATCCACAGTTCGTTGTAGTGCCAGAAGTATCCGGCGTCGAACATTGCACCCCAGCCGTTCAACAGGATTCGGGCGAGAATGGTGTGGTTGGCGGCGACGTCGAGGGCCCAGCCGACGGTGTTGATCGCGGCGTCAATGATGACCAGGTAGCCGATCAGCGTGACCAGCATCGGCCGGACGGACAGCCCGTCGCGCTGAGCCTTGCGAAGTAGCCAGACCCCCCTTAGGAACAGCGGCAGGCCGAAGATGCCAAGGGCCGCGGTGCCGATGAGCAGGCTGCCGGAGATGAGCCATTTGTCGGCCTGGCGCTGTGCGCGCAGTGAGGCGTCCAAGTGTTCGTCGAGCCCGCTCGCCGAGGGACGCGCCACGTCGTCCCCGCTGTCGCCACGCCTCAGATTGAACGTTGGCAAGTTCATGCAGACTGACTATAGTCAATCAACCTGGGCAGTCAATCGGCTGCTGACCTTCCCGCCGAAACGGCATTCCGGCAGGGTTCCACTCGACATTTCCCTGCTGGAATGCCATTTCGGCAGCTGCCTCAGCGGAGAGGAACGCCATGGCAATGGAGCAGTTCGGCCTGGACGGTCAGGTCGCGATCGTGACCGGCGCCGGAAAGGGTGTCGGGCAAGGTATCGCACGAGTGCTGGCGGAGGCAGGTGCCACCGTAGTCGGCACGGCGAGAACGGAATCCGACATCGTCGCGACCATCGCCGGCATCGAAGCCGCCGGTGGCAAGGGTTTGGCGGTGGTCGCTGACGCGATGAGCCGACCCGACGGAGAACGAGTGGTGGGTACGGCCATGGAACAGTTCGGCCGCATCGACATCCTGATCAACAACGTCGGCGGCTCCACCTACGCGCGGTTTCTCGACATCACCGACGAGGACTTCAGGCACACCTTCGATTGGTGTGTCACTTCGGCTTTCATCATGAGTCAACTTGCCGCACCACACATGATCGCGGCCGGTCACGGCTCGATCGTCAACATCTCTTCGGGGTCGGCCCGGTTCGGCATCCGTGCGTTGACCGCCTACTGCACGGCCAAGGGGGCCCTTGAGGCGCTCACCCGCGCGATGGCGCAGGAGTTGGCGCCCAAGATCCGGGTGAACGCCATCGCGCTCGGGTCGTTCGCGACCGATGGTTTACAAGGAAGCCTTGACTTGTTACCTGGGTCGTTGGAGAAGATGAAGGAGGCGACGCCGTTGCATCGCCTCGGCGATGTGGAGGACCTCGGAAGGTTGTGCGTGTATCTGTCTACGCGCGATTGCTACGCAACGAACGCGATCTTCCACGTCGACGGCGGTATCGACTCGAACAACTCGCCGTTGCCGATTCCCGACTACTGAGCAGGAACAGTTGACGATGCGCAGAGTGGTCCAATTCTCCACCGGCAACGTCGGTAGGCATTCGCTGGCGGCGATCATCGGCAGGCCGGACCTCAAACTGGTGGGTGTTCATGCCTCCGGTCCGGACAAGGTCGGCCGGGACGCTGCCGAATTGTGTGGAATCGGCGAGCCGACCGGTGTCATCGCGACCGACGACATCGACGCGCTCATCGCGCTCGGGCCCGATTGCGTGGTCTACACGGCGTTGGGTGAGACGCGGCCGATGGAGGCGATCGAGCAGATGTCGCGGTTCCTGGCCGCCGGGATCAATGTGGTCGGAACCTCCATGGTGTGGTTGGTGACACCGCGCCAGGCCGACGATTGGTTGCGGGTACCACTTGAGGAGGCGTGCTCGGTCGGGAACTCCTCGCTGTACGTCAACGGCATCGACCCCGGATACTCGGGGGACACCGCGGTGTACGCAGCGCTCAGCCTCGTCACGCGCGCCGAGTCGGTGACCGTCAAGGAGATCTTCGACTACGGCAGCTACGACGACTACGAATACACCGGCACCGCCATGGGTTTCGGCACCACTCCGGACGACGAGCTGCCGATGGCATTCCAGCCGGGCGTGATCACGGCGATGTTCGGCGGATTGGTGCGCAATCTGGCCCATCATCTTGGCGTGGAGCTCGACGAGGTTCGTCAGCGGTTCGAGCCGTGGTACGCCACCGAGCGCATCGAGTGCACGATGATGACCGTCGAACCAGGGCAATTGGCCGGCACCCGATTCGCCGCCGAAGGCATCCGCGGCGGCGTTCCGGTCATCACTGTCGAGCACACCACCCGGCTCACCCCGGCGGCGGCTCCGGACTGGGAGTATCCGCCTGACGGTCAGTCCGGCGTGCACAAGGTGATCGTGGAGGGCGAGCCACGCATCGAGGTGAGCACTGAGCTGTCCCATCCGACGCTCGACGTGACCGACGCCGGATGTCTGTCGACCGCGGCGCGGGTGGTCAACGCGATCGACTGGGTGTGTGATGCTCCGGCGGGATTGATTGCCGCCGAGGACATCCCGCCGACTGCGCTGATCCGCGGGCTCATGTGGTGAGGGGGTTGATCAGGCGCTTCCGGCGGATTGGCGACGCCTTGACCGCCCTCGGACGGTAGTGGCCGAACATCTCACCAAGTGAAGGCCGTCGACCTCAGTCGCTTGATTTGTCCGGGTTCAACTGATGCGCGGACCGTCATACTGACAAATGTGACGCCGAGAAAAGTGCGGGACACATCACCAAAGCGGGGATGGTTGACGCCGAAACAGCAGCGCGCCTGGGTCGCGTACATGCGGGTCCAGCTGCGGATGAACTACGAAATCAACCGCCAGCTGCAGGCAGACTCCGGACTGTCGCTGGCCGACTATGACGTGCTGGTGGCGCTCAGTGCCGACAACGCCGCGGGCATGCGGGTCAGCGATCTGGCCGCGCAGATCGGCTGGGAACGAAGCAGGCTGTCACATCAGCTGCGGCGCATGGAACAACGCGGCCTGACCGAGCGCTGCCCCAGCACCGAAGACGGCCGCACCACCAACGTCGTGCTCACCGCGAGCGGCCGGCGGGCGATCGCCGAGGCGGCACCCGGGCATGTCGACCTGGTGCGCAGCCTGTTCTTCGATCCCCTGCCCGAGAACTTGCTCGGCCCGTTCACCGCTGCGCTGGAGCACATACACGTCCACCTCAATCACAACTGCTCGCTACCGCCTGCGCCGAACTAATCTTTAGGTGATTAATCACCTAAAGATTCAGGAGCAGGACATTGAGTGACGTCATTACCCGCCTGATGGAGGCTAATCTGCTGGCCGTGTTCGACGAGCGCGACCCGCAGCGCCGCGCCGCGGCGATCGCCGATACCTACTCGGCTGATGTGCAGTGGATCGACGACGAAGGCACTGCCACCGGTCATGATGAGTTGAACGCCAAGGCTGCTGAACTGCAGGAGAAGTCACCGGGTCTTCACTTCGCGAAGGCGGGCCCGGTGCGCCAGACTCGCGGCCTGGGCTTTCTGGCCTGGGAGGTCCGCACGCCGGACGACACGACGGTCGCGTCCGGCTTCGACGTCGCCGAGATATCCGATGAACGCATCGTTCGAATGTGGACGGTTCTGAACTCGCCGGAATAGGTGACATGTCACCTAGGTTGTAGTGGGCGAACCGCACGAACCACACACGAACGGAGCTCGCTCATGGGACAACTCGACGGCAAGACGGCACTGGTCACCGGTGGAACCTCGGGCATCGGTCTGGCGACCGCCAAGCAGCTGGCCGATGAAGGCGCGTATGTCTTCATCACCGGGCGCGACCGCACCCGCCTCGACGAGGCTGCCGCGTCGATCGGCGCGCACGGCGTGCAGAGCGACATCAGCAAGCCGGAAGAACTCGACGCCCTCGCCGCTGAGATCGCCAAGCGCGGCCAGGGTCTCGACGTTGTCTTCGCCAACGCCGGCGGCGGCGATTTCGCCACTCTCGCCGAGGTGACGCCGCAGCACTACAGCGACAACTTCGACCGCAACGTGGCCGGCACGGTGTTCACCGTGCAGAAGACGCTGCCGCTGCTCAATGAAGGCGCCTCGGTGGTGCTGGCCGGATCCACCGCCGCCGCCAAGGGCCTCCCGGCATTCGGGCTGTACGCCGCGTCCAAGGCTGCCATCCGCTCCCTGGGCCGCACCTGGGCCGCCGAACTGGCTGACCGCAAGATCCGCGTCAACACCGTCGTTCCCGGCCCGGTCGAGACTCCCGGACTCACGGGCCTGGCACCCGCTGACCGGACGCAGGATCTGCTGGACGGTTGGGCGGCTCAGTTGCCGGTGAAGCGGGTGGGCCAGCCCGACGAGATAGCCGCCGCAGTGCTGTTCCTGGCCTCCGACCAGAGCAGCTTCATTACCGGGGCGGAACTGGCAGTCGACGGTGGGCAGATTCAGGTCTGAGTTCAACGTGGGGGGACCGAAACGTCACCGCGTCAACCGCTCCCGCAATTCGCGTTTGAGCACCTTGCCGTAGCTGTTCTTGGGCAGCGCATCGATGAACTCGTAGCGTTTGGGCCGCTTGAACCGAGCGATGCGTTCCAGCAGGTGCGCATCTAGCGCAGCGGCGTCGACGTCTCCGACCACAAAGGCGACCACCACCTCACCCCAATCCGAGTCGGGGGCTCCCACCACACCCGCCTCCACCACGTCCGGATGTTCGAGCAGTGCTTCCTCCACCTCGCGGGGATAGATGTTGCTGCCCCCGCTGATCACCACGTCCTTGGAGCGGTCGCGCAGGGTGAGGTAGCCGCGGGCATCGAAGGAACCCATGTCCCCGGTGTGCAGCCAACCGTCCTTGAGCGTGGCGGCGGTGGCGGCCGGGTTGTTCCAGTAGCCCGACATGACGACGTCGCCGCGGCAGACGATCTCACCGATCTCCCCGACGGCGGCTTGCGTGCCGTCGTCGTTCAGCACGGCCACTTCGACGCCAGAGCGGGGGTATCCGACCGAGCCCAGCGTCGCGTCGTCAGCGTCGATGTGGTCCGCGCGGCGCAGCCCGGTGATCGTCATCGGGGCCTCGCCCTGGCCGTAGAGTTGCACGAAGATCGGGCCGTAGGCGGCCAACGACTTCTTGAGGCTGTCGACGTACATCGGTCCGCCGCCGTAGACCACGGTTTTGAGGTTTTCGGGGCGGGGACGGCCGGTCTGGATCAGGCGCTGCACCATGGTCGGAGCCAAAAAGGCGCTGCTGCCGGGGTGATGGGCGCACAGGTCCAGGAACTCGTCGGGTTCGAACGCGGCGGATTCGGGCACCACCTGGCGGGCGCCGCGCAGTACGTAGGGCGGAATGTACAACCCGGAGCCGTGGGACATCGGGGCACCGTGGATCAGGCTGCAGTTCTGGTCCGGGTCGTCGAAATCGGCCAGGTGCGCCACCGTCATCGCCATCAGATTGCGGTGGGACAGCATGGCGCCCTTGGATTTTCCGGTGGTGCCGCTGGTGTAGAACAGCCAGGCCAGCGCGCCTGGATCGGTGGTCGGCGGATGTGCAGGCTCGGAGCCGAACCGGTCCGAGTAGTCCTGACTGCCGATGGTCTCGACGGGCACGTCGGTGGCCGCGGACAGGTCGCCGGCGATCTTGGCCGACGCGAACACCTGGGCCGCACCGGAATCGGCCAGGATGTCGGCCATCTCGCGGGGATGCAGCTTGTAGTTGATCGGCACGAACACGCACTCGGCCGCCCAGATGGCGAACATCAGCTCGACGATCTCGGGCCGGTTCTCGCTGGCCACGGCGATGCGGGTGCCGCGGTCGCCGAGCGCTTTGAGCGAGGTGGCCAGCCGCAGCGCGCGGTCACGCAACTGCGCCCAGGTGAGCAGTTGACGCTCACCCAGGAACACCGCGCCCCGATCGCCGAACCGGGCCGCGGCCTGTTCGAGCACCGCGAAAATGTTCATGGCGCAATCCATTCAGAGTGGAGCGCGAACTCCGACAGGTATTTCGTCGAACTCCAGCCGCCGTCGACGACGATGGTCTGCCCGTTGATGAAGCTGCCGCCCTCAGAACACAGGAACGCCACGGTGGCGGCGATGTCCTCGACCCGGCCCAGCCGGGTGTGCGGGGTCATCTCGGTCTGCATCTTGCGGAAGCCGGGATCGTTCAGCCGCTGCTCGACCATCGGGGTGACGGTGACACCGGGTGCGACCGCGTTGCACCGGATGCCCTGCGCACCGTACTGGCAGGCGATGTGGGTGGTCAGCGCGGTCAGTCCGCCCTTGGCCGCCGAGTATGCGCCGCCGCGCAATCCGCCGACGACGGCGAAGGTGGAGGTGACGTTGATGATCGCCGATCCGGGGCCCATGTGCGGCAGCACATCTCGAGCCAACCGGAAAGGTGCCCGCAGCATGATCCCGAGGAAGCGGTCGAGGGTTTCGTCGTCGGTTTCGTGCAGGGGTTTGGGGCTGCCGATGCCGGCATTGTTGACCAGGAAGTCGATGCGGCCCCAGCGGGTCAACGCGGCTTCGACGATGCGCTGTGGGGCGTCATCGTCGGTGAGGTCGACGGCCACGGTGGCGATGCGCTCCGGGTCGCCGACGACCTGTTCGAGTTCGGCGAGCCGGTCTTCGTCGCGGCCGGTGCCGAGCACTGCCATGCCTGCCTCGGCGAGTGCGGTGGCACAGCCGAATCCGATTCCGCTGCTGGCTCCGGTGACGATCGCAACCTGCATTAGTCGTGCCCCTTCAGCGTCTCTCGGATCTGATGCTTCAACACTTTGCCCGCGTCGTTCTTCGGCAGGGATTCCCAGATCTCCACCCGTTCGGGTGTTTTGAACCGGGCCAGCCCGTGCTCGGCCAGGAGCCGACCCAGGTCGGTGACGCCAGGGCGCTTGCCGTCGGTGGTGACAAGCACCGCGCAGGCGCGTTCCCCGGTGTGCTCGTCGGGCAGGCCGACCACGGCCGCCTCGATGATGCCGAGCTGACCGACCAGGAGGTCTTCGACCTCCTTGGGGGAGATGTTCTCGCCGTTTCTGATGATGAGGTCCTTGGCCCGCCCCGTCACCTGCAGGTAGTCGCCGTCCACCCAGCGGCCGAGGTCTCCGGTGCGGAAAAAGCCGTTCTCGTCGAAGGATTCGATCTCGTCTTCGGGGTGTAAATAGCCCAGCAGCATCTGCGGGCCCCGGGCCCGGATTTCCCCGGAGACCAGCCGGATCTCAGCGATGCCGGGGCGCCCGTCGGTCTCGGCGGCGTGCTCGACGCCGCCGGGGGTCAGCGATCCGACGGTGGTGACCGGAACCTCGGTGGATCCGTAGACGCGGCTGACCACGGCGCGGTCGAAGTAGCCCGACGCCCGGCGGATCAGCGACGGCGGCACCGATGCGCCACCGCAGATGAACACCTTGAGATCGGGTAGCCGCGTGCCGGACCGTTCGGCGGCTCCCAGCAGCTGCTCCAGAAAGGGTGTGGCCCCGGCCATGTGGGTGCATCGGTGTTCGGTCATGAGGCCGACCCCATCCTCGGCGTTCCAACGTTCCATCAGCACCGCGGTGCTGCCCAGCAACAAGGGGCATTCGAAGGCGTAGATGGAGCCGCCGATGTGCGCGATGGGCGAGGGCACCAGGAAGGTGTCGCCTGGGTCGATCATCCAGTGCTCGCGCAGCTGGCGGATCAGCGCGTTGATCGAGTTGTGGCTGTGCAGCACCCCTTTGGGGCGGCCGGTGGTGCCCGAGGTGTACATGATCATCCGGATGTCGTCCGGGTCCAGCGTGGGTAGTTCGCGGTCCGGTGCCGCCGGCAGGGTGTCGAAGGCGTGGTGCGGGCCCGGATCACCGCGCAGCACCACCACTTCCGGTGGCGCGACCAGTTGGCCCACCACCCGGGTGAGCATCGCGGCGTAGTCGTGGCCACCGAACTGGGCGGGGATGAAGATCGCCCGGCTCTGCGCATCGTCGAGGATGAAGCACAGTTCCCGGTCGCGCAGTGACGGCAGGATCGGGTTGACGGTCATACCGGCCAGCGTGGCGCCGAGGTAGACGATCGCGGCCTCGTGCCAGTTGGGCAGCATGAAGGACACCACGCTGCCCGTCGGCATCCACTCAGTCAGTTGCAGCGCCAGAGCCCTTGCCCGGTCCTGGAGTTCGCCGGCCGTCAGCGTGATGCCGCCGTCGATCACCAATGCCCGGTCGGGGGTGTCCCGCGCCGCCTCGGCCAGGGCGTCGACCAGGGTGGTGGACACCCATAGCCCGTGGGCGTAGGCGTCGGCCGCACGGGCCTCGTCCCGTCGCACCAGATTTCGCACCGTGCTTCAGCCCTTGACCCGGCGCATCGTCATGGAGTGACGGAACCGGTCGGACGGGTGGGTGTTGACGGTGACCTGGGCGATTTCGCCGTCGGAGGTGGTGTAGGTGCGCTGCATCTGCAGGGCCGCGGAGCCGGCACTGACCTTGAGGCCCGCGGCGAGTTCGGGTGAGGTGACGATCGCTGAGATCTCCTGGTGCACTTCGACGATGCTGACCCCGAAGAGATCTTCGATCAGCGGGAAGATCGGACCGGAATGGCGTTGCAGCAGACGTCCGACGGCGGCGAAGCTGCGGTTGATGTAGTACTCGGTGCGGCACACCGGCGCCGGATCGTCATCGGACTGCCGGTAGCCGCGTACCGCCAGCCATTGCTCACCGAGCGGGAGTCCGGTGCGCTCGGCCAACTCCTTGTCGATCGTGACCATGGCATTGGACTCGATAGTGAACTGGGCGCCGGTGGCGAACGCCAACAGGTCGTTGATCGAGACCACGTCCTGTGCATACGTATTCGTCGCCGCCCGCGGTGCGACCGTGGTCCCGGCCCGGGGCCGAGACGTGACAAGGTTGTCGTCGCGCAGCCGGCGCAGCGCCTCGCGCACGGTGTAGCGGCTGACCTCGAACCGCTCGCACAGTTCGTGTTCGGTGGGCAACTGGGAGCCCACCGGGTACACCCCGTCGACGATCTCCTTGCGCAGGGTGCGCGCGACCTGTAGGTAGCGGTGGTCGGCCGGCGTGATGGTCATCGTGTCAGCCTCTGTGCAGCGCCAGCACGCTGCCGTCGCCGTCGCCCGAGATGTACAGCGTCCCATCGGCTCCCGCGGCGATCCCGGCGAACGGGCCCTGCGGGCCGGAGAACGGCGGCATGCCCTTGAGTGGCTTGGGGGTCACGCCGGGCGGCGGCCCGACCGGCAGCCCGGTGGCGATCGTGGTGCGGCCCGCGTCGTGCAGGTCGTAGCCGATGAGCTCCTTGCTGCCGGAGTCGACAATGTAGAGCACACCGTCGCGCACGAGAATGCCGTGCGGCGTGTGCAATCCGTCGACCAGCGGTTGCGCAGTCCCGCCGCTGACCCGGAGAACGGCGCCGGCCACCGACACCAGCGGTGCGCCGTCGGGGCCGATCGTCACACCGACAGGGGTGTCGAGCCCGGACGCCAGCACCCTGACCGCGCCGTCCCGCACCGAAAGTAGCCGTCCCGCACCTTGTTCGACGACCACGACGGAACCGTCCGGAGCCTGCGCCACGCCGTAGGGCTGGTCGACGCCGCTGGCCAGTACCTGGCTGACCTCGTCCTCGGCCCCGGTCGGGCCGAACCGAGCCACGGTATCCGCGGCGGTGGTGACGATGAATTCGCCTGGGCCCGAGGCGATAACCCCCCGCAGGAACCCCGGATAGCCGGGAGAGAACAGCATCGCCACGGTCTGCAGTTCTCCGTCGGGGCCGACCCGGTAGAAGTAGGTGCCGTCGGCGACGTAGAGGTTGCCGTCTGGACCGACGGTCAGATCCAGCGGCCAGTTCAAGCCGCCCGGCAGCATGGCCTGGCTGCCACCAGCCAGGATCTCGGTGATCTCGCCGGTGAAGTTGGAGACGAACAGCCGGCCGTCGACGAAGGTGCAGTTGTCCAAGCCGGGGTTGAGCTGGGCCAGCAGCGTCTGCTCGCCGCTGCGGGGGTCGATGCGCAGCACCTGGCCGCTGGCGACCTGGGTGGAGACGATGTAGCCGTCGGCGTCGAACTTGACCGAGTCCGGTACCCCGAGCCCGCCGGCCACCACATGCGGTTCGCCGCCGTTGGGATCAATGCGCCAGATCTCGTTGGCACCCATCACCGGGAAGTAGAGCAGCCCGTCGGGGCCGACCTCCATCGCGTTGGGCGAGGGCACGTCCTCCAGCAGGATGCGCGGGGCACCGCCGGCCAGGTCGAACTCCATGAGGCGGCCGCCCTCACGGCATTCCCCGACGAACAACCGGCCCTGATGGAAGGTGATGCCGTTGGCCGAGGGGATGTCGTCGCGCAGGACGCGGGTGGTGCCGTCGGCCGAGCGCACGCTGACGCGGCCGTCCATCACCTCGGTGGCGTAGAGGTTGCCCTCCGGATCGAAGGCCACGTCGTCGGGAGCGATGATGTCGCCGCCCTTGGCGCTGACCGTTTCCAGCTGTCCGGTGTCCAGGTCGAGTGCGCTGATCTGGCTGCCGGTGACCTGTGCGACGTAGATCCGGCCATCCGGGCCGGTGCGCAGGCCGTTCGCGCCGAACAACCGGCTGGGGCCGGTGACCTGCTGCAGCGTCCAGTTCTCGGCCACGGCCGGGTTTGCGGTGTACCTCGCGTTGGTGATGCCGGGATTTGCCGATAGGGCGCTCATGACCTCGGACGTTAGCAACTCGCTGTAGTCCAGACAATAGCTGTCAGAAAGCTCAGATCCACCCTTGACGGTTGAATAAGTGCTGCGGAATAGTGTTCTCCAATATGAAGATCCTCATTGGTTGTCCGGACAATTAAGCGGCAAGGGTTGCGAATGGACAGTTCCCTGAGCTTGGACGGCCGGGTTGTGGTGGTGTCGGGCGCCGGTGGCGGCGGCATCGGCACCACCGTGACCCGAATGGCGGCCGAGGCCGGGGCCACCGTGGTGGCGGTGAGCCGGTCGCAGGACAACCTCGACACGCACGTGGCACCACTGGCCGACAAGGGGCTGAACGTGGTGACGGTGGCGGCCGACGCCTCGACCGACGAGGGCATCGCCACCGTGCTGGACGCGGCCCGCGACGCCGACGGGACGTTGTACGGATTGGTGAACGTCGCCGGCGGCGCGGCACCGTCCACCTGGATGCCGGCCACCCGCGTCTCACGCGCCGACTGGCGCGAGTTGTTCACCGCGAACCTGGAAACCATGTTCTTCATGAGCCAGGCAGTGGCGGCCGAGATCCGGTCGCAGGGCAACCCGGGCTCGATCGTTTCGGTGTCGTCGATCAGCGGGATGAACACCGCGCCGTATCACGTCGCCTATGGCACGGCGAAGGCCGCGATCGTGGCGGCCACCCGCACCATGGCCGCAGAGCTTGCCGCAGAAGGCATCCGGGTCAACGCCGTTGCCCCCGGGGTGACCGAAACCGCCGCCTCGGCAACCTATGTCGACGCCGACCCAGAGCGTGACCAGCGGGCGATCGCGATGGGCCGGCGCGGCACTCCGGAGGAGCAGGCCGGGGCGATCCTGTTCCTGCTCTCGGACCTGTCGAGCTACATCACCGGCCAGACCATCCTGGTCGATGGCGGGCTGAACCTGCGCTGGACCCATCTCGGCGCCGACAACACCTCGCTGTTCCTCAAAGACGAATCCTTCCGCGAAGCCATCAGGAGGATCTAATGGCCCACACCGAAACCGATCTCGACGCCGCGATGGACGTCGACGCCGAACCGGACGACTCGACCGGAGTCATCGCCGAGGACTTGTCGCAGCCGACGACCATCCCGGTCGAGGCCTACATCTCCGCGGATTACGCACGCGCTGAACGGGATCGGCTGTGGCGCAAGGTGTGGCAGCAGGTCGGCCGGGTGGAGGAGATCCCCGAGGTCGGTAACTACCTGACCTACGACATCCTCGACGACTCGATCATCATTGTACGAACCGGCGCGGACACCTTTGCCGCCCACCACAACGTCTGCATGCACCGTGGCCGGAAGCTCATCGACACCCCCGAGGGGGACAAGAACGCCACCGGCCGCGCCCGGAAATCCTTCGTCTGCGGATTCCACGGCTGGACCTACGGTCTCGACGGCGCCTGTACCCACATCCGGGAACTGGATGACTGGCAGGGCAAGCTCACTCCGCGCAATACGCACCTGGCGCCTGTGCAGGTGGATACCTGGGGCGGGTGGCTGTTCATCAACATGGACCCGCACTGCGAGCCGTTGATCGACTACCTGTACCCGGCGGCCAAGATCCTGGACCCGTTCGGGTTGGAGAACATGCGCTACAAGTGGCGCAAGTGGTTGTACTTCGACTGCAACTGGAAGGTCGCGATGGAGGCCTTCAACGAGACCTACCATGTGTTCACCACGCACCCGGAGTTCAACAAATTCGGCGAATTCAAGGGCTGGGCGAAGGCGCAGGGCAAGCACAGCAACATCGGCTACGACGCGCCGAAAGGGTTGGACGAGACCAAGTCCAAGATCCGTCTGGGAACCGGTGATCCGCGCATCTCCACTGCCGAGATGCAGGTCTACACCATGGAAGAGACCAACGCGACCACCACGCAGACACTGGTCAACGCTGCCAAGCGGCTGGTGGACGAACTGCCCGAAGGCACTCCCGCCGACAAGGTGCTCGAGCACTGGTTGTCCTCGGCTCGCCGCGATGATGAGGCGCGCGGCGTGATCTGGCCGACCATCCCGCCGGACATCCTGGGGCAGAGCGGCACGGCGTGGCAGATCTTCCCGAACTTCCAAGTGGGGCAGGGGCTGACCAGTGCGCTGTGCTACAGCGCCCGCCCCGATCCCGGCTACAACCCGGACAAGTGCATCTTCGAGGTCGCCGTCTTCGAGCTGTACCCCAAAGGGGAAGAGCCGCAGACCGAGTGGGCCTATACCCCGAAGGACTCACCGAACTGGCTGTCGGTGCTGCCGCAGGACTTCTCGAACATGGCGGCGGTGCAGCAGGGGATGAAATCTGCTGGCTTCCCCGGAACTCTGCCCAATCCCTACCGCGAACGCAGCACGGTCAACCTGCACTACCAACTTTCCAAGTACATGGGCACCGGAGAGCCCCGAGACATCCAGTGATTTGGGTGCATCCACCGGCGCCCACCGCCGCTAAGTGCACACAAATCGCCGAGTAAGGAGACAACATGAAGGTCAATCTGGGTACCGGGGCGCAGAACTCCCACGACTGGGAGCGAGTGCTCGCCGGTGATTTCAGCACCCCGCCGGCCACCCCGGACTACAAGTGTGTGCAGGCCGCGCTGGCCCTCGGCGACCTGGCCGAGCCGCTGGGTTTCGACGGGATCTGGTTCCCCGAGCACCACGGCACGCCATACGGCATGACGCCCAACCCGATTCAGGCGCTGACATATTTCGCCGGGCGCACCGAGCGGGTCAGCCTCGGCACGTTCGTGGCGGTGGTGCCGTGGTGGAACCCGATCCGGCTGGCCACCCAGATCGCCTACCTCGACATCGTCTCCAACGGTCGCTACACCACGATCGGTCTGGGCCGCGGGGTGTCCAAGGGTGAGTTCGCCGCGGTCGGTGTACCGCGTGAGGAGAGCCGCGACCGGTTCAACGAGACGCTGGACATTCTCAAGCTGGCCTTCTCCGGTGAGCGCTTCTCCTATGACGGCAAGATCTTCAGCTTCCCCGAGATGTCGCTGCGTCCCGAGCCGATCAGCACCGACCTGTTCGACCGGATCTACAGCTCGTCCTCGACCGCCGAGTCGCTGGAGATCCTGTCCCGACGCGGCATGGTCCCGCTGTTCGTCGGCAACAAGCCGATCACCGATGCCGGCGAGGAGGTGCGCAAGGTCAACACCTTCCGCGCCGAGGAGGGCCTGGGCCCGTGTCAGCCCAAGAACGTGATGTTCATGTACTGCGTGGGCTCCGAGGACGAGGTGGCGCAAACCGAGGAGTGGATCTGGACCGCCAACCGGGACGTCAACGTGCACTACGGTTTTGCCGACGCCTCGAACTTCAAGGGGGTCAAGGGCTATGAGGCCTACGCCGCCCGGGAGGCCAGCGCGACCGCGGTGCTGGCCTCGGAGGTCGGCAACCAGAAGAAGGGTGGCCCGCCCGGATACCACGCCTCCAACCTGCTGATCGGCACCCCCGACACGGTGTTCGAGAAGCTCAAGGCCGCACAGGAGGCCTGCTCGTTCTGCGAGGTCACCATCGTTCCGCAGTTCGGCACCATGCCATATGAGTTGGCCATGGACTCGGTCAAGCTGTTCGCGCAAGAGGTGCTGCCCGCCGTGCACGACATGCCGGCCCCGCTGCACCCGGCCGCACTTCCGGAGAAGGCCAACGCATGACCGAAAGTACGTGCGGTCCCACCGACGTCCCCACCGATATCGACATCGATGCGATCCGGGAGAAGTACGCCGCCGAACGGGCCAAGCGCCTGCGACCCGAAGGCGGTGACCAGTACCTGGAGCTGGAAGGCGAGTTCGCCGAGTTTTACGAAGTCGACCCGTACACCACGGTGACCGAACGGGATCCGATCACCGAGGACTCCGACGTCGTCATCCTCGGTGGCGGGTTCGCCGGTCTCCTCGCCGGGGCGTATCTGAAGAAGGCCGGCGTCGAGGGAATCCGGGTCATCGAGATGGCCGGAGACTTCGGTGGGGTCTGGTACTGGAACCGCTTCCCTGGAATCCAGTGCGACAACGACGCCTACTGCTACATCCCGCTGCTCGAAGAACTCGATTTCATGCCGAGCAAGAAGTTCGCCGACGGAGCCGAGATCTTCCAGCACTGCCGCAACATCGGCAAGCATTTCGGGCTGTACGACGGCGCGCTGTTCTCCACCCAGGTACGCGAGTTGCGTTGGGACGACGCGGCACAGCGCTGGCAGATCAGCACCAACCGCGGCGACGACATCAGGGCCCGGTTCGTGGTCATGGCGCAGGGCTCCTACAACCGGCCGAAGCTGCCCGGCATCCCCGGCATCAAGGATTACCAGGGGCACGTATTCCATTCCGCACGATGGGATTACGACTACACCGGCGGCGACGCCAATGGCGGGCTGCATAAGCTGGCTGATAAGCGCGTCGCCCTCGTCGGCACCGGCGCGACGGGTATCCAGCTCGTGCCGCACCTGGGTCGCGACGCCAAGGAACTGTTCGTCTTCCAGCGCACGCCGTCATCGGTCGACGCACGCACCAACCCACCCACCGATCCGGCCTGGGCCGCCTCCCTGCAACCAGGGTGGCAGGAAGTACGCAAGCGCAACTTCCACAACTGGTCGCCGTTCGTCGGGGTGGTGTTCGGTGAGCCAGACCTGGTGTGCGACTTCTGGACCGAGCTTGGGCGCAACTTGACAGCCCGCATCGCGGCCACCGCAAACCCCGCCGAGGTGACTATCGAGCAGATCATGGCGTTCCGGGAAGAGGAAGACTTCAAGATCATGGAGCGGCTGCGTCGCCATGTCGCCGAGATCGTCGAGGATCCCGATACCGCTGAGGCGCTGAAGCCGTACTACCGCTTCATGTGCAAGCGGCCGACCTCCAGCGAGCATTACCTGACGACGTTCAACCGGCCCAACGTGAAACTCGTGGACGTGTCGGCATCCAAGGGGGTCGAACGGCTGACGGAGAAGGGCATTGTCGCCAACGGTGTCGAATACGAGGTCGACTGCGTGATCTTTGCGAGCGGATTCGAGATCTCCACCGAGATCCACCGCCGCTTCGCGATCGACAACATCGTCGGCCGCGACGGACTGTCGCTGTTCGACTACTGGCAGAACGACTACAAAACCCTGCATGGGATGACCAGCCGCGGATTCCCCAATCAGTTCTTCATGGGTTTCATCCAGGGCGGAGTGTCGGCCAACACCACGGCGATGTTCGAACAGCAGGCCAAGCACATCGCCTACATCATCGCCGAGGCCCAGAATCGGGGTGCCACCACGGTGGAACCCAGCCAGGAGGGCCAGGATGCCTGGGTTGCCACGGTCCGTGAACTGTCGATCGACAACTCGGCGTTCGAATTATCCTGCACGCCCGGCTACTACAACAACGAGGGCCGTGGCGGCGCGGAGCGCAATGGCGCGTTCCTCGGGGATTTCTACTCACCCGGTTTCTACGCGTTCGACGAGTTGATTGCAGAATGGCGGGACAAGGGAGATCTCGACGGACTAGAGCTCACCTCATGACCACCACTACGGCACTGCAAACGCGGGATATCAAGCCGCGCATCGGCACCGAGATCCGCGCCGACAAGGCCACGTTGCTCTCCGGCGAACATGCCGGCCGGATCCGGGAATTGCTGGAGCAGCGCGGGGTGCTGGTCTTCCCGCAGGTCGGGTTCACCGATGACGAGCAGATCGCGTTCACCGAAACCCTCGGCACGTTCGCACCCGAGCACCAGGGTGAGAAGCTGTACAAGGTCTCGCTGGACACCGAGGTGAACAAGCAGGCCGACTACCTCAAAGGTTCGCTCTACTGGCACATCGACGGAACGATGAACGAGGTGCCGATCCTGGCCTCGCTGCTGCAGAGCGTGAGGCTGGGAAACCCGGACGAAGGCGACACCGAGTTCTGCAACACCTACGCCGCCTACGACGACCTGTCCGATGAGGACAAGGCCGACATCGAGGGCTTGCGAGTCATGCACTCGGCGTGGAACACGCTGTTCTACTACGACCCCGAACCCAGCACAAAGACGCTGCGCCGCATGATGGCGATCGGGGACCGGGAACTGCCGTTGGTGTGGACGCATCAGTCCGGACGTAAGTCGCTGGTGCTCGGCGCCACCGCGCGTCACATCGTCGACAAGGATTTCAGGGAGAGCGCCGAACTGCTGGTGAGGCTGCGGGATTGGGCCACTCAGCCGGACTTCACCTACCGGCACAAGTGGACGGTCGGTGATCTGGTCATCTGGGACAACACCGGAACGATGCACCGGGCCACCCCGTACGACCCGACGTCGGGACGGTTGTTGCAGCGCACCAAACTCGAGGGCGAGGAGCCCTTCGCTTGAGCACACTCCGATTCGACGATCGCGTCGCCGTCATCACCGGCGCCGGCCGGGGACTGGGCCGCGAATATGCCCTGCTGCTGGCGTCGAGAGGCGCGAAGGTCGTCGTCAACGATCCCGGTGGAAGCCTCACCGGCGATGGTACCGACTCGGCGCCCGCACAGAGCGTCGTCGACGAAATCACCGCCGCCGGTGGGCAAGCCGTCGCCGTCACCGATTCGGTGGCCACACCTGAAGGCGGCCAGGCCATCATCGACACCGCCGTCGAACAGTTCGGTCGCGTGGACATCCTCATCCACAACGCGGGGACGGTCCGGCGCGCGCCGCTCAAGGAGATGAGCCACCACGACTTCGACGCCGTACTCGACGTGCATCTTCGCGGTGCGTTTCACGTTGTGCGCCCGGCATTTCCGTTGATGTGCGACGCCGGATACGGCCGTGTGGTGTTGACCTCGTCGATCGGTGGGCTGTACGGCAACCACGAGGTGGCCAACTATGCGGCCGCCAAGGCCGGGATCCTCGGGCTGTGCAATGTGGTGGCACTCGAAGGCGCTTCCGAGGGTGTGCTGTGCAACGCGATCGTTCCCGGTGCGGTAACTCGGATGGCCGAAGGCCTGGACACCTCGGCGTACCCGCCGATGGGCGCCGGCCTGGTGGCTCCGGCGGTCGGCTGGCTGGCGCATGAAACCTGTTCGGTCACCGGCGAATACTTCGTGGCGATCGCCGGCCGGATCGCCCGCGCTGTCGTCGTCGAAAGCCCGGGTGTGTACCGGCCGTCGTGGACCGTGGAGGAGGTAAGCGAGCAGATGGACACCATCCGTGACGTCGGCGAGCCGGTGATCTTCCCGGTGGTTCCCGACGGCCATGCCGACCACATCCGGTACAGCTTCGGACGGGCCGCAGAGGGGGTTCGATCATGAGATCCGGTCCACTGCAGGGTGTTCGGGTCATCGACCTCACCGCCATGGTGATGGGGCCGTACTGCACGCAGATAATGGCCGACATGGGTGCCGACGTCATCAAGGTCGAAACCCCGGCGGGGGACAACACCCGCTACATCTCGGTGGGCCCGGCGCCCGGCATGAGCGGTGTGTTCGTCAACGTCAACCGTGGCAAGCGCAGTGTGGTTCTGGATCTACGTTCGCCGGAAGGCAAGGCGGACCTGCGCGCCCTGATCGCCGACGCCGACGTGTTCATCCACTCGATGCGGGCCAAGGCCATCACCAAGCTGGGCTTCGGTTACGACGACGTGGCGGCGATCAACCCCGGCATCGTCTATACGAATTGCTACGGGTACGGCCGGCGCGGGCCGGATGCCGACCGCCCCGCCTACGACGACACCATCCAGGCCGAGTGCGGATTGCCCGCCGTGCAACAGCAATTGACCGGCGAGGCCTCCTACGTCGGCACGATCATGGCCGACAAGGTGGCCGGCCTGACCGCGCTGTACGCCACGACGATGGCCCTGTTCCACCGGGAACGCACCGGCGAGGGCCAGGAGGTGGAGGTCAGCATGTTCGAGACCATGGCCTCCTTCATGCTGGTCGAACATGCCAACGGCGCCATGTTCGACCCTCCGCTGGGTCCGGCGGTATACCCGCGCGCGGTCACGCCGAATCGCAAGCCGTACGAGACGAAGGACGGCCACATCGCGGCGCTGGTCTACAACGACAAGCACTGGAACGCCTTCATCGACCGGGTGCAGCCCGCATGGAACAGCGCCGAGTACGCGACCTTGGAGCAGCGGGCGAAGAAGATCGACACGGTGTACGGGCTGGTGGCCCAGACCCTCAAGGAGCGGACCACTGCGGAGTGGCTGGATCTGTTCGCGGAGTTGGAGATTCCCGCGGCGCCGATGCTGACCCCGGATGCGCTGTTCGAGAACGAGCACCTCAACGCGGTCGGCTTGTTCGAGACCGTCGACACTCCGCATGGGCAGGTGCGGATGCCGGGTGTGCCGACCTGGTTCTCCCGGACTCCGGGTCACGTCGCCGGATATGCGCCCGAGCTCGGGGCGGACACCGATGAGGTCCTTGCCGAGCTGCGATCCCGCGAGATCGCCGGCTGAGCGGCGGAGAGAAAGGCCAGGAGTGGATTTCGATTTTGGTGAGGCGGCTGACACGCTGCGCGGTGAGCTGCGCGCGTTGATCGCCGAGGAGGTGCCCGCCGATTTCCTGGGCGCGTTCACCGATGACCCCGCCGATCTGGCGGTGGCTCAGCAGTGCTGCCGGACACTGGCCCAGCAGCACCTGCTGTGTATGTCGTGGCCGAAGGAGTTCGGTGGCGGGGACGCGTCGGTGTGGGAGCAGACCGTGGTGCGCGAGGAGATGTGGGCGCATCACGAGCCGCGGGGAGCCCAGTACATGGGGGTCAACTGGGTGGGCCCGATCATCATGCGGCACGGCACCGAAGAGCAGCAGCGCAAGCATCTGCCGCCGATCGCCAATGGTGAAGTGATCTGGTGCCAGGGCTTTTCCGAGCCCGAGGCGGGCTCGGACTTGGCCTCGCTGCGCACCTTCGCCCGTCGGGAGGACGACGGCTGGCGGATCAACGGCCAGAAGATCTGGACGTCCTACGCCACGATGGCGCAATGGATCTTCCTGCTGGCCCGTACCTCCAAGTTGGGAGAGGGCGCAGCCCAGAAAAAACAACACGGCATGACCATCTTCCTGGTACCGATGGACTCACCGGGGATCACGGTCCGCCCGATCCGCACCATGATGGGTCCGCACCATCTCAATGAAGTGTTCTTCGATGACCTCAAGGTCACCGAGGACGACGTGTTGGGCACGGTGGACCAGGGCTGGTCGATTGTGCAGGACGTGGTGTCGTTCGAGCGCGTCGGTATCGCCCGCTATGCGCGCTGTGAGCGGCTGCTGCAGGCAGCGCCCGAGGTGCTCGGCGACACATGGGAGCAACTGCCGGTCGAGCTGCGGGGCCGGTGGACGCGGATGCTCACGCACTGCCGCCGGGCCCGGCTGATGGCCTACCGGGTGGTGTCGATGCAGGCGACCGGTCGGGTGAATCCCGGTGACTCCGCGGCCTATCGGATCGCGGTGACGCGGCTGGACCAGGAGAGCGCCGAGGTGCTGATGGAGATATCCGCAGCCTTGCCTCGCGGCGCCAGCCCGGAAGCCGAGTACTTCCGCGCCGAGGTGGAGGATCACTGGCGCTACTCGCAGGCGTCCACGGTGTCCTCGGGCAGCATCGAGATGCAACGCATCCTGTTGTCGCGGACGATGCTGGCCGGAAAGGCGTGACGACGATGATCCTGGATCTCAGCGATGACGCGAAAGAGTATGGCCGCGAGGCACTGAAGGCGTTCGAAGCCGCCGGTGGTGATCAGCTGCTGACCCAGGCTGACGCCAAGCCTGACACCCGGGCCGGGTTGGTCACGCCGGTGCTGGACGGCCTGGGTGTGTTCGAGCTCGAACCACGCAGCGATGCGGACTCATTGGAGGCCGCGGCCGCGGTGTGCCGCAGCGCCGGCTATTGGGCGCTGCCCTATCCGGTCGCGGAGCGGTTGGCGCGCCCGGCGGATCTGGACGTCGACGGTCTGGTCGTCATCGACGCCGATGCCCCGGAGGCGGCGTTGCAGGGATTGGACAACCGTTGGGCAGCAGTCACATTGGATGGTGCGCGTAGCACTGTGACCGCCACCGGTGCGGCGGGCCCGTCGTTCGCCACCGCGGTCGAGCTTGGCGCCGCGGACAGTTCAGGCTCGAACGACGTGGCGTTGGCCCTGGCTCTTCCGTCATGGACGCTGCTCGGCATGCTGGACCGGGCCATCGATCTCACGGTCGCCCACGTGACCCTGCGCAAGCAGTTCGGCCAGCCGTTGTCGTCATTCCAGGGTGTGCAGTTCCAGCTGACCGACGCCGAGGTGGAGCGCAGCGGCGTCGACATGCTGGCCAAATACACGCTGTGGAGCCTGGTCACGAACCCGGCCGACGAGGCGGTCAACGATGCGCTGGCCTTGCGGCTGGCCGCGATCGAGGCGGCCGAAGTGGTGTTCCGGGTGTGCCATCAGCTGCACGGCGCGGTCGGTTTCTGCGATGAGACCACGCTGTCGTGGCTGTCGCGCTACAGCCAGCCCCTGCGCCGCTTGCCGTTCGGGGTGTCCAAGACTCGCGACATCCTCACCGCTCGGTTGGGCCGGCGCGGACTCACCGGGTTGTTCTCATCATGAGCGACATCGAGGAGTTCCGTGCCACCGTACGGGACTGGTGCGCAGCCCATGTCCCGAAAGATTGGCGCGCCAACCAGACCGGCGTCAGTGACGACGAGTTCGTGTCGTTCCAGAAGTCCTGGTTCGCCGAGCTGCACACCGCCGGCTACGCGGTGCCCCACTGGCCGGCCGAATGGGGCGGCGGCATGGGAGTCGCCGAACAGATCGTGCTGTATCAGGAGCTGGCCGCACACGACGCGCCGCGCCTGGTCCTGGCCTTCGTCGGGATCCACCACGCCGCCTCAACCCTGTTGGCCGCGGGCACCGACGAGCAGCGGCAACGGCACCTGCCCGCCATCCTCGACGGCGAGATCTGGGTGCAAGGGTTCTCCGAGCCGGAGGCCGGATCCGACCTCGCGGCATTACGCACCACGGCCCGAGCTAATGGCGACACCTTCATCGTCAACGGCCAGAAGCTGTGGGCCAGCGGCGCGATGCACGCCGACTGGTGTCTGCTGCTGGCCCGCACCGATCCGGAAGCGCCCAAACGGCACGGCATCTCCTACTTCCTGATGGACATGACGACACCCGGCATCGAGGTACGTCCGATCCGAAACGCGGTGGGGGATTCACACTTCTGCGAGATCTTCCTCAACGACGTCGCGATCCCCGCGACCAACCTGATCGGCCCGGTCAACAAGGGGTGGCAGGTGGCCCAGGCCACGCTCGGTGCCGAACGTGGCATGACCATGCTGGAACTGTCGGAGCGGTTGAGCAATGCCGGCTTCAGGTGGCTGCTGGACGCCGCACCCCTCGACGATCCCGTGGTGGCAGACCGGTTGGCGCAGTTCGAAATCGAGCTCACCGGGCTGCGCGGGCTGTGCCGAGATCTGGTGGAACGCACCGAGGCGGGACGGGCCGGCCCGGCCGACGCTTCGATCGTCAAGCTGTATTACAGCGAACTGTTGCAGCGGATGACGGGATTTGGTGCCGAGATCGGCGGGTTGGCCGCCCACACCGTGTTGGCCAAACCGGCCTCCAGCGGCTGGGAGTCGGGCGCCTGGATGCTCGATTTCATCGGATCCTGGGAGTGGACGATCCCCGGCGGAGCCAGCGAGATCCAGCGCACCATCATCGGTGAGCGGGGTCTGGGCCTGCCCCGAGAACCGAGTGCGGTGTGATGAGCGAATTTTCGGAGCTGCACGACGACCTGCGTTCGGTGGCGGCCGATCTGCTGGCCAAAGACACCGTCGACTGGCCGTTGCTGGTTTCTGCGGGATGGGTCGGGCTGGACGCGCCCGAGGAAGCCGGTGGGGCCGGCGCGAGCTTCGCCGAGGTGGCGGTGATCTGCGAGGAGTTGGGCCGCGCCGCGGCCACGACCGGCTACTTGGGCAGTGCTGTGCTGGCCATCGGCGCACTGAATGCGTTGCAGTCCAAGGATTCCCGGGATGCCCTGCTGCAGGCGGTGGTGGCCGGAAGCGCCCGTGCTGCCGTGACGTTACCGGGCACCGGGGAACCGGCGCCGTTCGAGCTGGCCACCACTCGACTGGGCTGGCGGGTCCACGGCCGCGCTGATTTCGTGCCCGACGCTACCGGAGCTCACCGGCTGCTGCTGCCCGCCCGGGACGCCGACGGGGGCGCGGTGCTGGTCGACGTCGTCCCTGACGCACCCGGGCTGACAGTCAGCGAGCAGCCGGTGCTCGACGAGACCCGCAGGCTCGCCACCGTGACGGCCGAGGGCGTCGAGGTCGACGAGCATGCGGTGTGGCGGTTCGACGGCGACGCCGCGGCGCAACTGCAGGGCCTGACGGACCGGGCCGCGCTCGCGGTGGCCTGCGACAGCCTGGGCGTCGCGCAGGCCATGCTCGACACCACCGCGGCCTACACCGGCGTCCGCCAGCAGTTCGGCCGTCCGATCGGTTCATTCCAGGCCGTCAAGCACGCCTGCGCTGACATGCTCGTGACGATCTCGGTGGCCCGCCAACTGGTGGACGCAGCCATTGCGACGGATGGCGACGACGCCGTAACTGCAATATCCAAGGCCAAGGCCTATGCCACCGAGGCGGCGGTCGAAGTGGCCGGCAAGGCCATGCAACTGCACGGCGGTATCGGGTACACGTGGGAGAGCGGCGTGCACGTCTACCTCAAGCGGGCCGCGCTCAACCGGTCACTCTTTGGCTCACCCGCCGAGCACCGGGCGAAGATCTCCGCGCGCTACCGATGAGTTTTCCGCACGAGGGCGGTCAAACCTAGCGACCGACCACTCATCGTGAAGGAGACACCATCGTGGTTACCCGTCAGAGCGCGCCGCTGGGCGCGCCCACCTGGACCGATCTGGCCACCTCTGACCTCGAGCGCGCCCAGCAGTTCTACGGTGCAGTGTTCGGATGGACGTTCGAGACCGGCGGCCCCGAATACGGCGGCTACGTAACCGCATTTGTCGACGGCCAGGTGGTGGCCGGGCTGATGCGCAACGATCCGCAGTGGAACGCGCCGGATGCCTGGACTGTCTACTTGCACACGGCCGACGCCGATGCTGCCGTTGCAGCGGTGACCGCGGCCGGCGGAGGCAACTGCGGCGGGGTGATGGACATCCCGGCCAAGGGCCGGATGGCGATGATGACCGATCCGACAGGTTCCGTCTTCGGCGTCTGGCAGCCGGGCGGGCACGAGGGTTTCGCGGTGTTCAACGAGGCCGGTGCGCCGGTGTATCACCAGGTGACCACCCGCGACTACGCGAAGGCCCTGGACTTCTACCGCTCGGCATTCGGCTGGACCATCGAGACCGTCTCGGACACCGATGAATTCCGCTACAGCACAGCGAACTTCGACGGTGAGGCGCTCATCGGCGTGATGGACGGTGCCGCGTTCATGCCCGAAGGGGTGCCGTCGCATTGGTGCTCGTTCCTGGGATCCGACGATGTGGACAAGACCATCGAGCTGATCGTCGCCAACGGTGGATCGGTGGTGCGCCCGGCCGAGGACACGCCGTACGGCCGGCTGGCCGCGGTGGCCGACCCGACCGGCGCCGAGTTCAATCTGTCGTCGTTGCAGGGCTGAGGGCGAAGTCCGCGAAGTCGAAGCCCGGCACCACGACGCAGCTGACCAGGGCGGGCTCGTCATCGCGGGGCTTCGCCCGTTGCCAATGGCCGGGCGGCACCAGCAGTTGCGGGTGCTGCCCGGCAGCGATGTCCGGGCCCAGCAGAAGGCTTGTCGCGGCGTCCTTTTGCTCGCCGATCTCCAGCACCAGCGGACTGCCCCGGTGGTGGAACCACAGCTCGGCGCTGCGGACCGTGTGCCAGGCGGACTGCTGGCCGGGCATCAGCAGGAACAGGATCGCGGTGCCGGCGCTGCGCGGCCCTGAGTAGCCCGTCGGTAGCGAGGCCTGGCTCACCGTCAGTTCGCTGCGCCAGGTCTCGCGGTACCAGCCGCCCTCGGGGTGCGGGGCGAGATCGAGCCGTCTGGCCCAGTCAGGTAGTTCGGTCACACCCGATAGTCTCGTCGTTATGGTTCGTCTGCGTCCAGGTTGGCGCGTGGCCCCGGGGTGGCTGATCGCCCTGTGCGCTGCTGTCCTCGTGGTGGTGGCCTGGTTGCCGTGGCTGACCACCAGCGCCAACGGCGGCGGCCGGGCCAATGCGATTGGCGGTGCTGTGGGCAGCATCGTGCTGCCCCGCGGGTTCGGCGCCGGGCAACTGATCGTTCTGCTGGGTGCCGGCCTGATCGTGGCCGGCGCGATGGCCGGGCGCGGGCTGTCGCAGCGCTGGGCTTCGGCTGCGGGCCTGGTGATTTCGCTGGCCTTGGTGGCGTTGACGGTGTGGTACTACATGCTCAACGTGAAAGGCCCGGTCGCCGCGGGATACGGGCTCTACCTCGGGGGATCGCTGGCGGTGTTGGCCGGGTTTTGTTCGGTGTGGTCTCTGTTGTCGACGCTGGGTAGGTAGCGATGGGTGAATTCGTGACGCCGGTGGTGCTGACCGGGCAACGCTGGGTGACCTTGGAGCCGTTGACGTCCGGGCACGTCCCCGAGATCGACGCGGCCGCTGCGGACGGTGAACTGGGCTCGCTCTGGTACACGATGACGCCGCGGCCCGGCGGTGCCGCCGAGTGGGTGCAGCGCATGTTCGAGCTGCGAGCTGCCGATCACGGCGTGACCTTCGTGGTGCGTGACCTCGACGGAAAGCTGGTCGGCTCGTCCAGCTACCTGCATGTCGACGGCCCGAACCGGAGGCTGGAAATCGGCCACACGTGGTACACCGCCGCGGCTCGGCGCACCGGTATCAACGCCGAGACCAAGCTGTTGATGCTCGGTCATGCCTTCGACGAGTTGAATTGTGTAGCAGTGGAATTCCGCACCCACTTCTTCAACTTCGCCAGCCGCGCCGCGATCGAACGCCTCGGTGCCAAACAGGACGGTGTGCTGCGCAGTCACCAGCTGTCTCCCGACGGCTCCCGCCGCGACACCGTGGTCTATTCGATCCTTGACATCGAATGGCCCGCAGCGCGGTCCAGCCTGAAGTTCAGGCTGGACCGCCGTGGCGGGATCAGTTAATCCGCATCGACAGTGTTGGTTTCGATCGACTTGCGATCGGCGCCGTGGGCCACCTCGATCTTGCGTGGCTTGGCGCGTTCGGCGATCGGGATCGTGACGGTGAGGACACCGTTCTCGTACGTGGCGGAGATCGCCGACGTCTCGATGCCGTCGCCTAGTGACAGCTGTCGCCGGAAATTGCCGAAGAACCGCTCATTGGCCAGCCACTGCGCGGATTCGTCGGAACGTGCGGTCCGATGCGCGGAGATGGTCAATGTGCCGTTGTCGACGTTGACGTCCACCGAGCCCGGATCGACGCCGGGAAGGTCGGCCGTCAAGACATAGTGGTCGCCGATCTTGCAGAGGTCCATCGGCATGAACCTGGGTGTGCGCGTTGACCCGGAATCACCTGACAGCAAACTCCTGGTCAAAACATCGAGGTCGCTGAACGGATCAAAACGAAGCACAGTAATCCACCTCCCGTGTCATCTCAGAGCCCGCCACCCTGGCAGGCAGCCAATCACTGTGCAACGCCGATATTAGCACTCGAGTAGCGAGAGTGCCAGAATCTGAATCCAGAAATTTTGCGGTGTTTCCGCACGTCACTGGTGTGCATCCAGGCATGCGGGGTCGGTTGGGGCAGCTCGCCGCGGGCCAAGGTGGAGGGCTGCGTCACCACGCCGACCGGGAACGCGGCATCTGCGCGGGAAGCTGCCGATCGCGATGTCCCCGAGTCTGCCGCAGGTGCTCCGGGGGTGTCGGGAGTGGCGGCTAGCAACATCGCTTCAGAGGGCATCGCTCATGGCCGTTCGACAACGGACACCGTCGGCCCGGTGAGTCGATCACCGCATTGATCACACCTCAGCACCGGGGAGAAAGCGTGGCCGGTGTGTGTGAGGAGCACCGCGGGACCTTCGGGGGCCGGGAACGATCGCTGCGCCCACGCAAGTGCCGTTACCAGCACGGGCAAGAACGCCGATCCTTTCGGTGTCAGCCGGTATTCAGGGTTGCGGTCAGAGCTGGTGAGAATTCCGTTGTCCCGGAACGTCTGTAGGCGGTCGGCGATCGATGCCGGCGGGGCGGCCAGCACCCGTTGAAACTCGGAGAACCGGGACGTGCCGGTGAACGCCGCCACCAGGATCGCGAAGGCCCAGCGGTTACCCAGCACACTCATGGTCTGGGGAAACAGGCCCGACGGGGAGTCGCGCCGGTCATCGGCGGACCGGCGCCGGGTCGCCACCGGGGGCAGTGACCGCGACCAGCCTCCGCTCGGCCCCCACCGGGCCGTCACGTCGCCGGCCACCGTCGGTTCGCGGCACCCGCCACACGTGAGCACGGGACTGAAATGCGCGCCACAGCCCAGGTGCCGCATCGCGGGCAGTGGCTCGCGGTGCTCGAGGACCCAGTGCCGCTCCCATTCCCAGATCGACACCAGCACCGGCCATAGCGCACGGCCCCGCGACGTGGTCAGATACTCGTCGCGCGGTGGGCGTTCCTGATACCGGTTGCGTTGTAGCAGGCCATCTTCGGTGAGGGAACCCAGGCGGCGGGTCAGCACGGAGTTGGAGATCGGCAGCCGGGTGGCGAACTGTCCGTAGCGGGTGGCGCCCAACAGGGCCTGCTGCATCACCAGCAGCGTCCACTCATCACCGACGTGCGCCAGCATCTGCCCGACGGCGTTGGTGCCGCCGGCCAGCGTGTCAGTCACGCACCAGCCATCGGCGCAGCTGGTCACCCGGCGCCCAGGTGGCGTGGGTTCCGCTGGAAACCCGTTCCGGCAGAGCGAGTTTGCACAGCGGGCCGTCGGTAACCCGGGCTGCGTCGAACACCAGACAGTAGGACGCGTCGTCGTTCATGTCGGTGGTGATGGTCACCAGATAGCCGTCGTCCTCGCCGCGGCTGCCGATCCTCGGCGCCATCGCGGTTTCGCTGCCGTAGACCCCGTCCTCGAAGGCGTAGCGCTGTTCGGATCCGGTGTGAAGGTCGTGGCGGACCAGTCCGTCGAACAGGAACCAACCCGGCTTGCCCGTGGCGGCATAGGCGTAGCGGTAGTCGCGCCCGGCGTGGCCGGGGTTGATCATGCCGAATTCGGTGATGCTGTCGGACAATTGCTCCTCGCGAGTCTGACCGGTGACGAGGTTGAACCGCCAGCGGTGCAGCCGGGTCTGCATCTTGTCCAGCGCCAGGGCCGGTGCCGCATGGCCCTGGAAGAATCCGTCGAGCACGATCTCGTCGCCGTCTTCGTAGGCGTTGGTGAAATGCAGGACGTACGTGGTGTCGGCTTCGAACCACTTGACGTCGCCGGGCGTGCCGCGGCGGGGGAGGACCGCGAAGCGGGATGGCATGTCGCGGTGCAGCTTCGGCAGGTGCACGTTCTTCTCGAGGAACGCGGCATCCCAGAACAGCGGAAAGTCATTGAGGATCACGTAGTTCTCGGTGAACGCCATGTCGTGGGGCAGCCGGGGTCCGGGCAGTTCCACGTCGACGTAGTGCACCAGCTTGTTGTCGGTGTCGACCACGCCGTAGTGCATGTACGGCGCCTGCTTGGCGTAGTTGAAGAACAGCAGTTCGCCGGTGGAATCGTCGGCCTTGGGATGCGCCGACACACCCCATTCGGCGGGGAAGGCGCCATCCCAGTCCTCTTTGCCGAGGGTGTCGCCGGTGTAGGGGTCGACGCGATACAGATCGCCGCACTGGTAGAAGCTGGTGAGCGCGATCCCGCGGTGCACCGTCACGTCGGTGCTGGAGGCATCCTTCATCAGCGTGCGGGCGCCCCAGCCGTGGTCGCGCCGGGCCAGTTCGACGGGCTCGGCGATACCGGGCCACAGCGGACCGCCGGCCTCGTTCTCGGCCAGGAAACCATCGGTCCGGATGAACCTGTTGCGGTAGAACGCTTTTCCATCGCGGAACCCGACGATGTGCAGCATCCCGTCACCGTCGAAGGGGTGGTAGGTCTGCAACGCCGGATGCAGTGGATTCTCGGTGTTGCGCAGGTACACACCGTCGAGGTCGGCGGGGATCTCGCCGTCGACGACCAGCAGATCGTCCGCGTCGAACTCGGTGGTTTGCGGGCGCCACGCGCCGGTGCGGTAGGGGTGGGTGTCGTCCTCGGGCAGCGTGGACAGGAACTTGGTCACGATCTCGGCGTTCACGCGGTTACTCCTCTGACGACGAAGCTGGCTGTGTTGCGGTGCGGCCACCGAAGGTCAAGGTGGGCGAACTCGCTCCGGTAACCGCCGAGAATCCAGACGCCTTGCATGGCCGTGACGTTACTACAACTAAGAGAGTGACTCGAGGCGCAAAACAAGTAACGCCGTGGCAGAAATCCGTACTCGGATTCCCGCCACGGCGTTACCCGTGGTTAATTGGGCTTAGTCGTCGTGACCGTGGCCATGACCGCGACCGTGCCAGCCGTTGTCCCAGCCGTTCCAACGGCCCCAACCGGGACCCTCGACACAAGCCTGCACGTAGCCGTACGGTCCGGTCGCGCAGATCTCGGGACCGGCAGACGCCGGTGCCGCTGCGGCAACCGCCACGCCGACCGGCACCGCCAGCGTGCCCAGCCCGATTGCCGCGACCTTCTTCAGTTTCGAACGCATCTTTCTCGCCTCCGGGTTGTTAGCTGTGTACGAGCTGATGACCCCCGTCTGTACATAACATTAGTGCATCTCATCATGTTCCTGGGAATCGCCTGACACCTCGCGGTACAGCGGATTTGCTCTCAGGGGGCTCGCCCCGGTCAGGCCATTGAATTCATTTGCCAAGGCAAACATGGGCTGCAGTGGGCTCCTCGGAGTGTTGCCAGTTGGCCGGTGTGACGGTTGGGTCACAAGGTGCGGCCGGGGAGGTCGATGAATTTTGCCCGCGCCGGGGTCTGTACTCAGGGACCGAATTGCAGAAGGGGATACTCGTGGGCGCACTGGACGGGAAATCGGCTCTGATAACGGGAGGAGCACGCGGGCAGGGGCGTGCTCACGCCACGACGTTGGCTCGTGAAGGCGCCGACATCGTGGTGTGTGACATCGCGGCGCCGGTCGAATCCGTCGACTATCCGATGCCTACTCCGGCCGATCTGGAGCGCACCGTAGAGGAGGTGTCCGCGCTCGGCCGGCGGTGTCTGGCGGTGACCGCGGATGTGCGCGACCTGTCGGCCATGCGCTCAGTGGTGGATACCGCGGTCGCGCACTTCGGTGGCATCGACGTGGTGCTCGCCAACGCCGGGATCGCCAGCAGCGAGCCGATCGCGACCATGTCCGAGCAGCGGTGGCAGACCATGATCGACATCAACCTCACCGGCGTGTTCAACACGTTCCGGGCGGTATTGCCCCACCTGATCGAGCGCCGGGCCGGGCGTATCGTGGCGACCTCGTCGATCGTTGCGGGCACCGGCGCCACCAACTCCGGTCACTACGCGGCGGCCAAGGCCGGAGTGGTGGCGCTGGTGAAATCGGTGGCGTTCGAGGTTGCCGAGTACGGCATCACGGTGAACGCGGTGCTGCCGTCCGGCGTGAACACGCCGATGATCCACAACCCGGCTACCTACAAAGTGATCCGGCCGGACCTGGAGAACCCGGGTCTGGCCGACGTCGAGGAGATGTTCGCCCAGGGACGGCCGCGGCCCGGTCTGCTTGAGCCGCAAGACGTCGCCGATGCCGTGCTGTACCTGGTGTCGGATCGCGGTCGGCTCCAGACCGGAGAGTCGATGATCCTGTCGAACGGGCTGAAATGAGATGCGACGAGACCGGGTGGAGGTTCAGTGCCTCCACCCGGCCTCGTATCAGCAGCCGCAGGTGCAGGAGGTCTGCGCGTCCGCGTTCGCCTCAGTCGAGCCCGCATCCTCGGACCCGGGACGCCAATCGAACGGGAAGTGCTTGCTCGATCCGCCACTGTGCTCATGTGACCAGTCGAATCCCACGGAGTGGTCCTCCTTGACCACGCCCCACGTCGCAACCTGGCCGGGGCCGACCTCTGCGCCCGGTGCGTTGGTGGTGGTGACGCGGCGATTCGGGTCGGCCGTCGGACCGGTCAGTGCCTCCACCTTGAGGTCGACCTTGCCGGGAATCTCGGCGCGCCAGTAGGCGAGGTCATCGGCAGCCTCGAAACTGATCGGGGCGTATTCGATGCCGCGCAGTTCCTCGATCAGGCTGCCGAATTCGGCCGGCCAGCCGCCTTCCTTGCCGGTGAAGATGCGCTCGAGTGCGTCGCGCTGAGCGGCATCGCCCTTTTCGTCGATGTAGAACATCAACTTCATCGTCGCGTTCGGGTCGCCGATCCACATGTTGCCGGCGAACTCACCGAGCGCGATCACGCTGAGACCCGTCAAATCGGTGTCGCCGTAGTGTCCTTCGCGGACGTGCCACACCAGGGTGAACAAGCAATCTCCGTGCGTCGGCTCCTGGGCGAAGCTGCACGGGCAGGGCAGCTTGCAGCTGCACACGTCGAACCATTCTCCGCGCAAATGCCAATCGACCTGCGTCGACGAAGTTGTCATCGATCCTGCTCCTTCTCTTTGATACCCCTGGGGGGTATGGACACGGCGAAGGTAGCACCGGTGCAGCCTGGTGCGCAAGTACCCCCTAGGGGTATGGTTCGGGCATGTTGAAGCGAATGTGTGTCGGAGCGTTGACGGTCGCTGCCGCGGTGTCGCTGGCGGCGTGCGGTGCCTCGGCCGCCCCGCCGCCCGCGAGCTCCGGTGCGGTGAGCGTTACCGGCCATCGACTGCTCGATCCCGACGAATTCGCCGCCGCCATAGGAGAATCCGACACGCTGACCATCAACGTCCACGTGCCGTACGAAGGCGACATCCCCGGCACCGACCTGTCGATTCCGTTCGATCGAATCGCCGAACAATCCAGCCGCTTGCCCGCCGATCGTGGCGCCACGATCGCGGTCTACTGCCGAAGCGGGCCGATGAGTACCACTGCCGCCGAGACGCTGAAATCGTTGGGTTATACCGATGTGGTCGAACTCGAGGGCGGGATGAAAGCCTGGCGGGCGAGTGGTCGTCCCCTCGTCGGGCACTGAGCGTCGGGCAGCTGGACTCAGTCGGTGGACAGGGTGAGCAGACGACGCAGGATCCACACGACCCGCGCCAGCGACGCGAGGGCCGCGATGGCTGCGCCGATGATGGTCGCCTGCAACCACCAGTAACCGGTATCGAGATTGGCGTCGGTCATCAGGCCGACAATCGCCGCTGTGAACAACGCGAACAGGGTGGGCAGCGCCGAGATGAACGCCGTACCTACCCGGCGTTTGTCGTCGGTGGGTAAGAGCTTGTCCACGGTGGTCATCGGTGCCCGCAACAGGTTCACCAGGATGGAGATGCTGGTCAGGGTGAACCCGCCCATCGTGGCGGCCACCGTGGCCAAGATCTGGTAAGCGGTACGGCGGGTGTCGTGGGGTATCTCCGTCAGAGCCCATGGCAGCCAACCGGCCCGGCCCAGCGCCAGCCAGACTCCGACTCCAATCAAGGCCAGCGCCCAGTCCGCCCACTGATGGCGAACCCAGTTGTGCTGCAGCCTTTCTCGCAGGCTGAACTGCACGACCGGGCGCTTATCCGCGTTCATCGTCGGGGATTTCTGTGAAGGTATCGGCAAACGGTGCCGGGTTGTCGGGAACCTCGGCCACGGCTGAAAACAGATACTCACGGTTGCGAGTCAGCGACTGCAACAACAGCTCTCGCGCATAGGTGGTCGACCGCTCCGGATCGTTCAACCGGTCGGCATCGACCTGGGTCTTCTCCACGAACCTGTCTTCGAGCAGGTCGACCGATTGCGGGCTGCCGCTGATCGACCCGACGACGCGCGCGCTCTCGAACTCCGACAGTGCGCCAGAACCCCGCAGGGCGTCGACCAGTTCGCGGATCCGCCGGCGGATCGCATCCTTCTGTGCCCCGGTGCCCCGACGGCCGACCGAGATCCCGATGCGGACGACGCCGTCCTGCGCCAGCGCACGGGCGCCGTCGAGTGCCTGGACCCAGTCGCCGCCCACGAGGTCCCGATTGATCCGGTCGGCCGGGATCGCCACATCCACCCGCGACACGCTCATCTCGTCGAGTGCCTGGTCGAGGTTCTGGGTGAGCACCGGCTCGATGCCTACCGCGATCTCGAGCTTGTGTTCCAGATAGTCGACCAGCCGCCGCGCCCGGGGCCCGTCACCGCTGGTCAGCATGGCAACAATGTTGCGCTCACCGAACAGGCAATACGTCGGTTCCAGCAGACCTTCATCAGGAGTCAGCCCGATCGCGCGCCGGGCGCCCGCGGCGCTGCCGATGCTGGGCAGGTTCTCCCGCCGCACCTTGTCGAGGATCAGCATCCGGTTATCACGCGTGCCGTGTGCGATCAGCAGCATCCCGTCGGAACAGCGGCGGTAGCGGTTGAGGCCGTCGGCCTCGGCCCGGCTGAGCTGCCGGACCACCTGCTCGGCCGGAAACTTGCCGGGCAGGGCAGCACCGTCCGGCTGCAAAAGCCGCCAGTACTGCACCGTGCGGTTCACCAGTCATCCCCCTGACGTCGATCTGGCCCTGACGTTACTGGCGGCCGCCGACAAGATCGGGGGACTCGCGAAGTATCACGACGACCACCCTGCCGACGGCCCCGATGCCGCCGATCGGCGCTCGGAGCGAGATCGAGTCATCCCATGATCGCGGCGAACTCGACTCTGATCTGATCTGCCAGCTTCGCCCACGGAACAGTGACTGCCTTGAGTCCTCTGCCGAACTGGAACTCCGGGAAATGGATCTCGATCCCCGTAGTGGTAGGCCTCCAGGCCTTGAAGTTGACCTCGACGGGTGCGAACTGCCCTTGGCGTTTCCAGTCGCGGACATGTTCGGGCGGTGCCACGGCGGCGACTGCTTCGGCGACTCCGTCGCCGAGCCGGGCAAGGCCGGAGGCCTTGTCGACGAACAGGTTGTCCCACGTGATGGGGACACCGTTTCGGCTGTCGCAGACAACGCTGGAGACCGACCGCATCGGCATGTTCGGTTCGTCTGTGTCGTACTCGCTGGTGAAGATTTCAGACACGGCGGCAGGGGAGAAGTACAACGTTCCGTTGGCATCGTAGGTCCACGGCCGCCGAGTCGATCCGTCCCACGTGGCCTGCTGGACCAGGCGGTTCGCTTCATTGTCGAGGTGATCATTGATGCTCGCGGCGACCGCGGCGTCGCCGCCCTCGACGTGTTGATAGTGAACTGTCCAGGTGCCCAACCCATCTGGACTCCGGCCTGTGATCACCGAGGCCGAGGCCGAAAGGTTGTCGGCGCGAGCCGCAGGTACCGCCAGACCGGCGGTCACCGCAGTGAGGGCGACCGAGGCGAGGCTCAACAGGATCCTTGGACAGCGGGCGAACAGCACGTCGGCCCCGCTACTTGAGCTCGACGTTGCTGGCCAGCCAGCGACCGTCGACCAGTTCCATCGTCATCGCCACTCGGCTACGGTCCATCCGGGGTTGAGGATTCGCGGTGTTGGTGATCCATTGGTCGACGAACAGCACCACGTCGACGCGGTTCTTGGCTGCGGACTTGACGGCAGAATCGATAACCGTGCCTTTGCTCATCGCCTTGTTGTCGATGAGAACCTGCCGGAGCTGACTGGCCGACTGGCTGTACATGTCTTTGAACTGACCGGTGGAACTGCTGACGACTTCGTTGAAATTCTCGTCGACCTTGTTGGTGTCGATACTGGTCAATACCACCGCGAAGTGCTGGGCCGAAGACAGCGCCTCACGACCGGCGTTGTCGATGTCGCGCTGCTGTTTGAGCTGCCAACCGAAGAAGCCCAAAAGTCCGAGACCCGCGACGGCCAACAGAACGACGGCACCGCGGCCGAGATGGCGCACCCACCGTTTGCGCACAGGCTGATCGGCGTGCGGTTGCGGGCCGGCGTCGGTGACATCGGCGTCCTCGGCCTCCGCTGTTCCGTCCGGCACCGATTCGGCAGTGCTTTCGGTGGCGGCCCGGTCTTCTTCCGGGAGCACCTCGGCGACGTCGGCCGTAGGCGTGACCGTCTCGTCGGCGGGATCCTCGCCGGCATCGGGAGGACCGTCGGACTCGGCGATCTTGTCGAAGACGTCCTTGGAATTTCGTCCAAACAGCCTGGTCGCCATCTTCATCTCCTTGGATCGATCGATATGGGCAGCTGTGTCGGCGCTCAGCCGGGTGGCTTCGGTCCGGGCCAGCCGGGCGGTACCGGCCAGTCCGGCGGATCAGGTGGCAACTGAATCGGGAAGGGTGCGCCCCCGAACGGGGTGGGTATGAGGCTGTTGGCCGGCGGTGTCGGCATGGTTTGCGCGAGCGGGTCGTATCCCGGTGGCGGACCGGCAGTGTCGTCATCCGGCGGTCTTGGCGCATTGCGAGCACCGCGGACCAGCACCGAGGGATCGGGGTTCTTGCAGTAGGTGTACAGGAACGGCTCGGGATAGTTCGGCAGGAACGGTGGTGGCCGCGGCAGATCGTAGTCGCAACCGTAGCGAGGGTAGATGTCCACGATGACCCACGCGCCGCCGTCGTGAACGACTTTGGTGATGGCCCCCAGGGCGGATCCCCCGCGCTGCGAGTTCACGATTTCGTTCAAGGCGGGCACGCGAGCAGAGGCGATCTGGGCGACGGTCGTGAGATTGCCGAGCAGTTGGACCATGGTGTCGGAGTTGTCGGCGATAACGCCGTCAACGGCGTTCAGCGGTGTACCACCGCGGTCCACCAGAGTGCGGAATCCTCCGTCCATCGTGTTCACACCGCGCAGGATTCGATCCAGGTTCTTCGATGTGATGTCCAGGCTCGGTGCGGCATCGTCCAGTGTGGTCAATACGGTTCGGCTGTTGCGAAGAACGCTCGTGGTCTGTGGCAGCACTGAACCCACAGTCGAAAGCAGGAAGGCCCCGCCGTCGAGCAGCGCGGCGAGTTTCTGCGGCCCCTGTTGTGTGACGCGCAGTTCATCGGTGATGGCGCGCAGCTTCTCGGGGTCCAGTTGGGCCAGCAGCCCATCGGCATCTCCGAGCAGCCGTGCCAACGACACCGGTGTCGATGTGCGATCTTCGGTGATGACGCTGCCGTCGACGAGGTCCGGCCCACCGGGTTGTTCTGCCCGGAAATTGAGGTATTGCTCTCCGGCAGGCGACAGCGCCGAAACGTTGACTCGGCTTCCCTGTGGAATCCTTGTGCCACCGTCGATTTCAGCGGTGGCGACCACGCCGTTGTCGGTGAAGTTGACCGAGGTGACCCGGCCGACGGGCACGCCACGCAGGGTGACGTCCTGATTGGGCAGCAACCCGCCGGATTCATGCAGAAGCACCGTGACCGCGAACGACGACCTTGCCGGGTTGATATCGAGCGACCCGGCGAACACGTAGCCGCTTGCGATCACCAATGCCAGCACGAGACCCGCTACCGCCGCCGCGACGCGGTGACGAGATACCGCCCGTACGCTGTCCACGGTCAGCCGCGCCAACCGTTCCACTGGACTGGGTGTGCCTGCCATCAGCGGGGCTCGTGCTGGGGGCCGTAGATCTTGCTCAACAGCAGGTTCCATTCGTATCTGAGACTGCCGACCATGGCGTGCCAGTCGGTGCCGTCGGCGCCGTGGAACATCGGATCGCCCGGATAGTTCATGTCTGGTAGCGCACCGAACGCGAGTTGACGGACATCGGCTACAGCGTGGATGTTCGCGCCGCTGGTCATTTTCGCCAACACCGGAATGACTCGAATCCAGGCATTCGCATTGACGTTGGGATCCACCACCACGTCGTTCAGCGCCACCGACAGCGCATTGAGGTCAGCGATCATGCTGCGCGTGTCTGCCCCTTGAAGGGACGGAAACCGGTTCAACTGGTTGGTGATCCGAGCGACCCCGTCGGTCAGGTCGGCCAAAGTCGCGGTGTTGTCTCGGATCACCGCAGTCGCAGGCACCGCGGCTTGGATCGTTTCGTCGATTGAGTGCTGCCGCGCGGTCACCGTTGCGGCCAGGTCCGAGGTATTGCGCATGGCTGTGTCGATCTCAGCGGACCGCGCGTTGAGCCGAGAGATCAGTGTGTTCGACTCATCCAGTAGTGCAGCGACTTTGGCGCCACGTCCACCGACCGCGTCACCGGTTCCGTTCACGACGGTCACCAACCGGCGGATGGCGCCGCCATTGACGAGCAAGGCGGCTGAACTGAGCGCATCTTCGATGGTCGCCGCCGAGGTGGTGGAGCGCAACCCGATAGTGTCACCGTCGCGCAACCGCTGGGCTTCTGCGGCCTGCTTGGGGTTGGGACGGATCGCGACGAAGATATCGCCGAGCGGTGTCGCAGAACGCAACTCGACCCTGGAGTCGGAATACACCGGTGCGTCGGCGTTGATCCGCATGACCACCCGGGCGGTGAAGTCCTGTGCCCTGATGGATTCGACCTCGCCGATATCGGCACCGTTGAGTTTGACCTTGGCCTTCGTGGGCAGGTTCATCGCGTTGTCGAACTCGGCGGTCACCGTGATCGCCTGGCCGACCTGGCCCGGCGCGGGCAGCGGCAGACTTTGGAGGCCGGCCCCGCAACCCGCGAGGATCAACGTCGATGAGAGTGCCGTCGCGGTCAGGCAGTGGCGGCGAAACATCGTGGTGGTCAGTGTCATTGCGGCACCCCTGCCATGTTCTGGAGCAACCCGGCCATGCTGTCCACAAATAGGCCTGCGCCGAATCCCGGCGCGGCATCGGCGATTGTGCCGGTGTTGCAGCCCAAATCCTTGATCCCGGCGAGGTTGCAGGCATCCTTGGCCATCTGGCCATTGAGGAAGAACTTGTCGATCATGGCATGTATTCGTAGAGCACCGGCGTTCTGATCGACGGCGTTGTAGATGTTGGTGCCGAGCATCGGCAGGACATCGATGATCTCGGCCAGCTCGCGACGATAATCGTTGACCGCTCCCATGAGACTTTGGAAGTCGGTGACGGTGGTCTTCAGCCCGTCTCGGTTTTTCTCCAGCAGCGACGCGGCTTGCGCGAGTATGTCGTTGAGCTGGCTGCCGGCATTACCGCTGCCCAAGTTCTCGTCGGCCACGATGGTGCTCAGTTCGCGGATGTTCGTTCCGAATTCACGGATGGCGGTGTCGTTGTCGCTGGCGGCTTGCGTCAATGTCGCCAAGCTGGCGGCGATCGACTGGATGTTCTCCTTGGTGGCGGCGCCGCTGTCCGAGCCGACACGCAGGGCCGCAGATAGTTGGTCGAGTGCCGACTTGATGTCTTGGCCGCTGCCGGACGCGATCTTGGCGCCGATCCCGACGAGGCCGGCAATCGGCCCTTGTCCCTGCCCGTCGCCTTTCAGGGCCACAGAGAGCTTGTCGGCCATGGCCAGCGTACGGTCGAACTCCACTGGGGTCCTGGTTCGGGGCAAGCCGAGGACATCGCCGTCACCGAGCCGGGGACCCGACTGGTAGGCCGGCGTGAGCTCGACGTGGCGATCGGTCAGGACCGAGGTCGAGATGGTGACCGCCTGAACGTCGGCAGGTACCGCGATATCGCGGTCGATCGCGAGTTTCACCTCGACAAAAGCATCTTTCGGAGTCACGCTGGTGACCTTCCCGATCGGCATGCCGAGTACCGCGACGGCGTTGCCGGGATACAGCCCCACCGCATCCTCGAACTGCGCAGTGACGGTAATCGGAGTTCGGTCTTTGTCGGGAAACAGGAGCACGGCGGCAGCGACGATGGCGCTGACCGCAGCGCCGACCGCGAGCAGTTTTGTGATGGTGCGCTTGGTCATCGGGGCAACCTCGCTGGATCAGGGGGCGGCCACCCAGGGAACGGATCAGGGGCCGGAGCACAGTTGGTGAAGTACTGAGCGAGGCTGAACTGCTTGGCGCGCTGACTGATCGCGCACATCCACGAGTCGACCAGGATCCCCGCAGGCAGATTGACGTCCAGCGCGGTTCCGCTGCCGCTGACGTTGGCCATGTTCCGGAACGCAACCGGGGCGGACTGCAGGAATGCGCGCAGCATGGCGTCGTTCTTGGCAGCCATGTCACCGAACTTCTGGAGATTGACGAGCATGGTGTCGATCGACGGCTGGTCGTTCAGAATGCTCTTGATCGTGTTGATCAACTCGGTTGCCGCGGCGAACATGCGGTGTACCGCTTCGCGGCGAGTCGCAATTTCACTCAACAGATCCCGGCCCTGCAGAACCAGGGCGCCCAGGTTGGCTTGTTGGTCGCGCACCATTGCGGTGACGCTGTCGACGTTGCGGAGCAGGGAACCGATCTGGTCACGACGCGTGGACACAATGTGGGCCAGGGACTGGATGTTGGCCAGTGCTTGAGGCAGCGCCTCGGGGACGCCGTCGAGGCCTTGGCTCAACGTCGACATGGCATCGGCCACGCGGTCGGCGTCTACTTGTTCGAATGTGGTGGTTGCGCCCGCGAGCGCTTCCTGCAAGTTGTACGGCACTGCCGTGTTCGCCAGGGAGATCGTGCGGTTCTCGATGCGACCGGCACCAGCCGGCGACAGTTCGAGATAGCGGCGTCCCAGCAGCGTGGTGAGCTTGATCGCCACGTGCGTCTGTTCGCCCAGGCGCACATGGTCGTGCACCCGGAACGTGGCCACGACATGATCGCCGGCCAATTCGATTCCGGTGACCTGACCGACACCGATTCCGGCGATGGTGACCTGGTCGCCGGGGCTGATCTGTGCTGCTTGGGCGAACTCTGCACGGTATGTCGTCTGCCCCGCCGATAGTTTGCCGATTCCGAAGATCGCGGCCACCGCCAGCGCAATCACGACGATGGTCGCGGTGCCGAGGCGAATCTTGTTGTATTCCTCGACAGGTCGTTTGAAGCGTTGGAGCATGGTGGCGGTCACTTACTGCAGATCGGTGAGTGTTGGACGATGTTTCCTGGCGACGCGAGCTTGACGACACCGGGAATGACTCGACCCAGGGACGCGAAGATCGTGGCGTTGACGTCGCAGATGAGACCGTCGACGTAAGCACCGCTCTGTGTTGCGCGGGCCAGTCCTTTCCAGATCAGGATCAGGTTGGCGGTATACATCGAGAAGCGGTCCCGACCCGGGCCGGTCACGTGAGCGAGGAATCCCGGGTCCCGCTGGATGAGTTGTTGGAGGTCGGGGTAGATGGCATTGGCGATCTCCGCCAGTCGTCCCATGGCGGCGTTGATCGAGCCCACCGAGGACACCAAGCCTTCTCGTCTGCCGGCGAGTGTGCTGATGGCGTCGCGTGATTGACTGATGACGGTCTGCAGATTGCTGTTCTGCTTCGCCAGGACGGTGGTCACGTCGTTGAGGTTGTGGATGACGTCGCCGAGGACCGCGTCCGGTCCGGCAAGAGTTTGCGCGAGGGCCGAGGTTTGGGTGATCAAGGTCAGCACTGAACCGGAATTGCCTTGTAGCGCTTCGACGATTCCGTTGGTCAGGTTGTCCACCTGTTGGGGGCTCAACAACGTGAACAGTGGTTCGAACCCGTTGAGCAGGTTGGAGATATCGAATGACGGCCGGGTCTTCTCCACGGGAATCCGGCCCCCGTTGGGCAGTGGGGTGTGGTGTTGAGCGGTTCCCGGTGACAATCCGACGTAGCGCTGGCCGATGATGTTCTGGTAGGTGACTGTCGCGGTGGTGTCGTCGTAAAGCGTGTGGTCACTGGCTACTTGGAACGTCACTCGCGCCAGGGTGTCATCGAGGTCGATGTGGTCCACCCGCCCGACCCGGACTCCGGCGATGCGTACGTCGTCGCCGGTCTTCAGGCCGGAAACATCGGTGAACATCGCCGAATAGCTGTTGGTGGCCCCCGTGATCTCGCGGCGCAGTGTCACGTAGACCAGCCAGGTTGCCACGGTCGCGGCGATCAGGAACAGGCTCAGCATGATCGATGATTTGCGGTATTGCATCACGGCCCTTCCTGAGCGGGTGCCAGGTGCACGGCAGACCCGCGAACCAGTGGCGCGAACAAGAGCTCGGTGGCGACATTTGTGTTGCCGCCCAACAGGTAGCCCAACTGACTCTTCTCCTGCCGACTTCCGACCGGCCCGATATTGCCGCCGATGATCGCCGCCTGGGGGACGGCGCCGGAGTCAGGAGGAGGGGCCTCCGCCGGCAGTGGCGGGGGCAGCGGCTGAGGAGGTGCCTGCGAACTGTCGGGTGGAACGGCGCCAGGGGGCCCGCCGGGTTGTGCCGGCCCGTCCGGGCGAGGCGCATCCGGGGGTAGTACCGAGCCGCGAGGCGGCGCGTAGTTGGGCCGATTCTCGTTCACGCCGGGGGGAAGCGGAAGCCCCACCGAACCCAACGCCGGAGTCAACGCCGGGGCCGTCGGCACTTCGGGGGCGGTGAAGCAGCTCGGGCCGAGCATGTCTCCGTATCGTGGGCAGTCGGCGCGGACGTAGGTTCGGCTGGGGGTGAGGGCGACCACCGCCTTTGCCTGGATCTGGTTGGTCTCCCAGTTCCACCCGCCGTCCACGAAGGTGGTGACCAGCTCTTGTGCGTTCATGAGGATGGAGTGGATGGTGCCGCCGTGATCGGCGAGGGTACCCAGGACGGGGGTCAACTTGGTGGTGATGTTGATCAGCCGGTCAGATTGATTGTCGAACGCGTCACCGACGTTGTGGATGGTTCCGCTTGCGGCAGAAAGGAAGTTGGTCAACTGCACTTGCTTTTCGGCCAGTGTGCGCATCGGTCGCACAGCGACGTCGAGAGAGTCGAGCAGTTCGGGGGCCGTCGTTCGCAAACCGGTTGTCGCCGCGGTGAGTGCCGAGATCGTGGACGGTCCCGGTTCGTCCGAAACAACGGTATTCAGCTGTGTCACAATCTCATTGAGATCGTGAGCGGCGGCCTGCAGGCGGTCACCGCGGCCGCTGGTGGCATCACCCAACGTGGTGAGCCAGCCGACACTGTTGTCGTTGGGTTCCCGGCCGATCGCGGCCAGCACCTGCCGGAATTTCTCCACCGTCGTCTGGAACAGCACGGTAGGCAGGGTTTGATCTTCATGAATGACGGCGCCGCCACGCAATGGCCGAGATTTCGTCCCGTTGTCGACCAATTGCACCGACGACACGGCGAACACGTTGGACGGCACTACGCGTGCGGTGACCGTGTCCGGGATTCCGGAGGCATACTGCGGCTTCAGGTTCAGTCTGACGATGTTGGGATGCCCGGATTGTGCCGGGGTGACGCCGGAGACAAATCCGACGAGGACACCGCGGAACTTGACGTCCGATTTGGTCGGCAGGCCGTCGCCGACATTGACCAATTCCGCGCTCACCCGGACGAACGGATCAAGTGCGCCACGGGATTTCGCGATCAACAGCGATACCGTCGTCGCTGCGATCGCCACGAACACCATGCCCACCACGGCGAGTCTCGCGGTGGATGGGCCACGGCCTTCGGCGTCGAATGAGTTCGGCATCTAGCCCCCGAACCTCGCGCCGGCATCGACGCCCCACATCGCCATGGTCAGCAACGCGTTCAAGATGACGATCACGGTGATCGTCGCGCGCATCGCGTGACCGGCTGCCACCCCCACTCCTTCGGGGCCGCCTGAGGCGAAATACCCGTAATAGCACTGGGTAGCCGAGCCAACGAAGATGAACACGACCGCTTTGAGAAGGGCGTACACGACGTCGCGGCTGCTACTGAACAATTCGAAATAGTGTTGGTAGGTTCCGGGAGAAGTGCCGGCGATCACCGCCACCACACCGCGGGCGGACAGGTATGCGGTGGCCAGGCACACCATGAACAGCGGAATGCTGGCCACCATGGCCGCCAGGACACGAGTGGTCACCAGATACGGAACAGGTCTGATCGCCAGTGCGTCCATGGCATCGATCTCTTCGGCGATGCGCATGGCGCCCAACTGTGCGGTGAACCGGCACCCGGCCTGGGTCGTGAAGGCCAGAGCGATCATGATCGGCACCAGTTCGCGAGTCGAACCCCAGGAAGACAGCAGACCGGTCGCCGGCCCGAGTCCGAGGAGATTCAAAGCGTTGTATCCCTCAACCGCCAGAAGTGCGCCGGCGGTGATGCCCAGGACCACGGCGACACCCACGGTGCCGCCGCCGACCACGATAGATCCGTTGCCCCAACTGATATCGGAGAGATTTCGGAAGAATTCGCGGCGGTACCGGCCGAGGGTCAGGGGGATCGCCAGCAAAATCTGGCCGAAGAAGTGCAGCATGTGCCCGGCCCGGGCCAGGGGGCGAATGACTGTGTCGGCAGCCTGCACTGCGGGGCCGACAAGCGGCGGGCGAAATGATGCGGCGACGGCCATGTCTAGAGGCTGGCTTTCGGGAACAGCAGGAGATAGAACTGGCTCATCGCAACGTTGACGATCATCAAGAGCAGGATCGCTTCGACAACCGCGGCGTTCACTGAGTTCGCCACGCCGGCCGGTCCACCAGAGGTGGCCAGTCCCTTGTGACAGCTGATGACTGCCACGATCGCTCCGAACACGATTGCCTTGCTCAGCGCCAGAACGAGATCTCCCTCGGTGGCAAACGATGCGAACGTTGCCACAAATGAACCGGGCGTGCCGTTCTGCATGTAGATGTTGAACAGGTAGCCGACGAAGAAACCGGCGCAGGTGGCCAGACCGGTCAACGCGATACCGACGACGATCACCGCCGCGAACCGGGGCACGACCAGACGCTGGATGGCCGAGACCCCCATGACTTCCATCGCGGCGATCTCCTCACGCATGGTGCGGGATCCCAGATCGGCGCTGACTGCGGAGCCGACGGCGGCGGCGAGCAGTATCGCCGCCACCAGCGGGGCGCCCTGGCGGATCACCACGAGCCCGTTGGCCGCACCAGACAACGACTCAGCACCCACCTGTCCGGCAAGCACCCCGAACTGAATCGACAACGTGACACCGACCGGGATCGTCACCAAAAGGGTTGGCACCAGCGAAGTGCCGGCCATGAAAGCCGCTTGCCGGACGAACTCTTTGAACGGGAATCGACCGGCGAACACGTCGAGAATGAAGAACTGCAGCGTACGGACGCCCAGTGCGGTCTGCCCCCCGACCGTTTCGAGCGCTTGTAACGGGTGTGATCGGATATAACGGCGTACCCCCGCCCCGATCTCGCCGATCGCCGATCGCTCGCCCGGTTCGGTGAGCACGCCGGGTGAAGTCGTCATGACAGCCCATCTCGATCGGTGCCCAGCGGTACCCAGGCGCCGGGCCTCGCGGGAGGCCGCATGATCAACCGCGGGTTCGACGGCACCATCTGAAGTCTTTCCCCTCCCCGGAGTCGGATTCTCAGCTTCGTTAGCTCGCGATGGTGACGTCAACGCACCCTCGCCAAGTTGAAATGACGTCAGCGCCGGATGGAAGGTGCATAGCTTCGTGAGGGATGGCGCCACCAGCAGTGATATTTGAGAAAAATCGCGGACGATCTCTCACGCTGCGAGAGTGAGATTGCACCCCGGTCGTCGCGGCTGCACCAGGTTCGGACAGGGGCCATGACGCTCAACAGAGGACCGGGAGATTTGCTTGTCATCGCACCTCGAGGCGGAGGTGCTCCAATCGGCGGACGAGGATGCTGGGCAGCCAATCGCCGACGTCAACGGCGTCGATCCAGCTCGTGTGTTCGAGCAAGTGGCCCAACACGATCCGTGCCTCGAGCCGGGCGAGCGCGGCCCCGATGCAGAAGTGGGCACCCTTGCCGAAAGTGACGTGTCCCTTGGCGCCGGCGCGATCGAGCAGAAACTCGTTGGGCGCCTCGAACTGCGCTGGGTCACGATTGGCCGCGCCCCACAGCAAGAGGAGGTGCGAGTTGGCCGGAAGTGCCACCCCGCCCAACGAGGTGTCCCGCCAGACGTGGCGGTAATGGCCTCGGAATGGTGGTTCGTAGCGAAGTGTCTCTTCGATGAAGGCCGACAACAAAAGGGGGTTGTCGCGGAGTTGCCGCTGAACGTCGGGCTGGTTCGCCAGCACCCAGACCGCGCTGCCCAACAACGAGGCCGTGGATTCGCCACCGGCGCTGAACAGAGTGAGCATGATGCCCAGTGCCACGATCTGGTCGAGTTCACCGGACGCGTAACGCTGAGCCATATCGGTGATCAGGCCGGGTTGGGGGTCGACGCCCGCCTTCTCGAAATACTCCATCACGTACCCGGACAGTTCGAGCACCGCCGCCCCGGCGGCCTCGATCTGTGTCGAGCTGACCACGCCGTCGAGCAATGTCGTTGTGGCGTAGCCCAATCGGATGAGGTTGTCTACGTCGACGTCGGGCAGTCCCAACAGTTCTGCCACCACCATCATCGGCAGCCGGTTGGCGATCGCACTCATCCACTCGATCTGGCCATCGCGCAGGTTTTCGTTCCACAGCCGGGCAGCGGTCTGGGTGGCGAATCGCTCGATGATCCGAACCCGCCGTGCCGACAGGTGCGGCAGCAGGATCTTGCGGTGCACGGCGTGCACCGGATCATCTGCGGTGGCCAGCGCGTGCATGGACCCGCCGGGCTCACCCATGGGAAAGGGTGTCACCGTCCCGTCGTCGTGGTAGACCATGGTCGCGGTGAGGTTGGAAGAGAAGTCCTCGACCCTGGTGACAGCCTCGACTACGGCGTCCCAACCGCACACCACAAAGAACGGGGAATCGCCCACGCGGTGCACGGGCGCTTCATCACGCATGCGGTCATAGACCGGATAGGGGTTCTGGATCGCCTCCGCGCCGAAGAAGCTGGCTGGGTCGTCGAGTACGGTCACCGGCTCAGGCTGTTCCGGGGCCACGCGACTGGTCAAGGTGCCGATGCGAGGTTGATTACGGGACGGCGCCCGCGGTGCCGCCCTGATTCTCAGTACGGTCGTCTCACCAGGGATGTTTCAGCGAAGGCGCCGTCATGGTCTCTCAGGCTGAGAACGTCGTCCTAACAATGCAATCGGACGGGCAGGTGGACCGGTCCACGCAGCGAGCTGTTGGTCGACCAGATCGTCGGGGTCGTGGCGGAGATCCGTGACACGCGATTGACCAGTTCCCGAAGGACCGCGACGGCTTCCATGCGCGCCAGCGGTGCACCCAGGCACATGTGGGCACCGTAACCAAACGCGACGTGCGCTCGCGGATTGCGATCAGCGCGGTACGTATCGGGGTCGTCGAAAGCCGACGGATCCCGGTTTGCCGCGCCGAACGACAACAACAGTCGCGCCCCCGACGGGATGGTGACCTCACCGACTCGGTACGGAGCGCGGGTGTACCGGTACAAGTTCTGGACCGGGCTGCCGTAGCGGAGCTGTTCCTCCACGGCCATCGGGATGAGATCGGGTTCAGCGCGGATCATGTCGTACTGGTCCGGGTGGCGTGCGAACGTATCGAAAAGTCCGCCGAGCAGGTTGGTGGTCGTTTCGTTGCCGGCTATCAACAGCAAGATCGCGATGTAGAACAGCTGATCGTCGGTCAACGTACCGTCAGTGTTGTGCTCGAGAAGCCGCCCCAGAACCGTGTCAGATCCTTTGAGTTCGCCCGTCGCCAGGTGGTCGAGGAAGTAGCGACGCAAGGCCATCGCAGCCCGCAACGACTTGGCTGTGTTGAGCACACCGGCCGGCGTGGGAGTGAAGTCGATGAGTTTGACACTGTCCTCCGACCAACGCCGGAAGTCGTCGATGTCGCGCTCGGGGACTCCGAGAATGGCTGCGATCAGGCGTAACGGCATCGGGATCGCCAGGCGTGCAACGACATCGCTGCCCGGTTCGGCAATCAGGGTGTCGACGAGTTCGGCGGCGAGATCGTTGATTATCGTCTGCCAACTGTCGAGGGCCCGCTTGGTGAACGCCGGTTGCACCTGCTTGCGCAGTCGGTTGTGTTCTTCACCGTCGGTGACCACCACGAGGTCGGCAGCCATCCGGATCCGGGTCACCCCATGGCTGCTCGTGACCTGCTCGGTGTCACGCAACGCGGCGCGGACATCCCCGAGGCGGTGCAGGATCCAGGTGGCGCGACGAGGGCTGTAATGCACTCGGTCACTGCTGTGCAACTGTGCGTAGGCCGCGAACGGCTGTGCGGCAGTGGCAGGGTCGAGGGGGTCATAGTCGGTGTTGACCGCTCCAGCCCAGCCGCGATAACCCAGTCGTCGGGTGCGCACGGCGGCTGACAGGTTCATCTGGATGGCGGACGTCAGCGGTTTCAGCATTGTCGTTGCGTCGCGTCTTGTGGGCGTCATGACACACGGAGACCTTCCGGAAGGGCGAACTGGCGGGGATGTGCGGGCAGTGCTCGAGGTCGAGAGCCGATCACGACGATCGAAAGGCGTCGGCCAGACTGAGGCACTGTTTGGCGAAGAACGCTTGTGCGACAGCAGTTTTCGGGGCCACCTCATCGAATCCGTGAAATGCTCCGTTGACCACGACGAACTCGCAGGGCACGCCGGCGGCGCGCAGGTCTTCCGCGTATGCGGCGTTCTCGTCGCAGAACAGATCGAGTGACCCGACACCGATCCACGCTGGTGGCAGGCCACCAAGGTCTGGACGTCGTCCGGGTACGGCAATCGCTGGATCCGCATCGCCGAGGTAGGCCGTCCAGCTGAATCGGTTCGATGTGGTGTTCCAGAAGCGAAAGTGGTGCGCATTCGGATGGATCCGGTCGGACGTGCGGTCGTCGAGCATCGGATAGGCCAGCAACTGCCGCACCACGGCGACCCGATCGGAGTTGCGCAACCGGAACGCCAGGGCGGCCGCGAGGCCGGCGCCCGAACTCTGACCGCCGATCGCGATCCGTCCTGGATCAACCCCGGGTAACGCGAGGAGGTGGCTGAGCGCGTCATGGCAGTCCTGCAGCGCCGCCGGATACGGATGCTCGGGCGCGAGACGGTACTCGACGGAGGCCACGGTGATATCGAGTGCATCCGCGAACGCTCGACACAACCGGTCACCCAGGCTGGCGCGGCCCGCGACATATCCACCGCCGTGCATCCACAGCAGGGCCGGCCGCGCGCTGGACCTCTCGTCCCCTCGAAAAATGCGCACGTTCACCCCATCCCCGAGCGATACGACATCGATGCCCGTAACCCGGGACTTTCGCAGCGCCATCAGCCGGCGCACCGCCTTGAGAGCAGTGGCAGTCCCGGCATTGCCCCGCGGAGCGATCCGCGCCAGCGCCTTGAGCTCGGGATGAAAGTCGTCTCGGGCGCCTATCGCGGGTACCGCGCCGGCCCGGCTGAATTGCATGAACACAGGCTCGGTGTCGCGCGGTTCGACCGTCAATAGTGTGCCGCCAGGTTGCGAAGCGGGCTTGTCCGAAACAGGATCCCGGTTTCGCAGGACAGTGGCCGGAGCTGGCCCTAGCCTGAGAGAGACAGAGGATCTTCTCTCAGGGTGAGAGAGTGAATCGCCGGAATGTCGAGCTGTGGGGGCTACACGATGACGCGACAGGACTGGCTTGTCGGTACGGACCGTCGATCCGAAGCGGTGGAACGGATCTTTGCCGCGGCCGCCGAACTCGTTTCCCAACAGGGGTTCGAGGCGTTCACCATCGACGCGCTGTCGGCGAAGGTGCATTGCTCGCCTGCCACCATCTATCGGCACGCCGGCGGTAAGGCCGCGATCCTCGAAGGGGTGGTGCGGCGACTGTCGGCGCGCATCGTGCGACACGTGTCCGAGGCGATCGACGGATTGCAGGGTTCGGAACGGATCGTCACCGCCCTGGTCGTCGCGCTCGACCATATCCGGTCCGAGCCGCTCGGCCCGTTGATGATGGGGGCGATCCGACCTGATCAGAACAACGGTTGGCTGACCGGATCGCCTCTGGTGGAAGAACTTGCCGAGCGCATGATCGGTCGATCCGATCCGCTGGCAGCCCAGTGGCTGATTCGCGTCACCCTGGCGCTGTGGTATTTCCCGGTCAAAGACCGAGAGTCCGAGTACGAGATCGCCGCGCGCTTCGTAGGCCCGAGCTTCACTGTCGAAGGTGAGACCGCCGTCCGGACGGAAAACGTTGCAGCCCAGTAGCCTTCAGTAGATTCATGCGGCGGCGAAGTAGAGGCCCAACAGGAGTCCGAAGAGGGTGACCAGCCATCCGTGGGTCGTCACCTTGAGCCACGTGGGCGCCCGCCGGACTTCCATGAAGTGCCAGATCACCAGCTGTGCTTTGAATGCGGCAATCAGCAGCACGATTGCGGTGACCGTGGCGCTGAGGTGGTGCGCCTGGCCGCCGTCACGAGCGGTCAGCCACGATGCCACGGTCACCACCGTGAGCAGCGCCCAGACCAAGGTCAGTGGGCTGCGAAGATAGGCCGTCACACCGATCACCTCATCAAGTAGAGCAACGCGAAGAGAACGAGCCACAGCACATCGACCATGTGCCAATACGTAGCGCCGGTTTCCACGAAACCGATTCGGGGCGTTGCCGTCCCGCGCAGGGAGTGGATGACGAAACTGAGTATCACCAGCCCGAGAAGCACGTGGCACAGGTGCATTCCCGTCATCACGAAGTAGTACATGAAGAACAGGTTTGTCCCCGGGGTCATGCCGGCCGTGATCTCCGGAATGTACTCGAACATCTTCAGCAATGGGAAGGCCGCGCCGCAGGCCAGTCCCAGACAGAGCAGCCGGTAGGCGTCAGCGGTCTTCCCGGACCGGGCCGCCGAGGTGCCCAGCGCGACGAAGAGCGAACTTGTCAGCAGCACAACGGTATTGACGATGCCGATATCGAGGTTGAGCTTCGATTGGCTTTGCAGGAATGTGCTGTGATCTTGGCCGCGGAAATACATGTAGGCCACGAAGTAGATGCCGAAGATGATCAGGTCGCCGATGACGAAGAACCACATGCTCGGATCGCCGGGCAGGCGCCCCCGGACCGCATCTTGCGGGTCGGCGGTTTGGGTGCCGAAATGCTCTGAGACTTCGGTCATCTACTCGCCTCCGGCAGAGCATCGGCCGTGACCTGTTGCGGGTCGATCAGCCAAGAGTTTTCGAGTTCGTCGTCGGGCTGGTTCTTGATCGCGCGGTAGATGCAGACGTAGACGATGAATTGCCATGGTGCGAACAGCGCCATCCCGAACCAGAACGTCATGATTCCGTTCCAGGCGAACGGACCCGAACTGGCGATCCACACGGGTGCGGCGACCAGCTCTGACACGTACTGCCAAACGGTGTAGTAGCCCAGCCATTTCGGCAAGATGTTGTTCTCGTCCAGAATGATGGCCAGCCCGAAGGCCATCCACATCACGCAAAAGCATCCCAGCGAACCGATGAACGCCAGGTAGCCGAAGTCGTAGAGCATTGCCAGGACCGCCGGATCGTAGCCGGGGCGAAATGCTCCCAGTCCGAAGCAGAACAACGGGAAGAGCATGCCGACGATCGTGCCGGTGGTCGCGCCCATCATGAGGGTGTAGCGAAATACCGGGCTGACCGACATCCTCTTGATCTGGATGAGGTAACACGCATTGGAGACCGGCCCCAAGCCGAACGTCAAAGTCAATATGGCGCAGGCGATCAGCAGGTTGGGAGACTGCATGAACTCGACGATCTGCGTGCGCGGGGCGCTCGGCGATCGTGGCGGCATCATTCCGCTCAACGGGACGAAGACCAGACCGAACAGGGTGAAGAAGATCGGCACCGACCAGAACGCGATCCACTGATCAAGCTTCTTGCTCTCGCGCCACGGGGAACGCCGGGGCCCGCCCTGGTATGTCGTGGCCAACCTCTGGGTCATGCCAGGGCCTCGCGCTCTGCGCCTTGGCGTTGGACCACACCCAGCAGAACGATGAACATCACGACGATGTACACGGCAAAAACGCTGAGCCGCAGGGTGAACGACAGTGCGCCGTTCCACGCGAGCGGTCCTGACTTGTGCAGGATCGCGAACGCGCTCGGCACCAGCAGAACAGCGGTCGCGATGTTGAAGTGGGCCACCCAGCGAGGAAAGATCGGTTCGGGCCGCGCATCCAGGTAAATACTGGTGGCCAGGCAGAGGTTCTGCACGATGATCGTGCCGACCGGCGCGATGAAGAAAAACCACGCCATGTCGTTGAGCAGACTGATCAGCTGAGGATCGCGTTCGGGTCGAAACGCCGCCATGGCCCAGCAGTAGTCGGCGAGGATGAAGGCTGTGAGACCTACTCCGACACAGATGATGTAGGCGTAGGTGAAGACACTGCTAGACGTGGCGGTCCGGGAGATCTGCACGGCGGTCACCGCGAAGAGCGGAACCAACGAGCAGGCAATGAGATTGCACAGGACCGCGACGCCGACTATCCCCGTGACATTCTCGGCGAAGAACGTCGCCACCTGTTCGGGTGTCAGCGTCGGCGACAACGGCGGGGAGAACACGGGGAACAGCAGGAACGCCAACACGAACAGCGCCGCCGCCGGCACTGTGGTCCACAGCAGGATCCGTTGACCCCTGGTGTTCATCGCTACAGATGTTGTTCTCGCCATGGTCCTGCCTGTCCGGATTGCTACACCTCGGTCCACCGATCGGCGACCTTGTCGTCAGGTATGTCACGAGCTTGCGACTACACCGGTGTCCCTAGGTGTAGCACTCTCACTGACAGATGACAATGAAAATGCAGATTTGTGGTTTGGGTGCGTGACGTGGATTCACCTTCAATACCCATGTGAACTGGATAAACGTATTCAGGCCGACCTGAACTCCGTGCCTAACCGGTCGCCGCTTCGGCACAGATCTCAATGACAATGATCAGTAAACGAGGTCTCGTACTGCACAATGGACGGGTGCGAGACAGTGCGACGCAGCGCGAGGCCCAGCGTCGGCAGACGCGTGCCCGGCTGCTCGACGCCGCCATCGTCGAGTTTCAGCGTGCCGGTACCAACGCGGCCGACATCAATGCGATCGTCAAGGCCGCCGGCGTCGCGCGCAGCACCTTCTATTTCCATTTTCCGACCAAGGAGCACGTGCTTCTTGAGTTGATCCGAAGGGATGAGGCGAGCCTCGCCGACGAACTGGGCCGGTTCCTCGACGCTCCCCATGACCTGGCCTCGGTGTTGAAGACGATCATCAGCTTGGTGATGGCGCTCGAAAGTCGCTGGGGCTCAGCCCTGTTCCACGACGTCATCGGCCTGTACCTGTCACCCACCCGGCCTGAACGGGAACAGTGGACCAGCCACCCGATCTTCCTGCTGCTAGCCGCCGAAATCGAGCGTGCGCGTATCCGTGGGGAACTCTACGACGACGTCGACGCCCACCACAGCGCAGCGTTCTTCCTCCTGGGTGTCTATGCACTGCTCACCACCGTCGGGGAATCCCGATCCGAACGCGACGTGGCACTGGAGAAGTTCGTGACCAGCACCCTGCGTAGCCTGCAGCCGGGGCGGGCCTCATAGCACCCCGCAACCAACACCAGCGGCGATAGACCCGATGCCACCGGTTGGCCTTCGGCCAACTACCATGAGGCGTCCCTATGGGTTTTTCCGATGCCTATTTCGGTAGGTCCCGGCCCCCGTAGCTCAGGGGATAGAGCACGGCTCTCCTAAAGCCGGTGTCGCAGGTTCGAATCCTGCCGGGGGCACTCAGGTCGTTGTATGACCTCGGGTGACGTGACGATTTGTCTCCGGTTGAAGCCTGACCGTGTTACGGCTGATGCCTTACATCTACTTCGGTCGATCCTTGCCCCGGTGCGGGGGAGTTGGCCGTTTTTCCCCCGAACCTGCCGGATCCGCGGGAGGGAACGGGGCGAGCAGGAACTCGTCGACGAATCTGGCGAAGGTGTCGTCGACGAAGGCGGGATCGGGGGCGGTGAAGTACTCGATGATGAAGCCCTGGAAGGCTGCCAGTGCGATGCGTGAACGGGTTTCGGCGACGTGTGCGGGCATCCCCAGCGCCTGCAGGCGGGCCTTGGAGTTGCGGGTCAGCAAGGACAGGGTGTCCCAGGTGTATTCGCGATAGGGACTGTCGACCGCACACGCGGCGCCGAAGACCTGCAGCACCACACGCAGGCTCTGATGGCGTTCCCCGCGGGTGCACTCGAACCAGTCCTCGAAGCACCATGCGCGGTGCGCCGCGATCGACTCCGGGAGATCTGCGTCGGTTCGTTCCTGTCGTCGACGCTCCCGAGGCGCGCCTCGATCTCGGTTCCGCCACCCGCAGCGGCTTGTGGAACCCGGCCCCGATCCGCATCAGCCCGTAGCGAGCGCTAGTTGACGCTCGGGTTGGTCGGCCGCCTGGTCTACCTGCTGTTCCGGCGCAGGCGCGAGTGACCGCGCCCGACGCCGGCGGTCAGCACATCGGGAATGACGAACACTTGGGCCCCTTGCCCTTTGGCTGTTCAGGCGCCTGACGCGGACCGTCGGACCGGGGAGCCTGGCGTTCCTGCGGTGCCTGCCGCTCGGGCTTCTGACGAGCGGGTGCCTCACGTTGCGGCGGCGCCTCTCGGACAGGTGCTTGTTGGGCGGGCGCCTCCCGGGCGGGCGGTTGCCAGACCGGAGCCTCAGGAGCAGGTGCCTGGGCCGGGGGTTCCGGTGCGGTCCGCTGACGCGGCGGTTCCGGAGCCTGTTGTGGCGGTTCCGGTGCCGTGCGCTGCCGCGGCGGCTCCTCCCGTACCGGCGCCTGTCGGGCCGGTGCTTCCTGTGCAGGCGCTTCCTGCACTGGTGCCTCACGAGCGGGATTGTCCCGGCCGGGTTTTGGGCCCTCGCGGGGCGGCGTCATCACCGGGTCGGATGGGCGGCCCGTTTTTGGGTCGGCCGGTGGCGTCGCCGCAGCGTCGGCCGGGTTCTCCGGTCGTGGGTCGGCCTGTCGGTCCGGTGCGCGGCCGGGCTGGTCCGACTTCGGGCGGTCGGGCATCTGCCCGGCAGAACGATCGGGGTCTGTTCCCGGTGCAACGTGGTCCGGCCCGGATTCCGGCTTCTCCCGTGGTTTGTCGACCGCCGGCGGAGTGTAGGCGGGTGCCGGTGGGACTTTGGGTTCGGTGAACTCAGGTGACACCTTCGACGGCGGCGTCTTCGGCGCGGAAGCCGTCAACGCAGGTGGTACGACAGAAGTTTCCTGGTTTTCGGCGGCTTTGGCGGGCCGGTCCTTCAGGGACACCGGCGACGGTCCGGTGAGGAGGGTCGGCCGAGGGGCAAGGTCTTTGGTGAAGTCCCGGGCGGATTTGTCCGCGAGGTTCTTCATCAGTGTTTCGGAGCTGCGTGTTGCCTTGTCGGTGGAGATGAACTGCGCCAGTGAGGTATTCAGGTTCACCACCGGGGCCGAGACGCGGATGTCCACCTTGACGACTGGGTTCGGGAGGCGGGCCCAGTCGCGGTTACGCGGATTGTGCCAATCCCGGTTCCGGTTCCAGTCCCGGTACCGATCCGGGTTGAACCCGTGGGCCCGATCCCACTGCGCACGGCGGAATACCGGATTGTGGACATGGAACTTCCACTGGAAGTAGAGCCGGTACGGGTGGTGGCGGTCGTACCAGTCTCGCCTGCGCGGGTCACCGGGATGGTCGCGGCGTTGGCCCCATTCGTTCCAGCCGTTGCGGTCCCAGCCGTGGCGGTCGTAGCCGGCCCAGTTATAACCGGCCCAGTTGTACCCCCAGCGGTCATAGCCCCACCGGTCGTACCCCCAGCGGTCGTAGCCCCACCGGTCGAAGCCGAGGAAGTCGTAGCCGTACCGGTTGTAGCCGCCGAGGTCGTAGTTGTACCAGTCGTAGGAGTTGTAGCCGTACAGCTGGCCCCAGGACGGGTCGTAGTACCCCAGGTACCCGAGGTTCGGAGTCAACGGAGGGTCGACAGGCTGGGGCCAACCCGCGGCGGGCTCGACCGGCACACCGGGTGGCGGCGGGATGGAGTCGTCGCCACCCGCGCCCGCGTAACCCCAGGTCGGGGCGGATCCGCTCGTCAGCGTCGCGTCGGGCACATCAGGCGCAGGTGGTGCCTCAGGCGGTGCGGGCAGCGCCACCAGTTGCTGTACCGAATCGGGGGTGTACTGCAGAAGTTGTTGTGTCAGTTGTAGATAGAGGTTCTGCAGGCTGGTGCGCTGCGCAGAAGGGGACACGTAGTCCAGGCCCTGCTTGGCCTCATTCAAGGCCGTGCGCGCGTCGGTCAGCTGATCGGCTGTGGGCTGCTGTCCGCTGCCGAGGATGTCCTGCGCCTTCTTCAGGTCGTCGACGACAGCGGTCAGGGCAACGTCCTGCGTGTGCTCGGGGAACACCGTCGTGGCAACACCCCACAGCGCGCCTCCCGGGGAGGTCTCGTACGCGGCGCCGAGGAAGCCGGCGACGAGGGCCGCGACCAGTCCGCCGGCGACAGCGGCTTTGCCTCGGCGTGACCGGGGGACGAATCGGCGTCGCCGCTCCAGCGGTTCGGCGGGCTGCAAAGAGCTCAGGTCGACGGGTGGGGGGATGAGTGCAGTCATGCCGACCTCCTTGATGATGACCGGTGCCTGGTCACATCACTCCCGACCGCGTGATTCCCAGATGTTCGGGCGCCAAGGAGCGGCCCCCGATTTGTATGCATACGTAATATCGAGCATAACTAAATGTCCCGCTGCGCCGCCACACGGGTCAGCACGCTGGTCGGATTCTCATCGACACACAGCTCGCGCAAATGTGCGCACCGGAGGTCCGTCAGGCCGCTATTGCCCCGGGCTCTCCACGACGGCCTTGATCCGCTCCAGGGTTTTGCGCATGTCCCGAACGTTGCGGCGACGACGGAGCTGGCCGCCGAGGACCGAGAACACGGAGGTGAACGCTCCCGGGGGCATCCGGAACGATTCGGTGACATCGGTTTCGGTTCCGGCCGGCGTCAGTCGGTAGTGCCAGGTGTTGACGGCTCGGTCGCCCATCAGTACCGAGAAGCCGAACTCGCGTCCCGGCTCGCAGGCCGTCACCTCACAGGTGGTCCAGTAGACGGGTCCGATCTCGTTGCGCTTGACGTGTCCGCGGAACCGAGCGCCGAGGGCGGGCCCGGCCGCCCCGCCGAGCCACTCGGCTTCCATCACCTCGGGTGAGAACTTGCCGGTGTTGCGGACGTCGGAAATGAGGTCCCAGATGCGGTCGGCCGGTGCGGCCATCCGCACCGTGACCGAGCCTTCCATGCCCATGGCGTTCGCCTCCTGAGGACTACGTGTTTTCCGGGGTTCGCCGCGACGGGCACCGGTGTGATCGTCGACGCGTGAAGGTCTCGGGCATCACCCTAACCGTCGATGACGTTGGGGGTGTCCGCAATCTCGCGCATCTGATCGACCAGTCGGGCTGCGATTCGGGAGGCGAGCCACAGCGTTGTCTGGTCTTCCTCCGGCAATCCGGCCAACAAAGCGGCGATGCGTTGCTTACGGACCACGGCACGTTCCTCCCACAGCCGGCGACCGCCCTCGCTGACCTTCACCAGGCAGGCCCGGCCATCGTCAGGATCGTTGCAACGCTCCAGCAGCCCTTGACTTTCCAAGCGTTGCACCAGCTGCGTCATGCCCGACTGGCTCGCGCCTTCCGCCTCGGCAAGCGCGGTGACCCGCATCGGGCCCTCGCGGTTCAGGCGGACCAGAACCAGCGTCGCGCTCGCGCTCAACCCCTTGCGGTCGGCGAGGTGCCGCCACATCAGGTCGGCGCTCGCCACGAGCATCGCCGAAACGGCTTCCACGCTGTCGTCGGTCGCTGTGCTGGTCACGTGTCCATTTATATCACTGACAGGAAGTAAATGCGGACATTGTTGTGCGAGACGAGGTGGGGGCGACGCGTGACCGCCTATGCCGGCCGGCGGGCGGATAGTTCGGCAAATGAGCCGTTTAACGGTCTTAATACCGTGGACTGGGCCAGCGCCGTCGCTCGGGGGAGCCCTGTCAACATGCTGTGAATGTGGAGCGGTGCGCCGCAGGCGTCTTGAGGATTGGTTCCTATATGCGATATATATTCCGGTCATGATCGGCGAGCAACCCGAGAGCGGGCGTGGCGATCGCGAACCCAACAGGGCCGGTCGCAGACCGCGCAGCCTGGCCATGCTGGACAACGGATGGCTGCCGCTGGTCACCGTCGTCGCCCTCGGCGTGGGTGGGCTCGGGGTCTGGAAGGTGCACCAGATGTCCGAGCCGGGCCCGGTGCCTGCGGTACCTGCTGCGCAGGCGCCCGAGCAGTTCACTCCCAAACAGCTCACCTATGAGTTGTTCGGGTCGGTCGGTGACGGCGGAATCCTGAGTTACGTGGACATCGACGGACATCCGCACAAGGTGGACCTCACCGAACTGCCGTGGACGCACACCGAGACGACGACGTTGACCGTTGTGTCCGGCAGCATGTCGGCACAGGTCAACGGGGGCCAGGTGGGATGCCGGATGTTGGTCAACGGCGTTGTGCGCGACGAACAATCGTCCACCCATGCCGAAGCTGACGTCACCTGCCGGGTGAAGTCCGCGTGAGCATGCATCGGGCCACCCGGCCCTTCGTCGCGCGGTCCGTGCGCATCCTCGCGGTGCCCATCATCGTGTTCTGGGCGCTTCTGGCCGTCACGACGAATACGTTCATCCCGCAGGTCGAACGGGTTGCCGAAGAACTCGCCGGGTCGATGATCCCGAGCTACGCACCGTCGCAGGTGGCGATGCTGCGCATCGGCGAGAAGTTCCAGGAGTCTACCTCCACCAGCCTGACCATGCTGGTGTTCGAGGCCGACCGGCCGCTCGACGACGGCGACCACCGCTACTACGACGACCTGATGAACCGGCTCAAGCAGGATCCCGAGCATGTGCAGTACGTGATGGACCTGTGGGGCAAGCCCATCACGGCTGCCGGAGCCCAAAGTGTCGACGGCAAAGCGACTTTCGTGTTGTTGCGGCTCGCCGGAAACATCGGGCAGCTCCAGGCGAACGAGTCCGTCAACGCGGTGCGGGACATCATCGACGACGACACCCCGCCTCCGGGACTCAAGGTGTATGTGAGCGGGGCGGCACCGCTGGCGGCGGACACGCTGACGATCGCCAACTCCAGCCTCAACAACATCACGATCCTGACGATCATCCTCATCGTGATCATGCTGCTGGTGGTCTACCGCTCGGTTCCCAACCTGCTGGTGCCGCTGGTCAGCGTGCTGATCGAAATGCTTGTCGCCAAAGGCGTCATCGCGACGCTGGGGCACTTCGGCATCATCCCGCTGTCGTCGTTCGCGGTGAACATCGTCGTGGCGCTGACATTGGGCGCCGGCACTGACTACGGCATCTTCCTGCTGGGGCGCTATCAGGAGGCCAGGCAGGACGGCCAAAGCCGTGAAGACGCGTACTACACCGCCTATCGCAGTGTCGCTCCCATCATCATCGGCTCGGGTCTGACGATCGCCGGCGCGTGTTACTGCCTGAGCCTGGCTCGGCTGGACTACTTCCACACCATGGGGCCGGCCGTCGCCATCAGCATGCTGTTCACCATCGCCGCTGCGCTGACACTCGCGCCGGCGATACTCACCCTGGGTAGCCTGTTCGGCCTGTTCGATCCGAGGAAGGTGGCCAAGGGGCATCTGTACCGGAGGATCGCCACGAGTGTGGTCCGATGGCCCAAACCGGTGTTCGTCGCCAGCACCGCCGTCGTGATGATCGGTGCGATTTTCGTGCCCACCTTCCAGGTCAGCTACGACGATCGCGCCTACCAACCGTCCGATGGCGCAGCCAATCTCGGCTTCGCAGCCTCCGATCGACACTTCTCGCAGAGCAAACTGTTCAGCGAGATGCTGATGGTCGAGAGTGACCACGACATGCGCAACTCGGCCGACTTCATCTCGCTGGACCGGGTGGCCAAGAGCCTGATCCGGCTTCCCGGCGTCGCGATGGTGCAGAGCATCACCCGGCCGCTGGGCCGGCCGTTGGAGCACGCCACGATTCCGTACCTGTTCACCACCCAGGGCAGTGGCAGCGGTCAGCAGCTGCCGTTCAACGAGCAGCAGAACCAGAACACCGACAGGCAGGCCGAGATTCAGGCACGTTCGGTCGAGGTGCTGCAGAAGGTGATCGGGCTGACCCAGCAGATGGCCGACGAACTGCATTCGACGGTGCTCACGTTGGAGAACCTCAAGCAGGTCACCGATGACATGAACGCCGGGATCTCCAATCTCGACGACTTTCTGCGGCCGCTGAAGAATTACTTCTATTGGGAGCCACACTGTTTCGACATCCCGGCGTGCTGGGCGATGCGATCGCTGTTCGACTCCCTCGACGGAATCGACAGCCTCGATGCGCAGATCGCTGATGCCGTCACGTCGTTCGAGGCCATCGATCGGCTGCTGCCGCAGATGATCTCGCAGTTGGAGCGGATGATGGCCGACAGCCGGTCCCTGCTGGGCGTCATCACCAACAACTACGGCCCGGCTCACCTGCAGACCACGCAGACCGATCAGACGTACTACGACCTGATCAACGTCGGCAACGACTTCGACCAATCGCGGAGTGACGACTTCTTCTACATTCCCAGAGAGGCATTCGACAACGAGGACGTCAAGACCGGCATGCAGTTGATGATGTCACCGGATGGCAAGGCTGCCCGGTTCATCGTCACCCACGAGGGAAATGCCATGGGGCCGGAAGGAATCGATCACGTCGAACAGTTCCCGGACGCGATCAAAGCCGCGCTCAAGGAGACCTCGCTGGCCGGCTCGAAGATCTACATCGGTGGCGCGGGTTCGAACAACAAGGACATCAAGGCCTATGCGGCCTCGGATCTGCTCATCGTGGCGATCGCCGCGTTCGTCCTGATCTTCCTGATCATGCTGTATCTGACCCGCAGCCTGGTTGCCGCGCTGGTGATTCCCGGCACCGTCGCGTTCTCCTACGCGGGAGCATTCGGACTGTCGATCCTGGTGTGGCAGCACATCATCGGCCTCCACCTGCACTGGCTGGTTCTGCCGCTGACGTTCATCATCCTGGTCGCGGTCGGCTCCGACTACAACCTGCTCCTGATATCCCGGGTGAAGGAGGAGTCGGGCGCCGGGTTGAACACCGGGCTGATCCGCGCGCTGGGCAGCACCGGCGGCGTGGTGACATCGGCGGGGCTGGTGTTCGCGTTCACGATGCTGGCGATGTTGATCAGCGATCTGCGCACCATCGGTCAGGTGGGTTCGACGGTGTGTATCGGTCTGTTGCTCGACACGCTGATCGTCCGCTCGTTCGTCGTGCCGTGCCTGTTGCGCTTCCTCGGGCCCTGGTTCTGGTGGCCGACGTTCATCCGGCAGCGACCCCTACGACAGCGGGCGCCGCAACGACAGCGACAGGAGGCATGACATGACGACGTCGACTCTCTTCGGCATCCTGTCGATCGTCTCGTTCGTGCTGATCTGGGTGTTCGCTGTCGTCGCGTTCATGTTCACCAGGCGGATGCGGGGGCATTCCCACGTCACGTCGGAACTCGGCATCGGCACCCTGCCGGCGACGCTGCGAAAGGTCCGCCGGCGCGAGCCGCTCTCGGACGAGGAACTGCGCCTCGCGCGGCAGGTTCTCTCCGACCGGGGCAGCGTCTTTGCGCTCGCTGTTCCGGCCACGCTGTTCTGTATCGGATGCTTCTATGTCTTCGGCAGCCTCGAGCAGCTGCACGGGCACACCCCGTCGGAGCGCACGTTTCTCGGTGTCTTCCCGATGCTCACGTCGACCAACATGGCGGTCCAGATTCTCCGGAGTGCGCGGCTGAAGCGGCGGCTCCCGTAACCGGGCCATCCGGCGTCGGCGATGTCAGGGCTGGGGCGCCGTCCCGAGCGCGTCGAGCAGGCAGTTCACGGCCAGCTTGCCCAGCGCATCGGAGGCCAGTGGGCTGTCGCCGGTGAGCAGCCGGCGGTCTTGATGCACGGTGCCGGCCATTTCGTCGTTGACGACGGTGAGCCCTTGCTTGGTCAGCAGGTCGGCCACGAGCCACTGCAGCCGCCCGGGCAGGTACCCGATGTCGATGTTGGGGCCCTCGTCGAGCGAGTCGGGGAACACGCAGACCGAATACCCGGCCAACGGTGACTGAGGCTTGCCGAGTCCGGCGGCCAGCAGGGCCGCCGGACCATGGCACAGCGTGATGATGAACCGGCCATGGTCCAGAGCCCAGTTCAGTGTCTGGCCCACCGCTGCGCTGCCCGGCAGTCCGACGACGGCGCCGTGGCCGCCGGGGATGAAGACCGCCAGATAGTCGGAACCCGGCTTGAGATCGGCGACCACCTCGGACAGCTTGCGGGGTTGTTTGAGCTTGGGCTTGAGCGCCTCGTAGGTCGAGAGCACGGCCTCGTCCTCGTGCGGCATGGCCCACAACTCCAACTTGGCGGGGTACCCGGAGATGGTCGCGACGTCGACGTCGAATCCGGTCTGCATCAGATGGTGCAGTGGCAGCAGCATCTCGACCGGATGATTACCGGTGGAGAACATCTTTCCGTTCTGGCACAACACATATCGCTCTTCAGTGGCGGTCATCAGCACCTTCCACCGGCCCTCGGTGTAGGCGCCGGCGTGTTCGACGCCGGCGAAGTCGGTCTTCGGTGCGGTGTATTGACTCAACGAGTAAGGCGACGGGAAGTAAGCGTTGTCCTCGGCCTGATCGGGCGTGGGCACCTTGCTGAGGTCATCTGCGTCGTGCGACATCTCGTTCACCACTTCCGTTTCGTCCACCTGGTCGAGGTCAGGCATACCCCGTTCGGCCGCTGCCTATCGGAGTTCGGCGATCACCTTTCCGAACGCCTCGGCGTGGGCGATCTGCACGATGATGTAGGTGATGCCGTATTTGTCGCGCAGGCCGCGAATGTGGTCGGCCATGGCACTGACCGAACCCGACAGCACACCGGGATGGCGCAGCAGCTCTTCGTCGGTGAGCCCCGGCAGGAAATGGCGTGGGACGTTGAGGATGGGCATCTCGGTGCCGGGCGCGGGCATCGCCGTGATGGCGATGTTGAGCTCCAGGTCGTCGAATCGGTCTCCGGAAGCGTTGCGCAGAAACTCAATTCGGTTGGCCAGCGGGTCGCCGTCGACGTGATCGCCACCGGTGAGGCCGATGATGTCGGCGGTCTGCGCGGCCAGGGTCAGCAACCGGTCTCCGTTGCCCGCGATGAGGATCGGGATATCGGGTGCATGCTCGCGCAGGTACTCGGTGGTGTGCCGCAGATAGTCGATACGGTCGCGCGCGCTGGGGAACGGCAGCTCCGCGGCCTCGAACTCCTCGCGCACATATCCGGCGCCGAGGCCGAGGTCGAAGCGTCCGCCGGACAGGTCCCGCAGGGCGGTGGCGTCACGGGCCAGCAGCGCCGGCTTGTAGAAGCCGGCGTTGAGCACGAACGTCCCGACGCGCAATGTGCTGGTCGCGGCGGCAACCGCCGTCAGGGTCGGGAACGGGGCGGGCGCACCGAGATGGTCGGGCACGTTGAGCACGTCGAATCCGAGGTCCTCGGCACGCCGCGCCTCGTCGGCGATCTGCGATTGGGATCCGGTGGCTCGCAGGCTGACACCAAAACGGAAATCGTTGGGCATCACCCGATCTTAGGCACGGCGCCTGCAGGTTTGGGGGCGTCTGCTGTGGGCAATTCTGAGCCGTGACGAGTCACCCGACGGTGGGCGTGGAAGAGGAGTTCCTGCTCATCGACCCACAGAGCGGCGAGCCGGTCGCCCGCAACAAACAGGTCGCCGCGAGCGCCGCCGCGCACGGGGTCGACCTGCAACTGGAGCTGACCAGCTGCCAGGTCGAAACCACCACGGATGTGATGGACACCAGCGGTGACTTGCGCTGCGAGCTGGCCAGGCTGCGCCGGATCGCCACCGAAGCGGCCGCGGCCAACGGGGCGCAGCTGTTGGCTGCCGGGCTACCGCCGACCGTGCCGCACAAGTTTCCGGTGACACCGACCGCGCGCTACCGCCGGATCGCCCACCGGTTCGGCATGATCGCCCACGAGCAGGGCATCTGTGGCTGCCACGTCCATGTCGCAGTGCCCGACCGAGAGTCCGCGATTCACGTCAGCAACTGGCTCCGGCCCTGGCTGCATGTGCTGTTGGCCCTGACCGCGAACTCGGCGATCTACCGCAACACCGACAGCGGCTACGCCAGCTTCCGCAGCGTGCTGTGGTCGCGGTGGCCGAGCTCGGGACCTCCGCCGCATTTCGATTCTGCCGCACAGTACGACGCCGCCGTCAGCATGCTGGAACGAGCCGGCGCCGCGCTGGACGACGGCATGATCTATTGGGATGTCCGGCCGTCGGCCAATTTTCCGACGGTGGAGGTCCGGGTGTGCGACGTGCCGGCCACCGTCGCAGAAACGGTGCTGGCCGCCACATTGATCCGTGCCGCGGTGATGACGGCCCTGCACGGATATGACGAAGGCGAATCGGTTCCGTGGCTGCCAGACAGCCAAATCCGCGCAGCACATTGGAAGGCTGCCCACGATGGTCTGAGCGGCGACGGCATCGATCTGCTCGGGGATCAGTCGACGGTCCCGGCTCGCGATCTGCTCGACCGATTCGTCGAAACCGTACGTCCGGCCCTGGTGCAGTTGGGCGACGACGAGATGGTGCGCGCCGAGATCGCCCGCCTCGCGGCCGAGGGCAACGGCGCCATGCGGCAGCGTCGCGCCTGGCGGCGTCGTGGTGAGATCGTTGATGTGATAAGCGAATTGGCTGAGGCGGTGATCAGCGACTAGTCGGCCCAGCGCCGCAGGAACTCGATCCAGGAGTGGGGAAGGTCGTGGTGCGTCGCGCCGGCCAGGATGCGCTCCAGATAGCCCGGCCGGGGCGGTCCGGGTTCGACACGATGGTCGATGTAGACCCAGGCCGGTTCGGGGCCGCCGGCAGTGTGCACGGTCAGCCGGTCCCGGCGATAGCGCACCGGCACTCCCTCGGCGCTGTCGAGTGCGGCCAGATCGTGGTCGGTGACCTGCCACAGAACGCCGTGCACCTGGGCTGTACCGAGCGGTTCGATCGTGGCTACGCCGCGCTGATTGATCAGCCAGCTGTGGCCGTCGAGCCGGGCCGGGGTCGGATCGACCGCGCCCGGGCAGCGCCGGGCCATCTGTGCCACGCACAGATTCGAGCCATAGGCGAAGTACGGGTGACGCATTCAGCCTGTCACGGTCAGATAGATCAGCACCACATTGAGCACACTAATCAATCCGGCCACACTCCAGCCGAGGACGCTGGTGACACGGTGGTTGACGTCGTCGCCCATCAGCGTCGGGTTGCTGGTCAACCGCACCAGCGGGATCAGCGCCAGCGGTATCCCGAACGACAGCACCACCTGGGACAGCACCAGGGCTCGACTGGGGTCGACGCCGATGGCCAGCACGACCAGCGCCGGGATCAGGGTGACCATGCGGCGCAACAGAAGTGGGTAGGAGCGACGCAACAGCCCCTGCATGATCATCGCGCCCGCATACGCGCCGACAGAGGTGGAGGCCAGGCCGGAGGCCAGCAGCCCGATGGCGAACAGCAGGGCAACCGTCGGACCCAGGGTGTCGCGGACCGCGGCGTGGGCGCCCTCGATGGAGTCGGTGTTGTCGCGTCCCTGCAAGTTGGTGGCCGCGACCAGCAGCATGGCCAGGTTCACCGCACCCGCCAGCAGCATCGCGAGTCCGACGTCGTAGCGCGTCACCCGCAGCAGACGTCGCCGCGCAGGACCCGGATCGGGGTGGCCGTGTCGATCGCGGGCCAGGCCGGAATGCAGGTAGACCGCGTGTGGCATCACGGTGGCACCGAGCATCGCGGTGGCCAGCAGCAGGCTTTCGGTGCCCTGGAAGCGGGGGACCAGCCCGGCAGCCACCTCGGCCGCCGGGGGAGTCTCGACGAACAGACTGGTCAGGAAGCCGATCGCGATGATCATCAGCAGTCCGGTGATCACCCGCTCGAAGACCCGTTGGCCCCGGCGGTTCTGCAGGCTCAGCAGCAGCAGCGAAACCGCCCCGGTGATGAGGCCGCCGAGCAACAGCGGCAGGTCGAACAAGAGGTGCAGCGCGATCGCCCCGCCCACGACTTCGGCGAGATCGGTTGCAACGGCTACCAATTCGGCCTGGATCCAGTAGGCGATGCGGGTCGGGGTGCGCGTGTGGTCGGCCACGACTTCGGGTAGGGAGCGACCGGTGACCAGCCCGAGCTTGGCCGAGAGGAACTGCACCAGGCCGGCCATCGCGTTGGCCACCACGATCACCCAGACCAGCAAGTAGCCGAATTGGGCACCCGCGCTCACGTTGGCGGCGACGTTGCCCGGGTCGACGTAGGCGATCGCGGCGACGAATGCCGGCCCGAGCAACACCCAGCTCGGCGTCACGCGCGCCTTGGTGTCCTGTAACAACGGCTCTTCCTTCTATCCGGGTATTCGAATAGAAAAGTTAGGGTAGCCGAAACCTCTCGGACAAGCCACGGCAGGGGCAGTGCAGGGACGTCACCACCCGATGCCGATGCCTCCGAAGCCGAACACCGGTCCGTACCAGGGGCCGTAGTTGTTCAGCGCAGGCGGGGAGGTCACGATCTGAGTGCTGCCGTTCGTCTGGCACTGCGTGGTGTTCGGTGACGTGTTGGTGCACTTGGGTGCGGCCGAGCCGGCCGGAGCCGTCAGAATCGCCAAGCACGGCACCGCAAGCAGTGCAGCCAGACACCGAACAACGTTCGTCATGACCTACTCCGATCCTGGAGTAAGTCTACGTCCGAACAGCCCTGTCAGCGCTGGTCAGAGCACGAAAAATTCGTCGCCCTAGCCCGCAGCGTACAAACCGCGACCGGTGATCAACGGCAGATCGAGTGTGGTCCGGATTCCCGGCTTGGCATCCACCACCGCGGGGATCGCGTTCACCACCCGTGCCGCCGTCGCCACCAAGCCCGCATGGTTGTGGTCACCATTCGGGCTACTCAGACGCAGGTCCAGCGTGTACGACGGTTCGCCCGTCACCACCACTCGGTATGAACCGCCTTCTTGGGCCGGCTGGGGCCACTCGGGGCACAGGTCGTCGCGCAGCCGCGTCACGTGCTCGAGCACCACCGCGGCCTTGCCGTCGCGCATACCGCGCACCTCGAACCGCAGTGCGGCGGTGGTGCCGGCCGGGATGTGCCCGGCCGCGATGTCGAAGTCCTCCGGTGCCGGGACCCGGGTGTGCTCCTCGGTCACTTCGTCGAGTTCGATGCCGAGACCGGCGGCCAGCTGGCGCACCACCGAACCCCAGGCCAGGGTGAGCACCCCGGGTTGCAGCAGCATCGGGGTCTCGTCGATCGGCTTGCCGAAGCCCATCACGTCGAACATCACCGCAGCGCTGTTGTAGGTCGCGTAGTCGACGATCTCCATGCACCGGATCTGCTCGATCTGCTGGCAGGTGCCGGCGAGGGCAAGGGGCAGAAGGTCATTCGCGAAGCCGGGGTCGATGCCGTTGACGAAGATGCTGGCCCCGCCCGCCTCGGCGGCGGCCTCGATGGGCTCGATCAGCTCCGCCGGAAGCACCCGCCAGGGGTATTGCAGGAACACCGCGGAGCTGGCCACCACATTGACACCGGCCGCCAGGATGCGCCGGTAGTCCTCAAGGGCCTCGGGCAGCCGGTTGTCGGCCAGGGCGGTGTACACCACGCAGTCCGGCTTGGCGGCCAGGATCACGTCGAGATCGTCGGTGGCTAGGACACCGGTCGAAACATCAAGGCCGGCAAGCTCTCCGGCGTCCTTGCCGGCCTTGGCCGACGATGACACCCAGACACCGGTGAGCTCGTAGTCCGGATTGGTGACGAGCTGCTTGAGCGCATGCTTGCCGACGTTTCCGGTGCCGACCGCAGCTACGCGAATAGTCATTCTTCTCCTCAGAGGTCCGGGATGGGCAGGTCGAGATTGGGCATGTTCAGGCCACCGTCGACCTCGAGCACCTTGCCGGTCAGGTAGCTACCGGCCGGCGACGCGAGGTACACCGCGGCGGCGGCGATATCGGCCGGATCACCGAGCCTGCGCAGCGGGGTCGCTTTCTCCATCGGGTCTCGCAGCGCGTCGTTGGACGCGACGATGTCGAGCGCGGAGGTCAGGATCGAGCCGGGCGCGATCGCGTTGACGCGGATACGCGGGCACAGATCCAATGCCGACAGCCGGGTGTAGTGGGCAAGAGCGGCCTTCGCGGTGCCGTACGCGGCGAACCCGCGCCCGGCCAGGCGTCCCACCGTGGAGGTGATGTTGATGATGCTGCCGCCGCCGGAGTGCTCGAGCATCAGCGGCACCGCGGCACTGGTCAGGGCATGCGCCGTCGACACGTTGAAGGTGAACGCGTCGCGCAGATCTTTGGTGGACGTGTTCAGCAGCGGCGCCGGCATCGTGCCGCCGACGTTGTTGACGACGATGTCTAGTTTCCCGAATGCCTCCACGGCAGCGGCCGCGAGTTCGGCGGTGGCCTCGGGGTGGGCCAGGTCGGCGACGACGACATGAGCCCGCCGCCCGGTCTCGGCGATCTGGCTTGCCACCTCGTCGAGCTGGGTTTGTGTCCGGGCCGCGATGAGCACGTCGGCGCCCGCTTCCGCGAATGCCAGTGCGGTCGCCGCGCCAAGGCCGCGTCCGGCCCCGGTGACGATCGCGACCTTGTCGTCCAATCGGAATCTATCGAGAATCACATACGCTCCGTTCCCTAGTCGGGCGCCACGCTAGCAGTGCGCGTGGGCCGCCGTGGGCTGTTTCTGAAACACGTTCTAGTTATCGCGGCTCCGCTGGATGTCACCGCGCCGCATATTCATCGACACCTCGGATTTCAGTCAATATCAAGCAGGAATCCGAGATTTAAGCCCCTCTCGGATTCCCGAGCTCCGCGCGGGGTTCCCCATCGAAGCGCTCAACGACACGCATGCCGGGCGCGTTGCCCAAAGGCCCGCCGCGGCCGGGCTGACGGGCGCACAATTGAAGGGTCAGTTCAACGTGGGGAGCCGCGATGACCCAGCAGCGATACGACTTCTTCGGCGATGTTTTCGCGCGGTACTTCAGTCCCGAGGTCGACCGATACCCGTCGACGGCGGGCACCCTCGTTCACCGCCTGCTTGCCTGCACCGATGACTTGCAGGACCGGTTGGCCCAGGCCCGGCTGGCGGCGGAGGTGTGGGGTGAGGAGGAGTTGGGTCACCCCGGCCACGTGCACCCGGCGTCGGAGTTGTTCGTCATCACCCAGTGCGGGCTGATGTACGGCGCCCGGTTCGCCGACGCCCGGCACGGGCTGTATTACCTGGCCACCCCGCACGCGATGTTCGACGCGTTCGTCGACCAGATCGAGCACACGGCGTTGCGTCCGGGCACGGTGGTCGCGGTGGATCGTCGGTGCAGTCATGACCTCGAATCCGCTCATCCCATGGATGCGGCGCTGCGCCGCATCCTCGACGAACACGAGGCCTTGCGCGTCGACGTGAGCGTCTGACAACGCCAAGCGGGTCTCCATGTTAACGCCGCATTGCGGCGGCATTCACTGTGTGTTAACCGGTGTGGATTCGGTATGAGATTGTCCGACAACGGAATTCGGCGATTTAGGTTGGCTCCACTTCATCAAAAACCGGAAGGACGGGCTGAACCCAGTGAAACGAAACGTGAGAAGCGCGTGTATCGCCGGCGCCGAGCTGTGTGTGCTCGGGGCAGCGTTCGCCACGCCCGCAGCTGCCGCGCCCACCGAGTCCACAGCGAGTCAGACCATCAGTGAGCTCGAAAGTCAGGGCTATCGAGTGATCTTGAGCAAAGTGGGCACCAAAGCGATCGATGACTGCACCGTGAGTGCAGTGCGCCAAGGGCGTTCGGTCACCGGGCCGCAGATACCCGTTGGCGCCGCGGGCATCACGTCGTTCAATCCCGGGCAGAACCTGCAGTACACAACGGTGTACGTGGATCTGGATTGCCGCCGCTGACCTACTTCTTGGCCGCTGCTTTCTTGGCGGGCGCCTTCTTGGCCGCCTTTTTCGCGGGGGCCTTCTTGGCCGGCTCCTTGGCCGCGCCGCCGCGCGCCTTCACGCTGGCTTCGAGTTTGGCCAGCAGATCCGACACGTCCTCGGTCTCGTCGAGCTCGGTGGGCTGTTCTTCGACCGAGAAAGCTTCTCCGCCTTCGAGTTTGGCCTGGACCAGCTCATGCAGCTGTTCCTGGTAGTCGTCGCGGAACTGGTCGGGTTTGAAGTCGTCGGTCATCGACTCGACGACCTGACCGGCCATCTTCAGCTCGGCCGGTTTGATCTCGACTTCCTTGTCCAGCACCGGGAAGTCGGGATCGCGGATCTCGTCGGGCCAGAGAAGGGTGTGGATCACCATGACGTTGCGCTTGCTGAAATCCTTGACGCGCAACGCCGCCAGCCGCGTCTTGTTGCGGAGCGAGAAGTGCACGATGGCCACCCGCTCGGTTTCGGCGAGGGTCTTGGCCAACAACACGTAGGACTTCGACGACTTGGAGTCGGGCTCGAGGAAATAGCTCTTGTCGTACATCAACGGGTCGAGCTGGTCGGCCGGGATGAACTCGACCACCTCGATTTCGCGGCTGCGTTCCTCAGGCAGCGTGGCGATGTCCTCGTCGGTGATCACCACCATCTGGCCGTCGTCGGATTCGAACGCCTTGTTGATGTCACGGAACTCGACGACCTCGCCACAAACTTCGCAAACCCGCTTGTAGCGGATGCGCCCGTTGTCCTTGGCGTGGACCTGGTGGAACTTGATGTCGTGGTCCTCGGTCGCGCTGTAGACCTTGACCGGCACGTTCACCAGGCCGAAGGCGATCGAACCCTTCCAGATGGATCGCATAACGCCAGTATGGCCCAAGGAGCTACCTGCGGACGATATTGCGGGTCCAACGCGGAAGCCGACGCATATTGCCCGTGTGACGCATCTACGACCGAGTACGACGAAATGGCTGCGCCGAATACTGTCGGCTGCAGCCATTCCGCCGCTCTCGAATGAGCGAGGATCAGTCGGTGGTGTCACCTGCCGTCGGACTGCTGGTGTCGGCGCCTCCACTCACGCTCTTGAGTCCGCTTTCGACCCGTTTCTGAACCGCGGTGAAGCCCTGCTTGACGCGCTTGGCAGTGTCCTGCGCCGCGGTGCGCAGTTGCTGGCCGGCTCGGGTGGAGCTGGTGCCGGCCTTGCCGGGTACCGCCTTGTTGCCGTTGGTCAGGTCGGTGGCACCGGCAGAGGAGTTGAGCGAATTGGCGCCGGTCTTACTTTCATCGCGCCCAATTCTCTCGGCGTCCACACCATCTGCTGGTGACGACGACTCCTCGACCAGTGCGGTGTTGGGGACGGTTTCGGGCGACGCAGACGACGGAGAAGGCAGCGCGGCCGGTTGGTCCTTGGTACCAAGCGCCGACAGCGTGCTCGGCGTGGCGGTGTTTGGCTCGGTCTCGATCTTCGGGAAGGTGAGGTGGGTCAGCGGATTACCGTCGCCATCCCATCCGATCGCCCCCGCGACTATCTGCGACAGGCTCGCCAGCGCCCCGATGGGTCCGACCGGCACGCCCGGAGCCTTCAGGGTGAAGGGGAAGCCCAACGCATTGGTCGTGATCGCTAGGTCGAGGGAACTGAAGATCGAGCCACCGATGCCGGGTTCGCCGACCATCGGGCCGACGGGCACCGTGTTTACCGTGGCCCCGGGGCTGAGTAACCCGCCGAACGCGATCCCCAGCTTGTCGAAGGTGGTGCCTTCCGGCAGCACGCCCGCTCCGTTGATCACCGGCAACAGCACGTCGAGATTGAGGGTGGCCCCGTTGAGGAAGCCGTCAACGACGTTGGCGGGCAGATTGAGCAGATCCCCGGCCATGATGCTGTTGAGGGCTGCCACACCCGGGCTCACCAGCGGTCCGGCAAAACCGATCAGGACACCGCTGAGCGGCGACGCCAGGAAATGGACCAGCGGGGTGACGAACTCAGGTGTCCCCTCCGGCAGGAAAGTCGGCAAGAGCGCAACGATGAGCGTGTGCACTGCATCGTTGCTCAGCGCCAAGACCGGGACCAAACCGGGGTCGTTGATGTCATCGGGCAGGCCCTGCATCGTGGCCCATGAGAACGCCTTCTCCAGATTGCCGCCGATCGTCTCGAAGACGGTGCCGATGCTGGCCGGGTCATTGAGAACATCTCCCATGTACCCGACCTGGTTGACGATGACCTGCTGCAGTGCCGTAGCGGGGGCTTCGAAGGAGACGTCAGCGAGTGTGGTGGCGTTGTCGGAAGCGGTGTTGAACACCTCGACCCATCGGGCGAGGAAATCCGCTTCGGCCGTGAGCCCTACTTGGGTGGTGGCGACCCTAGGGACCTGGATGTCGGGCGGAACCGGCGGGGCGATGACGGGTGTGGCGGCGAGGATGCCGGCTCCAACCAGCGCGATTCCGGCGGTGGTAAAGGGACGAAGTGATGCATGCATGTGAAACCCCCTGAGAGCGTGCTTGAGACGCGGTGGAACATGCCCACCGGTGGACTGCGAACGAAACGACGCGAAGGCAGAGTTAGGTGGTTGGCCCCCTTCGGTTTTCAGTCGGGGAGAAGGGGGCCAACCGGAATCACCGTGGGGGCCGTGGGCTAGAACCCACAGTGACTCAGCTTGGTTTGCCGGAGGACCGGTCTCGTGGTGCCGATGTCAGCTGAGCGCAGTTATGGGCTCGACCGGCTGGAACCGGTGGTCGCATAGGGGTGGAGTGCTTGATGCATTTACGAACCCCCTTGAGGGTGTGATCTAGGACACGGCAAAACATATCCTGAGAAGAACCTGAGCTGTCGGACATTCGGCAAATAAATTGTGCGCGTCAATTGTTGGCGAAGGATCGGAACGGCGTTCTCGGAAGTAGTGGCAGGTCCGTCGGCTGGTGCAGGTGGGTCAGCAAACTAGACTCGTTCGCGAAGTGGTTGCGCGTGCAACGACGTGTTCGGGCAACGTCAACCGACAGTAAGTTGCCATGAGTAGCAATAGTTGTATTTAACCAGCATATATATGAGACAAGCCATTAGCTGATACTGCGCGACACGCCGGGTGAAAGCGGTCGGATGTGACATGAACCTGTTCAGTCACCCAAAAAGGGTGACCTCGTGGGGCCGGCTCATCGGGCGCATTTGCGCTACGTCAACCGAATGGTTGGCGCGACGTTGACAGCGTGGCCTTCGGTGGCCAGCTAATTACGCATGGAACGAGTGCATTTGAAACTGAACAAACTCAATTGATCGTTCAGTCGGTTGTGTCCGCTGGGCAAAGTGAGCGAGCCGATCTATGAATGCAACTTTGTTCACGTGACCGTCGCCGATGTCCTTGGCGCATCGGCGCGAACTGCGTTGTCCGGCAAGGACTCTGCCTCGCTAGTCAAAGGCCGAACTCGCTGCAGTGCCGACGCCTCGGCGACGGCGGACAGCAACGAACTTCGGTCTCGTGCAGGTGAATTGGGTCTGGCTGTCAGGTGCGCTCGACGAGCCGGTGCACGGACGCGGGCGCCCCGACGTCCGCGCTGACCCACGGCGCGGGAACCGGATCGCCGGCCACCGTCCGCAGGGGTACGACTCCGGCCCATCCGCCGGAGTCGGCCGCGTCCTCCGGTGGTTCCGGTGGCGCGTCGCGCACCTTGACCGTCCAGCCTTCCGGCTCGATCGGCAGCGATATCGCGAGCGTCGCGGAGAGCTCCTTCTTGGTGCTGGGCCGCACCTCCGAGCTGCGGCCCGGGATCAGAGCGTCGCTCATCAGATCCAGTGCGTAGGCCGCCTCGGCCGGATCGATGACGGTCAGGTGTCCACGCACGACGGCCGACCGGTAGTTGGCGGTGGAGTCGAAAAGCGTGTCCGCCACCACGATTCCGTCGAGAAGCGTGACGCAGAATGCGGCCGGCGCTCCGGCCGCGACATGCCGCAGCGCACCCGCGCCGGTCGACCCGTGCAGGATGATCCGGTCACCGTCGCGGGCATAGAGCATGGGCACCACCCACGGTTGCCCGTCGAGCACTGTCGCCAGAGTGCCCACGGCCGCGGCGTCGAGCACCGCGTCGAGGTCGGGCCGGTCGGTGCGGGCGCGCTCGCGTTCTCTCCTGATCTGCTTCACAAGACGAATCCTGGCCGAATTCCGGACTGCATAGAAGGTCCAGAACTCTAGAAGAACTGCAGACCACTATTGTGGCGGCATGGCGCGTCACGCACCCGAGCTGCACTTGGCGTTGCAGCTCCCCGCAGATGAGTCACCGCTGCGGCAGCGCATCGCGGCGGCCATCATCGAGCAGATCCGGCTCGGCCGGCTCGGTCCCGGTGACGCGCTGCCGTCGACCCGCAGCCTGGCGGCCGAACTCGCGGTGGCCCGCTCATCCGTGGTCGATGCGTATGACGAGCTCGCCGCCGCCGGCTACACCACGGCTCAGCTCGGATCTGGCACCCGGATCGCCGTCGGCGCCGACACTGCAGCCCACGCCGGTGCGGCCTCACACGTCACCTCGAGCGGTACCGCGGCATCGGTCCGGGCGGCCCCTCGTCAACCGTCGTCGGTCTGGGATCTCACGCCGGGCCACCCTGATCCGGGGCTGATCTCGACCACGGACTGGCGCCGCGCCTGGCGGGCGGCCGCGGCCGCGCCGGTCCCCGCTGCGGCGGCTGGGCCAGATGGGCATGACGAGCTCCGGCTTGCGCTGGCCGGGCACCTACGTCGTACTCGCGGGATCGTTGCCGATCCAACCGAATTGATCATCGTGCCCGGCGTAGCCTCGGCACTGCGTACCGTTACCGCCGCGGCCGGACTGGCCGGACGCGACATCGCGTTCGAGGAACCGGGTTACGACGAGGCGCGGCGGACCTTCGAGATGTCCGGAGCCCGGATACGCGCGGTGACCGTCGACGGCGACGGCCTCGATCCCGGATCGCTACGCGATTCTGATGCAGCGGTGTATTGCACACCGGCACACCAGTATCCGCTCGGTGCACGGCTGCCGGTGGCACGGCGTGCGCGTTTGGTGCAGTGGGCGGCTGAGACCGGCGCGCTCCTCATCGAGGACGACTACGACGGCGAATTCCGCTACGACGTTTCGGCGCTGCCCGCGTTGCGCGGCATCGACGACGGCCGCGAGTACGTCGCGTACATCGGGACGGTGTCGAAGGTCCTCACGCCGGTGTTGCGGGTGGCCTGGCTGCTGCCGCCGCCGGCACTGCGGGATGCTGCGGCTGACGCGCTGGAGTCCAGCGGTGAATCAGTCTGTGGGGTAACCACTCTCGCGTTGGCCCGGTTCATCGAGTCGGGTGCGTTGACCCGCCACCTGGCCCGCGCTGCACGCACGTACTCGGCGCGGCGTTCGGCGCTTGTCGGTGCGCTCCGACGACGGTGTCCGGGCCTGCAATTGGAGGGAGTCGAGGCGGGGTTGCACATGGTGATCCGGCTGCCGGATGGCAGCGACGATGTCGCGGTGGCCACGACGCTTGGTGATCGCGGCGTCACGGTGTCGCCGCTGTCCACGTACTTCGTCGGCCGGGCCCACGCGCGAGGTCTGGTGTGCGGATACGCGCGCCTGCCCGAGACTCAGGCCGACACCGTAGCCGAAATCATCGTGGCGGCGATCGGTCAACCCTGAGCAGCAGCGTCGCGTGCCGCGAGGTCCGGCAGGTCGGCGCCGGCACGAGCCACGGTCAACGCCGCCGACAGCGCCGCGGACTGCAGCACACCTTCGAGCGTCCCGGTGCCGATCCGGCCCAGGTCGCGCCGGCGGTCGGCGCCGAGCAAGCCCAGCGACCACACCGCATCGAGCAGACCCGCCATGAAGGCGTCGCCCGCTCCGACGGTATCCACCACCTGCGCCGGCCGCGCCGGAACGGACACCGTGCCCGCCCGACATACCGCGAACGCACCCCGCGCACCCGAGGTCACCGTGACGATTGCCGGTCCGACCTCCAACCAGGCCCGTGCAATCTGTTCGGGGGAGTGCCTCGGATCCATCCAGCGCAGATCGTCCTCGGACACTTTGACGATGTCAGCACGTTCGACGAGCCGGTCGATGCGCCCGCGGGCGATGTCGTCGTCCTGAATCACGTCGGCGCGCACATTCGGATCGAACGTGATCGTGGCCGACATGCGGTAGGCGTCCAGCAGCGCGGCGGTCGCGCGACATCCGGGCTCCAACACCGTGGCGATCGAGCCGGTATGGACCAGCAGTGGGGTGGCCACCTCAGGTGTGCCGGTCAGTTGCCAGTCGATGTCGAAGGTGTAGCGGGCTGCGCCCGAGGGATCGACGGCCGCCCGTGCCGTCGGCGTTCGACCGGCCGTCATACTTCCCGAAACCAGTTGTACCCCAGAGTCTTCCAGATAGGAGGCAATGCGCTTGCCGCGGTCGTCCTCGGCGATGTGGGTGAGGAAGTCGACGCTGCGGCCCAGCCGGCCGAGGCCGACGGCCACATTGAGCGGGCTGCCACCGACATACTCGCCACTGACCACGCCGTCGATCTCGACGACGTCGATCAGCGCTTCGCCGATGACCAGGGCCCGGCTCATGGCTCCATGGTAGGTGGGTTCGGCTATAGCCGTCCGGCGATGAACCCGGCCGCTTGATCGGGATACGGCGGAAGCTCGTAGGCGCTGTGCGCGGCGCGGACACGCCCACCTTCGACACAGATCGGATCGCCGGGGCTGCACAGGTCGATGGCCCGGCCGGCGAACTGCCCGGTGCCCGACAGCGGCGTGCCGAACCGGTTGCCCGGATTGCCGAACACCGCGACCGCGGCGACCCGGTCGGCGCTGTAGGACGGCAACGGGGGAGCCGAGCCGATCGTGCCGATCCGGTCGCCGATCGGCGGCACGCCGGCCAGCATCGAAACTGCCGCTGCGCCTTGGGAGAATCCGCCCAGCACCACCTGGGTGCCGGGGCATTGGTCGGCCAGCCACGCGATGTGGCCGGCGGCGTCATTGGCGCCGTCCGCGGTGGTCAGGAAGTTGAGCCCAGCCGGATAGTTCACTGCGTACACACCGAGGCTGCGAGGAGCGATCCGCGGGCCGAGTTGGTCGACCAACGCCTGCCCCACCCGGCCGATACCGGGCGGCTCGCCGGTGCCGCGGGCGAACACCACCTCGACGTCCGAGCAGGGATCGGCCGACGCCGCGGGCGCCGGACCGGTGAAAACCGCCGCTGCGGGGATCGATACGACCACGGCCCATCGGAAGAGCAAACTGCACACGCGATTCACTGCCATCCGCCCATGCTCACATGTCGGCCGGGTCTGTGTCTCAGATGTGGGTATACGTTTGGCTCATGGCGGGCGTCGTGGAGCGCTATGAGCGGGTTCGGCTGACGAATCCGGACAAAGTGCTCTATCCCGCCACCGGGACCACGAAAGCCGAGGTCTTCGACTACTACCTGAGCATCGCCGAGGTGATGCTGCCGCACATCGCCGGGCGCCCGGTGACCCGAAAGCGTTGGCCGAACGGGGTCACCGAGGCGTCGTTCTTCGAAAAGCAGCTGGCGTCGTCGGCGCCGGCTTGGCTGGAGCGCGGCACCATCGCGCACAAATCCGGCACCACCACCTACCCGATCATCAACACCCGCGAGGGCCTGGCCTGGATCGCACAACAGGCGGCACTCGAAGTGCATGTGCCGCAATGGCGATTCGGCACCGACGGGAGTCAGGGCCCGGCCACCCGCATCGTGTTCGATCTCGATCCGGGCGACGGGGTGACGATGCCGCAGTTGTGCGAGGTGGCTCAGGCGGTGCGCGACTTGATGGGTGACATCGGACTGACGACGTATCCGCTGACCAGCGGAAGCAAGGGCCTGCACCTGTATGTGCCCCTGGCAGAGCCGATCAGCTCCCGAGGTGCCTCGGTGTTGGCCAAGCGGGTGGCCCAACAGCTCGAGCAGTCGATGCCCACACTGGTCACCGCCACCATGACCCGCAGCGTGCGAGCCCAGAAGATATTCCTGGACTGGAGCCAGAACAGCGGATCCAAGACCACGATCGCTCCATACTCGCTACGCGGGCGCGAGAATCCGACGGTCGCTGCGCCGCGAACCTGGGACGAGATCGCCGATCCGAACCTGCGCCATCTGCGATTCGATGAAGTGCTGCAACGGGTTTCCGAAGATGGTGACCTGCTGGCCGGGCTCGATGAGGATGCGCCGCGTCCCGACAAGCTCACCACCTACCGCAGCATGCGTGATGCGGCCAAGACTCCCGAGCCGGTGCCCCAGGATATTCCGGCAACCGGCAACAACGACCGCTTCGTGATCCAGGAGCACCATGCCCGGCGGCTGCACTATGACCTGCGACTGGAACGCGACGGTGTGCTGGTCAGCTGGGCGGTGCCCAAGAACCTGCCCGAGACCACCGCGGTGAATCACCTTGCCGTGCATACCGAAGACCACCCGATCGAGTACCTGAGCTTTCACGGCGCGATTCCCAAGGGAGAGTACGGCGCAGGCAACATGGTCATCTGGGACACCGGCACATACGAGGCGGAGAAGTTCCGGGTCACCGACAACCCCGAGGACCGCAACGGCGAGGTCATCGTCACGCTGCACGGCGAGAAGATCGACGGCCGCTATGCCCTGATCCAGACCGAGGGCAAGAACTGGCTTGCGCACCGGATGAAAGACCAGAAGTCGGCCACACCCGAGCCCCAGGACTTCGCGCCGATGCTGGCCACCGAGGGGTCCGTCGAGAAACTCAAGGCCACGCAATGGGCGTTCGAAGGCAAGTGGGACGGCTACCGGCTGCTGGTCGAGGCCGAGCATGGCCGCCTGCAATTGCGGTCACGCCGCGGGCGTGATGTCACCGCCGAATATCCGCAATTGGAGGCGCTGGCAGCCGATCTCGCCGATCACCACGTGGTGCTCGATGGCGAGGTGGTGGCGCTCGATGACCACGGAGTGCCGAGTTTCGGTGAGATGCAGAACCGGGCCCGCTCCACCCGGGTCGAGTTCTGGGCGTTCGACATCCTGTGGCTCGACGGCCGGTCCTTGTTGCGGGCCAAGTACTCCGATCGTCGAAAGCTGTTGGACGCGTTGGCCGCCGGTGGCGGCCTGATCGTCCCGGAACCGCTGCCCGGTGACGGTCCGGAGGCGATGGTCCATGCGCGTGAGCACAGGTTCGAGGGCGTGGTCGCCAAGAAACGGGACTCGACGTATCAGCCGGGCCGGCGGTCGGCGTCCTGGATCAAGGACAAGATCTGGAATACCCAGGAAGTGGTGATCGGTGGCTGGCGACAGGGGGAGGGCGGCCGCAGCAGCGGCATCGGAGCGCTGATGCTCGGGGTGCCCGGGCCCGACGGCCTGCACTTCGCCGGGCGCGTCGGCACCGGGTTCACCGAGAAGGAACTGGCCAAGCTCAAACGCATGCTGGCCCCGTTGCACACCGACGACTCGCCCTTCGACAAGCCGCTGCCGAAGCTGGACGCGAAAGGGGTCACGTTCGTGCGACCCGAGCTGGTGGGGGAGGTCCGCTACAGCGAGCGCACTACGGATCGCCGGTTGCGCCAGCCCAGTTGGCGGGGGCTACGGCCGGACAAGACTCCGGATGACGTGGTGTGGGAGTAGCCACCCGAAAGCGTCGTCCGCTTGCCTGATGGAAAGTCGTCCATTTGTTAAATAGAATCTTGTCCATCTGTTAGATTGACCTGGTGACGTACCGTCGGCGCATCGTGGATGAGCTGCTCGACGAGCTGTTTCCGAACCTACCCGCCATCGCACTCGAAGGCGCCAAAGCTGTCGGGAAGACCGCCACTGCGAGCCAGCGCGCGGCGACTGTCGTCACGCTCAACGATCCCCGTCAGTACGAAGTAGTGACGGCCGATCCCGACTACGTCGTCCGAGCGCCTCATCCAGTGTTGATCGACGAGTGGCAGCTGGAGCCGTCGATCTGGGACCGCGTCCGGCGCGCGGTCGACGACGATTGGTCGGGTGGCAGATTCCTGCTTGCCGGATCAGCTGGTGTCGCTCCCGGCGTCCGAATCCATTCGGGCGCGGGCCGCATCGTCAGCCTGCAGATGCGGCCGATGACACTCATCGAGCGTGGCACGGCCGATCCAACTGTTTCGTTGCGGGAACTTCTGTCCGGCGAGCAGCCGGACATCGCAGGACGCTCCGATGCCACGCTGCCGACGTACGCCGATGAGATCCTCCGTTCTGGCTTTCCCGGTATCCGAGACCTGCCCGAGCGGGCACGTCAGATCCAGCTTGACAGCTATGTGGCGCGGATCGTCGAGCGCGAGCTTCCCGAAAACGGCTACGTCGTTCGAAGGCCGGCCACGCTCATGTCATGGCTCTCCGCGTACGCCGCAGCGACCAGCACGGATGCCTCATTCACGAACCTGCTCGACGCTGCTACGGCCGGTGAATCCGACAAGCCTGCCCGACAAACCGTCGACAGCTACCGCAATCATCTGCAACGTCTCTTCGTCCTGGACCCGGTGCCGGCTTGGGTACCCACGTTCAGTCCTCTCAAGCGGCTCACGCAGACCCCCAAGCATCATCTCGTGGACCCCGCGATCGCGGCTCGGCTCGTGGGCGTCGGGAAGGCTGGATTGCTGCAAGGCGATGGCGTCAGGGTCGCCCAAGCGACGGGGACGTGGCTCGGAGCGTTGTTTGAATCCCTTGCGGTACAGAGCATTCGTGTCTATGCGGGTGCTTCGAACGCTCAGGTCGGACATCTGCGAACGAAGAACACCGAACACGAGATCGATCTGATCGTGGAGGGTGAAGACCGCCGGGTCGTCGCGATCGAAATCAAACTGGCGGCCACCGTCAGCGACCGTGACGTGCGGCATCTGCACTGGCTGCGTAACCAGATCGGAGATCGCCTGGTGGACAGCGTCGTCGTGACGACCGGCGAGTTCTGCTATCGGAGACCTGACGGTGTCGCGGTCATCCCGCTGGCGCTGCTGGGTCCATGAGGCCGCAGATCGGCGGGAAGCACGTTCAGCCGTTGGCGCCGGCCGCCGCGGTCTCTCGGTGGGCCGCCTCGACGGCTTCGAGCAGACCCCGCGTCGCCAGTTCGTCAGCCAGTTCGTTGTCGGCGACGCCGGAGTGGCCTTTCACCCAGAACCATTCGACCTGGTGTCGGGCGCACGCGACCTGCAGCCGCTGCCACAGGTCGACGTTCTTCACGGGCTGCTTCGCGGCGGTCAGCCAACCGTTGCGTTCCCAACCCAGCACCCATTTGGTGATGCCGTTGCGGACGTAGGTGCTGTCGGTGTGAAGGTGCACCACCACAGGTCTGGTGAGCGCCTCGAGCGCCATGATGGGCGCGGTCAGCTCCATCCGGTTGTTGCTCGTGGTCCCCGGATCCCCGCCGTACATCTCGCGAACGCGCTCACGGTGGCGCAGCACCGCACCCCAACCGCCGGGGCCGGGGTTCGGTCGGCAGCCGCCGTCGGTGTGGATGACCACGACGTCGGTGCTCAGGAATTCGGCGTCGGTCATCCGCTGAGGATAGGCAACGGCGCCGGGCGGGCGGCGCCCCGACACACGTCAACGGCCAGGGGTAGCCGAGATCACCGCCGTCGGGACCGACATCCCGAAGTCCTTGTGCCGGACCGTCGTGATGCGGCGGCCCGGCTGTACAGCGTCCTTGACTCCAGTGGTGTGGTCACCGAAGAACGCGGCGCTCGCGTCGAGATCGTCGACGACGTAGGTGATTCCCCACAGCGTCGAGGGCCCATCGTTCGTGGTCTCCGGCGATCCGACGACCTCGAGGATCACTTCGCCGAGCCGGAAGAAGACCTGGCGGACCCGTCGCCCGCCGAGCTCGGCGTCGCGTTCCCGGCGCGGCGTCACACCGATGGCGGCCAGCGCGGAGACTGTGCGCCCGAGGTCGGGGGACAACAACACGACGTGGTCGATTGCGGTGGCGCCGTTCGGATGGGTGGCCGGCTGCGCCGTGGCCGTGGTTGATCGGACGGTGGGAATGCCGTCGAGGTCGTCGGACGGCTCGTGCGGGGGTAGGCCGCGCAACGACCACCCGATGATGCCGGTGCCATGGTCGCCTCCGACCAGTCGAATCCGGACGTGGCCCACCCGGCACACGGCATCGCTGTCGACGGTGAACCCCGCTCGTTCCCAGGCGTCGGGTGCATCAGCGACTTCGAACTCGTCGACGGTGACGGTCATGGACGTCGAATCTAGCTGGCCGTCGTTACTTGCGCGGCGGGCGTAAGACCTTCATCGCCAAGCGCATCACGGGCTCCGGTACGTGGTCTTTCGCCGACAGCGCGGCGCCGGCCGCGCGGGTGCGCAGCGGCGTGCCGCGACCCAACCACCGGTTCAACGGCCCACCGGCGGGCTCCAAGTCGACGTGCAGTGGGGGCTTTCCGTCGGCAGCGCCGAGGGCGTTTGCGATGACGATGCGCTGGATCTCGCTGGTGCCCTCAAAGATCGTGTAGAGCTTGGCGTCCCGGTACCACTTCTCGACTGGATGGTCGGTCACATAGCCCCAGCCGCCCATCGTCTGGATGGCCCGTTCGGTGGTTCTGACGGCCACTTCGCTGGCGGCGAGCTTTGACATCGAACCCTCGCCACGCTCGAACGGAACACCGGTGGCGGCCATCCACGACGCCCTCCAGGTGAGCAGCCGGGCGGCATCGATCTGGGTGGCGAGGTCGGCGAGGGGAAACGCGACGCCCTGGTTGTCGATGATCGGGCTGCCGAAAGCGATACGGCGGTTCGCGTATTCGGTGGCGTATTCCAGTGCGGCCCTGGCGATTCCGAGGGCCTGGGCAGCCACCATCGGCCGGGTCTGTTCGAAGGTTCCCAGGGTGGCAGAACCGGAGTGTGCGGCGCCTGTGACTGCCTCGCGGGCCCGGGCCAGCTTCTGTTCGAGTTTCTCGTGACCGCCGAGCAGATTGTCGGCGGGTACCCGCACCTCGTTGAACTTGAGCTCGGCGGTGTGTGAGGCGCGACAGCCGAGCTTGTCGAGTTTGCGCACCATTTCCAGCCCCGAGGTGCCGCCTTCCACCACGAACAGCGCTTGGCCCTTGTGGCCGAGGTCTTTGTCGACGACCGCATTGACGACGTGCACGTGGGCGATACCGCCGTTGCCGATCCACATTTTGTGGCCGTCGATGATCCAGTCCGCGTCCTGTCCAGGGCCGCTGCGGGTGGCATACGTGCGGAGGTTGCGTACGTCGCTGCCGCCCTCCGGTTCGGAGATGGCCAGCGCGGCGAGCTTGAGGTCACCAGGGGTTCCGAAGCATTCGGGCGCCCATCGGAGCATCTGTTCCGGCGAGGCGGCCTGACCGATCGCCGACAGCGCCAATGCCGGCATGACGACGGCTAGGCCGATTCCGGCGCAGCCCCAGAACAGTTCCTCCATGAACATCGGCAGCGACAGTCCCGTGGGGTCACCGATCAGGTCGCGGTAGAACAGCGGACTGTAGAAGCCTTGAGTGGCGGCTTCTTCGAGCACCGGCCACGGAAACTCCTGCCGCCGGTCGTATTCGGCGGCCACCGGCCGGACGATCTGTTCGGCGAACTCGTGCGTCCGTCGGGCCAGGTCATGCTGTGCCGCGGTGGGAGTGAGGTCAAATGCCACAGTAGGGGAGTACCCACCGCGGCAGGTACCGAAATCTCGGGTGGACCTCAGTCCGACGTTTGGCCGGCAGCCGCGATCCGTTGCCGTGCTTCTGCCGGTGAAATCCGGAGCCTTCGGGCCAGCACAGCGGCCGGGTCGAACCGGGGCGGCGACGCGGTTTCGGTGGCGACCATCCGTCCGAGCAGGCGTCGCTGGGCGGTCGCCAGTCGTTTCTCCCCGGCGTCGAGCCGGCTCAGAACCTCGTGGAGCTCCGCCCGGGTCAGGGCGTGGACCGACAGCGCGTCGATTTCCTTGCAGGCGGCGTTGAGGTGATCGAGTGCCTCACCGACAATCGTCCGCTCGATGTCTCTCTCAGAGACCAGTGTCGAACTCATGTTCGGAACCCTACGCCGAGCCACCGACAAGTCCGGCGGCTTGCTGGGCCCCGGACCAAAAACAATCGGCCGCACAAATTGTGCGGCCGATTGCAGGCGCTGAATATTCACCGAGCGGCTATGTTCGGCTTGGCGGGTCAAACAAATGCGTGCCCTGTTTTATTCCCAACTCAGCAGGCGACGTCGACGTATGCCGTCTTTGAAATCACGGTGGTGTTGATCGAGCTTCCACCCCTGGAATCGTTGGTGGTGATGGTCTGCCCTGGGCGTACCCCGAGCACGGTGCAGTTGGCCAGTGGCGCGGCGCCCGTGCGGTTGATGATGACGTGATAGCCGCTGGTCTGGAGGCTTTTCACGGTTTGTTCAGCTGATTGCCCGGTCGGGGCGGCGGCGGCGACGCCCCCGAGGAATGTTCCCGCGGCCAGCGCTCCCGCGGCTAGTGTGGCGATGGTATATGACTTCATTTCCCAACCCTCCGTTGCAGGCCGCACCGGGAGTCCCACTACTACCGGTTGCTACCTATTACGTTTAATTGGGAATCTGGTTCGAAAATTCCAGAATTCTCAGCTGGAATTGCGGAATTTCTCAGGGTGTCGGTCAGCTCTCCTCGACGGTGATTCGCAGCCGCGGTTTGCGTTCGGTGCCGGCGGCCACGCGGTCCCACACCGCGTCCACCAGTGGCGCCAGCAGCATTTCGCCCATCTGGCGCACCAGGACCGCCACGATCTGGGTCGACTCGCGACGTTTGGTCGATGCCCGACCCGACTTTCGCAGTGTGCCGACTTCCCGCGCGGTCAGATCGACGAGGACGTCGAGCAGGTGCAGGTTCTCGCCCGCCGGATCCAGCAGTGCGCGGCGCACGTAGTTGACGACCGGCGGGTTCGCCTCCAGCATCCTGCGGACGGCCTCATCGCGGGCAGCGGTGAGTTCGGCCGGGCGGCCGGCATCGGGTACGTCGGCCAGCGCTGCTTCGAAGTAGTCCACCACCAGCTGGTCGACGGCATCGCGGAGCCCGGCCTTGGTCTTGTAGTGGTGCTGCACCAGGCCGAGCGTGACGCCGGCTTCGGCAGCGATGGCGCGCAATGAGATTCGGTCCGGGCCCGCCTTCGAATACAGGTCCAGTGCGGCGTTGCGAATGCGGGCCTTCGCTGTCAGGTCCTCATCTGTGGCCCGCGGGTTGAACATCGCGCACTCCTCCGGTACATCTGACTTCCAGACAATACAGCTGTATCGTAGCCGGTGACCGCGACCAAGGTGAGGTAGCAACGATGTCCGAGCTTTTCCCCGACTACCGGGCTTCCTGGGAAACTGATCAGCACCGCGAACTGCGCCGCCACGCGGCGGAGTTCTTCCGCAAGGAGGCCACGCCCCACCAGGAACGCTGGGCCCGCAACCATCAGGTCGACCGCGAGTTCTGGAACAAGCTCGGCGACGCCGGACTGCTGGGGCTGGACTTGCCGGAGGAGTACGGCGGTGCCGGCGGTGACTTCGGCTTCTCGGCCGTGGTCGCCGAGGAGCTGGCGCTGGCCCACGATTCGGCGTCGGGTTGGGTGGTGCACTCGCCGATCGTCGCGCACTACATCGACACCTACGCGAACGCCGAACAGAAACAGCGCTGGATGCCGAAGATCATCAGCGGTGAGTCAGTGCTGGCCATCGCGATGACCGAGCCCGGCACGGGCTCGGACCTGCAGGCGGTGCGCACCACGGCAGTGCGAGACGGCGACGACTACGTCATCAACGGATCAAAGACCTTCATCTCCAACGGAACCCACTGCGATCTGCTGGTGATCGTCGCCAAGACGGACCCGTCACAGGGGGCGGCGGGCATATCGTTGATCGTCGCCGAGACCAACGATCAACTGCAGGGTTTCGAACGCGGACGGGTGCTGGAGAAGGTCGGCCAGCACGGCCAGGACACCCGTGAATTGTTCTTCTCCGATATGCGGGTTCCGGTTGCGAACCTGCTCGGCGAACAAGAGGGGCTGGGCTTCTACCAGTTGATGGAGCAGCTGGCGCGTGAGCGCCTGGCCATCGCGTCGGTGTGTTCGGGCATGGCCGAAGCCGCGGTGCTGGAGGCGATCCGCTACACCAAGGAACGCGAAGCCTTCGGCAAGCCACTGATCGGCTTCCAGCACAACCGGTTCGCCCTGGCCGAGCTGAAAGCCGAAGTGCTGTCGATCAAGACGACCGTCGACTACTGCGTCCAGTCCTACATCGACGGGCGCAACGATCCGGCCACCGCATCGATGGCCAAGCTGATCGCCGCGGACAAAGGCGTGGCCGTGGTTGACCGCTGCGTGCAGTTCTTCGGCGGTTACGGCTACATGATGGAGTACCCGATCGGGCGGGCCTACGCGGCCGCGCGGGTCAACAAGATTTATGGCGGCACAAGCGAAATCATGAAGGAAATCATCAGTCGCTCACTGTGAGGGATCTTCAACAGCGAAGAGCTGCGCAGGTGGGCGCGACCTGTGCCATCGTTGAAACATGAGTAGTGACGGGTACAGCGTCGACGACGACGACCAGTTGACTCAGGAGGACACCCTGATCGATCGGGGTGTCGACGACTTGCTCGACGAGGGGTACTCGCCGCCGGATCGCTGGCGGGAGCCTCGGGACCACGAGACCCTCGATGAGCTGCTGGCCGAGGAAGAGCCTGACCCCGCGATGCAGCTCGACGATTCCGCGTATCCCGACGAGCAGGCCGGCGACGACGAGGTCGGGGACCTGCGCTCGGGTCGGCTGGTGGCGCCCAATGCGGGCTTCGGTGAGGACGAAGAGGCTGAGCTGCTCGGCACCGACGTCGGCATCGATGGTGGCGCGGCCTCCGCCGAGGAAGCCGCGGTCCACATCATCCCGGAGTCGTCACCGGATGGCGGTCTGTCGCTCTAACGCCACCGACACGGTGAACACCACCAACCCGCCGACGGCCAGGATTGCCCCGGCCGCGGCGGGCGCGGTGTAGCCGAGGCCAGCGGCGATTACCAGGCCACCGACCCAGGCACCCGTGGCATTACCGATGTTGAGTGCGGAGTGGTTGAGCGCGGCGGCCAGTGTCTGGGCATCGCGGGCGACGTCCATCAACCGGGTCTGCAACGCCGGACCGACAGCCGAGCCGGCCACCCCGACGCCGAACAGCAGCGGCAGCGCGGTCCACGGGCTGTGCGATCCCAGCGAGAATGCCGCGAGCAGCACCGCCAGCGAGCCCAGGGACAGGTACAGCGCGCGGATCACCGAGGTGTCGGCCAACCGGCCGCCGACCAGATTGCCGACCACCATGCCCAGGCCGAACACCATGAGCGCGACGGGGACCATCGACCGGGGCAGGCCGGTCACATCGGTCATCGTGGTGCTGATGTAGGTGTACACCGCGAACATGCCGCCGAAGCCGATCATGCCGACCAGCACCGCGAGCCACACCTGGGGTCGGCGCAGCGCACCGAGTTCGGTGAGCGGACTGGTGACGTGCATGGTCCGCAGATGCTTGGGCAGCCACAGCCACTGCGCGGCCAAGGTGACCAGGCCGACGCCGACCACCAGGCCGAACGCGCTGCGCCAACCGAGGGCCTGGCCTAGCCACGAGGCCAGCGGCACGCCCAACACGGTCGCGACGGTCAGACCGCACAACACGTAGGCCACGGCCTTGGCCCGGTTCTGCGGACCCATCAGGTGGGCCGCGGCCAAGGCGGCGATCCCGAAGAACGCGCCGTGCGGCAGGCCGGTGACGAAACGGGCGCTCACCAGGGTCAGGTAGGTCGGTGCCAGCATGCTGGCCAGGTTGCCGAGGGTGAAGACCGCCATCAGCGTGAGCAGCAGAGCCTTGCGGGGCCAGCGCGCGGTGAGCGCGGCGATGACGGGAGCGCCGATCACCACGCCCAGTGCATACGCGGAGATGACGTGACCGGCGGTGGGCTCGCTGATCCCGAAGCCGGTCGCGATGTCGGGTAGCAGGCCCATCGCGACGAATTCGGTGGTGCCGATACCGAAGCCGCCGAGGGCCAGGGCGAACACCGCGAGCAGGCGCACGGCGGGGTCGGGCGCGACAACGGCACGCGCACGTTCGAGGGAGGTCGTCATTTGCAGGCTTTCCGAGGGTTCACTGATTGGAGCTCTCGGACAGCGTTGGCGAGAACGGCGGGTGCAACGCTAACGGCGCGGCCGCTGTTCCCTCAAATTCATTGTTCGGTGCGCGCCGCTTTCCACGCCTGGGCTGTTGCTCGGCTCGAGCCACGACCCGGGTGTGGAAAACGGCGCAAAGAAAACGTCCTGGACCTAGACCTTGGCGATGACGTTCTCGGCGAACTTCTCCAGATGGCGGATCTTGCGGTCGAGCGGCTCGGGGTCGTCGCCCATGATGTATGGCAGGCGGAAGCCCACGATCACATCGGTCACGCCCTTGTCCTCAAGTCGTTTGATGCCGTCGGCCGTGTACGCGTCGGCCGAGATGACGTGGACTTGGAAATCGTCGGTACGGGCCGCCTCCGATTCCTCCGCTCGGATCTCGTTCAGCCGCTTGAGGAGGACATCGAGATCGTCGGTGCCGCCGCCGTGCATCCAGCCGTCGTTGCGGGCCGCGCGTCGCAGGGCCGCTTCGGCGTGCCCGCCGACGAGGATCGACACCGGCTTCGACGGTGCCGGGGTCATCTTGGTCTTCGGGATGTCGTAAAACTCGCCGTGGTACTCGAAGTAGTCACCGCTGGTCAGTCCGCGGATGATGTCGATGCACTCGTCCATGCGCTTGCCACGCCGCGCGAACGGCACGCCCATCAGCTCGTAATCCTCGGGCCACGGGCTGGTGCCGACCCCGAGCCCCAGCCGGTTGTCGAACAGCGCGTTGAGCGAGCCGACCTGCTTGGCCACCAGGGCCGGCGGGCGGATCGGCAGTTTGAGGACGAAGAAGTTGAACTTGAGCGTGGTGGTGGCCGCGCACAGCGCCGAGGCCATCACAAAGGCCTCGATGAATGGCTTGCCGTCGAGGAACTCCCGGTTGCCGTCCGGGGTGTACGGGTACTTCGAATCGGATTCGAAGGGGTAGGCGACGCTGTCGGCAATGGTCATGGCGTGATAGCCGGCCGCCTCGGCCGCCTGGGCCAGCGGGATGTAGTAGGTGGGATCGGTCATGGCTTCGGCGTAGGTGAACCGCATGCCGTACACACTAGAACGTGTTCTAGTTCTGTGGGGCGGATCGGGCAGGCATGATGACCGAGTGCCTGCCTGGCTGACCCGCAACGTCCGGGTGCTGTCCGCCGTCTCCTTCCTGCAGGACGCCGCGAGCGAACTCCTCTATCCACTACTCCCGATCTATCTGACGGCGGTACTGGGCGCACCGCCCGCGGTGGTCGGAGCGGTGGAGGGGGCTGCCGAGGGCGCCGCCGCGATGACGAAGCTGGCCGCGGGACCACTCGGCGACCGATTCGCCAAGCGACCCCTGATCGCGACCGGCTACGGCATGGCGGCCCTGGGCAAGGTGATGGTCGCCGCCGCGAGTGCGTGGTCGGGTGTGCTCGCCGGCCGTGTCGTGGATCGGCTCGGCAAGGGCATTCGCGGCGCGCCACGCGACGCGCTGCTCGTCGCCGATATCGACGATGCCGCCCGCGGCCGGGTCTTCGGATTCCACCGGGCCATGGACACCATGGGCGCGGTCGTCGGCCCCCTGCTGGGTTTGGCCGGCTACGAGTTGCTCGACCATCAGATCGCACCATTGTTGTGGGTGGCCGTGGTGCCCGCGGTACTCAGCGTCGCGCTGGTGTTCCTGGTCTCGGAAAAGGGAAGGGGGAAGCGTCGCACCGAGCCACGCCGGCAGCGTCAACCGACGCTCTCCCGCGTACGCGACCTACCCGGGCGGTACTGGCGCGTGACGGCCGTGCTGGTGGCGTTCGGGCTGGTGAACTTTCCCGACGCGCTGCTGTTGTTGCGGCTCAACGAGATCGGCTTCTCGGTGGTCGAGGTGATCCTGGCCTATGTCACCTACAACGCGGTCTACGCCGTCTCCAGCTTTCCGGCCGGGTTGCTGGCCGACCGGATCGGGCGGCTGCCGGTGTTCGGTATCGGCCTGGTGTTCTTCGCAATCGGCTACGCCGGGCTGGGCCTGACCACCGATCCACTGGTGGCCTGGCTGCTGATCGGGTGCTATGGCCTGTTCACGGGCTGCACCGACGGGGTTGGCAAGGCCTGGGTGTCCACGCTCGTCGGTTCCGACCTGCAGGGCAGCGCGCAAGGAGTATTCCAGGGGCTCAGCGGATTTGCCGTGCTGGGCGCGGGGGTATGGGCCGGACTGCTCTGGACTGTGGTGCCAGGTCAGCCCGGCCAACTGCCGCTGCTGGTGTCCGGCATCGCCGGTGCGGTGTTCGCGGTCGGGTTGCTCGGCCGCTCGGTGCTTACCCGGCGGCGCTGACTTCCACCTCGTCGAGTTCGAACGGCGGGGCGCCGATGCCCGCGATCGAGTGCGTGCCCTGTGACGTGCGCTCGGTGATGCGAGCATCGACGGTGCGGGCGCCGATGCTCAGTTTCACGGGCCCGGCCGCGACGGTGCTCGGTGCATCGAGAATCGTTCCGCGCCAGTGGTACTGGCCGTCGATCGGGTCCAAGTGACCGGTGAGCCGCACATGAACCCGACGATCGCCGTCACCGCTGTCGAGGATGGCGAACCCGTCGTACACCTCTTCGGTGACGCCCGCCCCGGAGCCTGCCGCCTCGCCGGCGCCGGCGGTCAGAGCCTGCGGGGCCTTCGCGGGCAGGAACCCGGACCGCCGCCACATCCGCCGGCCGATGCGGCCCATCAGTCCGACCTCTTCGAGGAAGGCGGCCAGCGGTGCGAACCCGGAGATCTGCACCTCGCGGCGGTGGGCACTGGCCCGCGCGATCCGGCGGGCCGCGCGGGCGTTGAGGCCGACGCGTGCGTACTGGACCTTGTTGGTGAACAGGTACCGGAAGAAGTACCCGCCGACGCCGTTGAGGTTGGCCACCCACGCCCGCTTGTACCAGCGCATCGATGGGGTGCGTTGACGCAGGCCGTCGCGGGCGAACTGGATGTGCCGGGCCTCTTCGGTGACGTGAATGCGCATGAGGCGCTGCACCATTGGCTGCAATTCAGGGTCGTCCATCATCTGTCGCTGCAGCGAGTCGAAGATCTCCTCGCCGATCAGGGCGGCCACCCACAACACCGAACCGCGGAAAAAGAACGGCAGGGTGTTGATGATCATCCGCTGGTACAGCCGCGGCCGCACCGGCTTGGCCCCGATCTTGTCGATGGCCTTGCCGAACATCACCATGTGGCGGGTCTCGTCGCCGAGTTCGGTGAGCTCGTAGTGCGTCGAATTCGAGGTGGGGTCCTGATGCATCATCTTGCGCAGCAGGGCCTGGTTGAGAATGTTCTCGAACCAGATGCCCGCCGACAGTGTGTTGGCCAGCTCCTGGCGCGACAGCTCGATCTGCTCCTCGCGGGACATGCTGTCCCACAAGGAGGTTCCGTACAGCGACACGATTCTCGGCGGCAGGAAGAACTTGTCCGGATCGATCGGCGCCTGCCAGTCGATGTCCACCACCGGCGCGTATGACTTGCGAACCGAACCCTTCAGCAGGCGTTCGGAGAACGCGTCCCGCCGTTCAGCGCGCGCCGATCCTCCGTCGGGTCTGACCGAAGTTGTCACCGTTGACGTTCCCTTCGTTTGTGGTCCCCCTCACTCCGACGTTAGGTACCGACAATGTGTGATGTCAATACCCCGGGTACCGGATACTTCGGGTACGCGGTTTCGGTTCGGTTAACCTTCGACAGTGCGTCGCATCCATGTCATCGGGATCGGGGCCGGTGATCCGGACTTCGTCACCGCACAGGCTATTTCCGCGCTCAACGACACGCAGGTGTTTTTCGCGATGGACAAGGGCCCGCGTCGCGGTGCGGCCGACGATCTGGTCGCGGTGCGCAAACTGATCTGCGATCGGTTCATCACCGAACCCGGCTATCGCTTCGTCGAACTGGTCGATCCGCCGCGCGCCGCCGCCGGCGACGTACCGGGCTACCGCCAGGTGGTGGCGGACTGGCATGCCGAGCGGGCCCGGATCTGGGCCGCGGCCATCGAAACCGAACTCGGGCCCGACGGCACCGGGGCCTTTCTGGCCTGGGGAGATCCGTCGCTGTACGACAGCACGCTGCGGATCCTGGACAAAGTCGCCGAATACGTGGACTTCCAGTACGACGTCATTCCAGGCATCACCGCCATCCAGGCCCTGACCGCGCGTCATCGCATCCCGCTCAACGACGTCGGTGAACCGGTGCTGATCACCACCGGGCGCCAGTTGCGCGAGCACGGGCTGACCGGAAGTGCGGTGGTGATGCTCGACGCCGACTGTTCGTTTCAGCAGTGCCCGCCACAGACCCGGATCTGGTGGGGCGCCTATCTGGGCACGCCCGATGAGTTGCTGTATGCGGGAAGGGTCGGGGAGATCGGCGACGAAATCGTTGCTGCGCGAGCAGAAGCGAGAACGCGCCACGGCTGGATCATGGACACGTACCTGCTGCGCTCGGCAGACTAGACCGCCATGAGCTCATTTCTCCTGCGCGCCGCGATAACCGGATTCGCGCTCTGGGTGGTCACTCTCGTCGTGCCGGGGATCTACTTCATCGGTGGTGACACCACCATCGCCAGGGTCGGCATCATCTTCTTCGTCGCGGTGATCTTCGGTCTGGTCAACGCGTTCATCAAGCCGATCGTGCAAATTCTGTCGATCCCGCTCTACATCCTCACGCTCGGCCTGATCCACATCGTGATCAATGCGCTGATGCTGTGGATCACGTCGTGGATCACCGACAACACCACGGGTTGGGGTCTGCACATCGACCAGTTCTGGTGGACCGCGATCTGGGCGGCCATCGTGCTGTCGTTGGTGAGCTGGCTACTGTCGTTCGTCAAGGCTCTCGCGTAGGGCCGTCGCCTGTTCCCGGAGCGCGGCCGCGGTATCGGCGGCCGCCTCCGCGCCTGACTCCGTGTCGCGGTCCCGCTCGGCGCCCCAGCACGCCGCCAGGGTGCGGTAGGCGAGTTGTTCGGTGGCGACCACGGCCGGCCACATGCGTTCGGCCCCAAGGCGTTGCGCGGCCGAACCCCCGACACTCGCGTCGTAAGCCGGCAGTAGTTCCATGGCCCGCAACTGCAGGTCTCGCCGTTCCGTACGGGCCGCCGGGGAGGTGGCATTGTCGGCCGCCAGGTGCGGCAGCGTGGCGGTGACCGCGTCGAGCGTTGCGGTGACGGCAGTGCGCAGGCCGGTCGGGTGGCGCAGGCGTTGGGTGGCCCAGTAGACGGCCAGCGCCACGGCACAGCCGATCAGGGTGTCGCTGCCGCGGGTGAGCAGCAGTTCGTCGAGATCCTCGACCGGCTGCCCGCCGGAGGCGATGGTGAGGGCGGCGGGCGTGATGAACACGACGGCCAGCGTGTAGTTGCGCATCACGTACATCTCGATGATGAACTGCAGCGCGCCGATCACCAGGGCCAGCCACAGGCCGTGCGGATGCAGCGCCAGGATCGCGCCGGCGAGGCCGAGGCCGAGCAACGTGCCCAGCGTCCGTTCCACGCCGCGGGCCACGGTGCGCTGCCAGTCGAAACCTTGATGCAGCATCAGCACCGCGGCGGCCATCGCCCAATACGCGTGCGTCATCGTCAGGGCCTGCGAGATCAGCACGGCGATCACACCGGAGATCGCGACCGCGATCCCGACCCGAACCGCCAGTTGCAGTGATACCGAGCCCGGTGTGAGTGCCCGGCGCAGTAGCTGCAACGCGCTGGGCCTGCCGAGCGGAATCCCTTCGGCGCCATGCTCATCGGTGACCGCGTCGGCAGGCACGGCGGCCAGGTGTCGGGCCAGGGCCGCGCCGTCGTACGCCAGTGGTTCACCGGAGTCGGCGGCGCGCATGGCTTCGGCGAACAACACGTGCAGGCGCCGGTTGACGACCCGCAGCCGATACAGCGCCTGGTCGGGTTTGGGCTGGACCGGTTGATAGGTGACCAGAGTGACCCACGCGGTGTGCAGCAGGAACGCCGCTTTATGTCGGGTCTCGGCCGCCGGGTTCTCGATGTAGGCGGCGACAGCTCCGGCGGCCGCGGCCACCGCCGCCTTCTCCGGCCCGCGGGGTCGGATCAATGCGCCCGACATGTGCACCAGCCAGGCGAACGCGCCGCCGGCCAGGACGAGCGCGGCGTGATGGCCCGGGCTGAGATGCAATGTCGCCGGAGTGCCGGTACCGGCCGCGCAGGCCAGCACCACCATGTAGGCCCCGGGTGGGCCGATGCTCAGGGCGTGGCAGACCAGGGTGGCGGCCACAGCGATCACGGTCACGGTGAGCACGCCCAGCCACGGCGTCGACGACGCCCAGTCGCCGAGCGCGACCGCCGCGGCGAAGCACACCGCGACCACGCCGAGGTACGCGCCGCGATTCAGATAGGGGCGGCCGCTGCCGTACAGCGAGGTGAATCCGCCGATGGTGGCGATCAATCCGGCCGTGGTGTCGCCGGCCAGCCAGCCCACCAGAACCGGCACGGCCATGCAGATTCCGGCGCGCAACGCGAACGGCCACCGGCGCGGCACACTGTTGATCACGAAGATGTTGCGTAGCGGGTTGGTCGCTCGGGGAGCCGGCCGCTCGGACATGTCTACAGCATGCTCGGCGTTTCGCTGACACACTGGAGCCATGCCCGAACTGCCCGAAGTCGAGGCGTTGGCCGATCATCTCCGCCGGCATGCGACCGGCCGGGAGGTCACCCGGATCGACGTGTCCGCGTTGTCGGTGCTCAAGACGTTCGATCCGCCGACGACGGCGTTGCACGGCCAGACGGTGACGGGCGCGAACCGCTGGGGCAAATACCTCGGTCTCGAAGTCGGCCCCTGGCACCTGATCACCCATCTATCACGGGCCGGTTGGCTGCGGTGGTCGGACAAGTTGGCGCCGACCCCGCTCAAGCCGGGCAAGGGACCGATCGCGTTGCGCGTGCACCTCGGCGAGGGGGTTGGCTTCGACCTCACCGAGGCGGGGACGCAGAAGCGGCTGGCGGTGTGGGTGGTCGACGATCCGATGGCCGTACCGCAGATCGCGTCGCTGGGACCTGATGCGCTGTCGCTGGATTCGGCCGGACTGGCCGGTGTGCTGGCGGGCAATTCCGGCCGGATCAAGACGGTGATCACCGACCAGAAGGTGATCGCCGGGATCGGCAACGCCTACAGCGACGAGATCCTGCACGTGGCCAAGCTGTCTCCGTTCGCCACCGCAGGCAAGCTGACCGATGCCCAACTCGGCGCGTTGCACGACGCGATGATCTCGGTGCTCACCGATGCGGTGACGCGTTCGGTGGGGCAGCAGGCCGCGACGCTCAAGGGGGAGAAGCGGTCCGGCCTGCGAGTGCATGCCCGCACCGGACTGCCGTGCCCGGTATGTGGGGACACCGTGCGGGAGGTGTCTTTCGCCGACAAGTCGTTCCAGTACTGCCCGACGTGCCAGACCGGCGGGAAGGTGCTGGCCGACCGGCGGATGTCGCGGCTGCTGAAGTAGCAGCCGCGTTTTTGACAGTTGTCTAACTCGGTTATCCTGCAGCGATGACCCGTCAGAAGATCCTCATCACCGGTGCCAGCTCCGGACTGGGAGCGGGCATGGCCCGCCAATTCGCGGCCAAGGGCCGGGACCTGGCGTTGTGTGCCCGGCGCACCGAGCGGCTCGACGAGCTCAAGGCCGAGCTGGCCGACCGGCACCCCTACATCAAGGTCGCGGTCGCGGCGCTGGACGTCAACGACCATGAGGCCGTGCCGCGGGTGTTCGGTGAGCTGTCCGAGGAACTCGGCGGTATCGATCGCGTGATCGTCAACGCCGGCATAGGCAAGGGTTGGCCGCTCGGCGAGGGCAAGCCGTGGGCGAACAAGGCCACCATCGAAACCAACCTGATCGCCGGTCTGGTGCAGATCGAGACGGCGCTGGAGATGTTCAAGAAATCCGGCAGTGGTCACCTGGTGCTGATCTCGTCGGTGCTCGGCAACACCGGTGTGCCCGGCGGAAAGGCCGCCTACTGCGCGTCGAAGGCCGGCATGACCTCGCTCGGTGAGTCGTTGCGCGCTGAGTACGACAAGGGCCCGATCCGGGTGACCGTCGTCGAGCCCGGCTACATCGAGTCGGAGATGACCGCCAAGTCGGCGACCACGATGCTGATGGTCGACAACGAGACCGGCGTGCGCGCGATGGTCGAGGCCATCGAGAAGGAGAAGGGCCGGGCCGTCGTGCCGCGGTGGCCGTGGGCGCCGCTGACCCAGGTGATGCGGTTGCTGCCGCCGAAGTACACCAAGCGCTTCGCGTAGTCGCAGGTGTCGCACCGGCTGGGCTTTCCTGCGGCGATTTCCGGGGGATGTCGAGGTGCCCGCCTGTGAGCGACTTTTCAGCGACAATCGCCACCTGAGCAACATCGGTATCACCAAACACATTGTCGCTTGCGGATTTCGGCACATGTGCACCATTGGCCTCACCGGGCACTTCAGCCCAGTGCCCGGCTACTAGCGACACTGTCGCTGATAGCCGGGCAACCCGAAATCTGGTGCTGATGAGGCTGAATCTCACTGCTGTGACGCAAGTACTGATCGCCGCTGTGGTCAGTGTGGCCGACGGTGTTTATGGGGCGATTGTCGCTGGAAAGTCGCGGACAGGCGGGCAGGTCGACAGGGCCGTCCGCTGCGCCGACACACCGAGGGGTTGCGGCCTCCGGACGGCGGCGCTCCGAACACAGCGGGTTTCAGTACCGGGTGGACCTGGGTAGCCCACCTGCATGACCTCAAGACTGATTGCCTCGATGTTCTTTGCAGGCGCTGCGGCTGGGGCTGTCGCGTTCGCTCCCGCCGCCATCGCTGATCCTCCGCCGCCGCCCCCGTGCATGAATGCCGACGGGACACCGTGCGCCGATGTGGGCACCGCCGGTCCCGGTGGCGCCAGCGGCCAGATCCCGGGTGGTCCGGGCGGCACCGCAGGCCCCGGTGGTGCCAGCGGCGCGATCCCGTACGGCCCCGAAGGCGCGGCGGGTCCCGGCGGCGCGACGGGCGAAATCCCGTACGGCCCCGGTGGGACCGCAGGCCCCGGTGGCGCCAGTGGCCAGATTCCTTACGGCCCCGGCGGCAGCGCGGGTCCCGGTGGCGCCAGTGGCTGTATCCCGAATGTGGGCTGCGCGACGATCCCTGGTCCGTAGGTAGAGCCTAGGCTGAGCGGCCGCGTTCGACCCGGTACCGGCGCACCAACGCATCGGTCGACGAATCCGACTGCTTGGCAGGTGAATCCGGTTCGGTGATCACCGGCAGCAGCGCCTTGGCCTGGGTCTTGCCCAGCTCGACGCCCCACTGATCGAAGGAGTCGATCCCCCACACCACTCCCTCGGTGAACACCTGGTGTTCGTAGAGGGCGATGAGCTGGCCCACCACCGACGGCGTCAACCTGGTTGCCAGGATTGACGTCGTCGGTCGGTTGCCGGGCATCACCTTGTGCGGTACCACGGCGGCCGGAGTGTTTTCTGCCGCAATGGCTTCGGCGGTCTTGCCGAAGGCCAGCACCTGGGTCTGGGCGAAGAAGTTGCTCATCAGCAGGTCGTGCATGCTGCCCGTGCCATCGGCGGTCGGCAGATCGTCGGTGGGCTCCGAGAAACCGATGAAGTCGGCGGGAACCAAGCGGGTGCCCTGGTGCAGCAACTGATAGAACGCGTGCTGGCCGTTGGTGCCGGGCTCGCCCCAGAAAATCTCGCCGGTATCGGTACTCACGGCGGAGCCGTCCGCGCGCACCGACTTCCCGTTGGATTCCATGGTCAACTGCTGCAAATACGCCGCGAACCGGGACAGGTCGTTGGAGTAGGGCAACACCGCACGTGATTGTGCGCCAAAGAAATTCGAGTACCACAGTCCGATAAGCCCCAGCAGCGCCGGAGCGTTCTCGGCCAGCGGCGCGGTGCGGAAGTGCTCGTCGACCAGGTGGAAACCCGACAGGAACTCGGCGAAGCGCTCCCGGCCGATCACGGCCATCACCGACAGCCCGATCGCCGAGTCCACCGAGTACCGGCCGCCGACCCAGTCCCAGAAGCCGAACATGTTGTCGGTGTCGATGCCGAACTCCTGCACCAGCTTCGCGTTGGTGGACACGGCGACGAAATGCTTGGCGACTGCGTCCTCGCCGAGCGCGGCGACCAGCCAGCGGCGCGCGGCCGTGGCGTTGGTGAGCGTCTCGAGGGTGGAGAACGTCTTGGAGGCGACGATGAAAAGCGTTGTGGCCGGATCCAGATCAGCCAGCGTCGCCACCAGGTCGGCCGGGTCGACGTTGGACACGAAGCGGGCGCCGATCCCGGCGTCGGCGTAGTGGCGCAACGCGTCGTACACCATCACCGGGCCGAGGTCCGAACCGCCGATGCCGATGTTCACCACCGTCTTGATGCGCTCGCCGGTGGCGCCGGACCACTCGCCGCTGCGGAGCCGGTCAGTGAACGCCCCCATGCGATCGAGTACCTCATGGACGTCGGCCACCACGTTCTGGCCGTCGACGGTCAACGACGCGTCGGCGGGCAACCGCAACGCGGTGTGCAGCACGGCGCGGTCCTCGGAGGTGTTGATGTGCTCCCCGGCGAACATCGCATCGCGACGCGCTTCCAGCCCGGCGGCCCGCGCCAGGTCTGCCAGCAGCTCCAGGGTCTTCCGGGTGATGCGGTGCTTGCTGTAGTCGATGTAGAGGTCACCGACGTTCAGCGCGAGTTCGGTGCCGCGGTGAGGATCCTCGGCGAACAGCTGCGTCAGATGAATGTCGCGGATCTCGTCGTAGTGCTTCGACAATGCCTGCCATGCGGGGGTTGCGGTGATGTCAGCACTCATTCCGCTGACCTTAGTGCGGCGGTGGGTTGAAGGGTGTACATGATGGATGTATGGCCATTGAAGACTTGATTTCATCCGTGCCCACGGGTCTGTGGATCGGTGGTGAGGAACGCCAGGCCGCTTCGACGTTCAATGTGCTGGATCCCAGCGACGATCAGGTGTTGGCCACGGTGGCCGACGCGACCGCCGCCGACGCCGTCGCCGCATTGGACGCCGCGTGCGAGGTCCAGGCCGAGTGGGCCGCGACCGCCCCGCGTAAACGCGGCGAGATCCTGCGCTCGGTGTTCGAGAAGATCACCGAACGCGCCGACGACATCGCGGCCCTGATGACCCTTGAGATGGGCAAGGTGCTCGCTGAGAGCAAGGGCGAGGTCGCTTATGGCGCCGAGTTCTTCCGCTGGTTCTCCGAGGAGGCGGTGCGCATCGCGGGCCGGTTCACCCCGGCGCCGGCCGGCACCGGGCGCATCCTCGTCACCAAACAGGCCGTCGGCCCCTGCTACGCCATCACGCCGTGGAACTTCCCGCTGGCGATGGGCACCCGCAAGATGGGCCCGGCCTTCGCCGCGGGTTGCACGATGATCGTCAAACCCGCGCAGGAGACCCCGCTGACCATGCTGCTGCTGGCCAAGCTGATGGACGAGGCCGGCCTGCCCAAGGGCGTGCTCTCGGTCTTGCCGACCAGCAATCCGGGTGCGGTGACTTCGGCGTTGGTCGACGACGGCCGGCTGCGCAAGCTGACGTTCACCGGCTCGACCGGGGTCGGCAAGGCATTGGTGAAGCAGTCGGCCGACAAGCTGCTGCGCACGTCGATGGAGCTCGGCGGCAACGCCCCCTTCATCGTGTTCGACGACGCCGACGTGGACGCCGCGGTCGACGGCGCGATCCTGGCCAAGATGCGCAACGGCGGCGAGGCCTGCACCGCGGCCAACCGGTTCCACGTCGCCAACGCGGTGCGCGAGGAGTTCACCGACAAGCTCGTCAAACGGATGAGCGAGTTCACCCTCGGCAAGGGCATCGACCCCGCATCCACGTTGGGCCCACTGATCAACTCCAAGCAGGTCTCCACCGTCACCGAACTGGTCTCCGACGCGGTGTCGAAAGGCGCGACCGTCGCGGTCGGAGGCGTTGCTCCCGGCGGTCCGGGCAACTTCTACCCGGCCACCGTGTTGGCCGACGTGCCCGCCGACGCCCGCATCCTCAAGGAGGAGATCTTCGGCCCGGTCGCCCCGATCACCGGCTTCGATACCGAAGACGAGGGGGTGGCCGCCGCCAACAACACCGAATACGGCTTGGCTGCTTACGTTTACACGCAGTCACTGGACCGTGCGTTGCGGGTGGCCGAGGGCATCCAGTCCGGCATGGTCGGCATCAACCGCGGGGTGATCTCGGATGCGGCCGCGCCGTTCGGCGGCATCAAGGAGTCCGGCTTCGGCCGTGAGGGCGGCATCGAGGGTATCGATGAGTACCTCGACACGAAATATATTGCGCTAACCCGTTAACGCTCCGTCGCGCCTTCCCGGCTCGGCGCCCGATGCGCCCTAAACTCTGGGGCTCGGACGCCAAGACGGGAGGGCATGACGTGACTGCGGCGCCAGTCCGTGCTGCCAGCCGGCGTCGACGTGCCTCGATCCGGCGCGACATCCCCGCACTCGACGGCATCCGTGCCATCGCGGTGGCTCTCGTGCTGGCCGGCCACGGCGGAGTGCCGGGCGTGGCCGGCGGTTTCATCGGCGTCGACGTCTTCTTTGTGCTGAGCGGATTCCTGATCACCTCGCTGCTGCTCGACGAGTACCGACGCACCGAGCGCATCGACCTCAAGGGGTTCTGGATCCGCCGGGCCAAACGCCTACTGCCCGCCATGGTGCTGATGACCTTGGCCGTCGTGATCGCCCGACCGTTGTTTGCCGCGGATGCGGTGACCTCGCTTCGAGAGGACGCGGTCGCGGCGTTCTTCTGGATGGCGAACTGGGTCTTCGTCGCCGGCGACACCGACTACTTCAGTCAGGGCAGTCCTCCGTCACCGTTGCAGCACACCTGGTCGCTGGCGGTCGAAGAGCAGTACTACGTGATCTGGCCGCTGCTGGTGCTGGCCGCCGCGCTGCTGGTGCGGCGCCGCTCGACGGGCGCAGTTCGGGTGGTGGTGTTCGGGCTGGCCGTGCTGGGGGTGGTCGGCTCGGCGGTGACGTCGATCTGGTTGTCCGGTGATGCCGCCGAACTCAACCGGGTGTACTTCGGTACGGACACCCGAGCCCAGGCCCTGCTGGTGGGGGCCGCGGCCGCGGCACTGCTGGTGCGGGACTGGTCGGCGCTGACGATGTCGGGCACGTTGATCCGGGCCCGGTGGCGGCGCTGGATCGCCTGGATTCTGCCGGTGATCGGGGTGGCCGTGCTGGCCGCCGCCGCACATCTGGCGACCGGCAGCGCCGACGAGTTCCACCACGGCCTGCTGATCGTGGTGGCCCTGGGCGCGGTGCTGGTGGTGGCCCCCGTCGCGCTGGATCAGGACGGCTACATCGCCCGGGTCCTGGCCTGGTACCCGCTCGTCACCCTCGGCGTCATCTCCTACGGCGTCTACCTCTGGCACTGGCCGATCTTCCAGATCCTCAACGGCGAGCGCACCGGCCTTGAGGGCGGGGCCCTACTCGCCCTGCGGTGCGCGGTGACCATCGCGGTGTCATGGGTGTCGTGGTGGGCGATCGAGCAGCCGGTCCGGCACTGGCGCCCACAGCACGTCCCGATGTTGCGCTTGGCCGCGGCCACCGTCGCCACGGCCGCGGTGGTGACGATGAGCATCGTCCCGGTCGGGGTGCCCACCCGGCCCGCGGGTCCGGACGTGCTGGCCGCTGCCGCGTCCGAGCAGGACGTCGGCGCGGAGCGAGCCGTCCCGGTGGGGCCGGCGCCGGCGCTGCCGCCCGGCACCCGGTCGATCGCGGTGTTCGGCGACTCGGTGGCCTGGACCCTGATGCGATATCTGCCCGCTACGCCCGGCTTTCACTTCGCCGACTACACGACGATCGGCTGCGGGATCGCGCGCGGCGGCCCGTACCGCTCGGCGGGGGAGACGCTCAATCAGAAACCCGAGTGCGATTCCTGGCCGGAGCGGTGGGCACAACGGATTGCACACGATCGCCCCGATACCGTGCTGATGATGATCGGGCGCTGGGAGGTCGTCGACCGCACCTGGCATGGGCGGTGGATGCATATCGGCAACGAGGCCTACGACGCCTATCTCAAGACCGAGCTGCAACGTGCGCTGGACATCTTGAGCTCGACGGGAGCGCACGTGGTGGTGACCACGGCGCCGTACAACCGGCGCGGTGAGCGGTCGGACGGCACGTTGTATCCCGAGGATCAGCCGGGCCGGGTGCAGGCCTGGAACACCATGCTCCGCACCGTCGCCGGGCAGCGGCCCAATGTGTCGGTGCTCGACTTCAACGCCAAGCTCAACCCGGACGGCAAGTACACCGCGAAGATCAACGGGGTCCGGATGCGCAGCGACGGCGTGCACCCGACCGCCGAGGCGGTGCAGTGGTTGACGCCGTGGTTGTTGGATTCGCTGAAGACGCCCGCGGCACCCGCGGGGCGCTAGCGGTCAGTGGCCCAGCCGGCCCCGGCCGAGCTGCAGCAGCAGGATGGCCAGGTCTTTGCCCTCGGGACCCAGCACGCTGTAGCGCTCGATGACCTTCATCTCGCGGTTGTGCACCAGGCGGGTGCCGCCGGAGGCCATCCGGGCCTTGCCGATCTCCTTGGAGACCTCCGTGCGCCGCTGCACTGCGGCGAGGATGGTGGCATCAAGTTCGTCGATCTCCCGACGCAGGTCATCGATCTCAGGCACAAAGGTGATAGTCCCAGTCGGCCCGTGCCAGCGCAAAACTGTCCCCGCTCAGCGGTAAGTTTGAACGCAAGATGACCACTTCCCCCGTCGCCCCCACAGTTGCTGCAGATGTTGATGAACTTCTTGACGGCTTGAACCCTCAGCAACGCCAAGCGGTGCTGCACCAAGGATCGCCGCTGTTGATCGTCGCGGGCGCCGGTTCGGGCAAGACGGCCGTGCTGACCAGGCGCATCGCATATCTGCTGGCCGCTCGCGACGTCGGGGTAGGGCAGATCCTGGCCATCACGTTCACCAACAAGGCCGCTGCCGAGATGCGCGAGCGCGTGGTCCAGCTGGTGGGTCCGCGAGCCCGGAACATGTGGGTGTCGACGTTCCACTCCACCTGCGTGCGGATCCTGCGCAACCAGGCTTCGCTGCTGCCGGGGCTGAACTCCAACTTCTCGATCTACGACTCTGACGATTCCCGGCGCCTGCTGATGATGATCGGCAAGGACATGGGGTTGGACACCAAGCGGTACTCGCCGCGGCTGCTGGCCAACGGCATCTCCAACCTGAAGAACGAACTGATCGGTCCGGAGCAGGCAGCGGCCGAAGCCTCGGAGGCCGCCGAGGAGATGGCCGGCATCATCGCCCAGGTCTACGGCGAATATCAGCGCCGGCTGCGCGCGGCCAACGCGTTGGACTTCGACGACCTGATCGGCGAGACGGTCGGGATCTTGCAGGCTTTCCCGCAGATCGCCCAGTACTACCGCCGCCGGTTCCGGCACATCCTGGTCGACGAGTATCAAGACACCAACCACGCGCAGTACGTGTTGGTCCGTGAGTTGGTCGGCCACCACCTCGACGAGACCGAGGGGGTGGGCCCGTCGGAGCTGTGCGTGGTGGGTGACGCCGATCAGTCCATCTATGCGTTCCGCGGGGCGACGATCCGCAACATCGAGGACTTCGAGCGCGACTACCCGGACGCGACGACGATCCTGCTCGAGCAGAACTACCGCTCCACCCAGACCATCCTGAACGCGGCCAACGCGGTGATCGCCCGCAACACGGGCCGCCGGGAGAAGCGGCTGTGGACCGAGGAGGGCGAGGGCGAGCTGATCGTCGGCTATGTCGCCGACAACGAGCACGACGAGGCCCGGTTCGTCGCCGACGAGATCGACGCCCTCGCCGACAGTGAAGGCCTCAAATACGGTGACGTTGCGGTGTTCTACCGCACCAACAACTCTTCGCGTGCGCTGGAGGAGGTGTTCATCCGCGCCGGCATCCCGTACAAGGTGGTCGGCGGCGTGCGGTTCTACGAGCGCCGCGAGATCCGCGACATCGTGGCTTACCTTCGGGTGCTGGACAATCCGGGTGACTCGGTGAGCATGCGGCGCATCCTCAACACGCCGCGCCGCGGCATTGGCGACCGGGCCGAGGCGTGCGTTGCGGTGTACGCCGAGAACACCGGGGCCAGCTTCAACGACGCGTTGCAGGCCGCTGCCGAGGGTCGGGTGCCGATGCTCAACACCCGCTCGGAGAAGGCCATCGCGAGCTTTGTCCAGATGCTCGACCAGTTGCGCGGCAAGCTCGATGACGAGCTGGGCGACCTGGTCGAGGCCGTGCTGGAGCGGACGGGCTATCGCCGTGAGCTCGAGGCCTCCAGCGATCCACAGGATTTGGCCCGGTTGGACAACCTCAACGAATTGGTCAGCGTCGCCCACGAATTCAGTACCGACCTGGCCAATGCCCGGGCGCTGGCCGAACAGGGCGAGGGGGAGCCGGTCGACGAGGACATCCCGGACACCGGGGTGCTGGCCCAGTTCCTGGAGCGGGTGTCACTGGTGGCCGACGCCGACGAGATCCCCGAAGACGGTGCGGGTGTGGTGACGATGATGACGTTGCACACCGCCAAGGGGCTGGAGTTTCCGGCGGTGTTCGTCACCGGCTGGGAGGACGGCATGTTCCCGCACATGCGGGCCCTCGGAGATCCCAACGAGTTGTCCGAGGAACGCCGGCTGGCGTACGTCGGCATCACCCGGGCCCGTAAGCGGCTGTACCTGAGCCGGGCCAAGGTGCGCTCGTCATGGGGGCAGCCGATGCTCAACCCGGAATCGCGGTTCCTGCGCGAGATTCCGGAGGACCTGATCAACTGGCGGCGCGTCGAGCAGCCGTCGTCCTCGCTGAGTGCCCCGGTCGGAAATGCCGGCCGATACGGCACCCCGCGCCCGTCGCCGTCACGACCCGCGCCCGCCCGCAACCGTCCGGTGATCACGCTGCAACCCGGCGATCGCGTCACCCACGACAAGTACGGGCTGGGCCGCGTCGAGGAGGTCTCGGGTGTGGGTGAATCGGCGATGTCACTGATCGACTTCGGCAGTGCCGGCCGGGTCAAGCTCATGCACAATCACGCGCCGGTGCAGAAGCTTTAGCCGGGGCGGCTGCGTCAAAACTTTTGACGAAGTTCGGGCAGACACATTGACCCAAGACGTATACCCAAGCCACATCGCTCCGAGGCGGCCATAGGCCGGCCGGTGCCACGCCTCAACCGTGGTTCCAGGGGCCGTCGGCCAGTTGTGCCGGAGCATTCAACCGGGGTTCAGCGAGCGGGGGAATGGAGGTCAGCACCGGGTTCTGGTCCAAGCGCGAACCGGGTATGCGGCCCCCGCCCCACCCGACCATCTCCCGGTACCCGCCGAGCAATCCGGCAGCGCTGACCGCAGATTCGGAAGCATGCGGGCTGTCGGCGCCGACGGGTACCGAGACCGGCGAGACGTATAGCGCGTCGGTGGGGCAGTAGGCCTCGCACATGAAGCAGGTCTGGCAGTCGGACTGCCGGGCGATGACGGGTACCCCGTCGGCGCCACGATCGAAGACGTCGGTGGGGCATACCTTGATGCAGACGTCGCACGTGACGCATGCGGTGGCGCTGACGATCTCGATCACGCCACAGCCTCCGAGGCGAGCAGCTGCGGGGCAACGGGATCGGGAGCGGTCCAGATCTCATCGAGCCCGCCGACCAGGATGCGATGCTCGAAGCGGTGATCCGACTCGGGCAGATCTTCGCGCTTGTGCAGACCGCGCGTCTCGGGCCGGGCCAGAGACGCCGCGGTGATCCATCGCGCCGCAGCCACCATCGCGACCGCCTGACGATGCTTGTACACCTCGCGCGCCGGAACCGGCGCCAGACCGTCGGCGATGTCGCGCCATAGCGTCTCCAGCGCATCGGCGGATTCATGGAGTCGCTCAGCCGATTTCAGGAAGCTGCGCTGCGGAGGCAGGGTGTGCGATTGCGCCGCGGCTATCACGTCGTCGACAGTGGGGGCACCTGAGCGTGCCGGCCGGGCACGCGGTGTCGCCGTTGCGGCGTGGTTCCGCCGGGTGCGGCTGAACTCCGCGGCACCACGCCCGGCGAAGGTGCCCGACGCGATCGCCCACGAGCCGTTGCGGCTGCCACCGCCGGACAGCGCCCCGGTGATGAGCTCGCGGGTCGCGGCATCGCCTGCGGCATACAGGCCGGGAACCGTTGTCGCGCAATCCGGTCCGACCAGGCGCAGGCCACCGGTGCCGCGCACCGATCCCTCGTAGACCATCCGGACCGGGTACGCGGTGGTGAACGGGTCGATGCCGGCCTTGTCCAACGGCAGGAAGTAGTTCGGCTGAGCGTCGCGCATGGTCTGCCTGATGTGTTCGGGCGCCCGGTCCAACCGGGCGAACACCCGCTCGCCGCGGGTCAGCGCCCGCTGCGCGTCCTGACGTCCGCTCAACCCGCGCTGCGTGGTGAACGGACGACCGCGCTCGTCATAGAAGCTGCCCCACTGCAGCATTCGCCCCTTGGTGTGCACACCCCACTCGGGGGCCAGCGCATAGGCGGTGCAGAACTCCATGCCGGACAGGTGTGCCCCGTGCTCGGCGGCCATCAGCAGACCTTCGCCGGTGTCGACGTTGGTGCCGAAAGTTCCGGACAGGAACGCAGTTCCGCCGGTAGCCAGCACGACCGCGCCGGCCGTGATCCGCCACGGCCGGCCGCCGTCTTGGCGGGCGATGCCGGTGGCGCCGGTGATGACGCCGTCGTCGTCGGCGGTCAGTTCCAACGCCGGGTGGTGATCGAGGATCCGCACGCCGCTGCGGTGGGCCTTGCGGCGCATGCGGCACATGTACTCGGGTCCCTGCAGGCTGCTGCGCATTTCGCGGCCGTCGGCGCCGATCGGGAACGGGTACCCCCACTGGGAGAGGTGTTCGAGCCGGTCCCACGAGGTGGCCAGAACCCGGAACATCCACTCGGAGTCGGTGATCCGGCCGGCGGCCAGCTCGCGTTCGCGCACGGAATCCTCGCGCCGCGGCCCGGGCCCGATCGCCCACAGGTTGTTGCCGCCGGCGGCGGTCGCGCCGCTGGTACCGCAGTAGCCCTTGTCTACCAGGATGACTCGCGTCCCGGACTCGGCGGCGGAGATCGCGGCCCAGGTCGCGGCGGGACCGCCACCGATCACCAGGACATCGGTGCTCAAGACATCGGGGTCAGCGGGAACGGTCATGACCAACTTCCTCTCGGACGCCGAGTTCGGCCAGCAGGGCACGGCGCAGGTCGTCGAAGCCGTCATCGCTGCGGGAGCGGGGGAACGGCAGCTCGACCCGGCGGTCGAGGGATACCCGTCCACCCGAGAGCACCACCACCCGGTCGGCGAGCAGGATCGCCTCGTCCACGTCATGTGTGACGTGCAGGACCGCCATGTGTCTGCGGGACCACAGTTCGTGCAGCAGCCCGTACATCTTGAGCCTGGTCAGCGCATCGAGTGCGCCGAAGGGCTCATCGAGCAAGAGCAGGTCGGGTTCGCGGACCAGCGCGCGGGCCAGTGAAACTCGTTGCGCCTCACCGCCGGACAACGACAATGGCCATGCCTTGGCCTTGTCGGCCAGGCCCACCTCATCGAGTGCGGCCCGGCCACGGGCAGTCCGGCTCGGCGCGTCGGGTCCGGCGTCGGGCAGCGCGAAGGTGACGTTGGCCAGTGCGCGCCGCCACGGCAGCAGCCGCGGGTTCTGGAACACCACCGCACGCGAGCGGGGGACGCGTACCGATCCGGTGACCTGCTCGTCGAGACCGGCCAACACCCGCAGCAGGGTGCTCTTGCCGGATCCGGAGCGGCCCAGCATTGCGACGAATTCGCCGTCGGCGATCTGCAGTTCGAGATCCTCGAGCACCTGCTGGGCGCCGAAGGCGCGGTGCAGGCCGCGCACCTCGACGACAGCGGTGCTCATGCTGGAGCTCCGAGACCATCGAACCCATTGCGCCACGACAGCAGCAACCGTTCCAGGACTCGCACCAGGGTGTAGGAGAGCAGGCCGGCGACCGCGTAGATCACGATCACCAGCAGTGAGACATCGAACTGCAGGTTGGTCTGGGCCCGTGACATCAGGTAGCCGATGCCCTGGGTGGTGTTGATCATCTCGGCGAAGATCAGGCTGAGCCACGCGCTGGACAGCCCGAGCCGCAGGCCGACAAGGAAATTCGGCATCGCGCCGGGCAGGATCACCTGCGAGATGAGGGTCCGCCGCGGCGCCTCCAAGGTTTGCGCCATCTCGACGAGTTGACGATCCACGCCGCGGATTCCCGAGTAGGTGTTGATGTAGATCGCGATCGCCACACCGGTGGTGATCAGCACGATCTTGGGGCCTTCGCCGATACCCATCCAAATGATCAGCAACGGGGTCAACGCGAAATTCGGTACGGCCTTGAGGATCTGCATGGTCCAGTCGAGCAGGTCTTCACCGGTGCGGGTCAGCCCGGCCACGACCGCGAGGAGGACACCGATCAGGATGCCCAGCACTGTGCCGATCAGCACTCGCACGGCCGACGCGCCGACATGGGTGGCGAGTTGACCGTCGCCGAGCAGTCGCCATGCGGTGGCCGCCACCTCCGTCGGCGGCGGGAACAGGTCGGTGTCGAGCAGGCCGGTTGTCGAACCGATGGTCCAGGCCGCCAGGATCAGCGCCGGGCTCATCAGCCGGCGTACGGGCCGGGGGACGCGGGCCCACAATCCTTTTCGCCGCTCGTGACCACCGACGACCTCGATGAGTTCGGGGCCGGTGGCCGGGACCCGGACGGCGGTGACGGCGGTGGTCACGACTTGGCTCCGGCCCATTCCCGGACCGAGTATTCGTTGTCGAACGAGCCGTCGGCGTTGAGGAACTTGTAGGCCGCATCGAGCTGATCCACGCCGATCGGAGGGAACGGCTCGGTATTGAATTCCTCGACGCGGGTGGACTTCTGAACGAACTTCAGGTCGGTGTCGTCGGTTTGCGCGACCCAGGCCAGGTAATCGTCGAAGTTCTCGGTGATGTTCCGGTTGACGGCGGTGACGGCCTCTTGCCAGGCCCCGGTGAACTCCGGGTGGGCGTCGGTGAAGGAGCTGAGGGCGATGTTGGTGCCGGTGCTACCGAAGCCGTGTCGCGACAGGCTGTCGATGATCGGGAAGCCTTTGGACTCCAGCTCGGCCGCGCTTGCGCCGGTCAGGATGGCCGCGTCGATCTTGCCGGAACTCAGCCCGGCGATCGACTCCGGCGTCGGCACATCACGCACGTGGATCTGACCGCTCAGACCCGCTGCGTCGATGAGTTGGCGGGCGGCGCGGTCCCGGATGGTGCCCTGCGGGGCGGTGATGTCCTTGCCGGCCAACCCCTTGATGTCCGTCGGCCCGCCCTTGGCGCCCACCAGCCAGGCGTCGCCGTTGATCGAATCAAGGGACAGCAGAACCACTTTCGGGTCCCGGCTGCGAGCTCGCAACGCGGGGTTGTCGCCGATGGCAGCGACGTCGATGGCGCCGGCGAACAGGGCCGAGGCGACATCGCTGCCGGACTGGAAGAACGAGTATTCGATCTTGCCGACCCCGGCGGACTTCAACTGTTCGGTGAGGATGCCCTGCTTGTCGCCCCAACCCAGCGATCCTGCCGGGGTTCCGGTGACCGAGGTCGCGCCGATGCGCAAGGTGTAGCCGTCGGCCTGGTCGTCGCCGCTGCTGCAGGAGATGGCCGTGGTGATGAGGGTGAGCGCAAAGGCGGTGCGCAACAGGCGGTTGAACATGGGAGCGGGCCTCCGAGGGTCTCAATGCGTGAGTACACACGCGAATCCGCCCCAGTAGACGCCCGGCCCCGAACTCCGGGCGACGGTTTGGCTCAGGCTGACTGGAAGAGTGCTGTGAATGGGTGATTGACCGGTCCGCGAGCCGCACAGTACGGTGGAACAACTATTTGGTACCACGGATGGGGAAGTGATCGGTGACGACGCAGCAGGTGGTGGACCTCTATTACGACCCGTTCGACAACGACATCGACGACAACCCGTACCCCGTCTGGAAGCGGATGCGTGCCGAGGCGCCGTTGTACTACAACGAGAAGTACAACTTCTATGCCTTGAGCCGCTGGGACGATGTGGCTCGGGAACTGCCCAACTGGCAGGCGTACCGGTCAGGCCGGGGCACGACCGCCGACATCTTGTTCAGCGGGATCGAGGTTCCGCCGGGGATCCTGCTGTTCGAAGATCCGCCTCTGCACGATCTGCACCGGCGCCTGCTGTCGCGGGTCTTCACGCCGCGCCGCATGCTGGCGGTGGAAGATCTGGTGCGCGAGTTCTGCGCAAAGGCTCTGGATCCGCTGCGCGAGCAGGACGGTCTGGACTTCGTCGCCGACCTCGGGGCATTCATGCCGATGCGGACGATCGGTTATCTGTTGGGCATCCCGGAGGAGGAGCAAGAAAGTATTCGGGACCGCAACGACAAGGCCATCACGGTGGCATCGGTCGACGCCAGTTCCGACGGGGTGAGCCCGACGATCTTTCAGGACGCCATCACGATATTCGCCGAGTACATCGAATGGCGGGCGTCGCATCCCTCCGATGACCTGATGACCGATCTACTCACCGCGGAGATCGAGGATGCGGACGGAACTTCACGGCCGCTGACCCGTACCGAGGTGCTCGCCTACACCGCGATGATCGCCGGTGCCGGCAATGAAACCACCGCTCGCCTCATCGGTTTCATGGGACAGCTGCTCGCTGAGCATCCCGACCAGCGGCGCGAACTCGCGGCCGATCCGAGCCTGATCCCGGGTGCGGTGGACGAGACGCTGCGCTTCGAACCGCCGTCACCGGTGCAGGCCCGGTATGTCGCCCAGGATGTCGAGCACTACGGGCAGTCCATACCAGAGGGCTCATACATGTTGCTGCTCAACGGATCGGCCAACCGTGACGAGTCGAAGTTCACCGATCCCGACCGCTTCGACATCCACCGCACGGGAGGTCACCTGAGCTTCGGCCAAGGTCTGCACTTCTGCCTGGGTTCGGCGTTGGCCCGGCTGGAGGCCCGGGTCGCGTTCGAAGAGGTGCTCAAGCGGTGGACCGACTGGGAAGTCGACTACACCAACGCTTTTCGGGCTCACACATCGAGTGTTCGCGGGTGGGCGCGACTGCCGGTCAAGTTCTAGCAGCAGGTCCCGGCGCGACTGCCGCCAGCACCGCGGTGACGACGGGCACGGTCAGCGTGAGCACGATCACCGACGCCGTGCGGGGCGCGAAGATCGTCACCAGTTCGGCGGCCCCGATCTCATGGAAGAGCCGGTACAGGTCGGTCCACTCGAAGATCCCCTGTGCCACGGTCAGGATGCATCCGGCGATCACGACGAAGCGTGCGGCCGGAAACCCGACAGCCATCAGCAACCCGCCGATGACGAGCACTGCCGCCGCAACGATAGAGACGGACAGCGGCTCGAGCATCGCCAGCGTCCAAGTCGCGCTCGGCGTGGTGGGGAGCAGGTCCGTCAGGTCGGTGATGTAGAGCAAGCTGGTGTCGAACTGCTTCTTGGCCAGCCACAGCTGGTAGCCGGCCATCGCCACAGCCAGTGCCGTGACGAAAAGGCTGAGCGCCGATCCGCTGCTGGGCTCGACAACATCAGGATCGGCTGTGGTGCTGGGATTTTCGCGTCCGGCGAGGAGCGCGACGAGCAGTGTGACGATCGACAGCGCGAACCAGATCCATCGGGTCACACCGAGCACACCTTGAGTCGTCCACGCCGCGAAACCCGGTCCCGCCCACACCGCGCATTCGAGCAGTGACAGCACGATCACCACCGAGCTGGTCGCGATCACCAGTGTGCGGCCGCGACGTTCGCCCCGACCCAGTAGAACGGCACCGGCGAAGAAAGCGACGGTTACGGCGGCGAGCAGGACGAGGTTGAGGATCGAATGGCAGAACCGCAACGGGGCGGTACCGAAGCCGTATCCAAAGGTGTACCAGGCTATGAGGAGCGCCCGCAGCGTCGCGACGATTCCGAGAAGGCCACATATATAGGTGAGGATGATCGTGGTCAGCGCAGTTGGACGCACTACGCAAACCTAACAGCGGATCACCTGCCCCGCCGCGCGCCTACCTGCGCGCGCTCCAGCGGCCGGTCGAAGGCAGCATCGTGAACACGATTGCGGCTACCGGCAGGACCGGCATCGCGTAGACGATGGGGTGCAGTCTTGCCCCGGCGATGAACAAGCTGGCGAAAATCAACAGGCCGATCACCGCACCGACGACGACCAGCAGCCGGCTCATCCGCCGCCGCAGCAACAACGCGATGAGCCCTCCGATGGTTGCTGCAGCCGAGATCGCCGCCAGGAAACCGATGGCCACACAGAACAATCGGTCGGTGCGCCACCAGCCCGCGATCAGGTCGGTGGCGATGACGCCGGTGGCCCAGCCGCTCAGGATGGCGAAGGTGGCCGCCACGATCGCCGTGCGCGGGTTGATGCTCGTCGAGGTGCGGGGGATGACCAGGGGCCGGGCTCGCGGCACGTAGCTCGTCCTGGCGTCGTCGTCCGCGGGGCCGATCAGGCCCGTCTGCGGTTCACTACCGGCGGCCCCGGCGATCAGACCGGTCGGGGGCTCTGCTGCGGCTGCGGTGGGAATGGCGCCCGTCGGATGACGCCGGATGATGCCAGTGTGCGGTTCGTCGGTGACGGGCACGGGTTTGGAAACAGGGTCCTGCGGCTGGCGCCGGATGATGCGGGTGCGGTCGTCGTCTTCGTCAGGGTGATCGGCTGCCAACTGCCCGTCGTCGCTCACTCAGCCAACATAGCTGCCGACGCTGAGACCTCTCTTGTTCAGCCACGGCACCGGATCGATGCGGCTGGTGCCGTTCTGCAGAACCTCGAAGTGCAGGTGGGGACCGGTCGAGTAGCCCCGGTTGCCGACGGTGGCGATCTGGTCGCCGGCCATCACCCGGTCACCCTCGCTGACGAGCCAGGTGTTGATGTGACCGTAGAGCGTGACGGTGCCGTCAGCATGGCGCAGCTTGACCCAGGCGCCGTACCCGGCGGTCGGGCCCGCGGCGATCACGACGCCGTCGGAGACCGCGACAATCGGGGTGCCGATCGGGCTGGCCAGGTCGATCCCGGCGTGCAGCACGCCCCAGCGGTAACCGAAGTTCGACGTCCAGACATAGCCCTTGGTCGGCATCACGAACAGCGGCCGCGACAGCCGGGCCTCGCGCTCGGCACGTTCCTGGGCGAAGGCGGCGGCCTTGGTGATCTCCTCGGCATGCACCGAGGTGTCCGCGGTCGAGGACACCGAGACGATCTGCATGCCGTCCACCGAACCGGTGACGGAAGCGCCTTCCACGCGGGTGCCCTCGGAAGCCAGGATGGTGTCGTCGGCCTGGGTCTCGGTGGGGTTGCCCAACGAGTAGGCGCCCGCAGCGGTGGCGCCGGCGGCCATGGCGGCGATCATCAGCCGGCTCTTGACGGCGCCGGCGTGCTCCTTGCGGTGGGCACCGCGGCGGCCGGACATGTTGATCACGTCCGTCGCGGCGACGCCGTCGCTCACATCGGTGTGGCTGTCGCGGTACGCGCGGGATGAATTTCGCGCTCCGCGCGAGGGCATCGAGCTGCGCTCGCCGGCGTCCGGGCGGAAGCGGGAAGGGACGGCCAGACGGACGGGCACCAAGTCGTCGGTGTCGTCCATGTCGTCGAGTTCGGGTGCGTAGATCACGCTGGCTTCGCGGTCATCCGACTCGTGATCGTCCGATTCGGAACGGTCATCGAAGGCTTCGAAAGCGCTGAACGGGATGACGTCCGTGACCTCGGCGGCGCTCAGTTCATCAGGGGAAACGCGGCGTCTGCGGCGGCGCGCGTCCGTCGGCACCCCTCGCGGAGCTGCGGACGAACGATGCTGCGGCAAGACTCGAGAATCCTTCTTCGTCGTGACCTGAACGTTATCTGGACCAGAGGCACGTTAACCAAATCCCAATGATGGTGGCAACTTATGGGTCTATTCCGGGTAGGAATGTGATCCGTATCACCTCACACCGGCGGTGAGATCTACCACATGAGCCGGAGGCGATGCTAATCCATCACCCGGCGGTGGATAAAGTGCCAGCGGGCCCGTCACAGGAGGTATGGACCGGGCAGTTTTAAGTCAACGCAGACAGACAACGCCTATCTAGGAAGCACATGGATCTCTTCGAATATCAGGCGAAAGAGCTGTTCGCCAAGCACAACGTCCCCACGACTCCGGGCCGGGTGACCGACTCGGCTGAGGACGCCAAGGCGATCGCCACCGAAATCGGCAAGCCCGTGATGATCAAGGCGCAGGTGAAGGTCGGCGGCCGCGGCAAGGCCGGCGGCGTGAAGTACGCGGCCACTCCTGAGGACGCCCTGACCCACGCGCAGAACATCCTCGGCCTCGACATCAAGGGCCACGTCGTCAAAAAGTTGCTGGTGGCCGAGGCGAGCGACATCGCCGAGGAGTACTACATCTCCTTCTTGCTCGATCGGGCCAACCGCACCTACCTCGCCATGTGCTCGGTTGAGGGCGGCATGGAGATCGAGGAAGTCGCCGCGACCAAGCCCGAGCGGCTGGCCAAGGTGCCCGTCGACGCGGTCAAGGGTGTCGACCTGGCCTTCGCGCGCGAGATCGCCGAGAAGGGTCACCTGCCCGCCGAGGTGCTCGACGCCGCCGCGGTGACCATCCAGAAGCTGTGGGAGGTGTTCGTCAAGGAGGACGCCACCCTGGTTGAGGTCAACCCGCTGGTGCGCACGCCCGACGATCAGATCCTGGCGCTGGACGGCAAGGTCACCCTCGACGCCAACGCCGACTTCCGTCAGCCCGGCCACGCCGAGTTCGAGGACAAGGATGCGACCGATCCGCTCGAGCTCAAGGCCAAGGAGAACGACCTCAACTACGTCAAGCTCGACGGCGCCGTCGGCATCATCGGTAACGGTGCCGGCCTGGTCATGTCGACGCTGGACGTCGTCGCCTACGCCGGTGAGAAGCACGGTGGCGTGAAGCCGGCCAACTTCCTCGACATCGGTGGTGGCGCCTCGGCCGAGGTGATGGCCAACGGTCTGGACGTCATCCTCAACGACAGCCAGGTCAAGAGCGTGTTCGTCAACGTGTTCGGTGGCATCACCGCGTGTGACGCCGTGGCCAACGGCATCGTGCAGGCGCTGCAGATCCTCGGTGACGAGGCCAACAAGCCGCTGGTCGTCCGCCTGGACGGCAACAACGTCGAAGAGGGCCGTCGCATCCTGGCCGAGGCCAACCACCCGCTGGTGATCCAGGCCGAGACCATGGACGCCGGTGCCGACAAGGCCGCCGAGCTGGCGAATAAGTAAGGGACACTTCATATGTCGATTTTTCTGAACAAGGACTCCAAGGTCATCGTCCAGGGCATCACCGGCGGTGAGGGCACCAAGCACACCGCGCTGATGCTCAAGGCCGGCACCCAGGTGGTCGGCGGCGTCAACGCCCGCAAGGCCGGCACGAAGGTCTCGCACAAGGACAAAGACGGCAACGACATCGAGCTGCCCGTGTTCGGCTCGGTCGCCGAGGCCATGAAGGAGACCGGCGCCGACGTGTCGATCGCCTTCGTGCCGCCGGCCTTCTCCAAGGACGCCATCATCGAGGCCATCGACGCCGAGATCCCGCTGCTGGTGGTCATCACCGAGGGAATCCCCGTGCAGGACAGCGCTTATGCGTGGGCCTACAACGTCGACAAGGGTCAGAAGACCCGCATCATCGGCCCCAACTGCCCGGGCATCATCACCCCCGGTGAGTCGCTGGTCGGCATCACGCCCAACAACATCACCGGCAAGGGCCCGATCGGTCTGGTGTCGAAGTCGGGCACGCTGACCTACCAGATGATGTACGAGCTGCGCGATCTCGGCTTCTCGACCGCCATCGGCATCGGCGGAGACCCGGTCATCGGCACCACTCACATCGACGCCATCGAGGCGTTCGAGAAGGATCCCGAGACCAAGATCATCGTGATGATCGGCGAGATCGGTGGCGACGCCGAAGAGCGTGCCGCCGACTACATCAAGGCCAACGTCACCAAGCCGGTCGTCGGCTACGTCGCGGGCTTCACCGCTCCGGAGGGCAAGACCATGGGCCATGCCGGCGCCATCGTGTCGGGCTCGTCGGGCACCGCCGCGGCCAAGAAGGAAGCCCTCGAGGCTGCCGGCGTGAAGGTCGGCAAGACGCCGTCCGAGACTGCCAAGCTGGCTCGCGAGCTCTTCGAAAGCCTGTAAGTCGTTGCAACGGAAAGGCCCCCGCTACGGCGGGGGCCTTTTCTGTTGGTGCGAGCGTGCACTCGGCGGTCAGACCCGCCCGCCCAGGTGCTCGGCCAGAAACTTCTCGACAGCGTGGTACATGTCGATCTGGTTGTCGGGATTGAGGAATCCGTGCCCCTCGTCCTCCTTGACCATGTATTCGACCTCGACGCCGCGGTTGCGCAGCGCCTCCACGAGATTGTCGGACTCCGCCTGAACCACGCGAGAGTCGTTGGCGCCCTGGATAACCAGCAGCGGCGTGCGGATCTGGTCGACCTTCGTGATGGGGGAGCGGGCCAGCATGTCGGCCTCCTGCATCGGATCGTTGTGGTCGCCTACGTACAGGTGCCAGTTGGTGGCCAGGAACGGCCGGGCCACATTCGGCAGCGTGCGCATGAAGTTGGCCAGGCTGGAGATGCCGACATAGTCGATGGCCGCGGCGAATACGTCCGGCGTGAACGTCACCCCGACGAGCGCGGCGTAGCCGCCGTAGGATCCGCCGAAGATCGCCACCTTGTCGCGGTCGGCATAACCCTGCTTGACGGCCCAGTCCACGGCGTCGATCAGATCGTCGTGCATCTTGCCGGCGAACTCGCCGATCGCGGCTTTGGTGAATGCCTTCCCGTAGCCGGTCGAACCGCGAAAGTTGACCTGTAGCACCGCATATCCGCGGTTGGCCAGCATCTGCACGTCCGGTTGAAAGCTCCAGCAATCCCGTGACCAGGGTCCGCCGTGCACCAGCAACACCATGGGTAGGTCGGTGGGTTCGACCCCGACGGGCAGGGTCAGATACGAGTGGAGGTCGAGGCCGTCACGCGAGGGGATGGTCACCGGTGTCATCGGTGCCAACGAATCTGAATTCAGATTCGGGTATGGCCGGAACAGCAGCCGGCTCTCACCTGTCGCGTGGTCGTACAGGTAGGTCGCCCAGGGGTCGCGGTCGTGGGTGAAGTTGACGACCCACCTCTGCTCGGCGTCGTCTGACGAGATGGCGCCGAGGTCACCGTCGGATAGTTTGGTCAGCTTATCCAGTACCGCAGCGAATTTCGCGTCGAGCGGATGGATCACCTGGCGTTCCCCGTAGTAACGCGCACCCACCAGCTCGCCCGTGCGCTCGCTGAGGATGAGCGGTGACGGCAACACCATCTGGTTGCCGAGGTCGAATGTCGGATGGCTGTCCACCTCGGTCTCCGCGCCGGTGGCCACATCGATGCGGACCAGGCGGGTGCGGTCGCTGCCCTCATTCGATCCGAGCCAGATGCCGGTGCCGTCCGGGGAGACGGCGACGGGGAAGATGCCGATCGGGTAATCGGTGCCGTCGTAGACCTTGATGGGGCGCAATGATGCTGTGGCCGAATCCCATTGCGATATCTCGACGTCGCCGTCGGCCGTCAGCGTATTGGTGAACAGATCACCGTTGGGGGCGCACAGCCACATGATGACATTGCCGGGGTTCTCTGCCAGGAGGGTGAGTTCCCCGGTGGCGATGTCGAGTTCGTACGCATCGATCAGCTGGGGATCGCGATTGTTGGTCTGCACAACAGCTTTGCCTGGCCGGCCCTTGATGAGATCGAAGCTCGCCCTGGCGCCGTGAAACGGGGTGAGATCCACTGCAGCGGCGTCGGGGTTGTCGAGGTCGATGCGGTAGACGTGGAAGTTCTCGTCGCCGCCGTCGTCCTGCATGTAGAGCAGCCACCGTGGATCGTCGGTCCACGAATAGATGTAGACGCTGCGGGTTTCGTCCGCGGTCACACAGCGTGGCGGCGCATTGCCGTCGAGGTCCTCGATCCACACGTTGAGACGGTTTTTCCACGGCGCCAGGTAGGCGATCCTGGTTCCGTCCGGTGAGATCTTGGCGGCTGTGCGCTCTGGTGGGCTGAAGAAGTCCTCGACCGAGATGAGTTCGGGTAACGCCATGAGAGTCCTTTCGCGGGTGCGGACAAGCTCTTTCGGGTGTGATCAGGACGTGACGGGTCCGCCGAGTCGTCCGTTGGTGGCGTCGCGGATCGCCCGGTCGATGAGGGCGAGTGCCTGCTCCTGGGTGACTTTCTTGCCTTCGACGATCACCGCGACGCTGACGTCCTCGTCGACGACGCGGAAGGCTCCGGTGACGGCGGCCGCGCAGAGTCGCACGGTGAGATCGCCGACGGGCAGGTGCAGGCGGTCGGCGATCACCGGGAGGAAGCCCTGCTCCATACGGTCGTGCACCATCAGATACGCCGTGCGCAGGGCGGGTTCGGACGGGGTCATGGTGGCGATCCGCATCGCGCTGATCTCGTCCTCGACGTCTTGGGTCGTCATCGGGTGTGAAAGGCCGTCGGCGGCAAGGTGTTCGGCCAATGACAGCTCGTGCGGCCAGCGATTGAGAATGTCGATGAACCGGTCCGCGGATTTGGCCAGCACCGGTTCGACGCAGCTTTCCTTGGCGCGGAAGTAACGCCAGATGGTGCGGGTGGAAAGCCCTGCGGCCGCGGCGATGTCGTCACCGCTGGTGCCGGCGACGCCACGCTCCCAGAACAATTTGCAGGCATGTCGCGAGACGGCGAGCCGTGCCTGATCCTGCTTCTCGCTCATCGCCCCACCTCCAGAAATTGTCACTTAGTGACAGGCCCAATGTGTCACTAAGTGACAGACCCGTCAAGGATCGCAGGTGAGAGCTGGTTTGCTTCGCGCCGTCTGGGTGTCTGCGTCGCGGTTTTCCACGGCAGGGCGGCGCCGAGTTGCGGAGAGCGACCCTGGGGTGGAAACAGGCGAGGCGAGACACCGATTTCACCGGGGAAACCCCAATCGGTTAGCCTCGCGAATTAACACCCGTCAAGGAGATTGTCATGGTCGATCCGCGTACCCCCGTCATCGTCGGCGTCGGACAGTTCACCGAACGCATCGATCTCGATGGCTATCGCGGGATGTCCTCGGTCGAGTTGGCCACCGAGGCAGCCAAGGCGGCTCTGCACGACACCGGGGCGGACACCGCTGCGGTGGCACGGGCGATCGACACCGTCGCGGGCACGCGGCAGTTCGAGATCTCCGGTCCTCAGACCCCCACGCTGGGGATCTCCAACAACTACCCGCGCTCGGTGGCGCGCAATGTCGGGGCGGAGCCGGCTCGCGCCATCCTCGAGGTGATCGGCGGCCAGAGCCCGCAGCATCTCGTCACCGAGTTCTCGGCCGCCATCGCCGCGGGCGAGGCCGAGGTGGTCTTGCTGTTCGGTTCGGAGAACACCTCGACGCTGCGCTATTTCGCCAAGCGCGACGATAAGCCGGACCACTCCGAGACCATCGACGGCCAGCTGGAGGACCGCGGCTACGGCTACGACGGCATCTTCGACGAGTACACGGTCAAGCACGGGCTGATCGGTGCTCCCGTGCAGTACGGCTTGCTGGAGAACGCACGCCGGGCCCGGCAGGGGCTGTCGGTCGCGGACTACCGGCAGGCGATGGCCGAGTTGTTCGCGCCGTTCTCCAAGGTCGCCGCGAAGAACCCGTACTCGTCTTCTCCGGTGGAGCGTTCGGTGCAAGAGCTGGCCACCGTCACCGAGAGCAACCGGATGATCTGTGATCCCTACCCGCGCATGATGGTCGCACGCGATCAGGTCAACCAGGGTGCGGCAGTGCTGATGATGTCGGTCGAGTCCGCCCGGAATCTCGGTGTGCCCGAAGAGAAGTGGGTGTTCCTACGTGGGCACGCCGACATGAAGGAGATCAAACTCCTGGAGCGCGCCGAACTCGGCTACAGCGACGCCGCGGTGATCGCGGTGAACGAAGCGCTACGGGTCGCCGGCATCACGCTCGACGACATCGCGGCGTTCGATCTCTACAGCTGCTTCCCATTCCCGGTCTTCAACATCTGTGACGGCACCGGCCTGGCCCCCGACGACCAACGCGACCTGACTCTCACCGGCGGCCTGCCCTTCTTCGGCGGCCCGGGCAACAACTACTCGATGCACGGCATCGCCGAGGCCGTCAATGAAATGCGCGACAAGCCAGGGCAATTCGCGCTCGTCGGCGGTAACGGTGGTATCGCGAGCAAGTACTCGGTCGGCATCTACAGCACCGAACCGGCCGAATGGGTGGCCGACAACAGCGCCGCGCTGCAGGAGAAGTTCAACGCGCAGGAGCGCGTGGTCATCACTGAAAAGGCCGACGGCCCAGCCACAATCGAGACCTACACGGTGCGGTACGACTGGACGCCGCGCACCGGCATCATCATCGGCCGCCTGGATTCCGACGGCAGCCGATTCCTGGCGACGACGACCGACGAGGACCTGGTGGCGTTGCTATCCGACGGAGAGCCGCTCGGGGCGTCGATCGTGGTGCAGTCCAGCGAGGAGCGCAACACCGCGTCGTTGGCGTAGGGGAATTCGCGACAGGCGCCAAGTAACCCGAAATCGACGCCATGGTCGTTCCCCTCGAACTTTTACGACCATAGCGCCGATTTCGGCGCGAACCGTGCGCCGGCTAAAGAGCCGGACCCGGCGAAGTCAGAACTAGACCAGCGATGCGAGCTTGCCCGCGAGCCGCTCGACGTACGCCGACACCTCGTCCTCGGACTTGTCCGGCAGCCCGAACAGTACCTCGGTGACGCCCAGTTCACGCCAGTGGGCGAGCTTCTCGGGGTCCGGCTTGAAGTCCAGCGCCACGATCTGGGGTGCGCCGGAGCGTCCCGCCGCGGCCCAGGTGTCCTGCAGCAGCTTGACCGGCTCGTCGATGTTGAAGTCGCGCGGCGTGGTGATCCAGCCGTCGGCCGACTTCGCGATCCACTTGAAGTTCTTCTCGGTGCCCGCGGCGCCGACCAACACCGGGATGTGTGACTGCACGGGCTTGGGCCAGGCCCATGACGGCCCGAAGTTCACGAATTCGCCTTCGTATGAGGCTTCTTCCTCGGTCCACAGTGCACGCATGGCTTCCAGGTACTCGCGCAGCATGGTGCGGCGCCGGCCCGGGGGAACGTTGTGGTCGGCGAGTTCGTCAGTGTTCCAACCGAATCCGACCCCGAGCGAAACCCGGCCGCCGGACAGGTGGTCGAGGGTGGCGATGGACTTGGCCAGGGTGATGGGGTCGTGCTCGACGGGCAGTGCGACGGCCGTCGACAGCCGCACCCGCGACGTCACCGCGCAGGCGGTGCCCAGCGACACCCACGGATCGAGGGTGCGCATGTAGCGGTCGTCGGGCAGGGACTCGTCGCCCGTGGTGGGGTGAGCGGCCTCGCGCTTGATCGGGATGTGGGTGTGCTCGGGCACGTAGAACGTGGTGAAGCCGTGATCGTCGGCGAGTTTGGCGGCCTTGGCCGGGGCGATGCCGCGGTCACTGGTGAAGAGAACAAGCCCATAGTCCATGACCAGAATTAGAACGTGTTTCAGTCCGAGTAGCAAGACGGTCCGTCTCGTTGGGTGGTCCGGGGGAGAGAAAACTTCACCGCGAGCGATACCCGCGACGTGCGGCGACGCGTTTGCTGGGATCACCGGCATGACGACTGAACGCATCGCCGACCACGTCAAGTTCGCCTACTGGGTGCCCAACGTCAGCGGCGGCCTGGTCACCAGCGATATCGAGCAGCGCACGGACTGGAATTACGAGTACAACGAGAAGCTCGCGCAGACCGCGGAGAACAACGGTTTCGAATACGCGCTGAGCCAAGTTCGCTACGAGGCCAGCTACGGCGCCGAGTACCAGCACGAATCCACCAGCTTCAGCCTCGCGCTGTTGCTGGCCACCGAACGGCTGAAGGTCATCGCCGCGGTGCACCCCGGGCTGTGGCAGCCGGCGGTGTTGGCCAAGCTCGGTGCCACCGCGGACCATCTCAGCAATGGCCGCTTCGCCGTCAACGTGGTCTCGGGCTGGTTCAAGGACGAGTTCACCCACCTCGGCGAGCCGTGGCTCGAACACGACGAGCGCTACCGCCGCAGCGCGGAATTCCTGCAGGTGCTGCGCAAGATCTGGACCGAGGACGACGTTGATTTCCGCGGCGACTTCTACCGCATCCACGACTTCACCTTGAAGCCCAAGCCGCTCAACACGCCTGAGCGTCCCAACCCCGAGCTGTTCCAGGGTGGCAATTCAACGGCGGCCCGGCGCAACGGCGGCTACTACGCGGACTGGTACTTCTCGAACGGCAAAGACTTCGAGGGCATCACCGAACAGGTCGTCGAGGTGCGCGACCATGCGCGTGACGCAGGCCGGGAAGTGAAGTTCGGCCTGAACGGGTTCATCATCGCCCGCGACACAGAGAAAGAGGCAAAGGAAACCCTCAAGGAGATCGTCGCCAAGGCCAACAAGCCCGCCGTCGAGGGCTTCCGCAGCGCGGTGCAACAGGCCGGCAACTCCACCGGCGACAAGAAGGGCATGTGGGCTGATTCCAGTTTCGAGGATCTCGTGCAGTACAACGACGGTTTCCGCACGCAGCTGATCGGCACACCCGAGCAGATCGCCGAACGTATTGCCGCGTACCGCAAACGTGGCGTAGACCTCATCCTGGGCGGATTCCTGCATTTCCAAGAGGAAATCGAGTACTTCGGTGCCAAGGTGCTGCCGCTCGTCCGCGAAATCGAGTCCGCTGAAACGGATTCCACCGACGCACCCGTACTGGTATCGGCTTGAGACCTCGCTGACATCAAGCACCACCGCCCCGCACCCAGTTGGGTGCGCTAGCGTGGAAGCTCGAATCGCTCACGTGGTCGGTATTCATGCCTGCGTGAACACACGTCGCGAAGCTCGATAGCACAGGAGAGGTCATGACCTACCCGCCCAGTAATCCCGGATACCCGCCGCAGGCCGGTTCCCAGTTCGAGGCAACTCAGCAGTTCGCCAAGGCTGTCCCCGCTCCTGTGCCCGCCGCGCCGACCGCGCCGGCCGCGCAACCTGGTGAGAACAAGTTGCCCGAGATCCTGCTGGCCGTCGTGGCCGTCGCCGGCCTGCTCATCTACTTGCTGCGGTTCGGCCCGCTGGTGGACCTGAGCGGAATCACCGGTGGGGGGACAGTCCTTCCGACCGGCGAACTCACCGGCTGGACCATCGACGCGGCACTGCTCGCCGGGCTCGTGGCCGGCATCACGCTTGTGCCCAAGCAGAAGAACTGGACGGCGATCGCGGCGGTCATCTCGACGTTCGCCTTGCTGTCGGCGATCTTCTACACGATCGAGTTGAGCTCCATCCTCGACTGGGGTTTCTACGTCGTTCTCGTCCTCGCTGTGATCCAGGCCGGCGCCGCCATCGCCGCGCTCCTGTTCGAGGCAGGCGTCATCACGCCCCCGGCGCCCAAGCCGCAGTTCGATCAGCAGCCGCAGTACGGCCAGTACGGTGGCCCGTCGCAGTACTACGGTCAGCAGCACCAGCCGCAGCACGGTGGCCAGCCTTACCAGCAGGCGCAGCCGCAGCGTCCCGGTTACCCGTCGCAGTACGGCGGCTACACCGGCGCCTCGAACACCGGTGGTTTCCCCGTTCAGGCTCCGCAAGGTCAGCAGCAACAGCCGAGCGGCCCGCCGACCCCTCCGACCGGCTACCCCACCTTCGGCCAGCCGCAGCAGCAGCAGTCGGGCTCGTCGGCGCCCACCACCGCCTTCCCGGCAGAGCAACAGGCACAGCAGTCGCCTTCACAGCAATCTGGCCCTGCATCGTCGTAAGCTGATCGGCGCGTGCGCTTCCCGCGCACGCGCCGATTTTTGCGAGGAGCAGCCCAGCAAGTGAGTAACCGGCCAGTCGGCACCCGCCAGGCACGTGAACTGCTCCGGGTCGCGTTCGGGCCGTCCGTCGTCGCGCTGGTCATCATCGCCGCGGTTGTGCTGCTGCAGCTGCTGATCGCCAACAGCGACATGACGGGCGCCTTCGGGGCGATCGCCAGCATGTGGCTGGGCGTGCACCAGGTGCCGGTCTCGATCGGCGGTCGCGAGCTCGGCGTGATGCCCCTGCTGCCCGTGCTGGCGATGATCTGGGGCACCGCGCGCACGACGGCCGCGGCCACCGCCCCCAATTCCTCCTGGTTCGTCACCCGCTGGGTGATCGCCTCAGCCCTGGGCGGACCGATTCTGATCGCGGCCATCCTGTTGGCCGTCATTCACGACGCCGCCTCGGTGATCAGTGAACTCCAGACCCCCAGCGCCCTGCGCGCGTTCTGCAGCGTGCTGATCGTGCACGCGATCGGTGCCCTGATCGGCGTGGGCTCGAAGATCGGCAGACGGACGCTGGCCGCCTCGCCGCTGCCGGACTGGCTGCCCGAGGCGTTCCGCGCCGCGATCGCCGGCGTGCTGGCGCTCTTCGGCCTTTCCGGGGCGGTGACGGCGGTGTCCCTGGTGGTGCACTGGGGCACGATGCACGACTTGTTCGCGATCACCGACAGCCTCTTCGGCCAGCTGAGCCTGACGTTGTTGTCGATGCTCTACATCCCGAACGTGATCGTCGGCGCGTCGGCCATCGCGGTCGGTTCCAGTGCCCACGTCGGGCTGGCCGCCTTCAGCTCATTCACGGTGTTCGGTGGCGACATCCCCGCGGTGCCGGTGCTGGCCGCGGTGCCGACGCCGCCACTGGGTCCCATCTGGGTGGCCCTGCTGATCGTGGGGGCGGCCTCGGCGGTCGCACTCGGCCAGCAGTGTGCACGGCGTCCGCTGCCGATCGGGCCGGCCACCGGCAAGTTGCTGGTGGCGTCGGCGCTGGCGGCGGTGACGATGGCGGTGCTCGGCTACGCCGGTGGCGGACGGCTGGGCAATTTCGGTGACGTCGGGGTGGACCAGTCGACGTTTGGGCCTGCGGTGTTCTTGTGGTTCGCCGGGATCGGCGGGCTGACCGTCGCGATGTCCGGCGGGCTGACCCGCAAGCCCCGGCCGGTGGCCGCGCCCGCGCCCGAACCTGAACCTGTGCCGGCCGAGCCTGAACCCGAGTTCGAGGACGTCGACGAGGACGAACCGGTCGACGTCGTCGACGACTCCAAGGCGGATCCCGAGCCTGAGCCCGAACCCGACCAGCCCCTGGTGTCGTGGTCGGCCGAGGAGCCGACGATGAACGAGCCGGACGTCAGGGAGGCCGACCCCGTCGAGTACGTCGACCCGTACGTCGAGTACGACGACGTGCAGGAAACCCTCCATGAGCCCCGCCCGCGGGTCTATGACGGCCTCGATGACGATCCCGAGGACCACTTCATCGTCGACGACATGCCCGACGACTCAGTGACCGGCGATCAGCCGCGCCGACCGGGCGACTAGGCTGCTCGCGTGCAGCAACCGTTACATGTGCCTCCGAGCGCACCGGCACGGCTGGTAGTGCTGGCTTCGGGGACAGGATCGTTGCTTGCTTCGCTACTGGCTGCCGCCGCAGACGACTATCCGGCGCGCGTGGTGGCGGTGGGAACCGACCGCAAATGTGCCGCCGTGGACATCGCGGCAGGCGCCGGAGTTCCGTCGTACACCGTGCGGCTCGGCGATCACCCGGACCGCGAAGCCTGGGATGCCGCGCTCACCGCGGCCACCGCGGAACACGAGCCGGACCTGGTGGTCTCGGCCGGGTTCATGAAAATTCTGGGCGGTCAGTTCCTTTCCCGTTTCCCCGGCCGGGTCGTCAACACCCATCCGGCGCTGCTGCCCGCATTCCCCGGGGCGCATGCGGTGCCCGAGGCGTTGGCGTATGGCGTGCGGGTGACGGGCTGCACGGTGCATCTCGTGGACTCCGGTATGGATACCGGGCCGATTCTGGCCCAACAGCCCGTCGAGGTGCTCGATGATGACACCGAAGAGACTTTGCATGAGCGCATCAAGGTGGTCGAACGTCGACTGCTGGTGGATGTGCTGGCCGCGCTGGCAACCCGCGGCGTGACCTGGACTGGACGAAAGGCGACCATAGGGTGAGCGAGAAGAAACCGATCCGGCGAGCGCTGATCAGTGTCTATGACAAGACCGGCCTGGCCGATCTGGCCCGCGGCCTCCACGAGGCGGGCGTGGCCATCGTCTCCACCGGGTCGACCGCCAAAACCATTGCCGCCGCGGGTGTTCCGGTCACCCCGGTGGAAGACGTGACGGGTTTCCCGGAGGTGCTCGACGGCCGGGTCAAGACCCTGCACCCACGTGTGCACGCCGGCCTGCTGGCCGATACCCGCAAGCCCGAACATGTTGCGGCCCTGCAGGAGCTCGAGGTCGAGGCGTTCGAGCTCGTGGTGGTGAACCTGTACCCGTTCTCCGAGACCGTCGAGTCCGGGGCATCGGTGGACGAGTGCGTCGAGCAGATCGACATCGGCGGGCCGTCCATGGTGCGGGCGGCCGCCAAGAACCACCCGAGCGTGGCCGTGGTCGTCGATCCGCTGGGCTATGACGGTGTGCTGGCCGCGGTCCGCGCCGGCGGGTTCACCCTCGAAGAGCGGAAGAAGTTGGCGTCGTTGGCATTCCGGCACACCGCCGAGTACGACGTGGCGGTCGCCGGGTGGATGGGGTCGACGCTGGCGCCTGAGGAGCCGGCGCAGCCGCTGCCGGCCTGGTTCGCGGGCACCTGGCAGCGCAGTGCCGTGCTGCGCTATGGCGAGAACCCGCATCAGCAGGCCGCGGTGTACCGCGACGACTCCGCGTGGCCAGGACTGGCCCAGGCCGAGCAGCTGCACGGCAAGGAGATGTCCTACAACAACTACACCGACGCCGACGCGGCGTGGCGGGCGGCGTTCGACCACGAAGAGATCTGCGTGGCGATCATCAAGCACGCCAACCCCTGTGGCATCGCGATCTCCTCGGAGTCGGTCGCCGACGCGCACCGCAAGGCCCACGAGTGTGATCCGCTGAGTGCGTTCGGTGGCGTCATCGCCTCCAACACCGAGGTCAGTGTCGAGATGGCCGAGACCGTCGCCGACATCTTCACCGAGGTCATCATCGCCCCGGCATACGAGGCCGGGGCGGTCGAAATCCTGGCGCGCAAGAAGAACATTCGCATCCTGGTGGCCTCCGAGCCGTTGGTCGGTGGCATCGAGCTGCGTCAGATCAGCGGTGGAGTGCTGCTGCAGCAGCGGGACGCGCTCGACGCCGAGGGCGACGATCCGGCAAACTGGACCCTGGCCACCGGTGAGCCTGCCGACCCGCAGACGCTCAGCGATCTGGTGTTCGCCTGGCGGGCCTGCCGCGCGGTGAAGTCCAACGCGATCGTGATCGCCAAGGACGGCGCGACCGTGGGTGTCGGTATGGGACAGGTGAATCGGGTCGACGCGGCTGGGCTGGCCGTGCAGCGTGCGGGCGACCGCGTGGCCGGTTCCGTCGGCGCCTCCGATGCGTTCTTCCCGTTCCCCGACGGCTTGGAGACGCTGACCAATGCGGGTGTCAAGGCGATCGTGCACCCGGGTGGGTCGGTGCGTGACGCCGAGGTGACGGCCGCTGCCGAGGCTGCGGGCATCACGCTGTACCTCACCGGGGCAAGGCATTTCGCGCACTAGCTGTGTGCGGTTTCGCTCGTTGTGGTCGTCGCGCCGATTTCTACCTCTGGGTTGCGAGTCGCGCGGTTTAGCGACCCCAGGGTAGAAAGCGGTGCACCGCCATCGCTGGTGTCTGCGCGGGTTTCTACCCCACGGCTGTGGATCGCGTGGCGGATTCATACGGTCACTGCAACATCCACTGATTGGGAGGTTGCGGTGTTTGCCCGTTCGATGCGTCGGCAGTTGTTCGACCTGTTGTGTGACGGTGTGGCTATGCGTGATGCCGAGCGTCGTCTCGGTGTGTCCAACGGCGCTGGGCGGTACTGGTGGCGCCAAGCTGGCGGCATGGATCTGCTCAGAGCAAGCAAAGGCACTCGCGGTGTGGCCTGCCCGGGAGACCGGACCCGTGAGGGTGGTCCTGGCCGCCGTATCAGTTACGACGAGCGCGTCACGATCATGCGGGGCCTCGATCGCGGACACGGCTACGCCACGATCGCGCAGGAGCTGGGCCGCGACCGCACCGTCATCTGGCGCGAAGTGCGCCGCAACCGAAATGCAGACGGGGACTACCACGCCGGGATGGCCCATGCCCGAGCTTGCCAGAAAGCCAAGCGGCCCAAAGCGTTCAAGCTCAACAACACCGGGTTGTGCGCGGCCATCGAAGGATGGATGGACGATGGGTGGAGCCCCAAGCTGATCGCTGACATGTTGGCCCGCGCCCACCCTGATGACAGGCTGGGGCGGGTGAGCCACGAAACCATCTACCAGTGCCTCTACGTGCAAGGCCGTGGCCAGCTGCGCGCCGATCTGAACAAGTGCCTGTCGACCAAACGCACTGCGCGTAAACCTCGCGGCAGCGAGCGCCGCAGCAGATTCAGTGACGTGATCACCATCAGCCAGCGCCCCGCGGTGATCGCCGACCGAGCGGTGCCCGGGCACTGGGAAGGCGATCTGATCGTGGGCAGCGCCTCCGGCAGCGCGATAGGGACCCTGGTCGAGCGCAGCACCCGGTTCACCATCTTGCTGCACTTGCCCAACGATCACGGTGCTGATTCGGTGGCCAGGGCGATGATCGCGGCCATGAATGAGTTGCCGGCACATCTGCGTCGCAGCCTGACCTGGGACCGCGGCTCGGAGATGGCCGGCTGGCACGACATCAGCATGCGAGCGTGTCAAGTTTTCTGTGTAGATCGATTGTCTGAAACCTTCGGTTGTGGTGGTTACAGATACCGTTCAATGCGGTCTGGGTAGACCAGGGTGAGTTGTTCGAGGGCTTTCTTCCAGTTGGTGACCACCTGGCCTTCGACGAGTCGTCCTGGGGCTGTTCGGCAGCGTTTCTGACCGCGTTCCTTGGCGCGCTCGGCGGCACGTTTGTCTTCGATGTTGCAGATCGCCAGCCACAGCAGTTTCACGACTGAGGCGTCGTTGGGGAATTGGCCGCGGTTCTTGGTGACCTTGCGCAGTTGGTAGTTCAGCGATTCGATCGAGTTGGTCGTGTAGATCACCCGACGCAGCTCGGGCGGGAA
>MSTD01000002.1 GCA_001942045.1 Mycolicibacterium porcinum
GATCGAGATAGACTGGCCCGCCTGAGGAGGAGGTCAGGATGGAGGCCATAACCCTCCTAGGATAGCCGCTGGCGGACTACCCGCTTTCCCGCCGCCTCAGGCCGCCAGGGCGTGAGCGGCAGCGCCAGGGAGCTCCTGATGTCCGCGCACCACCGCCTCGCAGCGTCCGGCCAGTGCCCGCCGGTCGTCTCCGGGCAGCTGAAGCGACCCCACGTGGACGTGGCACACCGTGCGACGTGCGGTGATGACCCGTCGCACCGATCGCAGCAGGGTGTCCTCCCCCACAAAGGCCGGAATCGTCGAAGGCCGGCCGTCGCGGTGGCGGTAGACCAGTCGCAGCGGCTGTACGGGCCGGGCCGCGTCGATCGCGGCCTGGAACATCGCCGGCCGGAACGGTCCGTAGGCCAGGCCGCACCAGGTGGTGCCTTCCGGGAAGGCCACCACGGTGTGCCCGGCGCGCAGGCGTTCGGCCACGGTGTGCACCACCGCGGGCAGCCGGCGCAGGCTGCCCCGGTCGATCGGGATCACCTTCATCACCCGGGCCAGCCGGCCCACCGCGGGCCACTCGACCAGGTCGGCCCGGGCCACGAACGAGCCGGGCAGCACCGCACCGATCGTGAAGATGTCCAGCCACGACACGTGGCCGCTGACCACGAGCACACCCTTCAGGTTGCGAATCGGCCCGCCCGACAAGCTGATCCGGACTCCGAAGCAGCGCAGCATCAACCGGCAGTAGAAGCGCTGCACGTGGGAGCGGCCCGGCATCGGCACCGCCAGCAGCGGCACTCCGGGTGCCAGCAGCACGGCCATCGTGACCCGCACCGTAGTCCGAATCCAGACCACCAGCCGGCGGCCGGCGTCCGCACCGCCGGCATGTACGCAACTGCCGTCGCAGGACGCCTTGGGCAGCCAGGAATGTTCACACGTGGTCATGACGCGCCGCCGCCCATTCCGTCGGCCATGTCGGCCGCCGCCGAGACCGAGCGCAGGCGCTTGAGGTAGCGGACGTCCGCGCGGCGCTTGTCCAGCAGGGCCGGGAAGTCGCCGACCCCGAAGTCGGGATCGTGGGCCGGTTCGCCGCACACCTGCGCGCCGAGGCGCAGGTAGCCGCGCATCAACGGCGGCACCGTGGTGCGCGACGGCGGGTCGATGTCGTCGAGTCCTCGGCCGTCCAGAACCACCGGGTGATACGGGTACACGGTGTGTTCGGCGGGTGCGGCGTGGCGCCGCCGCACGAAGTCACGGACGCCGCGGATCTGCGTTCCCGGCGGGCCGTCGGCGTTCCCGGCGACCGGCACCGACACGCAGCCGGTCACGTAGTCGTAGCCCGAGCGATCCAGGTAGGCCAGGATGCCCGCCCACATGAGCAGCACGACGGCGCCGTTGCGGTGGTCGGCCCGCACCACCGCACGGCCCATCTCGACCAGGGACGGCCGCAGGGCGTCGAGACCGCGCACATCGAACTCGGTGGCGGTGTAGAGCCCGCCCGCGGCGATCGCGCCGGGCGGCGGCAGCATCCGGTAGCAGCCCACCAGTTCACCGGTGCGGTCCTCGCGGACCAGCAGGTGGTCGCAGTGCTGGTCGAATCGGTCGGCGTCGCGTCCATCTGTGGCGCCGGCCAGTGCGAATCCGGGTTCGGAGGTGAACACGTCGTGGCGGAGCCGCTGCGCGGCGTCGATGAGCTCGGAATCGGCGGACAACAGGAGGGTGTAGCGCGGCGCATCGGGCGCCGTGCCGTCGGTGTGATCTGCGGCGATGAGTACAGATGCAGTGCTCATAACCAGCACGGTCGCCCAGTCGGGTCTCCGTACGGCATCGCCCGTGTGACATGTCTGTGAGCGCCAGGTGACTTTTTGGACCGGCTTCAGTCCTGACAGAACACCACGTTCTCACTGATCGGGTTGCGCGGTGTGTCCAGGTGATTCGCCGGAAACTCAGGGTCGGCGTAGCCGATCGACAGGCCGCAGAGGACGGTCAGATCGTCGGGGATGTCGAGTTGTTCACGCAACACGTCCGGGTAGAACGCGATCGACACCTGCACGCAACTGCCAATTCCCCGTTCGTTCAACGCCAGAAGCAGGGTCTGCAGGAACATCCCGACGCCTAGCGCATCGACGTTGGTGAAGTCCCGGTGCATGCAGACCACCCCGGCGACGGGCGCGTGGAAGAACGACCAGTTGCGCTTCTGGGCGGCCCAGCGGCCCTCGGCGTCGTCGCGGGCGATCCCCATCGCCCCGTAGACCAGGGCACCGCTCTCCCGGCGCAGGTGCGCGAACCGCGGCGGCAGACCCGCCGAGCCGATCGCGGGCGGTGCCGCCTCGACCGCAGTGAGCAGCGCGTCCACCAATCGGGCGCGCCGCTCACCGGTGGCGAAGAAGACGCGCCAGGGCTGCGTGTTCGAGTTCGACGGCGCCCGCACCGCCAGCGCGAGTGCCTCGTCCAGAAGTTCTCGCGGAACCGGCTTGTCCGGCAAGAACATTCGCGATGACCGCCGTGATCGGACGACGTCGCCGAACTCGGCCATCAGCGGACCCGTCGGTCCTTGCGGGCCTCGAGTTCATCGTCTTCGACGATGACGAGCATCGGTTCGCCGGGCACGCACAGCATGTTGACGAGGAACTTCAGCGGAATGTCGTCACGGTTGTTGGCATCCGAGTAGTGGATGACGTCACCGCCGGGTTCCCAGAACGCCTCCCCGGCCTTGACCACCCGCGGGGCCTCACCTTCCAACTCGAAGAGCATCTCCCCCTCGAGCACGTAACCGAAGGCGGGTCCGGCGGGGTGCCGGTGTGGCGGCGCGCCCGGTGACCCGGCAGGCCACTCGATGATCGTCGTCATCACTTCGGCGTTCGGCGGGATGAACGGCGGTGTCGCGGTGGCGATCACGGTCATCGCGTCGTGGAGCGCCTGCTCGCGCTCAGCGGAGACCGGCATGTCAGAGCGCCCCGGACCATGCGGCCCAACGGGTTTCACCGAGAATCCCGTCGTCACCGGTGACCAGGCTGTTGTCGTCGACCGCGGTCCCAAAATACGTTGCCTGCGGATCGATCACGACCGGCTTGTCGTCGCCCTGCTCGGCCAGTACCGCGCGGGCCATGTCGGCGAACGAGAACTTGTCGGGCCCACCGATGTTGATGATTCCGCCCCGTGGCGCGGCCTGCGCGGCCTTCGCCACCTCGGCGGCAACGTCGTCGACGGAGATCAGCTGGATCCGGGCATCGGGAACGCGGACCTCGTCACCGACCGCCAGCGACGCGGTGATGGCCTCGGCGAATTCCTGGAATTGGGTGGCTCGCACAATGGTGTACGGCAGGCCCGAGGCGGTGATGTTCTTCTCCTGCGCCACCTTGGCCCGCATGTAGCCGCTGTCCGGCAGGCCGTCGGCGCCCACGATCGACAACGCGACGTAGTGCCCGACCCCGGTCTCCTTCGCGGCAGCCGCCAGGTTGTGCGAGGACTTGGTGAAGAAGTCCATCACGGGGCCGTCCTCGAACGAAGGCGAGTTGACCACGTCGACCAGCACCTGGGCCCCGGTCAGCGCCTCCACCAGGCCCTCACCGGTGAGAACGTTCGCACCCGAGGACAGGGAGGCAGCCACCACGTCGTGGCCGGCTTCGGTGAGCAACCGCACGACCCGCGAGCCGATCTGGCCGCTGGCACCTATGACTGTGATTTTCATTGTGCGAATCCTTTTCTCGACGAGATGACAGGATCAACACTGGCACCGCTGGCCGAGATTCAAACCCTGGAAAGTCCGTAGTCGGCGCAGATAGTTGCCCATGACAGCACAGAACCCCGGTGCACCAGGTGTACCGGGGTTCTGTGTTGACGCGTTTGGCGATCTATCCCTTGCGGGCCTTGACCGCCTCGGTCAGCTGCGGGCTGACCTTGAACAGGTCACCGACGATGCCGAGGTCGGCGATCTCGAAGATCGGCGCTTCCTCGTCCTTGTTCACCGCGATGATCGTCTTCGACGTCTGCATGCCAGCGCGGTGCTGGATCGCGCCGGAGATGCCCAAGGCGATGTACAGCTGCGGCGACACGGTCTTGCCGGTCTGGCCGACCTGGAACTGGCCCGGGTAGTAGCCCGAGTCGACCGCGGCGCGGGAGGCACCGACGGCGCCGCCCAGCGAATCAGCCAGCTCCTCGACCACCGAGAAGCTCTCGGCGCTGCCGACACCACGGCCACCGGCGACCACGACGCTGGCCTCGGTGAGCTCGGGGCGGTCACCGGCAACGACGGGCTCGCGCTTGGTGATCTTGGTCGCGTTCTCGGCCTGGGCCGGAACCTCGACGTTGACGACCTCGCCGGCACCGGCGGCCGGGGCCGCCTCGACCGCACCCGGACGCACCGTGATCACCGGGGTGTCACTGGTGACCTGGGCCTCGACGGTGAAGGCGCCACCGAAGATGCTGTGGACGCCCACCGCACCTTCACGGACCTCGACCACGTCGACCAGCAGGCCCGAGCCGATCCGCGCAGCCAGGCGGGCGGCGATTTCCTTGCCGTCGGCGGTGGCGGCGATGATGACGCCGGCGGGGGCAGCCGACTCGGCCAGTCCGGCCAGCACGTCGACAACGGGGGTCAGGAGGTAGTTCTCCGCGTCGTCGGATTCGGCGACGTAGACCTTGGCCGCACCGGCAGCCTTGAGGCCGTCGACCAGCGAAGCCGCGGTGCCCGGCTTGCCCACCACAACGGCGGAGGGCTCGCCCAGGGCACGGGCGGCGGTGATGAGCTCGGCGCTGACCTTCTTCAATGCGCCTTCGGAGTGCTCAACGAGCACAAGTACTTCAGCCATGAGTTCTCGTTACGTCTTTCGGAAGTGGGTGGGCTAGATCAGCTTTTGGGCAACCAGGTACTCGGCGATCTTCGTGCCGCCGTCACCTTCGTCGGTCACCTTCTCACCGGCGGTCTTCGGCGGCTTCGGGGTCGAAGACAGCACCTTGGAACCGGCATTGGCAACGCCGACCTCGTCAGCTTCCACGCCGATCTCGGCGAGGGTGAGCACGGTGACTTCCTTCTTCTTGGCGGCCATGATGCCCTTGAAGGAGGGGAAGCGGGGCTCGTTGATCTTCTCGTTGACGCTGACCACAGCCGGGAGCGTCGCCTCGAGGGTGAACACGCCCTCATCGGTCTCACGCTCGGCGGTGACCTTGCCGCCCTCGACGGTCAGCTTGCGCACGTGGGTCAGCTGCGGCAGGCCCAGGTACTCGGCGATCACTGCCGGAACCGCGCCGCCGACGCCGTCGGTGGCCTCGTTACCGGCGATGACCAGCTCGGTGCCCTCGATGGTGCCCAGCGCGCGGGCCAGGGCCCACCCGGTCTGGATCACGTCGGAGCCGTGCATGCCGTCATCCTTGAGGTGCACGGCCTTGTCGGCACCCATGGACAGCGCCTTGCGGATCGCCTCGGTGGCACGCTCCGGGCCGGCGGTCAGCACGGTGACGGTGCTGTCTCCGCCCTCACGCTCCTTGATCAACAGCGCCTCTTCCACGGCGCGCTCGTTGATCTCGTCGAGCACGGCGTCGGCAGCCTCGCGGTCGAGGGTGAAATCGCCGTCGGACAGCTTGCGCTCCGACCAAGTGTCTGGGACCTGTTTGATCAGGACCACGATGTTCGTCATGACTCTGGTTCGTCCTCCTCGATGAGACCGGTGGCCCGGGCTCATATCACGTTCTAGGCAACTAGCATCATGTTACCGGTCGGTAACTTTTGATGGTTCGCAGGAACACCATAGCTGGTCGGAGTTTGTATTCCGGCCTCCCCTACCACACCCCTGAGGTATGGGAACCGTTGGTCGATTGGCCACCGACCCCTTCAACCTGGGCAAGGCTGGGTTAGCCTGCCTTCCAATGAGCGCATTCGTTGGCGACCCGGATCACGCCCTACCCCTGACCGGCGAGCGGACCATCCCCGGCCTGGCCGAGGAGAATTACTGGTTTCGCCGGCATGAGGTGGTGTATCAGCGACTGGCGGGCCGGTGCGTCGACCGAGAGGTCCTCGAAGCCGGCTGCGGCGAAGGCTACGGCGCCGACCTGATCGCCGACGTCGCCCGTCGCGTCGTGGCACTGGACTACGACGAGGCGACCGTCGCCCACGTGCGGGCCCGCTACCCGCGGGTGCAGATCCAGCACGGCAACCTGGCCGAGCTGCCCCTGGCCGACCAGTCGGTCGACGTCGTGGTGAACTTCCAGGTCATCGAACACCTTTGGGATCAAGGTCAATTCGTCTCCGAATGCTTCCGGGTGCTGCGGCCCGGTGGCGTGTTCCTGGTGTCCACCCCCAACCGGATCACCTTCTCCCCCGGTCGCGACACCCCGCTCAACCCGTTCCACACCCGCGAGCTCAACGCTGCGGAGCTGACCGAACTGCTGCACGACGCCGGCTTCGAGGTCGAGTCGATGCTCGGGGTGTTTCACGGTGCCGGGCTGGCCGAACTCGACGCCCGGCACGGCGGCTCGATCATCGAGGCACAGGTGCAGCGCGCGGTGGCCGATGCACCGTGGCCCGAGCAGCTGCTCGCGGACGTGGCAGCAGTGAGCATCGACGACTTCGACCTGACGTCGGCCGACGAACGGAACATCGACGACAGCCTCGACCTCGTGGCGATCGCGGTGCGGCCGTGACCTCGAATCCGGACCCCGAACCGGTACCCGGGTTATTCACCCTGGTCCTGCACACCCATCTGCCCTGGCTGGCGCATCACGGCCGCTGGCCGGTCGGCGAGGAGTGGCTCTACCAGTCCTGGGCGGCGGCGTATCTGCCGCTGATGCGGGTGCTGCGGGGGCTGGCCACCGAGGACCGCAGTCACCTGATCACCCTGGGCATGACACCGGTGGTCACCGCACAGCTCGATGACCCGTACTGCCTCACCGGCATGCACCACTGGCTGGCCAACTGGCAGCTTCGCGCCCAGGAGGCGACGACGTTGCGTGAGCCGGAAGGCTTGCGCGAGTTCGGAATTCGTGAGTACGCCGAGGCCGGCGCGGCGATCGAGGAGTTCACCACCCATTGGCGCCACGGTGCCAGCGGTCTGCTGCGCCGACTGATCGACGCCGGGACCATCGAACTGCTCGGCGGCCCGCTGTCCCATCCGTTCCAGCCGCTGCTCAACCCGCGGCTGCGCGAGTTCGCGTTGCGCGAGGGCCTCGCCGATGCTCAGCAACGGTTCGCGCACACCCCGGCCGGTATCTGGGCGCCCGAATGCGCGTACGCGCCGGGCATGGAGACCGGCTACGCCGCAGCCGGTGTCGGCCATTTCATGGTCGACGGCCCGTCGCTGCACGGCGACACCGCACTCGGCCGTCCGGTCGGCGAAACCGACGTCGTGGCCTTCGGGCGTGACCTTCAGGTCAGCTACCGCGTGTGGTCGCCGAAGTCGGGTTATCCGGGCCACGCCGCCTACCGGGATTTCCACACCTACGACCACACCACGGGCCTCAAACCCTCGCGCGTGACCGGTCGCAACGTCCCGTCCGAGGAGAAGGCGCCCTACGATCCGCAGCGCGCCGACCGGGCCATCGACGAGCACGTCGCCGACTTCGTCGCGGTGGTGCGCCGCCGGCTGATCAGTGAGTGCGAACGGATCGGCAGGCCTGCTCACGTCGTGGCCGCGTTCGACACCGAATTGTTCGGCCACTGGTGGTACGAGGGCCCGGAGTGGCTCGGCCGGGTGTTGCGGGCACTGCCCGAGGCCGGCGTGCGGGTCGGCACCCTCGCGGATGCCAAAGCCCACGGATTCACCGGCGCTCCGGTCGAATTGCCGCCCAGCTCATGGGGTTCGGGCAAGGACTGGCAGGTGTGGAACGGCGAGAAGGTAGCCGATTTCGTGCAGCTCAACAGCGAGGTGGTCGACGGGGCATTGAGCACCGTGGACAAGGCGCTCACCCAGCATGCCGCGGTCGGTGCACCGACCCCGCGGGACCGGGTGGCCGATCAGATCCTGCGGGAGACGCTGTTGACGGTGTCCAGTGACTGGCCGTTCATGGTGAGCAAGGATTCGGCCGCCGATTACGCCCGCTACCGCGCTCATCTGCACGCACACGCCGCCCGCGAGATCTCCGACGCGCTGGCCTCGGGCCGCCGCGACCATGCCGAACGTCTCGCCGACGGCTGGAACAAGGCCGACGGACTGTTCGGTGCCCTCGACGCCCGGCGTCTGCCAAAATGACCATCGACACGAGCGTGCGTGTCTGCCGCTCGACACCCCGTCAAACCTCAGCATTGTGCGCACGCTCGCACCGGCACGAAGGCCCGCAGTCATGAAGATCCTGATGGTGTCATGGGAGTACCCGCCCGTCGTCGTCGGCGGTCTGGGCCGGCACGTGCACCACCTGGCCACGGCCCTGGCCGAGGCGGGCCACGAGATCGTGGTCCTCAGTCGCCGACCCACCGATACCGACCCCAGCACGCACCCGTCCACCGACGAGATCAGCGAGGGTGTGCGGGTGGTGGCCGCCGCGCAGGATCCGCACGAGTTCGAGTTCGGCACGGACATGATGGCCTGGACCCTGGCCATGGGTCACGCCATGGTGCGCACCGGCCTTGCCGTAAAAGACAATTCGGGTGACCGGTGGGTGCCCGACCTGGTCCATGCCCACGATTGGCTGGTGGCCCATCCCGCGATCGCGCTGGCCGAATACTTCGATGTACCACTGGTTTCCACTATCCACGCCACCGAAGCCGGTCGGCACTCCGGCTGGGTGTCGGGACCGATCAGCCGTCAGGTGCACGCCGTGGAGTCGTGGCTGGTGCGCGAATCCGATTCGCTGATCACATGTTCGGCGTCGATGAGCGATGAGATCACCCAGCTGTTCGGTCCAGAGCTGTCCGAGATCCGGGTCATCCGCAACGGGATCGACGCCGATCTCTGGCCGTTCGCCCCCCGCCGTCCCCGCCAGGGCCCGCCCGAGCTGCTCTACCTCGGCCGGCTCGAATACGAGAAGGGTGTGCACGACGCGATCGCGGCCCTGCCCCGTATCCGGCGTGCACATCCCGGCACCACGCTGACCATCGCCGGTGACGGAACCCAGCAGCAGTGGCTCGTCGAGCAGGCCCGAAAGCACAAGGTGCTCAAGGCAACCCGGTTCGTCGGACGGCTCGGTCACGAGGAATTGCTGCAGGCCCTGCAGTCGGCCGACGCCGCCGTGCTGCCGAGCCACTACGAGCCGTTCGGCATCGTGGCACTGGAGGCCGCGGCCACCGGTACCCCGCTGGTGACCTCAAACGTGGGTGGTCTGGGCGAGGCCGTGATCGACGGCCAGACCGGAATGTCCTTCGCGCCACGGGATGTGGCGGGGCTGGCCGCCGCAGTCCGTGCCGTGCTCGACGACCCCGAGGCTGCGCAGCGCCGGGCGTTCGCCGCCCGCGAGCGACTCAGCGCTGACTTCGACTGGCACACCGTGGCCGCCGAGACCAGCCAGGTTTACCTGGCTGCCAAACGCGCCGAGCGGGAGCCACATCCGCGCCGACCGATCGTCGAGCACGCACTGCCCGACCGCTGATTCGACCGGCGTCGAACCAATCCGCCCATAGCGTGCGGATATGGCTACACCACGGTCCCCCGTCATCACGCTGATCGCCGCGTACCTCGGGTTGTTCGTCGGCCTGGTCGACGCGAACGCAGTCAACCTGGCCCTACCGGCGATCGGCGCCGACCTCGGCGGCGGGGTGACCGGTGCCCAGTGGACGATCGACGGCTACAACGTGACGTTCGCGGCGTTTCTGCTCACCGCGGGATCGCTGGGCGACCGCTTCAGCCGGCGACGCCTGCTCCGCATCGGCTTGGCCACGTTCGTCACCGCGTCGATCGCGTGCGCGCTGAGCCCGTCACTGACGTTGTTACTGGTGGCGCGGGCGCTGCAAGGGCTCGGCGCAGCGATGATGCTGCCGCAGGGCCTGGCCATCGCCTCGGCGGTCTATCCGGATCCGCGTGGGCGGGCCCGAGCCACGGCGGCCTGGGCGATGGCGGCCGCGAGCAGCACCGCGCTCGGTCCTCTACTCGGGGGTGTCCTGACCGAGACGATCGGCTGGCGCTGGATCTTCTGGGTCAACGTGCCGGTCGGTCTGCTGGCGTTGGCGGCCAGCGCCACGCATCTGCCCGATTCGCGCGATCCGGATGCCGCGCGCCTCGACCTGCCCGGGCAGTGCCTGGCCGTCCTGGCGCTCGGCGCCACGACATTGGTACTGGTCGAGGGACACGACTGGCGTTGGCAGCAGACGGTGCTGATCGGCGCAACGGCGCTTGCCGGGTTCGTCGCGTTCCTGACCGTCCAGCGTCGAAGTGCGCACCCGATGCTGCCGCTGAGCCTGTTCGGCAGTCGTCAGTTGGTCGGCGCCCTGTTGGCCACTTTCGCGATGACGTTCGGCATCTACGGCGTGCTGCTGGTGAACAGCTTTGCCTTCCAACAACTCCGGGGTGTCGACGCGTTGACGACTGCGGTGTGGTTCCTGCCGATGGCGATCGTCTACCTCCTGTTGATTCCGATGGCCAACATGCTGGCTCGCCGCACCGGCCCGCGCCTGCCGATGGCGGCGGGCCTGACCCTGATGGCGGCGGGCTCGCTGCTCTAAGCCGCAGCCGGACCACAGGGAGCCATCGGATGGCTGGAACTGTCCTTCGTACTGGCCGGAGCCGGGCTGGCCCTCAACACCGGCCCCGCGGTGACGCTGGCGATCGCCGCCATCCCGCTGGGGCGGGCAGGTCTGGCCGCAGGCGTGGTGAACCTGGCCCGGCTGCTGGGTATCACTGTCGGGGTCGCGGTGTTGGGTAGTGCCATGACGGTGGTCGGTGGCGCGGCCGGGGTGCGGACCGCACTGCTGGTCGGCGCCGGCTGCCAGTTGGTCGGCGCGGTGCTGGCGCTACGGCTGACGCGGCGCACCCGGGCAACGCCACGCGAGCTCACCCTCGGGAAGGAGTCATGCCATGCGTGAGGCACAGGAACTGGCCGAGGCGACCGAGGTGGACATCGCCGCGGTGGCCGCGCTGCTGGCCGATCCGGCGCGCTGCAAGGTGCTGCTGGCGCTCGACGACGGCCGCGCCCTGCCGGCCAGTGTGCTCGCTGAGGAAGCCGGGATCAGCCGTCCGACGGCCAGCAGCCATCTCGCCAAGCTGACGGAGGCCGGCCTGCTCACGGTCCGCACGCAGGGGCGCCACCGCTACTACCGGCTGGCCGGGCCCGAGGTCGGGGCGCTCATCGAACAACTCGGCCGGCTGGCGCCGGCCCGGCCCGTCACTTCGCTGCGGGAGGGCACCCGAGCGGCCCGGCTGCGCTCCGCCCGGACCTGTTATGACCACATCGCGGGCCGGCTCGGGGTGCAACTCATGGGCAGCCTGCTCGATCGCGGTGTCCTCACCGGCGGGGACGGGTGGTTTCATCCCGGCGGAACCGACCGGCTGAGCAGCCCGGGTCACGATGTGGCCTATCAGCTCACCGACGACGGCCGCGACCTGCTCGCGCAGCTGGTGTCGAATTACCCACCGGCCCAAGGCCGCTGGTGCGCTATTGTGTCGACTGGACCGAGCAGCGCCACCACATCGCCGGCGGCATGGGCCGGGCGATTCTCGATCGTTTCCTGGCCGCGGAGTGGCTGCGCCGTACCCCGCGGCACCGCGCCCTCACCGTCACCGCCTCCGGCCGTGCCGCGTTGAACGATCGATTCGGCATCGACTGGACCGGTTGACGCGCGCGTTCGAGAATCGCCGATCCGCTGTCGGCTGCGGTCATCGCCACGCACAATCGAGGCGTGAACCGGACCTGGAGACTCGGTGTACGTACCGCCCTCACCACATTCGTCGGCACAGCACTCGCCATCGGCCTGGCCTCGCCGGCGGCCGCCGAACCCACCGGCACCGCGCCGACCCTGCCCGCGTTCGTGCCCCATCCGTCGGACTGGTCGCCGAACTACACGGTGTTCCCCTACAACCTGTGGCAGGTGCGGGTCACGCCCGAGCAGATCGATGCCCAGCGCGAGTCCTGCCAGTGGTTCAACGCCCAGTACGGCACGTTGATGGGCCAGATCGTGGGGTTCCAGAACTTCCTGGGCACCCAGCACGACTATTGGACCGCGCCCGGCATGCAGGCCGCGGGCGACGCCGTGAAAGCCAACGTCGATCAGTCGGCGGCGTTCCTGGATCCGCGCGCCCACACCCTGTACATCACGAATTATCCGGACCAGAGCCAGTATTCACCGCTGTACAACGGTGACTCGATCTACCACCTGTGGTATCAGCTCACACAGATCAGCGACAAGATCGCCAAGCAACAGCCGGCCGGGGTGATCAACGCCAACATCGCCACGGCCAATGTCTACGGCAACGTGATCCGCGACTCCGGGGTGTGCGACGGGGCCTGAGCCTCAGTTGCTGTTGGCCGCCTTCTTGCGCTCGATGTCGGCCAGTGCCGCGGCGAGTTCGGCGCGCTCGGCGGCCGAGGTCTCCCAGTCCAGCTTGCGGTTCTTGACCACCTTGGCCGGCGCCCCGACGGCGATCGAGAAATCCGGGATCTCACCCTTGACCACGGCGTGGGCCCCCAGCACGCAGCCGCGGCCGATCGAGGTGTTGCGAAGGATGGTGACCTTGGCGGCGATCCAGGTGTCCGGCCCGATGCGCACCGGGCCCTTGATGATGCCCTGGTCCTTGATGGGCATCTCGATGTTGTCCATCTTGTGGTCGAAGTCGCAGACGTAGCACCAATCGGCCATCAGCGCGGAGTCGCCGAGTTCGATGTCGAGGTAGGTGTTGATCACGTTGTCGCGGCCCAGCACCACCTTGTCGCCGATGCGCAGCGAGCCCTCGTGGCAGCGGATGGTGTTCTTGTCGCCGATGTGGACCCAGCGGCCGATCTCCATCTGCGCCAGTTCCGGGGTGCACTGGATCTCCACGCCCTTGCCGAGGAAGACCATGCCGCGGGTGATGATGTGCGGGTTGGCCAGCTTGAACTTCAGCAGCCGCCAGTACCGCACCAGGTACCACGGGGTGTAGGCGCGATTGTCGATGACCCATTTCAGCGACGCCTTCGTCAGGAAATCGGCCTGGCGCGGATCACGCAGCCGAGAGCCACGCCAGCGCTTGTGAATCGGAGCGCCCCACATCGTCGTCATGGCCGGACAGCCTACGCGAGGTCACCAGGCGCACTACCGGGTCCTACCGCGTGGCCGGGTACCCTCACGTGGGCCCCTCAACCAATCCCCCTGGGTGTTCGGCGACGAAAGGACATCGTGTTCCGGCGATACCTTGCACTGGCGGTCGCGGTGCTGTTCACAGGTCTGCTCGCCGGTTGCGAGAACACCGATTCCTGGGTGAACGCCCATGCCGCGGAAGGTTGGTCAGCGCAGTACGGAGACGCGGCCAACAGCAGCTACACCCGGTCCCACGGCCCCGAGGCGCTTCGCCTGGAGTGGAGCCGCTCGGTCAAGGGTGAGCTGGGTGCCCAGGTGGCGCTGAGTGCGGACAACCGGCTGGCGGTCAACGCGCAGACCGCCGGGGGCTGTTCGTTGATGGTGTGGGAGGCAGACAACAACGCCCGCCAGCGCTGGTGCACCCGACTGGTGCTGGGCGGTGGCTGGTCCAGTCCTCTGTTCGACGGCTTCGACAACGTCTATATCGGGCAACCCGGCACGATCCTGTCCTTCCCGCCCACCCAGTGGATCCGCTGGCGCCAGCCGGTGATCGGCATGCCGACCACCCCCAGGCTCCTGGACGACGGCCAACTGCTGGTGGTCACCCATCTGGGCCAGGTGCTGGTGTTCGACGGGCACCGCGGCACGGTCGACGGCACAGCGCTGGACCTGGTCGCCGGCGTCGACCCGACTGATTCGCAGCGTGGCCTGGGTGACTGCCAGCCGGCCCGGTCCCGGTGCCCGGTGGCGGCCGCGCCGGCGTTCTCGCACCAGGCCGGCATCGTGGTGCTCAGCGTCTGGCAGCCCGGCGCCGAAGCGCCGGTGCTGATGGGCTTGCGCTACCACCCAGGCGAGGAGACGCTGCTGACCCAGGAATGGACCAGCAGCGCGGTGGGCCGCGGACCGCTGGCCAGCCCGGTGCTGTCGGCGGACGGTTCGACGGTGTACGTCAACGGCCGTGACCAGAAGCTGTGGGCGCTCAACTCTGCCGATGGTTCGCCCAAATGGTCGGTGCCGCTGAATTATCTGGCCCAGACCCCGCCCTCGGTGTCGCCGGACGGGCTGGTCGTGGCCGGTGGCGGGCCGGAGGCCAAATTGACCGCGGTGCGCGACGCCGGCGACCACGGTGAGGTGGCCTGGACCCGTGACGACGTGGTGCCGCTGACTACTTCGAGCCGGGCCGGCAGTGTCGGCTACACAGTTGCCCGGGAGGGCGGACACGGCCAGTCGCTGTTGGTGTTCGACACCGCCGACGGACACACCCTGAATGCCTATCCGGTTCCGGAGGCCACCGGCTGGCCGGTGGGGGTGTCGATCGGCAACGATCACCGGATCGTCACCGCGACCAGCGACGGCCAGGTGTACGGGTTCGCGCCGGCCTGATCCTCGTCAGGCCAGGAGCGCCGCCACGGCGGACCGCGGGACGTTGGCCTGGCTGGCTCCGGCAGCCTCCGGCAGCAGTTCACCCTGACCGAAGAAGAAGATCACCGAGTCGTCGGTGATCGCAAAGTTCTGGTAGTGCACCGGGTCCAGGCCGACGGTCGGTGGGATGGCCTGTTCGACGCCCGACTGTTTCTGCAGTTCGCGCTGCACGATCGGGAAGACCACGTCCAACGGCCTGGAGCCGGGCTTGAACAGGGTGTCGAAGGTGATCGGTGCCCGGGTGGCCACGTTGTAGTTGAACGTCTTGTACCAGGTCTGCGGGTGGGCGCCGCCGACGTTCTGATAGACCTCGAACACCAGGCTCTGGGTGCGTGCCGGGGTCCCGGAGCTGTACGCGGTGCCCTTGGCGTCCAGCACATACGGCTGATCGCGTGAGCCGGGCATGCCCGAGACGTTGACGAATCCGTCGCGGGTCTGGGTCAGGTATGCGGCGACGGCCTGCTGATCGGGGTAGTCGACCGGAAACGTGTAATCCAGTGTGTAGGAGGCGTTGGCGGTGTGCACCTGACAGGTCTGGCCACCGTCGACGGTGCCACCGAGGTCGGCACAGGCCGACTGCGCAGCTGCCACCGGCAAGCCGAGCCAGCCGAGCAGCGCACCGGCTGCCAGCAGCGCTGTCACAGGGGAAATTCGCATCGTCAGTCGTCCTCGCAGGCGATCAGCTCACACCGGCGGATCCACCGGCGTGTTTCGTTTCAGGGTACGTGGCCGTTATCGCGAAGGGCGACAAATGAATGCCGTCGCCCGGCTGGCCGGCCCGGAGCCCAGCCGCGCGATCACCACCGCCAGGTGCTCGGTGCCGCGCAGGCGCATCCGCGCTCGCAACGCATCGGGATCCACGTCCACGCCACGAACCAGGATTTCCAGCGCCCCCACCGATCGAGCGGTCAGCGCGGCCTTCAGGCGCCGCTCGGAGAAGTGCAGCTGTTCGAGGACCTCGAAACCGCGCACCCCGGCGGGCAGCTGATCACCGGACAGGTAGGCGATGTCGGTGTCGAGCTGCCATAGCCCATGCCGCGCCGCGTAGTGGCGTACCAATCCGGCCCGCACCACCGCACCGTCAGGGTCGACGATCCAGCGCCCGGCCGCGGCGACCGGACAGTCGTCAGGTTCGGCGTCGCTGATCTCCTCGCGGGTGTCGAGCATGCTCGCTCGTCTGTGCACACCGGGTTCGGTCAGGCCCGGCGACCACAGGCAGGCTTCCCGCACGCTGCCGCCGACCGAGGTCACCTCGATCTCCCCGGCGAACCCCACTTTGGCGAGCTCGTCGAAATCGATTCCCGGAGCGCACTTCACCACGAGGTCCCGGTCGCGGTAGACGTCGAGCACCGCGTCGAGCGCGGGGGTGTAGGCCCGGGGGTCGAAGCGACGCCGGCCGCCGGACCGCCGGGCCGGGTCGATGATCACCACGGCGTCGCGGGTGATCGGCGCAAGTGCGTCGGCCCGGCACAACGGGACAGCGGGACCGCCGTCGTCGAGGTTGTTGGCGGCCATCGCCAGCCGCACCGGATCGAGGTCGCTGCCGAGCAGCTGGGCTGTGCAATCACGCAGTGCCACAAGCTCACTGCCGATGGAGCAGGTGGCGTCATGTACGCGCGCCCCGGTCAGCCTGCGGGCCCGATGGGCGGCAACCGGTGCAGCCGTGGCCTGTTGCAGCGCCTCGTCGGTGAACAGCCATCGAGTCGGGTCGTCGAACTTGGCCGCGGCCCGGCGCCTCAGCTGTACGGTCTCCACCAGAATTCCGGCACGGTCACCGAATTGTGTTCGGACAGCAGCGATATCGCCGACCAGGCCGGCTCCGGCGAGGCGGCGTCGAGCCACCTCGGCCAGAGCCTCACAGCCCACCTCCGACCGCAGATACGCGACGTGTGAGGGGTCGAACGCTACTCCACCGCTCAGGAGGGCTTTACTCCCGTGACCATCACGTTGTAGAACCAGCCCTTGGGCACCACGCGACGCCACACGTTGGAGTCGACCCAGCTCAGCGTGGTCCAGCTGTTGAACGCGAACTTGGCCCAACCCCAGCCGAGGCGGCCGGGCGGCACCGCCGCCTCGAAGGTACGCACCGGCCAGCCGAGCATCGCCGCGGTGAATTCCTCACTGGCGGTACGCACTTCGACCGCACCGGCATTGGTGGCCATCCGCTCCAGGTCGGCCGGGTCGAAGGTGTGCAGGTCGACGACGGCTTCCAGCGCCGCGGCCCGCGAGGATTCGTCGAGTTCGGCCTGGGGCCGACGCCAGCCGCTCAGCCACGGCAGCTTGGTCAGGTTGGTGGTGGCGTGCCAGGTCAGCGTGGACAACTCACGGGCGTACTTGTTGCCGACCGTGGTCGGCTCACCGGCGAAGACGAACCGGCCGCCGGGCTTGAGCACCCGGACGACCTCGCGCAGGGAGAGTTCGACATCCGGGATGTGGTGCAGTACGGCGTGCCCGACGACCAGGTCGAAGGTGTTGTCCTCGTACGGGATGCCTTCGGCGTCGGCGACGCGCCCGTCGATGTCCAGGCCGAGCGACTGACCGTTGCGGGTGGCAACCTTGACCATGCCCGGGGACAAGTCGGTCACCGAACCGCGCCGCGCCACCCCGGACTGAACCAGGTTGAGCAGGAAGAAGCCGGTGCCGCAGCCGAGCTCGAGAGCCCGGTCGTACGGCAGGTCGCGCTGCTCGGATTCCGGGACGATGGCGTCGAACCGGCCGCGGGCATAGTCGATACACCGCTGGTCGTAGGAGATCGACCACTTCTCGTCGTAGGTCTCGGCTTCCCAGTCGTGGTAGAGCACCTGCGCGAGCTTGCTGTCATGCATCGCGGCTTCGACCTGCTCGGCCGTGGCGTGCGGGTTAGGAGTCGGCATACCGGCAATATCGGCGTCGGTGCCGGAATCCTTGATGTCAGTCATGCAGGGCAGCCTAACGGCCCGGGTGGGGTGGGTGTCAGGGCCGGTCCACCACTCCGTCGACGGCGGCCTTCGCCGCGGCCAGTACGTCCACCGGATGGTCCGCGAACCGCCGCGCCCAGGCCAACGCCTCGTCGTAGACGTGGTCGGGTGCCACCATCTGGTCGATCAGCCCGAGTTCCAGCGCCTCCTCGGCGCCGACGAACCGGCCGCTGAACACCAGTTCCTTGGCCTTGCTGGTTCCGATGACCTGGGCCAGCCGGGCACCGCCGCCGGCGCGGGGCGCCAGGCCGGCCAGTATCTCGGTTGATCCGAACTTGACGTTGTCGCCGCTGACCCGCCAGTCGGCGGCCATCGCCAGGCTCAGGCCGCTGCCCAGCGCGTAGCCGGTGATCGCGGCCACGGTGGGCTTGGGGATGGCGGCCACGGCCTCGATGCACTGCCGTAGCGCGGCGTCCGCGGCGGCGGCCTCGCCGGTGTTCAGCGTGCGCAGCTCAGGAACGTCGTCACCGGCGCAGAAGATCTCATGCCCGCCGTAGAGGATCACCGCCGAGATGTCGGGGCGCTCGCCCAGCTCGTGGGCCGCGGCGATCACCTCGCGGTACATCTGCCGGGTCAGGGCGTTGGTGGGCGGTCGCGACAGCATCAGGGTGCCGACGCGGTCCTGCTCCGGCGTTACCCCGGTGATCGCGCTGACGAACTCTCTCACCGGACAGATTCCCCGCTCGCCGGGCCGCGGCCGAGAGGCGCCCGGTGATTCCTCGCCGCGTTGTAGCGGCCGCTGTCGAAGAACTCGATCTGCCAGCTCCCCTCACCGAGGGAGAGATTGGGTTCGGTGGCGACGATCTTGCGTTCGGTCGCCAGCACGTCGGCGACGGAGCGGCCGGCCAGGGAATTGAGTTGCGTCCAGGTCGGGGGCAGCAGGAACGAGTTGCCTTGTTCGAAGTCGTCGAGCCCGGCCTGGGGGGTACTCCAGAAGGCCTGGTCGGTTTCGGTGTTGTCGCCGTCGGCCCGCTGGCCTTCGGGCAGTGCGCCGACGAAGAAGAAGGTGTCGTAGCGCCGGGTCCGTTCCTCTTTCGGCGTGATCCAGTTGTCCCACGGCCGCAGCAGGTCGGCGCGCAACACGAGTTTCTCGTCCCGCAGGAAATCGGCGAAGGACAGCGAGTGGTTGGCCAGGGCCGCGCGGGCTTCGCCGTACACCGAGGCGTCGGACACGATGCCGTCCGGATTGTCGGCCGGTCCGGCGAACAACACGCCGGACTCCTCGAAGGTCTCGCGAGCCGCTGCGCACACCAACGCCTCGGCCAGCCCGGTGTCCACGCCGAGTCGCTGTGCCCACCAGTCTGGTTTCGGACCGAACCAGGCGATGTCGGCGTTGCGGTCGCGGTCGTCGACTCCCCCGCCCGGGAACACCATCACCCCGGCCACGAACTCCATCGCGGCGTGCCTGCGCATCATGAAGACTTCGATCGACTCGGCGGCGTCGCGGATCAGCATCACCGTCGCAGCCGGACGCGGCACCAGTGGATCGGTTCCGGTCGGCTCCTCGGGCAAGCCCTCGTCGGTGCCTGTCGGCTCCTCGGGCAAGCCCTCGTCGGTCGTTGTGCTCATTCGCGCCTCCTGTGCGCCGCTCGGCTCCTGGTTCGCCGGGCGAAGTAGCGCCCGTCGATCACGTCCAGCGCGATCGACTGACCGAACGCCTTGGACAGGTTCTCAGCAGTCAACACCTCGGTCAGCAGACCCGAGGCAACTGCCCTGCCTTCCGACAGGATCAGCGCGTGGCTGAAACCGACCGGAATCTCCTCGACATGATGGGTGACCAGCACCATGGCCGGCGCATCGGGATCGGCGGCCAGATCGGTCAAGCGGGCCACCAGCTCTTCGCGACCCCCGAGGTCGAGGCCCGCCGCGGGTTCGTCGAGCAGCAGGAGTTCGGGGTCGGTCATCAGCGAGCGGGCGATCAACACCCGCTTGCGTTCGCCTTCCGACAACGTCCCGTAGGTCCGCTCGGCGAGGTGTTCGGCGCCGACGCTCTCCAGCATGTCGATGGCCTGGGCGTAGTCGATGTCCTCGTAGTCCTCGCGCCAGCGGCCCAGCACGGCGTAGCCGGCCGACACCACCAGATCGCGCACCACCTCGGTGTCCGGGATTCGCTGTGACAGCGCTGAGCTGCTCAGGCCGACGCGGGCCCGCAGCTCGGACATGTCGGTGCGGCCCAACCGTTCGCCGAGCACGTACGCCGTGCCCGACGACGGATGCTCGGTGGCGGCGGCGATCCGCAGCAGTGAGGTCTTTCCGGCTCCGTTGGGGCCGATCACCACCCAGCGTTCGTCGAGTTCGACGGTCCAGGTGATGGGACCGACCAGAGTGTTGCCGCCGCGCCGCAGGCTCACCCTGGCGAAGTCGATCAACAGGTCGGGGTCGGTTCCGTCTTCGTCATCGCTGATTGTCGAGTCGGTGCGTTCCCCTGAGGCCACTCGCTCATCGTAGTGACCGGTTCCCGATCCGCTCGGGCACGCCCGCCGCTGAAATCGTGGAACAGCAGTGCCCGTGGGGTCAGCCGCAGGAACAGCTGCACGAGCGGCCCGATCCCGAACGCGTAGACGACCGTGCCGATCCCAACGGTGCCGCCCAACAGTGCGCCCACGGCCAGCACGGTCGCCTCAATTCCGGTGCGCACCAGCCGCACCGACCATCCGGTGCGGGCGACGAGTCCGGTCATCAGGCCGTCGCGCGGTCCTGGGCCCAGGCCGGCGCCGATGTAGAGCACAGTGCTGATCGCGTTGAGCACGACCGCGCCGACCATCATCGCGATGCGCACCGGCATCGCCGACGGCGCGGGCAGCACCGCGAGGGTGGCGTCGACGGTGACCGCGATGACGATGACGTTGGCGACGGTCCCGATTCCGGGCCGGTTCCGCAGCGGGATCCAGGCCAGCAGGACGACGACGCCGACGACGGCCGAGGCCATGCCCAGGCTCAGCGGGGTGTGCCGGGTCAGGCCCTGGTGGAACACGTCCCACGGGTCGAGGCCCAGTCCGGCGCGCACCATCATCGCCATCGACGCGCCGTAGCCGCACAGACCGATCAGGAGCAGGGCACCGCGGGTGAGCGCCGTCCTCATGCGTGGTCGGGGAATCGGACGCGGATGGCGTCGAGCTCGCTACGCACCCGGCGGGCGTCCACATCGCAGTCACCGGCGTAGTTGCCGGTGTCGTACACGCGGCGGAGATTCTCCGCCAATCGGGAAATCCAGTTCCGTGCCATGCAGCCATGATCTCGACCATGTGGCTTGCTCATCAATATCCAGTTGGCACATACTGGCCTTATTATGTCGACGGATATGGCCGCACGCGCCCTCGATGTGGATCTTCTGACCCGCGAGCTCGGCAACTGGCGCACGTCCAGCCAAAGTGGCCCCGCCTATCTCGGCCTGGCCGACGCCATCCGGCTGCTGATCGTGGACGGCCGGGTGCCGGTGGGGTCGCGCATTCCCAGCGAACGGGCGCTGGCCGAGTCGCTGCGGGTGTCGCGCACCACGGTGACCGCGGCCTTCGCCCAGCTACGCGAGGACGGATACCTCCACGCCCGGCGCGGCGCCCGCAGCGTCACCGCCCTGCCTGCCGCCGGCCACATCGAGGCCGACGCCACCACGCCGACGGTCAGCCTGGCCGCCGCCGCGCTGTCCGCGCCCGGCACCGCCGTGCTGGACGCATTCGCCGACGCCGCCCGCGACATCGCACCGTATCTGCGCGAGCCCGGCCACGAACTGATGGGCGTCGGGCCGCTGCGTGCAGCGATCGCCGAAAGATATTGCGACAGAGGGCTACCCACCGAACCGAGCCAGATCATGGTGACCAGCGGAGCCCAGCATGCGATCGGGCTCATCCTGGCCAGCCACACCCAGCCCGGTGACCGGGTGCTCGTCGAGCAACCCACCTATCACGGTGCGCTGTCGGCCATCTCGACCGCGGGAGCCCGCGCGGTCCCGGTCGCGCTCGCCGAGGACGGCTGGGAACTCGACGCCGTGCAGGCCGCGTTGCGCCAGCTGGCACCGAGCCTGGCCTACCTGGTTCCCGACAGCCACAATCCGACCGGGTTCACCATGCCTGCGGCCGAACGAAAGCGGTTGGGGCAGATCATCTCCGACACCCGCACCCGCACCATCGTCGACGAGTCGATCGTCGACATGTGGATCGACGAGGCGCCGCCCGAGCCGCTGGCGGCTTCGGTGCCCCGCACCGACCTGGTGTTGACCATCGGGTCGATGTCGAAATCATTCTGGGGCGGGCTGCGGGTCGGCTGGATTCGCGCCGAGCGCGGCACCCTGGCCACCATCGCCGCGATCCGGCCTTCGGTGGACCTCGGTACCCCGATCCTCGAACAACTCGCCGCGGCGAAACTGCTCGCGATGCGCGCCGCGGTGCTGCCGGAACGGCGCGAGATCATCCGCGCCCGCCGCGAGTTCCTGGTGGCGCTTCTGGCGCGTGAGCTTCCGGACTGGCAGCCCGGGCACGGCCGCGGCGGGATGTCGCTGTGGGTGAAGCTGCCGGCGCCGATGAGCACGGCGTTGTCGGCAGCCGCGATGCGGCTGGGTCTGGATGTGCCCGCGGGTCCGCGATTCGGTGTGGACGGCACGCTGGAGCGGTTCATCCGGCTCCCCTACGCGCTGCCGGAGGCCGAACTCGAAGCGGCCGTGCAGCTGTTGGTGCGGGCCTGGCACAGCATCACCGGCACGCTCAGCGCGCAGCCGCAGACACTGGTGGTCTAGTCAGATCAAGGCTGCTGCGACATCGCGTAGCAGGTGCTGTAGTGCTCGATGGTGCACGGGATTCCGTTCACCGTCGGCAGCTGGCCGGGCTGGTTCGTGATGTTGGTTCCCCCGGCGCTGGGCGCCATCACCGGCGGTGCCACCGCGCCCATCCCGCCACCGGACGAACCGGCCACACACACGCCCTCGAACTTGGTCTGGACGGTGCCCGACGGGCATCGCTTGGCCTCGGCAGGGGCCGCGACCGCCAACTGGCCCAGGACTGCTGCCACGGCGAACGCGCCAACCACGACCGTGTGCTTCAGGTTCGCCATGGCCCCACCCTACTTCAGGGGCTGACGGTTCACCCGTCACGGTCTCAGTCGTCGGGGATCTCCACGCGACGCAGCACGCCGTCCAACGCGTCGGCGGCCTCGATCTCGCCTCGGGTGACGCCGAGGATGAACAGCACGGTGTCGAGGTACGGATGGCTCAACGACGCATCGGCCACCTCACGCAAGGCGGGTTTGGCGTTGAACGCGACACCGAGGCCGGCCGCCGCCAGCATGTCGATGTCGTTGGCCCCGTCGCCCACGGCCACGGTCTGTTCCATCGGAACGCCGACCTGCTGGGCGAAATCGCGCAACGCCTTGGCTTTGCCCGGCCGGTCGATCACCTGTCCGATCACCCGCCCGGTCAGCTTGCCGTCGACAACCTCCAGCTCGTTGGCCGCGACGAAATCCAGCATGAGTTCGTGCGCCAGCGGTTCGATGACCTGGCGGAAGCCGCCGGACACCACGCCGCAGTGAAAGCCGAGCCGCCGGAGGGTCCGAATGGTGGTCCGGGCACCGGGCGTCAGCTCCACCTGTTCTGCCACGTCATCGAGCACCGAGGCGGGCAGGCCGGCCAGCGTCGCCACCCGGCGGTGCAATGATTCGGCGAAATCCAGCTCGCCACGCATCGCCGCTTCGGTGACGGCAGCCACCTGGGCTTCCATGCCGGCCCTGGCGGCCAGCATCTCGATGACCTCACCTTGGATCAGGGTGGAGTCGACGTCGAAGACGATGAGCCGCTTGGCCCGCCGGGCCAAGCTGTAGTCCTCGAGTGCGATGTCGACGCCTTGATCGACGGCCACCTGGGCCAACGCGGTCTGTAGTTGGCTATACGCGGCACCGGCGGGCACCGAGACGCGGAGTTCCAGGCCGGTCACCGGGTAGTCCGACACCCCGCGAATCGTGTCGATGTTGACACCCAGGCCCGCGACCGCGCGGGCCACCACGCTGAACGACTCGGCGGTGATCGGACGGCCCAGCACCACGATGGTGTGGGTCGAGGGCTCACGCATGACGGGCATGTCGTCGCTGCGCTCGATCGCTACGTCGAGGCCGAGCCGGTGGATCGCCGTCTCGACGTCACTGCGCAGCGCGTCGCCGTCGACGGTCTCGGCGGGCGCCGCGACCAGCACACCCAGGGTGAGCCGGCCGCGGACCACGACCTGTTCGACGTTGCGTAGTTCGACCTGATGGCGGGCGAGCACCTCGAACAGCGCCGATGTGACACCGGGCTGATCGACTCCGGTGACGGTGATCAGTACCGACGAGCGCCCTCGTGGAGCACCGATCATCGAAACATCCTCGACGTGCTCACCCCCAGTTGCTGCCACCCGTCAGCTGGAGCGGTCCGCAGACTCGAGCTCTGCGTGATGCGTACGGCCTACGTGGGCCTCGGCGCGCATCCGCTCGACCATGTGCGGGTAGTGCAGCTCGAACGCCGGGCGCTCCGAACGGATCCGGGGCAGCTCGGTGAAGTTGTGCCGCGGCGGCGGGCACGAGGTCGCCCACTCCAGCGAGTTGCCGTAACCCCAGGGGTCGTCGACCATCACCGGCTCGCCGTAGCGCCAGCTCTTGAACACGTTCCACACGAACGGCAGCGTCGAGATGCCCAGGATGAAGGCACCGATCGTGGAGACCACGTTCAGGGTGGTGAAGCCGTCGCTGGGCAGGTAGTCGGCGTAACGACGCGGCATGCCCTCGTCACCGACCCAGTGCTGCACCAGGAAGGTGGTGTGGAAGCCGATGAAGGTCAGCCAGAAGTGCAGCTTGCCCAGGCGTTCGTCGAGCAGACGTCCGGTCATCTTGGGGAACCAGAAGTAGATGCCCGCGTAGGTGGCGAACACGATGGTGCCGAAGAGCACGTAGTGGAAGTGCGCGATGACGAAGTAGCTGTCGGTGACGTGGAAGTCGATCGGCGGGCTGGCCAGCAGCACGCCGGACAGGCCACCCAGCAGGAAGGTGATCAGGAAGCCGACCGAGAACAGCATCGGCGTCTCGAAGGTCAACTGGCCCTTCCACATCGTTCCGATCCAGTTGAAGAACTTGATGCCGGTCGGGACGGCGATCAGGAACGTCATGAAGGAGAAGAACGGAAGCAGGACCGCGCCGGTGGCGTACATGTGGTGCGCCCACACCGCGACCGACAGGGCCGCGATGCTGATGGTGGCGTAGATCAGCGTGGTGTAACCGAAGATCGGCTTGCGGCTGAACACCGGGAAGATCTCGGACACGATGCCGAAGAACGGCAGCGCGATGATGTACACCTCGGGGTGGCCGAAGAACCAGAACAGGTGCTGCCACAACAGGACACCGCCGTTGGCCGGGTCGTAGATGTGCGCGCCCAGGTGGCGGTCGGCGGCCAGGCCGAACAGCGCGGCGGTCAGGATCGGGAACGCGATCAGCACCAGGATCGAGGTCACCAGGATGTTCCAGGTGAACACCGGCATGCGGAACATCGTCATACCGGGCGCACGCATGCAGACCACGGTGGTGACCATGTTGACGCCACCGAGGATGGTGCCGAGACCACCGACGGCCAGACCCAGGATCCACAGGTCACCGCCGGCACCCGGCGAGTGGATGGCATCGGTCAGCGGCGAGTAGGCCGTCCAACCGAAGTCCGCGGCGCCGCCGGGGGTGATGAAGCCGCCCAGGGCGATCAGCGCGCCGAACAGGAACAGCCAGAAGGACAGCGCGTTCAGCCGCGGGAACGCCACGTCGGGCGCGCCGATCTGCAGCGGCAGCACCAGGTTGGCGAACCCGAACACGATCGGGGTGGCGTAGAACAGCAGCATCACCGTGCCGTGCATGGTGAACAGCTGGTTGAACTGCTCATTGCTCAGGAACTGCAACCCGGGCATCGCCAACTCGGTACGCATGAACAGTGCCATCAGACCGCCGATGAAGAAGAAGGCGAAGCAGACGACGCAGTACATGATGCCGATCAGCTTGTGATCGGTCGTCGTGATGAGCTTGTAGATCAGGTTGCCCTTGGGGCCCATCCGTTCCGGAAAAGGACGACGTGCCTCGAGTTCTCCGATTGGGGGCGCTTCGGCTACCAAGAGATCCTCCAAAGATTCGTCGGGAAATCCCGCATATCGACCTGAATCCTAACGCTCCCGACGGTCTGTCCGCCCCTGGGTCCTACAAAGTGTCGTACTGCGCGGCGGCCTGGCGTCCCATCTTTCGGCTGCGAGGCCCTGACCAGCGACGGAGCCGCGAATGTTACGGTCGCCCGGTGCTGACCAACCGACCCCGCGCCGCCGTCGCGGTGATCGCCGCGGCCGCGACCCTCGCGAGCGGGTGCGGCTCCGCCGAGCAGACGCAGCAGGCGCAGACGTCGATGACCACCAGCGTCACCAAGATCGCCGACGCCGGAGTGCTGGGTAATCAGCGCCGCCCCGACGAATCGTGCGCGGCCGAACCGGCCGCCGCCGACCAGTCGGCGCGCCAGGTCCGCAATGCCCGAGGCGGCGGAGCCGACAGCTCGGATATCTCAGAGTCCACCGAGGTCCGCGGGGACCCGCAGCGCATCGTGGCACTGTCCGGCGACCAATTGGACGCGTTGTGCGCGCTGGGCCTGCAGTCCCGCATCGTCGCCGCCGCGCTTCCGGACGGCGCGTCCGAGCAGCCCTCCTATCTGGGCGCCGTCGTGCACGGTGTCGCCCCGGCCGGTTCGCGGACGACGCCGGACCTCGACGCCGTCAAGGCGGCCAACCCGGAGCTGATCCTAGGCTCGGCCACCATCACGCCGTCCTCGTTCGGCGCGTTGTCGGCGATCGCCCCGACCGTGTTCACCGGAGCGCCGGGTGCCGGCTGGCGCGACACGTTGCGCGCCGTCGGTGAGGCGACGGGACGCAAGGACGCCGCCGACGACCTGATCGCGAAGTTCGACGACGCGGCCCGCGACACCGGAGCACAGAATGACGCCGCGCATTTCCAGGCCTCGGTGGTGCAGCTGACCGAGAACACTGTCCGGGTCTACGGCGCCGACACCTTCCCCGGCAGCGTGCTGGCCGCGGTGGGCTTGGATCGCCCTGCCGCGCAACGGTTTACCGACAAGCCCTACCAGGAGCTCAGCACCACCGACGCCGATTACCGGATCGCCGACGCAGACATCGTCTACGTCTCGTTCGCGTCGGCGGCGGCCAGGGACAAGGCACCCAAGATCCTGGAGAGCCCGGCCTGGCGAGCCCTGTCGGCGACCAAGGACAACCGGGTGTTCGTGGTGAACAACGAGGTCTGGCAGACCGGGCAGAACATCGTCGCCGCCCGCGGCATCCTCGATGACCTGCGTTGGGTGAACGCCCCGATCAACTGATCCGGCCGTCGACTCCGTGCACGGCCTGCTGACCGAACTGACCGGTGGCCAATGACCCGTCGGGTAGCACCAACTCCCCGGCCTGCATGCGGCGGCGCAGGTAGGCGAACGTCTGCGCGGTCTGGGCGAACAGGTGCTCGCCTGCGCGCAGTGCCGGGCGCTGCGGCCCGTCGCCGGCGACGAATCGAGGCAGCGGTTTCACCTCGGTGTGATAGTCGACGTTGAAGAACAACGGGAACGAGTAGCGCTCCTCGGCCACCCGGCGCACGCGGTGACTGGTCGCCACGAATGCCCCGTTTGTCCACAGTTCGAGCAGATCCCCGATGTTGACGACGAATGTCCCGTCCACCGGGGGGACATCGATCCACTCGCCGGCGCCGTTGAGCACCTCCAGACCCGGCGCGGTGGGTTTGAGCAGCGTGAAGCACTCGTAGTCGGTGTGCGCACCGATGCCCTGGGCGTCCTCCGCGTCGGGGTTGAACGGGTAGTGCATCAGCCGCAATTGACTGGGGGTCTTGGTGGCATGCCGGGAGAACACCTCGGGGTCTTCGCCGAGCGCCACCGCGAACGCCCACAACAGTTGCCTGCCGACGCCGATCACCGCCTGGTAGTACGCCGTCACCGCCTCGGCGAATCCGGGGAGATCGGGCCAGGTGTTCGGTCCGAGCATCGGGTTGCCCGCCAGGTGGTCGGGGTCGTCGTCGGGCAGGTCCAGCGCGGTGTCGAAGGCTTCTTTGAGGTCGGGCGGGCTGTCGGATTCGAGGCCCTCCTCCCCCACCGGCACGTAACCCCGATGGCACTGTGACAGCCCGATGTAGCTGCGCATCTTCTCTTCCAGCGGCAGCGCGAAGAACTCCTTCGTTGCGACGAGCATCCGCTCGAACGTCGACTCGTCGATGCCTGACCCGCTGATATAGAAGAATCCGACTTCTCGTGCCGCGGCGCCGATCTCGGCGGCGACCCGTTCCCGTTCCTCCCGCTGTTCCGAACGCAGCCCGCTGATGTCGATGACCGGCACGGAGTTGAACGCCGCCAACGACGATGCATTGCCACTCACAGATCCACTGTCCCTTCACTTCGTTCCACGACCCAGCGCACGCCGTTGGCCTGGATCTGCTTGCGTTCCAGATCGATTGCGAGCGCGGCCCATCGCGGCCCGCCCACCGTGTCGATCACCACGTCACCGGCGCCGAGCCACCCGAAGGCCGGGCCGACGCGGACCAGGATGGCCTGGGCACCGTCGGGTGCCCGCAGGAACACTCCGCCGCGCGGAGTGGTCGGGCCGGGGTCACGCACCCAGTGTTCGACGTAGTCCTCGTGCACCCCGGTCTCGATCAGAGTTTGCCCGTCCCAACGCATATCGCCCTCGTCGGGAACCGGACCCGACGGCTCGAGCTCGACGTCACGCCGCCAGGAGAAGACCGTGCCGCGCTGGCTGAGCTCACCGCCGAAGCCACGGGAGTCGACGTACGCGCTGCCGGCCTGCAACCACGTGACACCGGCATCGGTGTCGCGCGATCCGTCGGCCTCGATGAGTAGCGTGCGCCGCCACAGTCCGGAGCACTCTTCGGCCATGACCTGGTTCACGAGCAGTCCATCCACCGGTTTCGAAGCTCTTGCATCCCTTGTGTTGTCGGTGCACCCCACGCGCGCACCCTGGCGATCCCACCGTCGGGATACGCCTGTACCCGCAACGCAGTGACGTTCCGGGCATCGACGACGAACACCTGCCTGGCGTCGGCGGCCAACCGGACGCGGCTGAGCACGGGAATGTCGAATGGCACTGCCGCCCAGCCATGTTCGGCGTCCGCACGTATTCCGGTGCCGAGGACGGCCGCCTCCGGAGACGCGTTGAAGACGAAGTGGGACGTATCGATTTCGATGCGCTTCAGGTCGGCCGGCACGGCGAACGAGATCACCACAGCGTCGTGATCCTCCCGCCCGACGTCGCGGCGGCGGCGCGTTTCCCAGCCGTCGCCCATGTTGCGCGGCCGGTTGGGAGCGACCAGGGACCCGGCATCGGAATAGAACGCATCGCTGCACCATTCGACGCGACCGCCCTGCTCCAGGCCCGATACCTCGACGGTGACGTCGGCCCACAGCGCCGGGTCGGGGATCACCTCACCGTAGGCGCGCAGCCGTGCCACGCCGCCGTCGGTCGCCAGGGACAGCCGCAGATGGGTCCAGCGGTGCCGATCGCTGACCGTCATCAGGTTGTTCGAATCCGGTTTCAACCCGGTGGATTCCACGACGGTCGTCCACCGCACAGCGGGATCCGTGACATCGGCGTTCGGCGCGAGCACGGCTGCGTCCAGGCGGCACGCCTGCGGATGATTACCGGAGAAGGACCGGGTGTCGACGTCAACGGCGTACAGCCGCCCGGGTGCGCCGAGTCGCACGATCGCCCAGTCGCCGCCGGGTCCGGCGTGGCGGCGGGTCTCCCAACCGTCGACGACCTCCCCGCGCAGGTCGTAGGTGCCCGGCATGAACGCCGGTTCGGCCGGATCGATCAGCCGTTCCTTGAAGCCGAACGACTCGTCACTGGCCGCAACCACACTGCCTCCGACGACTCGCGAGGCCAGGTCGACCCCCTGCGCCGCCGGGATCATCGGCCCACTCCCAGGGCCTGCGAGATCGGCCAATGACTGCGCGGGTTCGCCGGACCCGGCGCGTAGACCCCGGCCTTGCTGGTCGACAACCCCAGCCCGACCACGGCCTGGGCCAGACCGACAGCCGCCGCGACACCGTCGACGACGGGCACGCCCAGCTTGGCGGTGACCGCGTCGACGACCCCGGACATCCCCGCGCACCCCAGGCAGATCACATCGGCACCGTCCTCGGTGACCGCGCGGGCGGCCTCCTCCACGATCGCCTGGATCGCGCCCTCGGGATCGGCATCGACTGTGGCGGTGTCGAGTCCGCAGGCCCGCACCGACGCACAGTGCGCGTCGAGGCCGGCCAGGAGCAGCCGGTCCTCGATCGGTGCGATGGATCGGGCCAGCGTGGTCACGACCGAAAACCTCCGGCCGATCAGATGCGCGACGTGCGCCGAACACTCGGCGATATCGAAGACCGGCACGGTCAGCATCTCAGCGAGTGCATCTCTGCCGTGCTCCCCGAACCCGGCGACGACGACCGCGTCGAAGTCGAAATCACCCGCCTCGGTCATGCTGGCGACCAGGTCCATCATGCCGACGGCAGCCAGGTAGCTCTCGGCGGCCGAGTCGACCGCCACGGTGCCGAACCGCGGTGCCAGACAAATGATCTCGGTATCGGCATGCGCTACTGCGGTGGCTGCCGCGGCGATCTCGGCGGTCATCGACCCCGACGTGTTCGGATTGAGGATCAGAATTCTCATGCCGGTTCGGCCACCTTCTCCAGCACCGGTACGCCGGCCACCCAGGTTTGCAGAGCCGCACCCCGGACCGTTACCCCGGCATACGGATTGATCCGGTGGCGGTGGAACAGTTCCTCTGGGCGTACTGACGTCTCCGCGTCGGGATCGAAGGCACACAAGTCAGCCCGCAGGCCGGGTGCGATGCTCCCCCGGTCGGCAAGCCCGGCCAGCGCGGCGGGCCGCTCGGCCATCCAGCGGCTCAGCTCGGGCAGTCCGAAGCCACGCTGTGCCGAGTGTGCCCACACGGCGCTCAGCCCGACCTGCAATGAGCTGACGCCGCCGAAGGCCTGCCCGAAATCCCCGTCGGCCTTGAGCTTTGGGGAGCACGGCGAATGGTCCGACACCACCATGTCCAGGGTCCCGTCCAGCAGGCCGTCCCACAGCCGATCCCGGTTGGCGGCGTCTCGCACAGGTGGGCAGGCGGCGAACTCTGTGCCGCCGTCGGGAATCTCCTCCGCCGTGAACGTCAGATAGTGCGGACAGGTCTCGGCAGTCACCGGGAGGCCGGCGCGTTTGGCGTCGGCAAGCATGGGCAGCGTGTTCGCACTGGACACATGCACGATGTGTACGCGTGCGCCAGTCGCAGCCGCGGTGTCGATCACGAGCCGCACCGCTTCTTCCTCGGCGGCATCGGGACGGGACCGCAGAAACGACGAGTAGCGCCGGCCGTGCGGTGGTGCGCTCTCGGCGATCACCCGATGACTTTCGGCGTGTACCAGCAGCACCGAGCCGAGTTCGGCGATCCGGCTCATTGCGATACGGAATTGCGTGGGAGTCAGATACCCGAAATCGGGGTTGCCGGAGTCGGCGAGGAAGCATTTGAATCCGCGGACGCCCGCAGCCGCCAGCGATTCCAGTTCGCCCAGATTCTCGGGCACCACGCCCGCCCAGAACCCGACGTCAATCCGGCAGTTCCCTTCGGCCACCGCCTGTTTGGTCCGCAGTGCCGCCACGGTGGTCGTCACCGGACGGCAATCCAGCGGCATGTCCACGATCGTGGTGATCCCGGCGACGGCGGCCGCAGCGGTCGCCGTGCCGAAACCCTCCCAGTCGGTGCCCGGTTCGTTGACGTGGACGTGGGTGTCGACGAAACCGGGAAGCAGTACCGCGTGAGCCGGCAGATCGACGCGGCTCGGTGCTTCCGCATCGGCATCCACGGGGCCGATCTCCGTGATGACGCCTCCGGTGACCGCGACAGACGCCGGCCGCAGCTCTCCGTCGAGCAGTACCCGCTGCGCCCGGAGGACCAGATCAGCCATGGGCCGCTCCCGAGGTGACGGGTCCGAAGCGCTCGTGAAAGTGCTCGGTCAGGCCCGGCCACACATGTGGGTCGTGGCCGGGGATCAACTGGTATCCCTTGTCACTCGCCAGCTTCTTGAGCTTGCGGATCGGCTCGACAGTGTCCTCGGGCCGGACATCGATGAACCCGCCGATCGGGAGTTCGTGCTCGATGTTCTCGGTGAGATCCGCGGCATCGAACGCGAACACGAATCCGCCACCGCCGACCGATTCGTCGAGCTCCACCGCGAAACTCTGGTGTCCCGGCGTGTGTCCGTACGTCGGGATCGCGGTGATGCCGGGCGCGATCGTGGCCTCGCCGTCAGCCAGTCGCCAGTCGATGTTCGGATCGTCGAAGTCCACCCGGACGATCGCATTGCGTTCCGGTTCAGGGTGATTCGACAGACCGTACTCGAGCTCGCGGCGCTGGGCGTGCACCGGAACCTTGCCGGCGAACAGCTTGAGCCCGCCGGCATGGTCGTGGTGCAGGTGGCTGACCGCGACGGTGTGGATGTCGTCGAAGTCGACTCCGACCTCGGCAAGCCGTTGCTCGATCGGCTCGCCGGGCCCCGGCAGCACCGGCCGGTACTCCACGGTCGGGAAGAACCGGCGATACAACGCGGGGTCGCGTACCAGAGCGGTGTTGAACCCGGTGTCCAGCAGCACCCAGCCCCCGTCGGTATGAAGCAGCACTCCCGGAACGGGTTCGCGCATCCGCTCCTGTGCCGGGGCTCCGTACACCGACACCGATTTCGGTAGTTCCTCCCACCCGAGGGTGAGCAGGATGATGTGGCGGACTCCGCTCTTGCGGACCAGTGTCGCCATCAGCCCACCGACAGCGCGGCGAGCCGCAGTGAGTTGGGGTTGGTCACGACGTGGGACTGCTCGACGCCCTTGAGCCAGGGCTGGGCCACCATGAAGTCGTTGACGTCGGCGATGTTGAGCCAGCATCCGGTCTTCACCGCTTCCAGCCCGGCTCGCGAGAACACCGCGGCGTCACCGGTGGGCAGCCCACTGGCCAGCGCGTCGGTGACCGGTGGTGCCGAGCAGCCCAGATAGTTCAGTCCGCCGTCGGGATCCCACGAGATGTGCCCCCAGGTGTACGGTGACGGCGCGTCGGGCCAGGCCAGGGCGGTGAAGATCTCGGGAGCCGATTGGCCGTCGGTGCCGACCCAACCGTAGATTTCCGACGTCGGATAGGCCTGGACCTTGGCGGTCAATCCCGCGGCGGCGAGCTGTGTCTGAAGCAGATTGCTGACCAGCTGATTGTCGGGATTGCTCGAGTCGTAGCCGATCGTGATGGCCTTCTGGTCGGCGGGCAGACCCCCTGCGATGCCACTGAGCACCGACGGATCATGCGCCACACCCTGATTGGCGAAATCCGAGGCCATCATGTTGGGCGGATAGATCTGCCGGGCCACATCGCCGCGTCCGAAGTAGGTCTGCTTGACCAGCTCGTCGATGTTGATCGCCTGCAGCACCGCGGTGCGGATCTTGGCGTCGGTCATCATGCCCTTGTGCGGGTTGACGTACAGGTAGTTGGACATCATGGTCGGCAGCGAGTAATTGGCGAATGCCTTGTTGTCCAGGTAGGACTGCACCGCTGACGAGGGCAGGTCGTGCAGAATCGCGGCGAGCTGCCCGTTGTTGAACTGGAGCTGTTGTGCCGAGACGTCAGTGATCACCGGCATCTCGACCTTCTCGAAGTACGGCTTGGTCCCCCAGTACTCCGGGAATGACGCCAGCGCATAACGTGATCCGACCTCGGCGGCGGTGAGCGTATACGGGCCCGTTCCCAGATCGTGATTCGTCAGGTAGCTCTGTGCGTGGTCGGCGCCCGCGTTCTGTTGCAGCCCTTGAGGACTCATCATCCGGGGCCCGTATGCACACGCGAGATAGTCCAAGAAGGCCGCGTTGGGCGCCTTCAGCGTGATGGTGACGTCGTAATCACCATGTGGGGTGACCGATTCCACGTCCTTGACCATGTAGGCCGGGCCCTGGTCGACGGCCAGTCTGCGGTCGAACGACGCCTTGACCGCTTGCGCGGTGAACGGGGTGCCGTCGTGGAATTTGACGCCTTCACGCAGTTTGAAATCGAACACCCGGTTGTCCGGCGATGCCTTCCACTCGGTGGCCAGTAGCGGTTCCAGCACCGGCTTGTCCGTGCCCGCCTTGTACTGCAGCAGGCCTTCGTAGATGTTGGTGGTCAGCAGCAGGCCCTGGCCGGCGTAGTAGATGTCGGGGTCCGGCGGCTGGCCGGGATCCTGCAGGAACGACAGATGCAGCACCTTGTCGGTCGGTGCCGCACTGGGTGTGCCGCTCCCCGAATCCGATCCGCCGCAGGCACTCAGCATCACTGCCGCCACCACACTGACGGCGGCCACAGTCTTCCATCGCTTGATCATCGGGCGGCTCCTTCGAGAACGGGTCGGGATGTGGCGAGTGCGGAGAAGGCGGCAACGATCTCGTCGGAGGTACGCATCGCACCGGTCTGCAGGTACTCCATGGCGTCGAGCGCGGCGTCGTGCCGGTACTGTGACGACCCGCCTACGCAGTCGGTGACGACACGGACGTAGAAGTCACGTTGGTGAGCGTCGGCGAAGGTGTAGTGGACGCAGACGTCGGTGAGGCCGCCGATGAGGATGAGCGTCGAGGCCTTGAGGCCGGACAGCACGATCTCGAAATCCGTTCCGATGAAACCCGAGTAGCGGCGTTTCACGATGTGGAACTCGTCGGGCCGGGGTCGCAGGGTGGGCTCGAGGTCGGTGCCCGGCTGGCCCTCGACGCAGTGGACGCCCTCGGTGCCGTCGAGTTCGCGGCCGAAGTCGATGCCGCTGGGCCGGTGCACCTCTTGGAAGAACACCACCGGCACACCCGCCGCGCGGGCTGCGGCGAGCAGCTTTTCGGCGACAGCGACGCGCTCGGCATGACCGGGCATCACCGGAATCCCGGCGTCCTGGGCCGACATTCCACCGCCTTCCTGGATGTCGACCACGACAAGAACTGGATTACCCACGATGAGTGGCTGTTTGGGCACCTAACCTCCTACTGCTGCGATACGGGGATCGGCTGCCGCCTGGAGCAGGTCCACGGCGGTGTTGATGACTACATAGAGCGCCCCGAGCATCAAGGTGACGCCCGCGATGGCCGGGAAGTCGGCGACCGGGATGCTCTGCGCGATGTACTGGCCGATGCCGGGCCACCCGAACACCTGCTCGACGACGAGCACCCCCGAGAACATCAGGCCCACTTGAAGTCCGGTCATCGACAACGCCGAGCCCACCGAGTTGCGCAGGACGTGGCGCGTCATGATCTGGCCCTCCGACAGCCCCTTCGCCCGGGCGGTACGCGCGTAGTCGCTGTCGATGTCGGTCATCAGGCTGCTGCGCAGTACCCGCCCGATCGCCACCGCAGGCCCGATGGCGATCACCAGGGCCGGCAGCATCAGGTGGTGCACGGCGTCGGCCACCACATCGAACCGGCCGTGCAGGAGGCCGTCGACGGTGAGCAGGCCAGTCGGTCCGGTCGGCGGATTCGCCACGGCTATCCGGCCGTTGGCCGGAACCCACCCCAGATCCTGGTAGAACACGATCAGTCCGAGGATGCCGAGCAGGAACATCGGCGCCGCGGCACCGGTGAACAACACGGCCCGAAGCACCTGAGCACCAGGCCAGTTCAGCGTGGTGCCGAATGCCAGCAGGGCTGCCAGCACCAGCGCGATGGCAATGCCGAAGATCGCGAGTTCCAACGTGGCCGGCAGGAAACTGCCGAGGTCCGACAGCACCGGATGGCGGGTGCGGTAGGAGGTTCCGAGATCACCGGTCACCGCGTTGGTCAGGTAGTGCCAAAACTGCACGAGCACCGGCTGGTTCAGTCCGAGTTCTTCGCGCCGGGCTGCGACGGCCTGTGCCGAGGCTTGTGCGCCCAACTGTGCCTTCACCGGATCGAGTGGCGAGATGTGCTGCAGCACGAACATCACCCCGGTGAGCGCGACCAGGATCGCCACCATCGCGCCCACCCGGGACGCCACGAATGTCTTCATTCCGCTGCCACCTCTCACCGGTTCTTCATCAGGTTGCGCAGGCAGTCCCCGGCAACGTTTCCGACCAGCGCCAGTACCAGGACACCGAGACCCGGCATCACCGGAATCCACCACTGCTGCAGGAAATAGCTGAGGTTGCGGGCCGAGTCAGCGCCCAGTTCAGGTGCCGGTGCCGCTTGTCCGAGACCGAGGAAGGACAAGGCGGCCACGGTGAGGATCAAGGTGCCCAGATCCAGGCTGGCGGCGACGAGAGCGTTCGGCACCGCCCCGGGCAACAAGTGCCGCGTCGCGAGCCGAAAGCGGCTCACCCCAGCCAGTTTCGCGGCTTCGACATGTGGCCGGGCGGCCAGACGCGCGATCTCACCGCGCACCAGCCGCGCGTAGAACGGCCACCAGACGATGGACACCGCGATCAGGGTGTGCACGAAGCCCGGCCCGAGTGCGGCGACCACCGCGATTGCGAGCACCGGAGCGGGCAGGGACAGAAACGCGTCGGTGATGCGCATCAGCGCGGAGTCGATCCAGCCTCCGGACGCACCGGCGATCAGACCGATCAGCCCGCCGATCGCCAGGCCGACAGCGACGACGACCAGTGCCGCGAACCAACTGGACCGCGCGCCGTAGAGCACCCGGGAGAGGATGTCGCGGCCGACCGAGTCTGTGCCGAGCAGGAATCCGTTCTTGCCCGGCGCCTGCAGCGGCATTCCCACCGGGGTGAGCGGGTCGTGCGGGGCGAGCACCGGCACCGCGATGACGAGCAAGGTCAGCACGATCACCATGGAGAATCCGACCCAGTTCAGCACCGTGGCCCGCGGCCAGGACCACGCCGGCCGCGGACTGGTGCGCCCGCGGGCCAGGGTGGGAAACGCAATCGCTATCGCCATCAGACCGCCCGCCTTTCGATACACGCCACGTGATGGGGATTGCCCGGTGTGCCCTCCAACCGGACGTCGAGTTCGCTTCCGCCGCAGGCCGGTACCGAGATCGGGCATCTCGGGTGGAATGCGCAGCCGTCCGGCGGCGACAGCGGACTGGCGGGTTCGCCGGGCAGCACGCGCGATTCGCGGCCCAGGTCGGGAATCGCGTCGACCAGTGCCTGGGTGTACGGATGGGCCGGGTCACCGATCACTCGGTCGGCCGGTCCGATCTCGACGATGCGCCCCAGGTACATCACCGCGATCCGGTCGGCCACCACCCGGGCCACCGACAGGTCGTGGGTGACGAAGACGACGGACATGTCCAGGCTGCGGCGCAGTTCGGCGATCAGGTTGAGCACCGAGGCGGCCAGCGACACGTCGAGCGCACTGGTCGGCTCGTCACACAGCAGCACCGACGGCGGTACGACGGTGGCCCGTGCCAGCGAAACCCGTTGGCGCTGACCACCGGACAGCTCCCCGGAGCGCGCCTTGGCCACCTCCGCCGGAAGGCCGACCCGTTCGAGGACCTCACTCACCGCGGCGCGGCGCTGAGCCGCAGGCATCTTGGTACCGCGCAATCGTTCGCCGATCAACTCGCCGACCGACAGCCACGGGGTCAACGATGCGCCGGCATCCTGGAAGACCATTTGCGGGCGCTTCCCGCCGACCAGCTGGACCGATCCCGAGGTAGGGCTCTCCAGCCCGGCGATGATGCGCAGCAGGGTTGACTTACCCGAGCCGCTCTCGCCGACCAGTGCCACCGACTCGCCCTGCCGCACCCGCATGGTCACGCCGCGCAACGCGTGCAGCTTTCCGTGGTTGTCGGCCGAACGGTCCAGCCACCGGCGTGATACCGCGAATGCCTTGGTGACGTTGGCCAGCGTCACCGCGGGTGGCTGATCGGGGCCGCCCTGCTCGACGGCGGGGTACACGTCGTCGGCGCCCGACGTCCCCGGCCCCGCGGTCCCGCCGATATCCGCCATCGGCCGGATGCAGGCGCTGACCCGTTGGGGTGCGACGGCAATGGGTTCGGGTAGCGACGTTGAGCAGTCGCCGGAGGCCACCGCACACCGTGGCTCGAAGGCACATCCGGGCAATGGCGACGCCGGGCTGGGCACGGCGCCTTGCAGTGCCGCCAGCTTGCGGTCACGTGGAGTGTCCAAGGTGAGCCTGCTGCCGAGCAGTCCTTTGGTGTACGGATGGGCGGGGTTGGCCAGCACCTCGGCCGCGGGGCCGATTTCGGCGATGCGCCCGGCATAGAGCACCGCGATGCGGTCGGAGATCTGCGCGGCGACGCCCAGGTCGTGGGTGATCAGCACGATGCTGCAACCGATCTCGTCCCGCAGCCGCTGCAGCAGGCGTAACACCTGGGCTTGGACGGTGACATCGAGCGCGGTGGTCGGCTCGTCGGCGATGACGAGTTCGGGGTCTCCCGCGACCGCCATCGCGATCATCACGCGCTGACGCAACCCGCCGGACAGTTCGTGCGGATACGCCCGCATCCGTCGCTTGGGTTCCGGAATGCCCACCGCGGTGAGCAGCCGCAGCGCCTCCTCCTCGTTGCCGGCGGCCTCCGCCACCTGCTTGCCGATCCGCATCGTCGGGTTGAGCGAGGTCATCGGATCCTGGAACACCGCACCGAGATCGAGGCGGCGCACCTTGCGCAGTGCCTTGGCCCCGCCGTTGACCATGTCGGAGTTCGCTACCAGGACCGACCCGCCGATCGTGGCGCTCTTGGGCAGTAGCCCGAGCATGGTGAACCCGAGAACGGTTTTGCCGGAACCGGATTCACCGACCAGGCCGACGATCTCCCCCGGCGCGATGGTGAGGGAGACTCCGCGCAGCGCGTGTATGTCGCGGCCGCTGCGACGAAACGTGACGCTCAGATCGTCGACGGCGGCAACCGGCCCTGGTGGTGAAAGTTCTGCTGTCTCAGTGCGGATCACCGAGCCGTCGACCGCGGGGTCCGCGCCGAGGCCCGCGGGGAAGGTCATGTCGATCATGGCCTCAGCCATCGTGGGCCTCCCAGAAGCGATTTGGCGATTCGCGTCACCACGTTGTGCCGCAGCCTGTCGAGCGACAGTTTTCACCGGCGGCGGCGCCGCTGGGTATCGGAGGCGTTAATGAGGTGTAAAGGAATTGACGGAGCCGGTAACCGTCATGTGTCACGCGTTTCTATCGAGTGACCGATACCGCGTGCGCTGGCTCTTCACGGTCGAAGGGCCAACCATGGCGGTATGGCAGGAAGACCACGGGTGCACGCCCAGCGTCGGCAGGGAGACACTGCTCGCGACGAAATCCTCGACGCCGCAGGGGAATTGTTCACCGCAACCGGCTACGCGGGGACTTCGACGCGAGCAATCGCGGAAGCGGTCGGTGTCCGCCAGGCATCCCTGTATCACTATTTCAAGACCAAGGACGACATTCTCTGCGCACTACTCGAGCAGACCGTCGCGCCGACGCTGGAATTCATCCCGACCCTGCTCGGGTCCGAACCCGCGTTGACCGCCGACGAACATCTCCACGCGTTGGCGGCGTTCGACGGCGCCCAGCTGATGTCCGGCCGGTGGAACCTCGGGGCGCTCTACCTGCTGCCCGAGTTGCGTGAAGCCAAGCTTGAACCCTTCTGGTCGGACCGGGAGCGGTTACGTCTGCACTACCTGTCGTTGAGTCGCGCGCTCAGCCGGCGGACCGGCGTTCACGAAGCGGCCGCCGACCTCCCGTTCCGGCTCGTCGAATCGTTGGTCAACGTGTGGTCCATGCCGGCCGGCCCGGAACGTTCCGAGATGCCGTTCCACGTGGCGGATGCCTGCCTTCGCGTCCTTGGCATCGCCGACGAGGCAGCCGCCGCCCTGCGTGCACGTAGCCACCGGGAGATCGACAGACATGACAGGAGCCGCTCCCCCGACCCGTAGTCTGCTTTGCATGTTCCACGTCCTCACCACGACTTACCTGCAGCCGATCGACGTCGTCGACCAGACCCGTCCCGCCCACGTCGCCTGGCTCAAGGAGGAAGTGGCTGCGGGCCGCATCCTGCTGGCCGGGCGTCTGGAATCGGCCAGCGGTGCGGTCCTGATCACCGGCGACCTCACCGATGAGGAAGTCGAGGACGTCATCGCCCGCGATCCCTACACCCTGGCCGGGCTCATTCGCTGCGAACGCACGTCGTTCAACGCGTCGTTCCGCGCCCCCGGATTGTGAGCCGCTCCCGGGCACGAATCCGGGAGATATGTCACACCGGCTCGTGGGATTAGTCGCGCGGCCTCCGTCGTTGCACGCCCTGGACTGCCTCTCTCAGGCAGTAGTCAGTTAACCGGACTAACCTTTTCCGTGTTACGCACAGACGACGAACAAAGAGGGCTTTGATGAGCACTGTTTATGCCTATGCCGCGAACTCCGCGACGGAACCGCTGACCAAGACCACCATCACCCGCCGCGAGGTAGGCCCCCACGACGTGGCCTTCGACATCCACTTCGCCGGCATCTGCCATTCCGACATCCACACCGTGAAGGGCGAGTGGGGCACCCCCAACTACCCCGTGGTGGCCGGTCATGAGATCGCCGGTGTGGTCACCGCGGTGGGCTCGGAAGTCACCAAGTACAAGGTCGGCGACCATGTCGGGGTCGGCTGTTTCATCGACTCCTGTCGGGAGTGTGACAACTGCAAGGCCGGTCTGCAGCAGTACTGCACCGGCGATTACGGCATGCACGGCACCTACAACTCCACCGAGCGAGACGGCTCCCCTACCTACGGCGGCTACAGCGGAGCCATCGTCGTCGACGAGAACTACGTGCTGCGCATCCCCGACAGCATCCCGCTGGACGCGGCCGCTCCTCTGCTGTGCGCCGGCATCACCCTGTTTTCCCCGCTGCGGCACTGGAATGCTGGTCCCGGCAAGAAGGTCGCCGTCATCGGACTCGGTGGCCTGGGCCACATGGGCGTCAAGCTCGCGCACGCGATGGGCGCACACGTCACCGTGCTGTCGCAGTCGCTGAAGAAGATGGAAGACGGGCTGCGACTCGGCGCCGACGAGTACTACGCAACCAGTGACCCGGACACCTTCCGCAAGCTGCGCGGCAAGTTCGACCTGATTCTCAACACCGTGTCGGCCAACCTCGACCTGGGCGCGTACCTGGGCCTGCTGGCCGTCGACGGCACCCTGGTGGAGCTGGGAATGCCCGAGCACGCCATGGAGGTCCCGCCGTTCCCGCTGGCCGGCATGCGCCGCAGCCTGTCCGGCTCGATGATCGGCGGCATCCCGGAGACCCAGGAGATGCTCGACTTCTGCGCCGAGCACAACGTGACCCCCGAGATCGAGGTCATTCAACCCGACTACATCAACGAGGCCTACGAGCGTGTGCTGGCCAGTGATGTGCGGTACCGCTTCGTGATCGACACTGCCTCGCTGCGCGGCTAGACGCGGCATATTCGTCAACGCCGCGGATTGCGGTCACCCCGTGACCGCGTCCGCGGCGTTGTGCGTTATCGGCAGTCATTCGGGGCCGGGTTCGGCCTCCAGGTCGACGCCGGCCAGCGGCCAGCCCGCCGCGGCCAATTTGGCTGCCACCCGTGCGATGTTCTCCGGACCGGCGTCGTGGTCGATGACATCGGCGATGAATTCCGCGATGTCGTCACGATCGATCGGATCGTCGATATCGGCCGGTGCTGAGGCTTCGGCGATGTTGCGCACCACTTCGGCCACCTGCTCTTCGGTGAGCGGTGTGGCCCGCAGCAGCGCGAGAAGCGGCACGCGATCGGTGCCCGGCACCCCTTCCGGGTAGCCGGCGCGCAGCCAGTTCAGGACCGAGATCAGCAACGACTTGGTTGACACCCGGCTAAGTTTCGCGGCTGCCCGGCAAACCCACCACTGGACGCGCCGACAGTTGGGCACCCATTCATTCGTGGTTCACTGCCAAAAACAATCCCACTGAGCGCAACCGGCGACCACCGGACGGCTGCCGGGCATCCTCGGCGCAGTGACCCGCGTGATCCGTTTCAACGCCTTCGACATGAACTGCGTCGCCCACCAGTCCCCTGGCCTGTGGCGCCATCCTGAGGACCAGTCCTGGCGCTACAAAGACATTACCTACTGGACCGAACTGGCGAAGTTGTTGGAACGCGGCCGTTTTGACGGCCTGTTCATCGCCGACGTGCTGGGTACCTACGACGTGTACGGAGCCAGCGACGAGGCGGCGATCCGCCAGGCCGCGCAGATCCCGGTCGGCGATCCGATGCTGCTGGTGTCGGCGATGGCACTGGTCACCGAGAATCTCGGGTTCGGCATCACCACCGGCACCGGGTTCGAGCATCCCTATCCGTTCGCCCGGCGGATGTCCACGCTGGACCATCTGACCAACGGCCGGGTCGGCTGGAACGTCGTCACCGGCTATCTTCCTGCGGCAGCCCGCAATATGGGCCAGACCGACCAGCCGGCGCACGACGCGCGCTACGACCATGCCGACGAGTACCTCGAGGTGCTCTACAAATTGTGGGAGGGCTCCTGGGAGGACGACGCAGTGGTGCGCGACGCCGAACGCGGAGTCTTCACCGACCCGGCCAAGGTGCACCACATCGGCCATTCCGGCACTCACTTCAGTGTCCCTGGCGTGCACCTGGCCGAACCGTCTCTGCAGCGCACCCCTGTCATCTACCAGGCCGGTTCGTCGCCGCGCGGGGTGCGCTTCGCCGCGGAGAACGCCGAGGCCATCTTCACCGCCGCGCCCACCAAAGCCCTTCTGCGCGAGACGGTTTCCACGATTCGTGCCGAACTTGAGCTGGCCGGCCGGGATCCGTACTCCGCGAAGATATTCAACCTCACCACCATCATCACCGGCGAAACCGACGAGGCAGCCCACGCCAGGCATGCCGAGTATCTCGCCTACGGTGATCCCGAGGGTGCACTCGTGTTCATGTCCGGTTGGATGGGCGTGGACCTGGCCCGCTACGGCCTCGACGAACCGATCGGCAATGTCGATTCCAACGCGATCCTGTCCGCGGTCAAGGCATTTCAATCCGCCTCGGACAAGGGCGGCGAGTGGAACGTGCGCGACATCGCCGAGTGGGGCGAGATCGGCGGCATGGGACCGCGCATCGTCGGGTCGGGCGTGCACGTCGCGGACACCCTGCAGGAGTGGGTCGAGGAGACCGACGTCGACGGCTTCAACCTGGCCTACGCGATCACGCCCGGCTCGTTCGCGGAGTTCATCGAGCACGTCGTTCCGGTGCTCACCGAACGCGGCGCGTACCAGACGGAGTACGCACCGGGCACCCTGCGCAACAAGCTTCTCGGCAATGGCGATCGCCTGGCCGATGAGCATCGCGGTGCCAGTTACCGTGTGGGCGCGCCGAATTCGACGATCATCGAGCGTCCGTCGACGCTGCCGTCCTCGTCAGCGTCGACGGCCGCTCAGCCCGCTAGGGGCCGTTAGGTTTGCCGAGCAGACGCAAAACTGCCCAAAATCCGGTGATTTCAGGCAGTTTTGCGTCTGTTCACTGGGAAATTGTCAGCGCGGCGCGGCCTGGACGTTGGTGGGTTGCGGCCCCAGCGTCGAAGGCGGCAGGTCGGTCTGCGCCACCCCCGGGGTGTTCAGCTGACCAGCGAGCCACGGTAGCGCGGCGCCAAAAGCGTTGGCGGCGAACGCCCAGTCGTGACGTCCCGGCGCGGTCTGCACCGAGCATGCGATGTTGTCGGCGCGGGCCGCATTGCACAACGTGCTCGCGGCGACGTCCTGGGCCTCAGGGTTCGCCGTGGCGTCGCGCGTGGTGCCTCGTTGCGAGATCGGCACCTCGAACCATGCCGTGACGTCGGAGTACGGGCCGTGCCGCCGCATGACGGTGACGGGATCGTAGGCCGCCCAGGCGTCGGCGTCCCCGCCGAAGAGCCGGTCGATGGTCTGTTTCTTGTCCCCGGTGTTGGGGCGCAGGTCCCCGGCGATGTCGAGGAACGACCGGAACATGTCCGGGTGCATCAGGGTCAGGTCCACCGCGCAGGTGCCGCCCATCGACCAGCCCGCGATACCCCATCCGTCGCGGTCAGCGCGGACGCCGAAGTTCGAGATCAGGTACGGGACAACATCCTTGGTCAGGTGGTCGGCGGCGTTGCCCCGGGCACCGTTCACACACTCGGTGTCGTTGGCGAAGGAGCCGGTGGCGTCGACGAACACGAAAACCGGCGCATTGCCGCCGTGCGCGGCCGCGAACCCGTCGAGGATGCCCAGCACGTTACCTGCGCGCAGCCAGTCGGCCGGGGTATTCAATTGGGAGCCGATCATCATCACGGCCGGCAGTTGTGGCGGCGGGGTGCTGGCGAACCATGCCGGCGGCAGGTAGACGAGTTCACCGCGGTGGCTGAAACCCGATGCCGCCGAATCGATGGTCACCGGGACCAGGACACCACTGGGCGGCCGGAAGTGGGCCAGCTGCATCTTGGTCACGGTCAACCGGTCCGTCTGCCCCGGCAGTGGACTGGATGTCAGCTGCTTCCACATGCCGTCCACCGTCGGGAAATATCCGACCCACATGTTGAGAGTCAGCGCGCACGCCAGCCCGCAGACTCCGACCGCCGCCACGGACGCGGTGCGGCGCCACCATCGGGCGCTCACCCAGCCCAGCAATGCCACGCCGACGGCCAGGACGCTCAACGCGATCCAGACCCACAACTCGGGCGGCCCGGCGTTGCCGGCCACCCCGATCGAGTCGATGTACCAATAGGTCAGGCCCGCCAGCACCGCCGCCGCGGCCACCAGCGCCGGCAGGATCCGGAAGCGCCAGCGTTGCGTGCGCCAGCCCACAGCCGCTCCCAGCAGCAGTGCGGCGATCAGCTGCACGACAACGGGGAACCAGCCGTGGATCAGCGAGATCGGCGCAATGAGCTGGTACATCAGCTCATTTCATATCAACGCCAACTGTCAGCTTGCTGGAGAGATGCTGACTGCGGGAGCTAGAAGTCCCAGTCCTCGTCTTCGGTGACGACGGCCTTGCCGATGACGTACGACGAACCCGAGCCCGAGAAGAAGTCGTGGTTCTCGTCAGCGTTCGGCGAGAGCGCGGACAGGATCGCCGGGTTCACGTCGGTCTCGTCCTTGGGGAACAGCGCCTCGTAGCCGAGGTTCATCAGCGCCTTGTTGGCGTTGTACCGCAGGAACTTCTTGACGTCCTCGGTCAACCCGACCTCGTCGTACAGATCCTGGGTGTACTCGACCTCGTTGTCGTAGAGCTCGAAGAGCAGCTCGTAGGTGTAATCCTTGAGCTCCGTGCGCTTTTCCTCGTCGACCAGGGCCAGCCCGCGCTGGTACTTGTAGCCGATGTAGTAGCCGTGCACTGCCTCGTCGCGGATGATCAACCGGATCATGTCGGCCGTGTTGGTCAGCTTGGCCCGGCTGCTCCAGTACATCGGCAGGTAAAAGCCCGAGTAGAACAGGAAGCTCTCCAGCAGCGTGGAGGCCACCTTGCGCTTGAGCGGCTCGTCACCCTTGTAGTACTGCATGACGATCTCGGCCTTGCGCTGCAGGTTCGGGTTCTCCTCCGACCAGCGGAACGCGTCGTCGATCTCGGCCGTCGAGCACAGCGTGGAGAAGATGTTGGAGTAGCTGCGCGCGTGCACCGACTCCATGAAGGCGATGTTGGTGTAGACGGCTTCCTCGTGCGGAGTGAGCGCATCGGGGATCAGGCTGACGGCGCCGACGGTGCCCTGGATGGTGTCCAGCAGCGTCAGGCCGGTGAACACCCGCATGGTGAGCTGCTTCTCGTGCGCGGTCAGCGTGCCCCACGACGGAATGTCGTTGGACACCGGCACCTTCTCCGGCAACCAGAAGTTGCCGGTGAGCCGATCCCAGACCTCGGCGTCCTTCTCATCCTGGAGGCGGTTCCAGTTGATCGCTGACACGCGGTCGATCAGCTTCATGCCTTCGCTCACCGGAACCCCATTTCACCAGGTCGTTGTGTTTGCCGGACAGTACCCACGACACTACCCCTGGGGTTACTGACCCGCGGGGACCGCAACACCTTGTGTTTTCGTGTCGCTCGCCTCATGGATGAAATCGAACTCCGCCGGGTCCAGCTTGCGGGTTGCCAGCCAGTACTGCCAGGTCATGCCGCTCCACAGGGTCCGGTTGACGCCGTGGGCGTCCATGTACCAGCTCCGGCAACCTCCGGTGTTGAACACCGTGTGCGCCAGATCGTGCTGCAGCTCGCTGTTGAATTCCGCCTGGGCCCGCGGGCTCGGCGAGAGCGCCTGAGCTCCGGCCTTGTCGACGGCGGCGATGGCCTGGCCCACGTAGCGGATCTGCTGCTCGATCATGAACACCACGGAGTTGTGTCCCAGTGCGGTGTTGGGCCCGAGCAGGAAGAACAGGTTGGGCATGCCCGACACGGCGATGCCGCGGTGCGCGGCCATCCCCTCGCGGTTCCAGCGGTCCACCAAGTCCTCGCCGCCGGCACCCTTGATGTCGACGTAGGTGTAGGAGTCGGTGACGTGGAAGCCGGTGGCGAACACCACGACGTCGACCGGATGCTCGACGCCGTCGGCGGTGACGATGCCGGTGGGCGTCATTCGACTGATGGACTCGGTGATCACCTGGGTCTTGGGATTGGCGATCCCGCGGTAGTAGGTGTCGGAGTTGAGGATTCGCTTGCACCCGGCGCGGTAGTTCGGGGTGAGTTTGCGGCGCAGCTCGGGGTCCTTGATGCTGCGGTTGATGTTGTAGCGCCCCATCGCTTCGCCGATCTTGAGCAGCCAGGGCTGCTGCGTCATCGCGAAGCCGACGCCTTCGTGGATCCAGTAGATCGCGGCGCGCATCGCCGCGCGGGTACCGGGCACGTAGCTGAACACACGCCGAATCCATTGCGGGAACTTGTTGTTCACCCGTGGCATGACCCACGGCGGCGTGCGCTGGTAGAGGTGGAGCTCGGCGACGTCCTTGACGATCTCCGGCACGATCTGGATCGCGCTGGCACCGGTGCCGATCACGGCGACGCGCTTGCCGGTGAGATCGACGCTGTGGTCCCACTGCGCGGAGTGGAAAGCCGCACCGGTGAATTCCTCACGGCCTTCGATGTCGGGGATCTGCGGGATGTGCAAGCCACCGGCGCCCGAGACCAGGAACTGGGCGATGAACTCCTGACCGGTGTCACTGAACACGTGCCAGCGCAGCTCCTGGTCGTCCCAGTGCGCGCGGTCCACGTGGGTGTTGAAGCGGGTGTTGCGGCGCAGCCCGTACTTGGCGGCTACACCGAGCAGATAGTCCTGGATCTCGGGCTGGAAGGACCACATGTGGCTCCAGTCCGCCTTCGGCTCGAAGGAGAACGAGTACATGTGCGACGGAATGTCGCAGGCGCAACCCGGGTAGGTGTTGTCGCGCCAGGTTCCGCCGAATTCGTCGGCCTTCTCCAGGATGAGGAAATCGACGCCGCGACGTTGCAGCTCGATCGCCATCCCCATCCCCGAGAACCCGCTGCCGATGATCAAGACGCGGGTCTGGATTGGTTGCTGACCCTGCGGCGAGGGTTGGGCAGCCGTCATAGCTCAGGTCCTTTTCTGGGAACGGCGGTACCGGATACTTCCCAGTCTCCGGACCTGGGACCCGACTGTCAACGAGTCGGTTAGCTGGCGTGCTGGCGTCGCTGGACACCCTCGTGCAGCGGCAGGTCCGGGTCGATCCAGATGCCGAGCAATTCACAGGTGCCGTTGATGGAACCGACCATGATGGTGGTCAGGTGGTTGACGAACTCCTCGGCCGGCATCCGGCGCGGGCTGTCCTCGTCGCTGCCCAGCCACCAGTCCGTCGCCGACGCGCACGCCCCGAAGGTGGCGAACGCCGCCAGTTCGATCGCGGCCCCGTCGAGTTCCATCTCACGCAGCTCGTTGGAGAACATGTCGGCCATCGCCAAGGTGATGCCGCGGCCCTCATTGAGTGCCCGCATGGTCGATTCGCTCTGCTCGGCGAACCGGCCCTGGATCAGGAACCGCAACACATTGGGATGTTCGTCGACCAGCCGCACGTACTGTTCGACGCTGCGCCGGATGACTTCCCGGGCCGGGTCGGCACCGAGATTGATGGCCGGGTAGATCGCCGACCACAACATGTCGCGCAGCCGCTCACCGATCGCCTGGAACAGATCGGATTTGTCGGCGAAGTGACGGTAGATCTTGGGCTTGGCGGTGCCGGCCTCTTCGGCGATCTCCCGCAGGCTGACCTCGGGACCGAGCCGGTCGATCGCCCGGAACGAAGCGTCGACGATCTCCGACCGCACCTTCTTGCGGTGCTCACGCCAGCGCTCGCTGCGGGCATCTACCTTGACGCCCGCGCCAGCGCTGGAATGTGATCTCGACGTTCGCCGCACGCGATCACTGTACCGCCCTGATAGCGCTGACCTGCCCAGACCGCCTCACAACACGCAGTTTTGCCGTTTGACCCGGGCGTTCGCCCGGCAAGCCCCCGACACCGCGCTTCGGTACTATCGCAGCCACAGTCAACCAATGAGACGAGGCTCATGACGCAGCGATACGACCTGGTCATTGCAGGTGGCGGCCCATCGGGGTCAGCCGCGGCGTGGCAGGCCGCCCAGACCGGCGCCAAGGTGCTGGTCCTGGACAAGGCGGAGTTCCCCCGCGACAAACCGTGTGGTGACGGCCTGACCGCCCGTGCGGTGAGCTATCTGCAGAAGATGGGCCTGGCCGAGGAAGTGGCCAAGTTCCACCGGATCAACAAGGTGATCGTGTACAGCCCCAGCGAGTGGGAGCTGTCGTTCCCGCGTCGTCCCGGGATGCCCGACCACGGCCATACCGTGAGCCGCACCGAGCTGGACACACTGCTGCTCAAGCATGCGGAATCGGCCGGCGCCGAGGTGCGCCAGGGTGCCGAAGTGGCCGGACCGGAGTTCGACGCCAATGGCCGGGTGGCCGGTGTGGTGCTCAAGAGCGGTGAGAAGGTGTTCGCCGACGCGGTCATCGCCGCCGACGGGGCCTACTCCCCCATCAAGCGGGCGCTGAAGATCGACTCGGAGTACAACGGCTACTCGGCGATCGCGATCCGGTCCGAGATGCACGCCAACCGCCCCGACTCCGACAGCTTCGAGATCTACCTCAAGCTGCTGTTCCAGGGTGATCAGCTGCCCGGTTACGGCTGGGTCTTCCCAATGGGTGGAGGCCGGTTCAACATCGGATTGGGCTACGTCAACAGCTACAAGAACTGGCAGTCCATCAACGCCACCCAGTTCCTGGGTGACTTCCTGCGGACCCTGCCCGCCGAGTGGGAACTGCCGCCGATCGAGGAACTCAAGAAGAACAAGAGCGTGCGGGCCTGGCGATTGCCCATGGGCTTCACGGCCTGGCCGCCGTGGCGTCCGGGCGTGCTGTTCGTCGGCGACTCGCTGGGTGCGGGCAAGCCGGTGTCCGGCGCGGGTATCTCCAAGGCGCTCGAATCCGGTTTGACCGCAGGAGAATGCGCGATCGCAGCGCTCAACAACGGTGGGCCCGACGACTTCACCAACTACGAGCAGCGGATGCAGGCGACCTGGGGACGGGAGTACCGTCGCGGCCGGTTCTTCCACAAGCTCGCCGGCATCCCCGGCGTGGCCGGTGCGGGGTTGAAGGCGTTGGACAACCACACGTTCCGTGACCTTCTGCTCAAGTCGCTGTACAAGAAGGCGCAGAGCCCGCAGCACACCTAGCCATTGGCCGCGCCGAATGGCCAGTTATGACGCGCTTTTTCGCGATCCGCGTGCAGCAACTGGCCATTCGGCTCAAGCCGGCGAAGACCTGTCGGCGAGCACTCCGCTGACGATGCGGGCATCGGAGAACGCCGCGAACATCTCATCGCCAGGGAGTTCAAACCCGTTGGCGGCGTAGGCGTCTTCCAGAGACTGGGCCGACACGTCCCAGCCGCACGCCGTCAGGTACTCGATGACGGACCTACGCTGCCCGTGGTAGACGAGCTGAGACAGCTCCCCGTCGAAGCCGAACCGGCGAAAGCCGTCCGTGACGCCCCGTGACCGATCTTCGGAGAACGCCGACGCGTCGGGAATGTACTCGGTGGCGAGATAACTGCCAGGAGCGCTCAGCCGCGTGATGTTGTCGAACAACTGATCCTGGGCCGCGGGTGGCAGGTAGATCAGTAATCCTTCGGCAATCCAAGCTGTCGGACTATCGGTGTCCAGCCCATTGTCCACCAACGCTTTTGGCCAGTCGTCGCGCAGATCGATGGCGATCGCCCGGTGCACGGCGGCGGGGGCGGCACCGAGGCCAGCCAGCGTCGCGGTCTTGAACTCGATCACCGCCGGCTGATCGAGTTCGTACACGACCGACCCGGCAGGCCACGGCAAGCGGTAGGCGCGCGTATCCAGACCAGAGGCCAGGATCACCGCTTGACGCACGCCTGCCGCAGCCGCGTCGGTGAATACGCTGTCGTAGAACCGGGTTCGCACCGCCATCGCCTCGGCAAGCTGTTTCCGATTGAGGGCGCCAGCGGCGGGGTCCGGTACGTCCCCGCCGTCGAGCATGGTGCGCACGACATCACCCCCGACCGCACGCACCAAGGGCTCAGCGTATGGGTCATTGATCAGTGGATCGGGCCCTCGCGATGCGACGGCGCGCTGTGCGGCCACCACGGTGGCGGTCGCGCCGACGCTCGATGTCAGATCCCAGCTGTCGTTGTCACTTCGGCTCATCACGTCCTCCTTGCGCGTAGGTGAGTGTCCGGAACTGCTCGGCGATCCGTTCGTAGAGAGCGATGACCTCGCCCGCCGCGGCATCCAGGTGTTTTCGGGCCGGGAGTCGAGGTGGTTCGAAAGCCCGCTGCACCGTGCCGGCCAATTGATCGGCCTTGTCGTCCAGACTCAGGTTGAGTCCGTCGGGCAGCAGCGGCTCCGCCGCGAAGAAGCCATAGACGGTCGCCGTGAGCGGATAGTGCACATCGGCCGGGTTCAGTCCCTCCCGCAGCAATCCGTGTCCATGGACAATCTCCAGATACTCCCGCCAGCCGGCGAAATTCGCGGCGCCCATCCCCTTTTGGGAGCGGTCGGTTGCCAATGCGTCGACCGTTTCGATGTCCTGCGTATAAATCGCACGCAGTACAGGTCGGCCCATCGCCTCGATGAAGATTCGTCGCACGAGCAGGTGCGGCAACACCGTCACCGGATCGGCCCGCATCGACTCGGTGACCGCGGCCACCATCCGGGCGGTTTCCCGCGATCCGACGGCGGCGAGCATGTGCTCACGGGTACGCCAGTGCAGATAGACCGTCCCCTTGCCGATGCCCGACCGTTTGGCGACCTCGTCGATCCTTATCCGCCGATAGCCCCAGCGCAGCAGCAAGTCCGACACCGTATCGAGGATCCGGTCCGCTCGTTCCCGTCGCGCATCCGACATCGCACCTCCCGTTGACCGGTCGGTACCAGGGTTGACCAAAAAACGTTTTTGGTCAAGAGTCAGCGGTGTTCGGCGAGCGCGTACCGCACGTCGGTGGCGACAGCCTCGAATCCGAGACGCCGGTAGACCCGATTGGAAACCGGGTTGCCGGTGTCGGCGAACAACACGACCTCGCTCGCACCACCTTTCCGCACGAACTGCGCGGCAGCGGCGGTGACCGCTCCCGCATAACCGTGGCCGCGCTGTTCGGCCGGGGTATACACCGGGCCGATCCGGGAGGCGCCGACGACGGCCGGGCGCACGCGCGCCATGCTGACCGGTTCCCCGTCGAACTCCCACAGCAGAACGTGCTCACCGGCATCGACGATCGAGGCGAGCATCGCCCGGCTCGCGTCGACATTCGACGGCTCGCCGAATGCTTCGATAAAGAACTCGTTCAGCCAATGCACGACGGTCTCCGCGTCGCCAGGTCCGGCAGTTCGCCACCTACCAGCTACACCGTTCGGCGGCTTCAATTCACCCAGCCGGTAGAGGACATCGCGGGACAACTCGCTGGCCGACACAGCTGCGAGCTCATGCCAGGCCCGCGTGAAGGCCATTGCCGTCGAAGGTGTTCCGCGCACTCCGGACAGCTTCGCCCCCGCCGTGACGAGTGCCTCGGCAGCGGTCATGGCCGCCGCAGCCGGTAGACCGTTGACCAACAGCACTGCGTCGCGCGCTTCCACTGCCGCACCCACGACACCATTTCCGTTTGCGACCGACAACAGAACGCGCTCGGCGGGCCAGGGCGTGGTCCGCAGCGTCGTCAACTCCAAGGTGAACAGCACCGGGTCCGGGTGGTACACCGATCGCTCCGACGGCTCGAAGTCGACCAGTGATTGATGCAGATGGGCCTTCATGGTTCAAGCGTGCGGGCTTGTCACGTCGGCCGCCATCGATTTTCCTGTCCGAGCTCGTGTGGACATCGGATAGCGTGACAACGTGCGTTTGCCAGGTCGGGTCGGCCGGAAATACGGATCAAGCGCGACCCTCGGGGTAGTCCTTTGTGCCACCGCGTGTTCGCACGTCGTTACCGGTCAACCCGTCGCCGGGAGTCACCCCACCCAAAATGCACCCGCGGTCACGTGGCGTGACCATGTCCTGCCCTCGGATTGCCTACTCACCGGAGCGCAGATGTCGGCTCTTGCCGGCGTCGCCATCGATAACGGCATGGACACCACCATCCAGCACTCCGACAACACGGTCGGGCACAGCTGCAATTACTACGCCACCGCGGGCGGTGTTCTGTCGTTCACGGCGACGATCAAGGTCCAGTCCCCCACCACCGGGGTCATCACCGAGGAACTCCTCGCGGATATCGGCGAGCCGGGCGCCACGGAGGTTTCGGGCATCGGACGACGCATGCTCATCGAACCGCTCACTCGCCCAGGCGCTTTCCCGGCGATGCGGGTAGCCACCGACAAATATCTGGCGAACGTGGTGCTCGTGGTCGGCAACATCCCCGCGCCGCCCGACGTCTCGGCGTGGAAGCGGGCCGCGTCCGAAATCCTCGAGGAGCTTCCCGCCTGATTCTCAGCCCTCCGGATAGAACAGGAACAGGACGCACCCCTCCGCGGATTGCGGTACGTGCCAGGAACCGGCCGGGGCATGCAGGAATGTGCCTGCGGCATAGTCGTTGACGCCGTCGTTGAAGACACCGGAGACCACATAGACCTCTTCGGGGCCCGGGTCGTGGAGGTCTTCACCGACCCAGACCGCGCCCGGCGCGATGGTTGTGATCGCCGCCTTGGCACCGTTGGCACCTTTCCAGAGCGGCTGCACGGTGATTCCGGGAAAGACTTCGATCGGCTCGACGTCGGCCGTCGCCTTCCATACGTAGCCGGGCGCGTTGGGACCGAACGATGCGACATCACCGGAAGTTGTCATATGTGCACGAACCGTGCGCACCGACTCACAATTCCCCGCGCGTCAGCGTCGGCCGCGATCGGTCCGGCCCGGCTTGCGCGCGACCTTCCCTGCGGCAGCGCGGGCCGCCTGCTTCGCGAGGGTTTTCTCCCGCGCCGTGCGTTTCGGTGCCGGCGCGGCCTGGCCCCGCGACGAACCGGCTTTCCGGCCCCGCACGATGCCTATGAATTCTTCGACCAGTTCCGACTGCGTGCCTTCCGGGAAGGCAAGCGCCACAGGGCAGGTCGGTGCGTCGGTGATCGGACGGTATGTGAGGTCTTTGCGGTGATACAGCCGGGCGAGCGACTGCGGAACGATCAGCGCGCCCATCCCCGCGGCGACGAGTTCTATCGCGTCCTGGGTGGACTCGGGTCGGTGATCGACCGGGGTGCCCGGAGCGTCCGCCCACACGACGACATTGTCGAGTGGCAGCAGGATCGGCTCGCCGTCGAGGTCGGCAGCGGTGATCTCGTCGGCGGCGCTGAGAAGGTGATCGGTAGGCACCACCGCGACCGTCGTCTCCTCGTAGAGAGGGATGAGCGCCAGCCCGGACGTGTCGGAAGGCAGCCGCAGCAATGCCACGTCGACGGTGCCGTCTCTCACCGCGTCCGCCGCGTCGACCGCGGCAACGGGGTGCAACCGCAGCGGCACCTTGGGGTGGCGCTCCGCCCAGATCCGCGCCCACTTCGCGGGCGTCCCGCCGGGGACGTACCCGAGGGTGAGGGACTGCGGGGTCACCGCCTCAGGTTACCGATACGCTGAGGCCATGAGCGATGCTTGCGGAGCGAATCGACGCCGGGCATGAGCAGGCCCAACGCGCAGTCAATGAAGCCCGCCACGGCGGCCAAGAAGCTGGACGTGTATCTGCCCGCGACACCTGCGGAGTTCCAGGAGAACGCGATCACCCGCGACGAGCTCGCGGCGCTGCAGGCGGACCCGCCGCAATGGCTCAAGGATCTCCGCAAGAACGGGCCGCATCCGAAGAACCTGGTAGCGGCCAAGCTGGGCATCTCGATCGCCGGCCTCGCGCGAGGCGGTGTCGGCAATGCGCTCACCAGCGAGCAGATCGACGCGCTGCTCGCGGAGAAGCCCGAGTGGCTGGTCGCCGAACGAGAGAGCTACCAGAACGTACTGGCCGAGGAGCGACGCCTGAAGGCACAACGAGCCGAGCAGGCCGGCGAGCGGTAGGCACCGAATGGCCAGTTGTTGCACGCTTTTTCGCGGTCCGCGTGTATCAACTGGCCATTCGACGACCGACAACACCAGCGGTCACAGATCGAGTGCTGCCTCCTCGTCACCGCCGTTCCACAGGCGGGCGACTCCACGCAATCGACCGCGGTACGCACCACGTCCCGACCGGCGCGGCTGACGACGACTCTGCCAGTGGCACAGCCAGCACGAGCACCACTTGTGGCCGGTGAAAGTCCACTCCCACCGACGGCAGCCGGGACCTGACACCCATCCGGCTTACAGTTCAGGAAGGGAGCAGAGCACCGGATCGCCACCACAGAGGTGCACCGGGTGATGCGTTACTTCATCTCGAAGCATGCGGACGGCAAATGGAGCGTGAGCATCGGTGCGAGACATGCGGATCCTCGGGAACTGGGGTAGCCCCACCGAGTCCGCAGATCCGCTGCGGGGCAGGGCTACCGCGGTCTCCTGAGACCGCCGGCCGAGGTTGTGCGCATGAGCAGGGACGCTACCCCACTGCGGTGACATCGACAGAAAGTTCCGCGTGGAGCATCAGTCAGAGTGGGGCAGACTTCTCGACATGCCAGATTCCGTGCGAGCCAGGTATGCGGTCGCCAGTGACGACCCTGAGTACGCCGGCACGACTTACGTCCTGGACGATCTCGACGACGGCGTCTTGATTTACCTCGAATATGCCGACGGCAGCGCTCTCGATGCCGGCTACCTCTACCAGGAAGACGTGGAAGGCCTCAGCCAGAGCGAGTTAGTCGCCGAGGTCGACCAGGCGCTCCGCGACGGTCAACTGCCGCCGCGCGGAGAAATCGTGACATCGAGCTGACACAGATCCGCCCTGACGCAATGCCGGCTCGGCGTCACCGCTCCATCTCCACCGCGATCTCCTCAGCCGACGCCGGCCTCAGACCCCACGCTTCCAAGGACACGCAGATCGACCGCTTTCCCGGCCGTCGCTCGTTGGAATGTGTGTGTCCGTGGATCAACCACATCCCGAGGTTCGGCAACTGGTACTGGTCGAAGTTCTTGCGCGAGAACCTGTCCGGGACGTCGACGTACGGGAAGTGGCTCAGCATCACACCCTCGCCGCCCACCTTCGTCCGCGCCACCTGCTGCACGCTCGCGAACACCTCGGTGTAGGCGGCGAAATGCCTCTGCGCGCCCCGGTACATCGGATGCACCGGGTCATGATTTCCGGTCACGAGGTGCATCTGTACCCGCAGCGTGCTCAGCTGCGCCAGGGCCGATTCCATCGACGCCACACCGCCGGCGCAGATGTCGCCGAGCACCCACAGCGTGTCGTGCTGCGGATCGAGCCGGTGCAGCGCCGCCATCACCGCGGCGTCGTGGGCGGCCACGGTGTCGAACCCGCGCAGGCCCGCCAGCTTCGGGTGCACAAGGTGGAGGTCAGCGGTGAAGAAGTCCACCCGCGGACGGTAACGGGCAACGCCGACATCTGGCGACCGAGTTTTCTCGCCCCTGGCAGCTACCCGCTATCGTTGAGGTCCATGTTGTCCGGCAATGGGTTCAGGCCTCCATCGAGAGCCCTGGCAACGATCAGAGTGGCCTTCTCCGCATTCGCGTTCGCGGTGGCGGCCTCGGTGTCTGTTTCGGCTCCGGCTCAGGCCGAGCCGATGACGGTGTGCCCGCCGAATCAGCCGTCGAACTGGAACGGTAAGCCGTGCTTCCCACAGCCGTGCGTGCCGCCGTACGCGCCGGGCATTCCGCCATGCTTCATGCCACCGCCGCAGATCGGACCGAACGGTGTGCCGGTGATCGGATGAATGCCGCAGGCCCGAGCACGCGGCGCCGCCTCACCGCGCGCATTTCCCGAGTCAGCGGCCACGCGAGTTGGTGGGTATTCGTCGTGGCTCGGCTGATGTCGGAGCTGGGCCTGACAGTGGGTGGCGGGATGCCGCGGCGCTACGCCGACTTCACCGAAGACTCTATCTTCGGGTCGGGCCTCGGCCACGACGACTACGGGTGGACCGCCTACACCCCGCTGACTGACGAGCCGCCATCGGCACTCGCCGATCCTTTCTTCGCAGCGAACATCATGGCGACCATCGCCGTGGCCGCCGTGGCGATCACCGTGGTCGCAGCACTGGTTGAGGCCATCGCCGAGCGGCGATGGCTGGTGGGTGCGGGCACCGTGCTCGCCCCGATACTCGGCGCGGCGATCATCCTGACGGCACTGTACGAACGGCCAGGGTTTCTTGGGGGCGGTCACTTCGACCTTCCGCCACTGGTCGTGTTCGTGCTCGTGCTGATCGGCGTCGCCGTCCGAGAGGTGTGGAGCCGGGCGGTGTCACCGCGGCTGGTCTGTGATACCTCGGCGACAACGTGAATCACTCTTAACGACAGCATGTTTCGGGCCGCAGAATGTTCGCACCCCACGCCGGGCTTGACTCTCACACGGTGTGAGACGGCACAGTCTTAGCCATGGCTGACACCCCGTTCCTGATGCCGATCGGCCGGTTCTCTTCGCTGAGCCGTATCTCCGTTCGCATGCTGCGCCACTACGACACCCACGGTGTCCTGGTGCCCGCGCAGGTGGACCCGATCAGCGGCTACCGCAGGTACGCCGCGGCGCAGCTGGCCGACGCTGCCGCGATCCGGCGGCTCCGCGACATCGGATTCGGCGTGTCCGCCATCGGAGCCCTGCTCGCCATTCGCGGCACCGCGGCGTTCGACGCCGCCCTCGCGGCCCAACGCATCGAACTGGTCGCGGCGGCCGAGGAGGCCAGTGCGCGGCTCCGGCTCATCGACCATCTACTTTCCGAGAAGGAGTTCACCATGACCGACACCGTCACCGAAGAGACCGTCCCCGCCCGGACCATCGTGTACCTGCGCGACACCGTTCCGAACTACGCCGCCGAGGGGCAGTTGTGGGCGCGGTTCATGCCCGCTCTCGCCGAACAGGACGTCACGCCGGGCATGTTGGGCGGATGCATCGAGCACGACGACGAGTTCCGCGAATCGGATGTCGACGAATCGGTGTTCGTCGAGGTTTCCGCCGACACCACGGCCCGGGATCCGCTGAACGTGCTCGTTGTCCCCGCCCGACGGGCCGTGGTGGCCAGCGTCAGGGGGCCATATGCCGAGGCGATTTCGCGGGCGCACGAGCTCATCGGCGCCTACATGACCGAGCACGGGTTGACCCTGACGCGGACCGCCGACGACATCACGACGCACCACTACAACGTCTACCTCGATGACCCGCGCGACGTGCCGGAGGACCGCCTGCGGACAAAGGTCTACGTGCCGGTTCGGTAGGTCTGCCGCCCACAGTCCTTAGACGCCGAATGGCCAGTTGTTGCACACCTTTTCGTGATCTGCGTGCAACAACTGGCCATTCGAGCGGCTCAAAGCTGCGTCACAACATGCAGCTGACGCAGTTCTCAACCTCAGTGCCTTGCAGCGCCATCTGACGCAACCGGATGTAGTACAGCGTCTTGATGCCCTTGCGCCAGGCGTAGATCTGCGCCTTGTTGACGTCGCGGGTGTTGGCGGTGTCCTTGAAGAACAACGTCAGCGAAAGACCTTGATCCACATGCTGCGTCGCCGCGGCGTAGGTATCGATGATCTTCTCGTAGCCGATCTCGTACGCGTCCTGGTAGTACTCCAGGTTGTCGTTCGTCAGGTACGGCGCCGGGTAGTAGACGCGACCGATCTTGCCTTCCTTGCGGATCTCGATCTTCGAGGCAACTGGGTGGATCGACGACGTCGAGTGGTTGATGTAGGAGATCGACCCGGTCGGCGGGACGGCCTGCAGGTTCTGGTTGTAGATGCCGTGCTCCTGCACTGAAGCCTTCAGCGCACGCCAGTCGTCCTGCGTCGGGATGTGGATCTCGGCGTCGGCGAAGATCTGCCGCACCTTGTCGGTCGCCGGCTCCCACACCTGCTCGGTGTACTTGTCGAAGAACTCCCCCGACGCATACTTCGAGTCCTCGAACCCGCCGAACTTCGTACCGCGTTCGATCGCAATGAGATTCGAGGCGCGTAGTGCGTGGAACAGCACGGTGTAGAAGTAGATGTTGGTGAAGTCGATGCCTTCTTCGGATCCATAGTGGATCCGCTCGCGGGCCAGGTAGCCGTGCAGGTTCATCTGCCCCAGACCGATGGCGTGCGAGCTGTTGTTGCCCTGCTCGATAGACGGCACCGACCAGATGTGGGTCTGATCGCTCACCGCGGTCAGCGCCCGGATGGCCACCTCGATCGACTGCGCGAAGTCCGGGGAGTCCATCGTCTTGGCAATGTTCATCGACCCCAGGTTGCAGGAGATGTCCTTGCCGACCTTCTTGTAGGACAGGTCGTCGTTGAACTCCGAGGCGGTCGAGACCTGAAGGATCTCCGAGCACAGGTTGGAGTGGGTGATCTTGCCGGCGATCGGGTTTGCCCAGTTCACCGTGTCCTCGTACATGATGTACGGGTAGCCCGACTCGAACTGCAGCTCGGCCAGCGTCTGGAAGAACTCGCGCGCCTTGATCTTGGTCTTGCGGATCCGCGCGTCGTCGACCATCTCGTAGTACTTCTCGGTCACCGAGATGTCGGCGAACGGGACTCCGTAGACCTTCTCGACGTCGTACGGCGAGAAGAGGTACATGTCCTCGTTCTTCTTGGCCAGCTCGAAGGTGATGTCCGGGATCACCACACCCAGCGACAGCGTCTTGATCCGGATCTTCTCGTCGGCGTTCTCACGCTTGGTGTCGAGGAACCGGTAGATGTCGGGGTGGTGCGCGTGCAGGTACACCGCGCCGGCACCTTGGCGGGCGCCGAGCTGGTTGGCGTAGGAGAACGAGTCCTCCAGCAGCTTCATGATCGGGATGACGCCCGAGCTCTGGTTCTCGATGTTCTTGATCGGTGCGCCGTGCTCACGAATGTTGGTCAGCAGCAATGCGACTCCGCCACCGCGCTTGGACAGCTGCAGGGCGGAGTTGATCGAGCGCCCGATGGACTCCATGTTGTCCTCGATGCGCAGCAGGAAGCAGGACACCGGCTCGCCGCGCTGCTTCTTGCCCGAGTTGAGGAACGTGGGAGTAGCCGGCTGGAAGCGGCCGTCGATGATCTCGTCGACCAGCTTCTCGGCCAGCACGGTGTCACCGGCGGCCAGGGTCAACGCCACCATCACGACACGGTCCTCGAAGCGCTCCAGGTAGCGCTTCCCGTCAAACGTCTTGAGCGTGTAGGAGGTGTAGTACTTGAACGCGCCCAGGAATGTCGGGAACCGGAACTTCTTGGCGTAGGCCCGATCCAGCAGGCTCTTGACGAAGTTGCGGCTGTACTGATCGAGCACCTCGCGCTCGTAGTACTCCTTCTCGATCAGGTAGTCGAGCTTCTCGTCCTGGCTGTGGAAGAACACCGTGTTCTGGTTGACGTGCTGCAGGAAGTACTCCCGCGCGGCCCGCACATCCTTGTCGAACTGAATCTTGCCGTCGGCGTCGTACAGATTCAGCATCGCGTTGAGCGCGTGGTAATCAGTCTCTCCGGGCAAGGTGTGCCCGGGATTGGTTACAGGCTCTGCAGCTGTGACGGTTGGTGGCACGTCTGGTCCTTCCAAAAGTCTTTCAACCCCGCACGGACAGCTTCGACATCGTCCGGGGTTCCCATGAGTTCGAAGCGATACAGGTACGGCACACCGCATTTGCGCGAGACCACATTGCCCGCGTACGCGAACTCCGCACCGAAGTTGTTGTTGCCCGCGGCGATGACGCCGCGGATCAACGACCGGTTGTGTTCATTGTTGAGAAACGCGATGACCTGTTTGGGCACATAGCCACCGTTGTTGATGTCGGGGGTGGCACGGCCGCCGCCGTAGGTGGGAAGGATCAGAACGTAGGGCTCGTTCACCTCGATGCGGCCGTGCAGCGGGATGCGGGTGACTCGGTCTTCGGGCCACTGCAACTTCTGGACGAAGCGGTGGGTGTTTTCCGAGACACTGGAGAAGTAGACGAGATGGCTCATCGTGTTCTCCGTCCTCCCCCGTAGATACCTTCCGTTACGCGCTGGCCGCGACCGTGCTGAGGGCCTTGATCCGATCCGGCCGGAAGCCCGACCAGTGCTCGTTGCCGGCCACCACGACGGGCGCCTGCAGGTACCCGAGCGCCATGACGTAGTCGCGGGCCTCGCTGTCGAGGGTGATGTCGACCTTCTCGAACGCGATGCCCTGCTTTTCCAACGCCTTGTAGGTGGCGTTGCACTGCACGCATGCGGGCTTGGTGTACACGGTGACGGTCATCTTCGGTACGGCTCCTCTTGCGGAAAGTGAACAAGTGACTGGCAACTGATCGGGTCTTACGTTTCGCTTAAGTTCAGCGACCTTCGGGCCGCCAAAATTCCTGCCGGTCGAAGCCGCTCTCCGGCTGGTCTTGAAACCGACTCAGCCGGATTCGCTGCGCTCCGGCCGGCTCCCGAACTGTGGTGGCCCGTCGGTCTCACAGACACTACACCTAGTGGCCGACAGTTCGAAGCCATACAACATGTTCTGAATAACATTTTTGAAATTCCCAGGTCGTAAGCTTGCCAGCAACCACGTCCACGGCGTGTCGCGCCCAACTTGACAGAACGTGTCGCGTCGCACCACTAGATGTAGCACCAGCCACCGACAAGTCCGCCCACCGAGCGACGCAAGAACCCCCAACAGCAAAGCCGCCGGCCAGGTCGGAACGACCCAGCCGGCGGCAAGATTTTGCCGGAAAGCGGCGCGAACGGCAAAACGCGAAGACGAACCCTCAGCTGACCTCAATTGTGAGCTTGCCCACAATGTCGCGCAGCGCCTCGGCCACCTCCGCGTTCTCCCGGGGATGCTTGCCGTCGAACGCCTTCGACGGCACCGAGAGCTTGAGGTCCTCGACCACGCGCGGCCCGGCGATGCCGAACGACTTGCGGGTCTCGTCGTGCGCCCACACACCGCCGTACTGTCCGAGCGCAGCGCCGACCACGGCCAGCGGCTTGTCCTTCAGCGCCCCGTTGCCGAACGGCCGCGACAGCCAGTCGATGGCATTCTTCAGGACACCGGGGATGCTCCCGTTGTATTCGGGGGTGACCACCAGCGCAGCGTCAGCCTCGGCGGCCGCCGCCCGCAGGGCGACCACGGGCTCGGCCACGTCGGCGGTGTCGATGTCCTCGTTATAGAAAGGCAGTTCACCCAGCCGGTCGAAAATCCGCAGTTCGACGCCGTCGGGCGCCTGCTCCACTGCCAACTCGGCGAGCTGTCGGTTCACCGACGCCTCGCGCAGGCTTCCTACCAACACCAGGACCTTGACATCGGCCATGTTTCACCACTCCCTTGTTTCTCTTGGTCGTCTCACCCGATTCTTGCAACGATCAACCGGACTGTAGTCCGATTAATTCCGCCTGAGTTAAAGTTCTGGTGTGGCAGCCTCCGACCGCCCGACCCAGCTCGCGGGCATCGACCCGGCACCACAAGAACGCGGGGATGCCGCTCGAAACCGCGCTCTCATCCTCGACGCCGCGCGCCGGCTCATCGCCGAACGCGGACCCGACGCGGTCAGCACCGACGATATCGCGGCAGCGGCCGGCGTCGGGAAGGGCACGGTGTTCCGGAGGTTCGGCAGCCGGGCGGGGCTCATGATGGTGCTGCTCGACGAGGACGAGACCGCCGAGCAGGACGCCTTCATGTTCGGCCCGCCCCCGCTGGGGCCCGGCGCGCCGCCGCTGGAACGGCTGCTGGCCTACGGCGCGGATCGGCTCCGATTCGTGCACTGCCACCAGGCCCTGCTGTCCGATGCCATCCGGGAACCCGGTGTGCGTTACTCCGGCCCGTTCACCCTGCACCGCACCCACGTCCGGATGCTGCTCGAAACAGCGGGCACCACAGGCGATCTCGACGCACAGGCCGACGCCCTGATCGCCCTCTTGGACGCCGACTACCTGGCGCACCAACTGTCCCTCGGCCGCAGTCTCGATGCCCTGATCACCGCGTGGCAGGACACCGCCCGAAAGTTGTGCGGGCGCTAGCGCCATGACCACCTGGGTACTCCACGTCGACCTCGACCAGTTCCTGGCCTCGGTGGAGTTGCGCCGCCACCCCGAACTCGAGGGGCTGCCCGTCATCGTCGGCGGCAGCGGTGATCCCACCGAACCGCGCAAAGTGGTCACCTGCGCGTCGTACCAGGCACGCGAGTTCGGCGTGCACGCCGGTATGCCGCTGCGCACGGCGGCCCGCAAGTGCCCCGACGCCACCTTCCTGCCGTCGGACCCGGACGCCTACGACGCGGCGTCCGAGCAGGTGATGGGCCTGCTGCGCGATCTCGGCCACCCGCTCGAGGTCTGGGGCTGGGACGAGGCATACCTGGGTGCCGACGTGAGCGATCCGATCGAGCTGGCCGAACGCATCCGCACCGTGATCGCCGCCGAGACCGGGCTGTCCTGCTCGGTGGGCATCAGCGACAACAAGCAACGCGCCAAGGTGGCGACCGGGCTGGCCAAACCCGCAGGTGTGTACCTGCTCACCGAGGCCAACTGGATGTCGGTGATGGGTGACCGCCCGCCGGATGCGCTGTGGGGTGTCGGCCCCAAGACCACCAAAAGGCTTGCCGCACTAGGGATCACGACGGTGGCCGATCTGGCCGCCACCGATGCCACCGTGCTCACCTCGGCCTTCGGACCCAGTACCGGGCTGTGGATCCTGTTGCTGGCCAAAGGCGGCGGCGACACCGAAGTGAGCTCCGAGCCCTGGATTCCGCGCTCACGCAGTCACGTCATCACGTTCCCCGCCGATCTCACCGACCGCGGCGAGATGGACGACGCGATCCGCGAGCTGACCCGGCGAACACTTGACGAGGTGGTCGAACAGGGTCGCATCGTCACCCGGGTGGCGGTCACGGTGCGTACCGCGACGTTCTACACCCGCACCAAGATCCGCAAGCTGAGCACACCGAGCACCGATGCCGACGTCATCACCGACACCGCACTCGCGGTATTCGACCAGTTCGAGTTGGACCGACCGATCCGACTACTGGGAGTGCGGCTGGAACTGTCCATGGACGATCTTCCCGCCGCCCCGAGTGTCACCGCCCACCAATAACCTCGACCCCATGTTGCAGACCATCGCGATTCGCGGCTACCGCTCGCTACGGGAGGTGATCCTGCCATTGGCCGAGCTCACGGTGGTCACCGGCGCGAACGGCACCGGCAAGTCGTCGATCTACCGCGCGTTGCGGCTACTGGCCGACTGTGGCCGGGGCCAGGTGATCGGCTCACTGGCCCGTGAGGGCGGTCTGCAGTCGGTCTTGTGGGCGGGTCCTGAACAACCGAACGCGCAGACCCAGGGCACAGTCCGGACTCGTCCGGTATCGCTCGAACTCGGCTTCTCCGCAGACGATTTCGGATACCTGGTCGACTTGGGCCTACCGCAGATGGCCGGATCGGGCGGCGAACCGTCGGCCTTCGCCCAGGACCCCGAGATCAAACGAGAGGTGGTGTTCGCCGGGCCCGTGCTACGTCCGGCCTCGACCCTGGTGAGCCGCACGCGCGAGTACGCCGAGGTCGCCGCGCAATCGGGCCGCGGTTTCGATGAGCTGACCCGCTCACTGCCTTCCTACCGCAGTGTGCTCGCCGAGTACGCACACCCGGATGCGCTGCCGGAACTATCAGCTGTCTCGGACCGGTTGCGCGACTGGCGGTTCTATGACGGTTTCCGGGTGGACGCCGCGGCGCCCGCTCGCCAGCCCCACATCGGTACCCGCACCCCGGTACTTTCCGACGACGGTTCAGATCTGGCCGCGGCGGTGCAGACGATCGTCGAAACGACCTTCGACGATCTGGCCCGAGCGGTGGCCGACGCGTTCGACGGGGCCACCATCTCTGTCGCGGTCAACGACGGTTTGTTCGATCTGCAGCTTCGTCAACGCGGCATGCTGCGCCCGTTGCGGGCAGCCGAATTATCTGACGGCACACTGCGTTTCCTGCTATGGGCGACGGCACTGGCCAGCCCCCGGCCACCGTCGCTGATGGTGCTCAACGAGCCGGAGACCTCCCTGCATCCCGACTTGGTCCGGCCGCTGGCGTCGCTCATCAAGACCGCCGCGAAACAATCCCAGGTGGTGGTGGTGACGCACTCCCATGCCCTGCTGGACTTCCTGGACACCACGTCCGCCGCCGACGAGGACCGGGGCGCCGCGATCGAGGTCGAGCTCTACAAGGAGTGGGGCGAAACGAAGGTCACCGGCTTCGGCATGCTCAACACGCCGTCCTGGCATTGGGGAAAACGCTAGCGCTGCGCGGCTTTCGGTCGCAGCGCGCGGCTGAACAACACGTTGACCTGCCGCATCGCCACGCTGTAGGGCCACCATGCGACGCGCTTGAACGTGTACAGGGCGCGGATGTCGGCAGAGGTGTAGATGAGGAAGCGGTTACGTCCCACCCCGGCCAGGATCTTGTCGGCGGCGCGTTCCGGAGAGATGGCATGGCCGGCGAACCGGTCCACCCACTTCTGCACATTCGGATCCTCGCGGTCTACACCGGCGATCTGAACCGTTTGCACCAGGCCGGTTTTCACCGCGCCGGGCACCACGACCGACACGCCGATACGGTGCCGCGCCAGGTCGAATCGCAGCACTTCGCTCAGCCCGCGCAAACCGTACTTGCTGGCGCTGTAGGCGCTGTGCCAGGGCAATGCGACGATCCCGGCGGCCGACGACACGTTCACCAGGTGCCCACCGCGGCGGGCCTGCACCATCGGCGGCAGGAACGTCTCGATCACGTGAATCGGGCCCATCAGGTTGACGTCGATCATCGAGCGCCAGTGCTGATGGGTGAGTTGGTCGACAGTCCCCCAGGCCGAGATCCCGGCGATGTTCATCACCAGGTCCATCGACGAATGCGCCGCGTGGATGTCGGCGCCGAAGGCCGCCACCTGGTCGTAGTCGGAGATGTCCAAGGCCCGGTGTGCGGGCACCTGGGCACCCAGCGCCCGGGCGTCGGCCACGGTCTGGGCCAGGCCCACCTCGTCGCGGTCGGTCAGATAGAGCTCAGCGCCCCGGGCGGCCAGTGCCAGCGCGGTGGCCCGGCCGATTCCGCTCGCGGCGCCGGTGATCAAGCACTTCTTTCCCCGAAAGTCGGCCCGACCGTTACCCGCGGTATCGCTCCCCATAGCGGTGAACCTTACCTGTGACGCTAGGCGTCTTGGCCACCCCACAGTGCGTTGAGCCACAGCCGCTCGACCACGTCGAGCGCGCGTGCCGGATCGGTCCCCCGTCCGATGAAGGCCGAATCGTGCGACAGCGTCATCGCGGTGGTCGCCACCAGGGTGCGCACCAGGGCGGGAAGGTCATCGGAAATGGGACGGGCGCCCGAGTCCTGTTCCACGAGGCCGACGATCTGGCTGATCACCGCGTCCTCGAAATCATTCATCAGATCGCGGATCTGCGCGTCGGTGTTCTGCGCGACAGTGCAGGCCGCCATGATCGGGTCGTTGGTGGCGAAAACCGTGGCCGCGCTGCCGACCATCCGCTCGGCGAAGGCGGCGGGCGTCTCGCCTGGCTCCCGGGGGGCGTAGTTGTGCGTCAAGGCGGCCAGTTCTTCCATCGCATCCGCGAGGATCACGGCCAACACCGCGTACTTCGAGTCGAAATAGAAGTAGAAGCCCGACCGGGCCACCCCGGCGCGTTCACTGATGGTGCTCACCGACATATCGGCGAACGACTGCTCCTCGAGCAGTTCCCGCACAGCCGTCACGATGGCCTCGCGTTGCCGGTCGCCCCGGCTGCGACGGGCCTGCGGACGCCCGGTGGAACCATTGCCGCTCCCCGGTATCGATTCGGCGGTCATGGCATTAGACCTTTGCACCCGCGACGCGCCAGATCAAAACTTGACATGCGTCAAGTCTGGCAGTCAGGATGGCCTCAAGTGGTGACATCGACCACATTTCGTCAGCCTTTTATGGTCAGGAGCGGCCCATGGCAACCATCAGCACCCCGCATTACCTGCTCGATCAGGCCAAGCGCCGGTTCACTCCGACGCCCAACACGCTGCCGGGCATGGGCGCTCTCGAGAAGCACCTCAAGGCCAAGGACTGGGACCAGTTCGTGTTCGCAGAGCCCCCGGCCGGCAGTGGGCTCAAGCCGATCCTCGGCGACTCCGGTTTGCCGATCATCGGCCACATGATCGAGATCTTCCGCGGCGGTCCTGACTTCATCCTCGAGCAGTACCGCAAGAACGGCCCGCTCTACTACGCACAGTCACCCGCGCTGTCGTCGGTGATGGCGCTGGGTCCCGACGCCACCCAGGCGGTCTTCTCCAACCGAAACAAGGATTTCTCGCAGCGCGCCTGGGATCCGGTGATCGGCCCGTTCTTCGAGGGCGGCCTGATGCTGCTCGACTTCGACGAGCACATGTTCCACCGCCGGATCATGCAGGAAGCGTTCACCCGCACCAGGCTCAGCGGCTACATCTCCCACATCGACTCGGTGGCGTCGGCCGTGCTCGCCGACGACTGGGCGGCCAACGACCCGCGGTTCCTGTTCCATCCGGCGATCAAGGAGCTCACGCTCGACATCGCCTCCGAGGTGTTCATGGGCGTCCCCGCCGGCACCGACCGCGCCCTGGTCACCACGATCAACAACGCCTTCACCACCACCACTCGGGCCGGCAACGCGATCGTCCGGACCTCGGTGCCGCCACTGAAGTGGTGGCGCGGTATCCAGGCCCGCAAGACGCTCGAGGAGTACTTCGCCAGCCGGATCGGCGAGAAGCGGCAGTCGGAGAGCACCGACATGTTCAGCGTGCTGTGTCATTCCGCCGACGAGGACGGGCAGACCTTCACCGACGACCAGATCATCAGCCACATGATCTTCCTGATGATGGCCGCGCACGACACATCGACCTCGACGATGACGACGATGGCCTACCACCTGGCGGCCAATCCGGAATGGCAGGAGCGGCTGCGCGACGACTCGGCACGCATCGGCGACGGACCGCTGGACTTCGAGTCGCTGGACAAGCTGGAAACGTACGACCTGGTGATCAACGAGTCGCTGCGCATGATGACGCCGCTGCCGTTCAACTTCCGTGAGGCCGTGCGTGACACCGAACTGCTCGGCTACTACATCCCGGCCGGGACGAGCGTGGTGACCTGGCCGTCGATCAACCACCGGCTGCCCGAGCTGTGGACGGATCCGGACAAGTTCGACCCGGAGCGGTTCGCCGAGCCGCGCAGCGAGCACAAGAGCCACCGCTACGCGTTCGCCCCGTTCGGCGGTGGCGCGCACAAGTGCATCGGCATGGTGTTCGGCCAGTTGGAGATCAAGACCGTGATGCACCGGCTGCTGCGTCGGTACAAGCTGGAGCTGGCCAGCCCGGGCTACCGGCCGCGCTACGACTACGGCGGCATGCCGGTGCCGATCGACGGTATGCCGATCGTGCTGCGCCCGCTGCACTGAGTCGCTCGAGGCCCACTGGCCAGTTGTCGCACGCTGTTCTGGAATTCGCGTGCCACAACTGGCCATTCGGCGTTGTCAGGCCGTCGCGAGGAACCGATTGCCCATCAGCCGGTTGGCGCACGCGATCACGGCGTACAACGCCGACCGCTCGGGATCCTCGTCGAGCCCCATGGCCCACTCGCTGTGCATGCCGTCGCAACCCTCGATGAACGTCGCGGTCCGGCCGCCGATGGGCAACTGGTGAAACGACATGGTCTCGACGGTGATCCCGTGTGCGTACAGCATCTCGGTGAGCGCGGCGATGGGTCCGCTGGCCGCGACGGTCAGCGTGCTGATGGTGTCCCCCAGCGCCAGGGTGGCCTGGTAGTGGCGGGCCTGCGGCCCCAGCCTGCTGGCCGAACAGGCCGTATCGGTGCAGGTCCACTGCCCCAGTTTCACCGCACCCGGGCCGGCGGCGTACTCGTCGAGGAACTGTTCCCAGGAGGCCGACTCACCGGCTTCGCGCAGGCCACGCGGCAGCGGATTGGAGAAATGAGCGGCAAAGGAGGACGTGACGTCCGATTGCGGTGCCGAAGAAGTGAGATACATGTGCCGGTCTTCTCTGGTTTGAGGAAGTGACCGACGAAGTAGCGAACGACCCACAGCGAGGGGTCGGTCTGATCAGACCCCGCTGCGGGTTGCTACTACGAGTCGCCTTGGCACGTTGGCGATGCTAGACCCAGCGCGGCTGGTCATGCAAACACTTTTGACTCCGTAGTCTCGGCGGGGTGGATGGCTCATGAGCGTCGGTGAGGTTGTCCTTCTCGTCGTCGCTGGTATCGGCGGCGGACTCACCGGCAGTATCGCCGGCCTGGCCTCGGTGGCCACCTATCCCGCTCTGCTGCTCATCGGCCTGCCTCCGGTCACCGCCAATGTCACCAACACCGTGGCGCTGGTGTTCAACGGCGTCGGTTCGGTGCTGGGTTCCCGGCCCGAGCTCGCCGGGCAACGCGCCTGGATCAAGCGGATCATCCCGATCGCGATCGCCGGTGGTGCGGTCGGCGCGACGTTGCTGTTGTGCACCCCCGCCGAGGGCTTCGAGAAAGTGGTCCCCGCGCTCCTGGCGTTCGCGTCGGTGGCGATCCTACTGCCGCGTGGCCGCCAGCAGCCGACGCGGGTGGCCGACCACCGCGAGCATCGGGTCAAGGTGGCCATGGAGGCCGGTGCGATCTTCCTGATCACCATCTACGGCGGCTATTTCGGTGCCGCCGCCGGGGTGCTGCTGCTGGCCCTGCTGTTGCGGACCGGTGGAGCGACGCTCGCGCATGCCAACGCCGGCAAGAACGTGATCCTCGGCGTCGCCAATTCGGTTGCCGCGGTGGCTTTTATCGTGGTGGCCCCGGTGTACTGGCCGGCCGTCATCCCGTTGGGTGCCGGATGCCTCATCGGCTCGCGGCTCGGCCCGGTGATCGTGCGGCATGCGCCGGCGGCGCCGCTGCGATTCTTGATCGGCGCGGCGGGCGTGGCCCTCGCTGTCAAGCTCGCCATCGACACCTACTGATTTCCCGGCGAGCAAGTCACTCGAACGGGTTGTCCCCCTTCGTGACCCGTGTCCCGAGCGCGAGGAGATTCTCCGCCGACGCGTGCAGCTGCTCACCGGCATCGCGGCTGGCCCGCCCGGCCAGGTACCGCGACCAGGTGCCTTCGATGACGATGCCGAGTTTGAAACAGGCTAGCGCCACATACCAATCGAGCCGGTCGGTCCGGCGGCCTCCGGCCGCGCGGTAGGCCTCGATGAGTTCACCGCGGTGGGCCAGACCACCGAGGGCGGCCAGTGTCGATCCGGCGTTGATCGGATTGGGTTCGTCGGGCCAGCACACGAGCATCCAGCCGAGATCGAGCAGCGGATCACCGATCGTGCACATCTCCCAGTCGATGAACGCGGCCAGTTCGGGCTTGTCCCGGTGCAGCAGGACGTTGTTGAGGTGCGCGTCACCGTGCATGATGCCGGGTTCGGCGTCGGGTGGACGATTGTCCTCCAGCCACTGCGCCAACTCCCCCACACCGGTCAACGACTCGGGTGAGTATTGCTCGTGCCGATAGCTGTCGAGCAGACCCAGGAACTGCGGAACCTGCCGGGCCAGAAAGGAACCCGGCCGGCGGATGGCGGCGAGTTCGCTGTTCTCCCAGGCAACGTTGCCCAGTTCGGCCAGACTCCCGGCGTACGACAGGCCGACGCGGTAGCGCAGATCGGCGTCGGCCGCATACGCCGGGCTGACGTCGGTCCCCGGATTGAACCCGTCGACCTCCTCCATCAGGTAGAACACCACGCCGATGACGTCGAGGTCGGTGCAGGCGGCGATGAAGCCGGGGTGCGGCACGGCCGAGCCCGCCAGGGTGCGCAGCACCGCGATCTCCCGCAGCATGGTCTTGTCACTGGTGGGCCGCGGATGTAAAGGCGGTCGCCGCAACACCATTCGGCGGCCGTCGACGCTCATGCCCACCACGATGTTCTGGGTTCCGCCGGTCAGCGGCGCCACCTCGGTCAGGGTGGTTCCGATGCGCTGGTCGCGCAGCCAACGGCCGATGGCGTCCTGGTCGGTGGCACTGAGCGTCGGCAATTCCTGAACATCGTCGGGCATGCAGCCATGGTGCCAGCTGCCTGCTCCGCTCAGTGTGTGTTCGCCACTGTCAGCAGGTACTCCCAGGGCATTGAGGAGCCGTCGAGGAACCGGTCGCCCAGCGCGGCGATGTCGGCGTCCAGTGCCGCAACCCGGTCAGCGTCGGCGGCGATGGCCCGGTAGGCCGAGATCGTCGGGCCGTAGTTGGCCTTGAAGTGGTCCCGGAAGGCCGCGCCGTCGGGGAACAACGTCACGTCGAGTTCTCGCCGCTCACAGGTCAACTCGCCCACCCGGTCGCCCAGCAGGCCCCGCACGTAGTCCTCGTCGCCCCACCTCGGCGGCGGGGACACCCCGGCCGGCGGCGCGGGCACATAGGGCCTCATCGTGGCGAACAGTTGTCCGATGAAACCCTGTGGGGTCCAGGAGATCAGACCGATCCGGCCGCCCGGGCGAGTCACCCGCAGGAGTTCGTCGGCGGCCTGCTGATGGTGCGGGGCGAACATCACCCCGATACAGGACAGCACGACGTCGAAGGAGTCATCGTCGAATGGCAGCGCCTCGGCGTTGGCCTCGGCCCAGTCGATCGTGACTCCGGCGTCCGCGCTGAGCCGGCGGCCCGCTTCGACCAGTTCCGGGCAAAGGTCGCTGGCGGCGACCTTCGCACCCGTCTTCGCGGCGGGGATGGCTGCGTTACCGGTGCCGGCCGCGACGTCCAACACGCGGTCACCGGGCCCGACGCCGCTGGCTTCGACCAGGACGGGGCCCAGTGGGCGCACGATGTCGGCGGCGATCGCCGCGTAGTCACCCAGCGCCCACAACGCCCGGTGTTTGGCTTCGAGCTCGGTGTCAGTGATCATGGTGTTCATCGTGATCTCACCCCGCGCAGCAAATCCAGTACCAGATCTGTAGCGACCCCGGTTCTGAATCTGTACTGGCTTCCGGGCCCCGACAGCGGTGTACTTATGACACCGCACTCTTCGGGGAGGTAGACCGCCGATGTCGACGTACGGCCAGTTCTGTCCCGTGGCGAAGGCCATGGAGTTGCTCGACGAACGCTGGACCTTGCTCGTGGTCCGGGAACTCCTCCGTGGCAGCGCTCACTTCAACGATCTCCGCCGTGGGGTACCGAAGATGTCGCCGGCCCTGCTGTCGAAGCGGCTGAAGTCGCTGACGCGCGCCGGGGTGATCGAACGCTCCGAGATCGACGGGCGGACAAGCTATTCCCTGACACCGTGCGGGCAGGAACTCGCCGACGTGGTTGACGCGCTCGGTTCGTGGGGAGTGCGCTGGATCGGCGAACTCGGCGAGCAGGATCTCGATCCGCACCTGCTGATGTGGGACATGCGCCGCACCATTCCCATCGCCGAGTGGCCGCGTTCACGTACCACGGTCGCGTTCATCCTCGACGGCGTCGAACCCAAGGCGTCGCGGTGGTGGCTGACGGTGAGCGACGGCGACGCCGACGTCTGCGATTTCGATCCCGGTTATGAGGTGGCCGGGACCGTGCAGACCGATCTGCGCACCCTGGTCGAGATCTGGCGTGGCGACGTCGGCTGGGCACGCGCCGTGCTCGACGGCAGTGTCGCGCTGTCGGGATCCGCGGACGTCCGCCGGGCCATCCCGAAATGGCTGGGCCAGAGCACGGCCGCGGCGATTCCCCGGCCGGCGTGAGCCGTCAGTCCAGGATGCGGCGGGCGACGTTGGTGGTGACCAGATCCAAGAGTTCGTCGGCGCGGCCGGCCAGGATCGTGCGAATCGCGTAGAGCGAGAATCCCTTTGCCTGTTCGACGGTGATCGCCGGCGGTATCGACAGTTCCTGGCGCGCGGTGTGGACGTCGACGACAGCCGGCCCGTCGTGAGCGAAGGCGTCGGCCAGTGCCCGTTCCAACTCCCCCGGTTCAGTGACCCGGCGGCCGAATATGCCCATGGCCTGGGCCACCGCGGCGAAGTCCGGGTTCGTCAGGTCGGTGCCGAACGTGACGATGCCCGCGGCCTTCATCTCCAGCTCGACGAAGTTCAGCGACGAGTTGTTGAACACGATCAGCTTGACCGGCAGCTTGTTCTGGATCAGCGTCACCAGCTCGCCGAAGAGCATGGTGAGGCCGCCGTCACCGGCCAGGGCGACCACCTGCCGGCCGGGGAACGCGGTCTGCGCGCCGATCGCGTGCGGCAGCGCGTTGGCCATGGTGCCGTGGTTGAACGACCCGATCAGCCTGCGCCGCCCGTTCATGGTCAGGTATCGGGCCGCCCAGACCACCGGGGACCCTACGTCACAGGTGAACACCGCGTCGTCGGATGCGAGCCGGTTGGCAAGGGCGGCAACATATTCCGGTCGGATCGGGGTCTTGTCGCGATCGTTGACGGCCAGTGAGTCGAGCGTGGCGCGGGTCTTGCGGTAATGGCGCAACGACCGGTCGAGGTGGTCGCGGTTGCTCTTGGGCCGCAGCAGCGGCTGCAACGCGGCGAGGGTGTCGGCAACGCTGCCGCGCAGGCCCAGATCGATCGGCGTGCGGCGGCCGAGGTGACGACCACGGATGTCGACCTGGATGACGGTGGCACCCTCCGGATAGAACTGCTGATAAGGAAAGTCGGTGCCCAGCATCAGCAGGGTGTCGGCTTCTTTGATGGCCTTGTAGCCCGAAGCGAAGCCGAGCAGTCCGGTCATGCCGACGTCGAACGGGTTGTCGTACTCGATGAATTCCTTTCCGCGCAGCGCATGAACGATCGGCGCCTGCAGGGTCGACGCCAATTCGATCAGGGCGTCGTGGGCACCGGCCACGCCGGCGCCGCCGAGGATGGTGACCCGCTCGGCCGCGTTGAGGATGTCGGCGGCGCGGCGCACCGATTCGTCGTCAGGGCGCACGATCGATCGGGTGGGCCGCACCGGACGCGTGGTCCATCCGGTCTCCCCCGCGCGCTGCAGGAAGATCTCGCCGGGGATGACGACGACGGCGACACCGTTTTCCTCGACGGCCGCGCGCATCGCCATTTCCAGGATGCGTGGCGCCAGCTCGGGGGTACTGACCAGTTCGCAGTACACACTGCACTCGCGGAAGAGGTCCTGCGGATGGGTTTCCTGGAAGTAGTCTGACCCGATCTCGGTGCGCGGGATATGGGCCGCGATCGCCAGCACGGGCACACGGCTGCGCTGCGCGTCGAACAGTCCGTTGATCAGGTGCAGATTGCCCGGGCCGCAGCTGCCCGCACACACGGCCAATTGACCGGTCAGCGCCGCGTCGGCGGCTGCGGCGAACGCAGCGGTCTCCTCATGCCGGACGTGCTGCCAGGTGATCTCGCCGTTGCGCCGGATGGCGTCGGTGAAGCCGTTGAGGCTGTCGCCGGGAAGGCCGTAGACCCGCCGCACCCCGCTCAGTGTCAGTGCGGAGATGACTTGGTCTGCAATGGTCGCCATCACGCCTCCCCGGTGTGCGATTTCGGGGTGATCGGCGGCGGCCGGCGCCGCTGATCACCCCGAAATCACTCTACTTGGGGGCGAATCGCTGACCGGCGTCCAACCGCAGGCACTGGCCGTTGAGCATGGCGTTCTCGGCGATCGCCACGGCGAGCTTGGCGTACTCCTCGGGCTTGCCCAGACGCTTGGGGAACGCAGCGTCCTTGGTGAGCACCGCGGCGAACTCGTCGGGGATGCCCTCGGTCAAACCGGTAGCGAACAGGCTCGGCGCGATAGCCAGGACCCGGATGCCCAGGCTGCCGAGGTCGCGCGCCATGGTCAGGCACATGCCGGCGATGGCGGCCTTCGAGGCGGTGTAGGCGACCTGACCGATCTGCCCCTCGAACGCGGCGATGGACGCGGTGTTGATGATGACGCCGCGCTCCTCGGCCTCGGCATCGACCGGCTCGTTCTTGCTCATGTGCCAGGCCGCCAGGCGACTGATGTTGAACGTGCCGATCAGGTTGAGATCGATGGTGGAGCGGAACGAGTCCAGGCTGTGCGGCCCGTCCTTCTTGATCGTGCGCTCGCCGATGCCGCCGCCTGCGGTGGTGACGATGATGTGCAGGCCACCCAAGGACGCGACAGCTTCTTCCAGCACCTTCTCGGTGCCGTCGAAGTCGGTGACGTCGACGGCGAAGAACGAGCCGCCGATCGCGTCGGCCACTTCCTGGCCCTTGGACTGCGGTCGGTCCAGCACTGCCACGCTGGCGCCGCGCTTGGCCAATGCCTCGGCGGTGGCGCGGCCGAAGCCCGACGCGCCGCCGACGACGATAGCCTTCTTGCCTTCGATCTCCATCTAGCTCCCTTTCCAAAAATGACCGAAATCGTAAAGCAACCTATCTCATCGAGCCTTCCCGTAAGCCTTTCGGGTTCGATGTGCTGGTCCCCTGGGCCACCCTTTGCACCGCGACGGTGCGTGTTTGTCCCCCGACACGCCGGATTCTGTCGACACGCAGCGCACGCTCGTCGTCGACGAACGTGCGTAAATCCCTCGACGCCGCCACTGAGACCGAATAGGTTCGCCTGCCATGACCCCTGCCCAGCATTGGCGCGACCGACTGCGCGCGTCCCTGCTGGCGGCGCGTAAGTCCCGCGACACCGTCAGCGTCACCGCCATCCGATCGGCGCTCAGTGCCATCGACAACGCGGAAACTCCCCACGCCGACCAGACCGATACCCGCATCGGCGGAGCGATCGCCGGGGCCGTGTCGGGGGTGGGCTCGACCGAGGTCGCCCGCCGGGTACTGAGCGATGCCGAGATTCGCGCTCTCGTGCAGGCCGAGATCGACGAACGGCTCACGGCGGCAGACGAATACATCGCGAACGGACACCACGACCGGGCCGCCGACCTGCAATCGCAGGCCGCCGTCCTGACCCAACTCCTCCGCCAAACGCCGGAGGGTGTCTGACCGCCGTGGCACGCTGAGGACGTGTTGCTCGCCGACGTCGCTGCCGCATCTTCCGATATCGCCGGGGCCTCGGCGCGGTTGGCCAAGATCGACCGGATCGCCACCCTGCTGGCCGCGACTGCGGAGGACGGCGACGCCCGCTGCGTGGCGGTGACGGTGTCGTGGCTGTCCGGCGAGTTGCCGCAACGTCAGATCGGCGTGGGGTGGGCGGCGTTGCGTGCACTGCCGGCACCGGCCGAGGGTCCCACGTTGACCATCACCGGCGTCGACGCCGCATTCACCGAGATCAAGGGAATCGCAGGCAAGGGGTCGCAGGCACTGCGCGCCGATGCGGTACGCAGCCTGTTCGCCGCGGCGACCGGCGCCGAGCAGACATTCCTGCGGCGCCTGCTGGGCGGTGAACTCCGCCAGGGCGCTCTGGCCGGGGTGATGGCCGACGCGGTGGCCAAGGCATCCGATATTCCCGCGGCCGACGTCCGGCGTGCGGCGATGCTCGCCGGCGATCTGCCCGCGGTCGCCGCCGCGGCGCTGATCGGTGGCCGATCCGCCCTGGCCGAGTTCCAGCTGCAGGTCGGGCGCCCGGTCGGGCCGATGCTCGCGCAGACCGCGACGGATGTGGCCGACGCACTCGAACGGCTCGGCGGTACAGCGATTCTGGAGGCCAAGCTGGACGGCGCCCGCGTGCAGATCCATCGCAAGGGAACGGAGGTGTCGGTGTACACGCGCAGCCTCGACGACGTCACCCACCGGTTGCCCGAGGTGGTGGAAGCGACGCTGGCGTTGTCCGCCACCGAGCTGATCGCAGACGCCGAGGCCATTGCCCTGCGACCCGATGGACGCCCACATCCCTTTCAAGTCACTGCCGCCCGGTTCGGCCGCAAGACGCCGCACGATCTGGAACCGCTCTCGGTCTTCATCTTCGACCTGCTGCACATCGACGGCCGGGATCTGCTCGACCTGCCCACCGAACAGCGGATGGCGTCGCTGGACGCGCTGGTTCCGCAAGACCGGCGCGTCGACCGCATCGTCACGGCCGACGCCGACGTGGCACGACAGTTCCTGGACCGCACCCTGGCGGCCGGCCATGAGGGCGTGATGGCCAAATCGCCGACGGCGCCCTACGAGGCCGGTCGCCGCGGTGCCGGCTGGCTCAAGGTCAAACCCGTGCACACCCTGGACCTGGTAGTGCTGGCCGTCGAACGCGGGTCGGGGCGGCGCACCGGCAAGCTGTCCAACATCCACCTGGGGGCCCGGGACCCGGACACCGGCGGATACGTGATGCTGGGTAAGACATTCAAGGGCATGACCGACGCGATGCTGGCGTGGCAGACCGAGCGCTTCACCCAACTGCAGGTCGACGACAACGGCTGGGTGGTGACGGTCCGTCCAGAGCAGGTCGTGGAGATCGCCTTCGACGGCGTCCAGCGGTCGAGCCGTTATCCGGGTGGGGTTGCCCTGCGTTTCGCGCGGGTGCTGCGGTACCGGGACGACAAGACCCCGGATCAGGCAGACACGATCGACGCGGTGCGCGCCTACCTCACCTGACCTGCGCCCGGATTCCCGGCTACGGTTCGGAAACCGGGATTCGATGCCACACGCTTTGGCTCGATGAAAAGATCATCACGACGCGTATGACACAGGGCGAGCGAGGAGAGACCGTGGCAACACCGGACGCCCCACCGGCGGACCGCATCGAGGAGCACGACGGCGACGTCACCTATATCCGCACCGACAAAGACCTTCCGCCGGTGGCGATCATCGACCGCTCTCCGATCACCGCCAAGCACAAGGCGATCTTCGCGATCGTCGCGGTGCTGGGCGCGGTGGCCTGGGCGGTGATCGCCTTCTTCCGCGGGGAGACCGTCAACGCGGTCTGGTTCGTGATCGCCGCGATCTGCACTTACGTGATCGGCTTCCGGTTCTACGCCCGGCTGATCGAGATGAAGATCGTCCGGCCCCGTGACGACAATGCCACTCCGGCAGAGCTTTTCGACAACGGCACGGATTACATGCCGACGGACCGGCGGGTGCTGTTCGGTCACCACTTCGCCGCGATCGCCGGCGCGGGTCCGCTGGTCGGCCCGGTGCTGGCCATGCAGATGGGTTATCTGCCCGGCACGATCTGGATCATCGTCGGCGCCGTCGTGGCCGGCTGCGTTCAGGACTACCTGGTGCTGTCCATCTCGGTGCGCCGCCGCGGCCGTTCGCTGGGACAGATGGCACGCGACGAGCTCGGCGTGGTCGGTGGCGTGGCGGCGATCGTCGGCGTGCTGGTCATCATGGTGATCCTGCTGGCGGTGCTGGCCCTGGTGGTGGTCAATGCGCTGGCCGAAAGCCCGTGGGGCGTCTTCTCGATCGCCATGACGATCCCGATCGCCATCTTCATGGGCCTGTATCTGCGCTTCTTCCGCCCCGGCCGGGTCTCGGAGGTCTCGCTCATCGGTGTCGTACTGCTGCTGCTCGCGGTGATCTCCGGCGGCTGGGTGGCCGAAACCTCCTGGGGTGCTGACTGGTTCACGCTCTCGAAGGTCACCTTGTCGTGGTGCATCATCATCTACGGTTTGGCCGCGTCGGTGCTTCCGGTGTGGTTCCTGCTGGCCCCGCGCGACTACCTGTCGACGTTCATGAAGGTCGGCACCATCGCGCTGCTGGCCGTCGGCATCCTGATTGCCCGCCCGGTGATGCAGGCGCCCGCGATCTCGCAGTTCGCCACCAGCGGCACCGGCCCGGTGTTCGCCGGCTCGTTGTTCCCCTTCCTGTTCATCACCATCGCCTGCGGCGCGCTGTCGGGGTTTCACTCGCTGATCTCCTCGGGCACCACACCCAAGCTGCTGGAGAAGGAAAGCCAGATGCGGTTGATCGGCTACGGCGGCATGCTCACCGAGTCGTTCGTCGCGATCATGGCCCTGATCACCGCGGCGATCCTGAACCAGCACCTGTACTTCGCGATCAACGCGCCGACGGCACAAACCGGCACCACCGCGCAGACCGCCGCCGACTACGTCAACGGCCTGGGCCTGTCCGGGCAGCCGATCACGGCCCAGGAGATCACCGAGGCCGCCGAAGGCGTCGGCGAACACTCGATCGTGTCGCGCACCGGCGGTGCACCCACCCTGGCGTTCGGCATGTCCGAGGTGCTGCACCAGGTCTTCGGCGGGGCGAGCCTCAAGGCGTTCTGGTACCACTTCGCGATCATGTTCGAGGCGCTGTTCATCCTGACCACGGTCGATGCGGGTACCCGCGTCGCGCGGTTCATGCTGTCCGACGGCCTGGGCAATCTCGGCGGGCCGTTGAAGAAGCTGCGCAACCCCAGCTGGCGGGCGGGCGCCTGGGCCTGCAGCGTCATCGTCGTCGCCGCATGGGGTTCGATCCTGCTGATGGGCGTCACCGACCCGCTGGGCGGCATCAACACGTTGTTCCCGCTGTTCGGCATCGCCAATCAGCTGCTGGCGGCGATCGCGCTCACGGTGGTCACCGTCGTGGTGATCAAGCGAGGCTTGGTGAAGTGGGCCTGGATTCCAGGGATTCCGCTGCTGTGGGATCTGACGGTGACGATGACGGCGTCGTGGCAGAAAATCTTCTCCGCCGACCCGAAAGTCGGTTACTGGAAGCAACATTCGCAGTACGTCGCAGCTCAGGAGGCCGGCAAGTCCACCTTCGGCGCGGCGAAGAACCCGGATCAGATCGACGCGGTCATTCGCAACACGTTCATCCAGGGCACCCTGTCGGTGGTGTTCGCGGTGCTGGTGCTGATCGTGTTCATCGCGGGCGTGGTGATGGCCCTGCAGGCGCTGCGCGGCGCCGGACGGCCGTTGGCGGTAGACGAGGAAGTGCCGTCACGCATCTTCGCCCCGTCCGGTCTGATTCCCACCTCGGTCGAGAAGGAGGTGCAGAAGCAGTGGGACGCCTTGCCCGGAGCACACGCCAGGCCGCACGCCACATCGGGTGGTACTGGTCAACATTGATGGGCGACAACCACTATCGGCGCTACGTCGCTCACCGGGAACGCACCCATCCCGGTGAGCCGGTGCTGTCCGAGCGGGATTACTGGAAGATGCGGCACCGCAATACGGAGGCCAATCCAGGGGCACGCTGCTGCTGACCGTTCGCGCGAGAAAGGCCGGACACCTATGGTCAAACTTCACGTCGAGCGCACCATCGCCGCGTCGACGGACCGAGTTTTCGGCTGGCTGGCAGATCCCGCCAATTTCACTACTCCCCTGGCGTCTTCGATCGGCTTCACGGCGGGTTATGTAGGCGACTCGTCCCCCGAAGTCGGTGCGATAAGGGAGGTAAACGGGTTCGGTACTACGTGGTTCCGCGAGGTGATCACGGCATACGACCCGCCGCGAAGCTACTCCTACCGCGTGATTCGCGCTTTTCCCTCTGTTGACCATCTGGGCGCGACGATGACATTCACCGCGTGCGCCGCCGCCACACACGTTGACTGGGCGTCGACCTTCAAATACCCAGTTCGCACGGGCGGGATGGTGATGGAGGCGGTCAGTTCTCGACTTGTCCGTAGAAGCTTCCTCGGCATTCTGAGCCGATGCGCGGAGGCATTGGAGAGGTAGTCCAACCGGAGGTCGACTCAGCAGGATCGAGCATATACTGTGAGCCATACGGTAAGCCCGTCATGAATGGAGCGCGTTCGTGAACAAAGACGACATGATCCTGATCAGCGTGGACGATCACATCGTCGAACCTCCTGACATGTTCAAGAACCACCTTCCGAAGAAGTACGCCGACGAAGCCCCGCGCCTGGTGCACAACCCGGACGGCAGCGACACCTGGCAGTTCCGCGACATCGTCATCCCCAATGTCGCGTTGAATGCTGTCGCGGGCCGCCCCAAGGAGGAGTACGGCCTGGAACCCCAGGGTCTCGATGAGATCCGCAAGGGGTGCTACAACGTCGATGAGCGCGTCAAGGACATGAACGCCGGCGGCATCCTCGGCTCGATCTGCTTCCCGTCCTTCCCCGGTTTCGCCGGCCGCCTGTTCGCCACCGAGGACCCGGAGTTCTCCCTGGCACTGGTTCAGGCCTACAACGACTGGCACATCGACGAATGGTGTGGCGCCTATCCGGCCCGATTCATTCCGATGGCGCTGCCGGTCATCTGGGACGCCGAGGCCTGCGCAGCCGAGGTCCGCCGAGTGTCGAAGAAGGGCGTGCACGCGCTGACGTTCACCGAAAATCCGGCGGCCATGGGATACCCGAGCTTCCACGACGACTACTGGAAGCCGCTGTGGAAAGCGTTGTGCGACACCAACACCGTGCTCAACGTTCACATCGGATCCTCGGGCAAGTTGGCCATTACCGCACCCGACGCACCATTGGACGTGATGATCACGCTGCAGCCGATGAACATCGTGCAGGCCGCCGCGGACCTGTTGTGGTCCAAGCCCATCAAGGACTACCCGGATCTCAAGATCGGGCTGTCCGAGGGCGGCACCGGCTGGATTCCCTACTTCCTGGAACGCGTCGACCGCACCTACGAGATGCACTCCACCTGGACCCACCAGAACTTCGGCGGCAAGCTGCCCAGCGAGGTGTTCCGCGAGCACTTTCTCACCTGCTTCATCTCCGACCCGGTGGGCGTGACCCTGCGCGACAAGATCGGTATCGACAACATCGCCTGGGAGGCTGACTACCCGCACAGCGACTCGATGTGGCCGGGCGCCCCCGAGGAGTTGTGGGATGTGCTGACCGAGAACAACGTGCCGGACGACGAGATCAACAAGATGACGTACGAGAACGCCATGCGCTGGTACTCGTTCGACCCGTTCACCCACATCTCACGGGAGCAGGCCACGGTTGGTGCGCTGCGCAAAGCCGCTGAAGGCCATGATGTTTCAATTCAGGCCCTGAGTCACCACGAGCAGGGCACCCGTGGTGACGCGCTGCACGCCGCGGCGAGGGGCAACTCGGGCTCCGACTAGTCATCCCCCCACCGCGAGCAGACGCAAATGTCCCCGCACGCTCGGCGTGTCGGGGACATTTGCGTCTGCTCGGCACCCTAGCGCAGCGTGTACCGCACCGGCAGGTGCTTGAGCCCGCCGACGAACGTGGTGGCCATGTGCTGCGGCACGCCGGCGAGTTCTGCTGAGCGCAGTCGCGGTAGCAGCTCGGAGAAGAAGCTGTTGATCTCCATGCGGGCCAGTGCGGCACCGAGACAGAAATGCACGCCGTAGCCGAACGCGATGTGCTTGTTGGGATCTCGCCCGACGTCGAAGCGGAACGGGTCGACGAAGACGTCCTCGTCGCGGTTACCCGAGACATAGGACAACAGCACCGACTCGCCCTTCGCAATCCGTACGCCGCGAATCTCGTAGTCCTGTTGCGCGGTCCGCATGAACTCCTTGACCGGTGTCGTCCAGCGGACCATCTCCTCGACCGCCAACGGCATCAGACTCATGTCGTTCTGCAGCCGGGCCAGTTGGTCGGGGTTCTGCAGCAGCGCGTGCATGCCGCCGGAGATGCTGGCGCTGCTGGTGTCGTGGCCGGCGGCGGCGATGATCGCGTAATAGGAGACCGTGTCGATATCGGACAGCGGCTCCCCGTTCAGAGTGGCGTTGGCGATCGTCGAGGCCAGGTCGTCAGTCGGATTCGCGCGACGCGAGGCGGTCAGTTCGGTGAAGTATTGGAACATCTCGAGCAGCGCCATGCCCTGCTCCTCCATGCTGGTGCCGCGCTTGAACTCGTCGTCGTCACTGCCGAACAGCTCCTGGGTGAGCTTCAGCATGAACGCGAAGTCGGACTCCGGCACCCCGAGCAGCGTCATGATCATGTACAGCGGATAGTTCACGGCGACCTGCTGCACGAAATCGCATTCCGGCCCTTCGTCGACCATTCTGTCGACGAAGCGCTTGGCCAGTTCGTCAGCGCGGTCCTTCAACGCGCGCATGGCCTTCGGCCGAAACCAGTTGGCGCCGATGGCCCGCAGATCGCGGTGCAGTGGGTCGTCGGTGTGGATCAGCGTGCGAATCCCGATCGCGGCCTGCTGCTCGTCGCCCTCGCGGGTCACCAGTACCGGGCGCGGCGAATTGGTGAAGATGTCGTTGGCACGCTCGATCTCCATGATGTCCGCGTGTTTGGTGATCGCCCAGAACGGGGCGTAATCGGGCACCTCGACCCAGGACACCGGGGCGTTCGCCCGCAGGTGGGTCAGCGCCGTGTGCAATGTCGCCTCGTCGGTATAGGCCGATGGATCGGCGAACATCCTGGCGACATCGTCGATTGTGCGGACGGTCATACGTGGCTCCTCACTGGCGGGCATTCGCGAAACTCCTGCAGCACCGCGTTCACGGTGTCCGGGGACACCGCGGCGGGAAAACCGGGAAGCACCCGGTCGATGACGCCGTCGCAGCGGCGCCGCAACGCCGCGGCGAGTTCGGGGATCGGGGCCACTACCGCGAAGGTGCCGAGCACCTCGTCGTCGATCAGTTCGCCCATCGCGTCCCACTCGCCGGCCAGCGACAGCCGGTGCAGTTCGGTGTGCAGATCACCCCAGCCGTGCAGCTCCAGTACTTTGCGGTAGGCCGGCGTCGAGCCGTAGAACGCGAGCTGTTTGCGGGTCGCGACCGACGCCGCAGCCATCTCCCGTTCGTCGGCGCCGGTGACCAGGAAGACCGGGCAGGACAGCTCGAAGTCACCGCGGTCACGCCCGCTGCGGACCATGCCGCGCTGCAATGCCACCGCGGTCACCTCGTCGAGATAGCGCCGGGTGGTGAACGCGTGAGCCAGCAGACCGTCGGCCATCTCGCCGCACACTTCGGTCATCAGTTCACCCACCGCGGCCAGGAACACTTTCGGGTGCGGCAGTGTCGACGGTTCCGGGGTGAACATCGGCGTCATGATCTTGTGGGTGTAGAACTCCCCCTCGAACCGCAGCTTGGTCCCGTCGCGCCAACAGCCCCAAATCGCCTGCAGCGCTTCGATGTATTCGCGCATCCGGCGCGCCGGGTGACTCCACGGCATGCTGAACCGCTTCTCGATGTGCGGCTGGATCTGGGTGCCCAATCCGAGGATGAAGCGGCCACCCGAGTATGTCTGCAGGTCCCAACCCAACTGGGCCATGGTCATCGGATTGCGTGCGAACGCCACCGCGATGCTGGTGCCGATCTGGATCCGCTCGGTGTGCTCGGCGGCCACCGCCAGCGGCAGGAACGGGTCATGGTTGATCTCACCGGTCCAGCACCCGTCGTAGCCGTGGGCCTCCAGGTCGCGGGCGATCTCCGGGACTTCGGCAAGCCGGCTGGGGATACCACGGTCGACCTTGACGGTGCACGCAACGGGTTCACTCATCGGCGGCGCATTCCTTTGCCAGCTTGTTCCGCCGCACAAAACCTGACCACCTGGTCGACGCTACAGTAAGCAATTCAGTATGGTCAACGAGGCTAGGCTACAAGGCAACCGCCGGTTCGAGAAGTGGAGACACCATGACCAACGACCCCGAGTGGAAGGAAACGCTCGAGGACCTCGCCCGCCGGCGGGAGCACGCATTCGGCATGGGCGGTCCCGAACGGCTGGCCAAACACCACGGCAAGGGCAAGCTCGATGCCCGCGCCCGGATCTCCCGACTGCTCGACCCGGGCACCTTCCAGGAGTTCGGCACCCTGGTCGGTGGTGACATCGCCTCCGACGGGCTGGTCGCCGGTTCGGGCCGGATCGACGGCACGCCGGTGATGGTCGGCGCCGAGGATTTCACCACGCTGGCCGGCAGCATCGGGCCCGGCGGTAACGCCAAACGCTACCGGCTCGCCGAACTGGCGTTGCGCAACAAGATTCCGCTGGTGATGCTGTTGGAGGGAGCGGGTTTTCGCCCGAGCGGCGAGCACTACGGGCGCACCCCCACCGACCTCATCGCCCAGGCGAAATGCTCCGGCAAGGTGCCCACCGTATCGGCGGTTCTCGGCCCGTCGGCCGGTCACGGCGCGCTGGTGGCACCGGTGTGCGACTTCACCATCATGAGCCACCAGGGAGCCATCTTCACCGCGGGACCTCCGGTGGTGAAAGAGTCGACCGGAGAAGACATCTCGAAGGAAGATCTCGGCGGCCCGAATGTCGCTCTGGCAAGTGGCGTGATCCACAACTACGCCGAAGACGACGAGACGGTCATCGACGACATCCGCCGCTACCTGTCCTACTTCCCGTCGAGCGCCTGGTCGTATCCGCCCACCCGCCTTGCCGACGATACCGCCGAGCCACGACCGACCCCCGAGCTTCTCGACATCATTTCGCGCGACAACCGCCGCATCTACGACATGCGCGCCGTGCTCGACGAGGTCTTCGACCGGCCCGACTGGTTCGAGGTGCAACCGAAGTTCGGCCGCGCCATCATCTGCGCACTCGCGCACCTGGGCGGGTATCCGGTTGCGGTGGTGGCCAATCAACCGCAGGTGATGGCCGGTTCGATCGACGCCGACGCGGCCGACAAGGCCGCACACTTCATCTCGGTCGCCGACTCGTTCCACCTGCCGATCGTGTTCCTCGCCGACAACCCCGGCATGCTGCCGGGAAGCCAGTCCGAGCGCAACGGGGTATTGCGCAGCGGCGCACGCATGTTCGCCGCCCAGACCGCTGCGACGACGCTCAAGCTCCACGTGACGCTGCGCAAGGCGTTCGGCTTCGGCTCGATGGTGATGTCGCTCTTAGGTTTCGACGACCAGGTGGCCACCTTCGCCTACCCCGGAGCGACGATGGGTGCGATGGGCGCGGCCGCGCTCAGCGCCGCGACCCACGCCTGCGAGGACTACACCGAGGTACTCAAGCGGATGGAACTGGAGGCGTCGTTCCGGTCGGCCGGCCACCTCGGCTTCGATGAGCTCATCTCCCCCGAGGAGACCCGCAACGCGTTGCTGGTCACCCTGCAGCACGGCATCTTCAGCCGTCAGGCGGTCGCCGAGCCGGTGTCCCGCACCCTGATCATGCCGTGACCGCCTGCCTTCCTAGGGTTGCGTGGCCCGGTACTCGGTGACGATCGGCTCCAGTTCGTCGGGGGTGGCCCCGTGCATGATCACCGCATCGGCGCCGTAGTCGAACTCCTGGCGGATGCGGTCGACGCATTGGGGGGCCGATCCGGTGGCCGACGGCTCCAGCCACTCGTCGGGGATCAGCGTCGCGATGTGCTCGATCTGCTCGGCGGTGGCCTTGTGGTCGATGCCGCCGGGGATCGACGTGACGACGGAATCCTCCCGGAACCGTTGCAGCACAGCCGGATCCCAGTTGTTGGTGCTGACCAGCAGGTCGCCGTAGCCCTGCAGGTAGGTGGCGAGCCGGGCCACGGTCTTCTTCAGCCGCAGCTCCTCGGGCAGATGATCGCCGACGGTGGCGAAGCAGGACCAGACCCGCACGCTGTCGGGATCGCGGCCGGCCTGCTCGGCGGCCTCCTTGACGGTCTTGACCGCGCGCTGCAGTGTCTCCGGGGTGAAGTAGGTGTGCAGGATGACGTCGTCGAACTCCCGTCCACCCAGGGCGAGCGTCTGCGGTCCGAACGCGACGATCGCCAGCCGGATGTCCTCGTTGAAGTCGGGGTCGAGGAACAGCACCTGATACTTGCCGATCGGGCCGTCGTGGTTGAAGATCACCTCGCCGTGCCACAGCCGGCGCATGACCTGCGCGAAATCCTCCATCTGGGCGGTGGTCACCGCGGGAACGCCGAACGCGTTGTACATCGCGGCGATCCCGCGACCAATGCCCAAGGTGAACCGGCCCCGAGACAGCCGGTGCATCGTGGTGGCCCACGATCCGGTGATCAGCGGATGACGAGTGTTGTGATTGGTTGCCGCCGTAGCGATCTGCATGCGATCCGTGACCGCGCAGGCCGCGCCGACGAGCGAGGATGCCTCCTTGACGTTCCACCGTTCGGAGATGAACGCGGTACCGAACCCGAGTTCCTCGCCGCGGCGCGCCTCGTCCATCAGCGTGGCCGGGCCCTCACCACCCGCACCGGCCAGCAGGTAGTAGCCAAGTTCATCGAGAACCGGTTCGGTCATTTCGGCTCCTCGCGCAAACGCTCGTCGGTCATACCCAAACTCCTTGCTTGTAGCCGCAATTCCACACTTCGGTGATCCGGCCGTCGACAACGCGGAAGATCTCCATACTGCTGACCGTGATGGCGTTGCCGTCGGGAAACGTCATCGGGGATTCGTACACGATCGCGACGTGTTCCCCGTCGTCGCCCGCGACGATCAGGTTCAGATCGAACCGGATGGTCTCGAACATCGCCCAGTGGTCGATGACCCGGTTGACCGCCTCTTCATGGGTGAGCACCTTCGCCTCTCCGACATCGTGGCGGGTGACAGTGTCCCCCAATAGTTCGTCGGCAAGGGCGAAGTCCTTCTCGTTCCAGACCACCCAGTTGTACTGCTCCACCACTTCACGTGCAGTCCGGACGGTCACGCGAACACCTCCAGAGCATCGATGTCCTCGATGGCCGCGACGGCGCGGTCGATGAGCGCGAGACACAGTTGCCGGGACCGTTCGGGTGCGACATCCCACGTGAGCAGGGCGACGACCGGCATGTACAGCAACAGGACGGTGGCGAAACGATAATGGCGCCAGGCCTCGTCGAACGGGTACCCGGGCACCAGGCTGACGTATTCACGCACCAGTTCCTCGTCGTACCCGCGACGCACTTCGGTGGGCAGTCCCTGACTGACCAGGTAGGCGATATCCGCCGCGCCCGCGCCGCGGACGGTCAGCTGAAAGTCGACCACCTTGAGCGCGTCATCGCGGAAGAACATGTTGTCGGCGCGGATATCCCCGTGCAGCAACATGTTCCGATCCGAGAGTGCTGCGAGCGCAGCAGGCGCCAGTTCGGTGAACTGCTCGGCGAAATTCGCGACCGACTCCGGAACCGGCCGACTGCTGTGCTCCCGGTAGTTCTGCCATCCGGGCGCGAAAGCGGGCAGGAACAGGTCTCGCGTCATCGAGCTGTCGATGCTGGGAAATTCCTGCAGCACAACGTCATCCACACCTGCCGACCACGTGTGCAGGCCGGCCAGCTGGTGAATACCCAGCTGCGCACGGGGCAGCGTCAGCCCGGCGAGGTGGTCGGCGTTCTCCCAGTCCCGCAGATCTTCGAGGACGAGCACGAAGTCCGGGCCGGACATCCGCGCCACGTAGCAGTGCGGCGTGGCGATGGGCGCATCCGGCGCGACCTGCCGGTAGAAGCACAACTCGCGTTGATAGCCGCCGAGCATCTCCATCCCGCCGCGCGCCAGCGAGTCGGCCGGCAACTTGACGATCAAAGTCTTTGGTACATCTTCAGATCCGCTGAGGTGGATCCGGTATAGCGCCGCGGAGAAGCCGGTGTCCAGCGCGATACGCTCGGCCCGCACCGCCGTCACGGACACACCCAGCGCCTCGGTCAGCCAGGGCGCGGTGACCCCATCGATGCCTGTGGGCACCGGTTCGGACACGGGTGCTGCGACCGACGTCATCGTTGACCTCCGCAGGGAAATTTGACGCTGAACAACTAAGTTAGTTGTCGACCGTCTAATATTCAAGGGTGCCTTCACCCGCCCACGGCCTCACTCAGCCGGAGCGCGTCGAGCAGTCCTCGCGCCGGTTGCTGCAGGCCGCCGCGGAGTTGATCGTCGAGAAGGGTTGGGAGGCAACGACTGCTGCTGAGATCGGTCGCCGTGCGGGGTACAGCCGGGCCATGGTGCACGCCCGCTACGGCAGCAAGGACGCCATCCTCGACGCCTTCCAGGATGTCTATGTGGCGCGGCTGAACCCCGATCCCGCACCGGGCGCGTCCGGGCTGCAGCAGGTGTTGGCGCATTTCGACCGCGTGCAGGAGATCCACGCCGAGGACGCCGCAGTGACCCGCGCGATGTTCGTCTCGGCATTCGAGGCGGTGAAGACCACGTCGCCGCTGCGCGAGGGCGTGCGCAGTCAGTTGGCCGGGGCTGCCGTCAAGATCGAGGCCGGTCTGCGAGCCGGTATCACCGACGGTTCACTGCGACCCGATATCGACGTCGACATCGCACTGCGCGACATCACGGGATCGATCTTCGGGATCGCCTTTCAATGGGTGGTCCTGCCCGAAGACCACGATCTCGACCACGAGATCAACTGTGTGCGCGCCCGGATCACGTCAAGCTACGGCAGATAGGAATCGCTCGGTCGCATCCTGCACCGCACCGGAGAACAGCTGCCCGACATGACTGCCGTCGTGCCAGTAGAGTTCGCCGCCCCATTGCTCGTGCATGGCCAAGGCCGAACTGCGCATCGCCATCCGGTCGTGCCAGGCACCGACGATGACACGGTGCTCGGTGCGCGGCCGGGTGTGCAACGGGTCGATCACCGAGGTCATCGCCGCCACCGTGGTGGACCGCAACTCCCGCGCCGAGTGCCGTCCCGCTGATCCCCAGCGCGCCAAGTGCATTCCGATCATCGTGTTGAGACTCAGGATCGGCGTGTACAACGCCACCGCGTCAACCCGGGCGTCCAGATGCGACACCAGCGCCGCCACCGCACTTCCCAACGACAGGCCGGCCACCGTGATCGACGACGATTGCGGCTCAAGCCAGCCGATCAGTGCCCGAACTTCCGACACCGCACGCATCATGCCCGCGATGTTGGCCAGCGGATCACGGGCCGGATAGTCGGGCCATGACCCGCGGCGCGGCCCGTGCCCGGGCTGGACCGGCAGGGCCACGTTGAAGCCGAGTTCACGTAGCCGTCGAACTCGCGCGACCAGCAGATCCATCGGGTCGCCCTGCCCAGCCCCGTGCATCCAGATCAACCACGGGCGGGCGTCGTCTCCGCTGCGATACAACCGCACCCTGGCGGTGGCGACGCCACCGTGACCGTCGGCCAGCACCGAGGTCGGCAACGCGGCCTCATGGTCGAAGACCAGCTCGTCGAACGTGAATGCACCGAATCGGCGCGGCCGGATGCTCTTGACCTCCAGTGCATCCGGCTCAGCGTGCGCACCATCGATACCGAGTGCGCCGAGTTCGTCGGCGGCCCACTGATACTCGCCCAGTGGCCGCGGCAGCTGCGGCGGTGGGCCGGCCAGAGTCATTCCAGTCACCACGAGCTCGTCGAGGGCAACCTCGCCGAGCTGACGCAGACCGGTGACCGACAATGGATTCCACTGACCGGCCAGCGCCCCCACGGCGCGGGGCATCACACCACCGAGCTCCCAGGCGATCCGGGTAGCCCTAAGCAACGGTGAACCCGGTGTACCCGTCAGCGGCGATCTCGTCACACCGGCGACGGTACTCGGGGATGCCTGCGGTGTAGCCGAGGTACATCCGTTTCTTGCCGGGCACATTGCCGCCGTTGTACCACGAGTTGCAGCTCGGATGCACCAGTACCGTGGGTGCCACCAGAGCCGTGGTGTGTTCCGCCCATTCGGCCTGCGCCTGCGGCGTCGCCTCGATGCGCGAGTACCCACCGGCTCTCAGGTACGCGATGCAATCCGCGATCCACTCCACATGCTGCTCCAGGGCGGCCACGAAATTCGTTGCTGCCGAGGGGCTCCCCGGGCCCTGGATCGTGAACAAGTTCGGGAAACCGGCCACCGCCAAACCGAGATAGGACAGGGCCCCCTCCTTGGACCAGTACTCCCCCAGCACCACCCCGTCCCGGCCTCGCACATCGATCCGGCTCAACGCGCCGGTCATGGCGTCGAACCCGGTGGCGTACACGATCACATCGAGGTCAAAATCGCCCTGTTCGGTGGAGATCCCGGTCGCCGTCACCTCATTGATGCCGCCTTTGCGCTGATCGACGAGGGTGACGTTGTCCCGGTTGTACGTCTCGTAGTAACCCTGGTCGATGATGGGCCGCTTGCAGGCGAAGGGGTGGCTGGGTGTCAGCGACGCCGCCGTGTCCGGGTCGGTGACGATGCGGGCCACCGCCTGTCCGTACAACTCGGTGGCCATCCGGTTGGCATCGATGTCGAAGAAGACGTCGCCCCAGTTCAGCGCACCCATGACGCCGTGTTCCTCGACCGCACGCCGTTTCTCCTCGGGCGACGCCGATTTCACGGGAGGACGGACCAGCATGTCCAGCAGCACGGAGAACGCGCTGAGCCGAGCCGCCCCCACCGGGTGTTCCCGCTGCGCGGCCCTGATACTCGCGTAGTCGGCCTTGAGCGCGTCAAGCTCCCCCGGCTCGAAGGTTCGCACCTGCCACGGCAAGGTGAACGCCGGGGACCGCTGAAACACCGTGAGCTGTGCGCACTGCCGCGCGACCACCGGGATCAGCTGCACCCCGGTTGATCCGGTACCGATGACCCCGACTCGCTTGCCCGTGAAGTCGACCTCTTCGCGCGGCCAGCGGCTGGTGAACAGCGAGGTGCCGGCGAACCGGCTCATCCCGGGAATGTCGGGATCCAGTGGCACCGAGAGGATTCCGGTGGCGGCCACCACGAACGGGGTGTGCAGCGTCTGCCCGCCGGCGGTGTTGACCGCCCACAGCGATGTGCTTTCGTCGAAGGTCATCGACGTGACCTCGGTACCGAAGGCGATGTCGCGGCGCAGGTCGAGCCGGTCAGCGACGAAATTCAGGTAGGCCTCGATCTCGGGTTGGGCCGGCATCGTCTCGGTCCAGACCCATTCCTGCTGGATCTCATCGCTGAAGCTGTACGAGTATTCGATGCTCTCGATGTCGCAGCGGGCGCCGGGGTACCGGTTGACCAGCCAGGTGCCGCCGACGGCGTCGGCCTTCTCCAGGATCCGCACCCTCAGGCCCTGCTGCCGTAGCCGGTGCAGGGCATACAAGCCGGAAAATCCGGCGCCGACGACGATCGCGTCGAAGTCGGGGCTGCTCACAAGTCGATGACCTTCTCGTTGCGGTTCTTCCGGTCGACGTAGAACTGCGCGGCCCGGCCGATCGACTCGGCCGTCGGCGCCGGCTTCCAGCCGAGTTCGCGGGCGGCCTTGCTGTGGTCGGCCGGCGACGTCAGCCACAGCAGTCGCGCGGCGGCAAGGTTCATCGGAAAGTCCGTGCCGAACAACCGATTCGACATGCCGGCGAACCAGCCGAGCACATATAGCGGGGCCATCGGAATACCGAACCGGGGCGGACGGGCACCGACCGCTTCCGCCGCAGCGGTGAACATCTGTTGCTGAGTCATATAGCTTTCCGACACGATGTAGCGTTCACCAACCCGACCGTGCTCGGCCGCCAGGACCAATGCCTGTGCCGCATCGTCGATGCCGACCACCTCAGCGCCCACCCCGCGGATGTAGCACGGCATCTGGCCGAATGCGGCCATGGCGATAAGTGCGCCCTGCCTGGGCTGCCAGTCGGGTGGTCCGTACGGGTTGGACACGCACATCGCCACGGCCGGCAGTCCGCGTTCCCTGGCATAGGTCAGCACCAGGTCTTCTGCCCGACGGCGGGATTCGATATACGGGCCGCCTTTGCCGGCCCAGTTGAACGGGGTGTCCTCGTCGACGGTTGCGCCGTTGTCACCGACGGCGATCGTTCCGATGGTGCTGAGAAAGACGAACCGCTGCAGGTCGGCGTTCACCGCGACATCGAGGACGTTGCGCAATCCCTCGACATTGGTGGAGAACAGCGGCGCCGGATCGGCCAGGTGGGCGCGGGTGTCGACGACGCAGTAGAACACCACGTCCCGGTCGGCCATGGCCGCCGCCACCGCATCCGTGTCGAAGATGTCGCCATAGCAGCGTTCGACGTCGACACCGTCGATGCCCTTGGTCGAACTACTGCGGCGAAGCAGCACCCGCACATCGTCGCCTCGTTCGACGAGTTGGCGAGTGACACAGGCCCCGACGTTTCCACTTGCGCCCATGACCAGTACTTTTCGCCGGCGATCCATCGCTACTCCATCCCGGTTGACAACCAACGATGGATGTTACGGTAATGGTTTCAGTAGCGTCTCGGAATCGGCGCAGAAACGGGAAGATCGATGAAGTACACCCTGGAATAATGAAGTACACCCTGGAATATCCGAGCGAGCTGCCCACCGCACCTGACGAATTCCTGCAACCGGAGGTCATCCGGGCGGTCGTCACCCACGCTGAGGCGGCGGGCTTCTCCGCCGTCGCCCTGAGCGAGCATCCGGCTCCGTCGGTCAAGTGGCGGAACAACGGTGGACACAACACGCTCGACCCGAACGCCGCGCTGAGTTTCATGGCAGCAGTCACCTCGCGCATCCGGTTGATGACCAACCTGTACGTGCTCCCGTTCCGCAACCCGTACCTGTCGGCCAAGGCCCTCGGCAGCGTGGACCTGATCTCCGGCGGTCGGCTGATCGCGGGTGTCGGTGCCGGTTATCTAGGGTCCGAGTTCGCGGCAGTCGGCGTCAGCCTGGAGCGTCGTGCCGAACTGCTGGACGAAGCCCTGGCCGCACTGCACGCCATCTGGACAGAGCCCGAAAAGCCGGTTACCGGTGCTGATTTCGCTGCAGTGGGGCCAGTCTCGCTGCAGCACCCGGCTCAGCGCCCGCATCCGCCGATCTGGATCGGCGGGAACGGCGCCGCTGCGATCCGACGCGTGGTCGAGCACGGTACCGGGTGGATGCCGATCATCGCCACGACGGGCATGGCGGCGACGATGCGCACCGCGGCCATCGAGAATCCCGATCAGTTCGGCGCCGCCATGCGACGCCTGCACCACCGCCTCGCAGAAGCCGGCCGCGACCCGGCCACCGTCGACGTCCAGGTGGTCTGCCCGCCGATCGATCTCGATGACGACGCTTCGATCGGCCACGGGCGCGGAATGCTGCACGAACTGGAGGGCCACGGCGCCACCTGGGCCGTCATCCACGTGGACGGTAGTAGCCCGCAGGCCGCGCTCGACTACCTCAAGGCGTTCGGTGAAACCATGGATCTTGTTGCAGATCAGAGCATCTCGGAGTCACCGCGGTAACGCAGCCAGTCAAGCGCCTTTGAACTTCAGCAGCGTCCTGGTCATGTGCAGACTCGTGATCTGCCATGTGCCGTCCCGCTTTTCGTAGGTCTCGTGATAATGACCCGCGCCGTGCAACTCGCTGCCATCGGGAAAGAACAACATGTCCTCCATCGCCCAGATGCCCGTCGCCGTGGTGTCGGAGGTCAACATGATCTCTGGCGTGTGGCAGTGGTGCACCGTCGCGGCGTGTTCGACGCCGCCCCACACCACGGGAAAGAACTCGTCGAAGCTCTTCAGCGGCGGGGCCGTCTGCGGATCGGCACCGCCGGTCGACACGGCCATGTCGAGCTTCACCACGACATCGTCGACGAACAATCCTCGCCAGGCATCGATGTCCTTGGTGTCCAGGAAGCGGCAATAACGGGCCTTGAGCTGCTTGATCGCTTCGATGTCGTCAGACAACGGATCACCTCCTGGTCGACTGCGGTGCACTATATCTCGGGTCTGCGCCGCGGATGCTCAGTCCAGCAGACGAACCGGCACGTTGCTCCAGCCCGCGACGTTCTGCATGTTCACCCGTTTGCAGCCATCCCAGTCCACCTCGTAGCGGGGCATGAAGTCCAGCATCTTGTCCAGGGCGATCACACTTTCCAGCCTGGCCAGCGCCGCTCCCAGACAACTGTGAATTCCGTAGCCCAGCCCCAGATTCTGCGCTTGCGACCGATCGCGGTCGACGTCGAACCGGTCCGGTTCGGTCCACGCCTCCGGGTCCCGGTTGGCCGACCCACCCACCAGAAACACCGGTTTGCCTGCCGGAATCGTCACGCCGTGTAGTTCGATCTCGCGCATCGAGCGCCGCACGTTGTACTGCGCCGGCGCCTCGTATCGCAGCAGTTCCTCCACGGCCAGCGGCACCTTGCTGCGGTCGTCGAGCAACTTCTGCCATTCGCCGGGATTCTGGGCGAACACCACCACCGCGTTGCCGAGCAGCTTGGTGACCGTCTCCGCGCCGGCACCACCGAGAAGCGTGGCGAATTCGGTGATCTCGATGTTGGTCAGCGGTTCCATCTCACCGTTGTCGCGCTCGATCTCGGACTCGATCAGCTGGCTGATCAAGTCATCCCCGAGCTCATGGCGGCGCTTCTTGATCAGCCGGAAGTAGTAGATCGCCATGTCGACGGCGGACTTGATACCGACCTCACCCATCTCGATCTCGCCGGCTTCCCGGTGCAGCAGGTCGTCGATCCACAGCCGGATCTGCTGACGGTCGCCTTCGGGAACTCCTTGCAATGTGGTCATCACGTCGACGGGAAAGCGAGCGGCGAAGTCCTGGACGAAGTCGAACCCGGCCGGATCCACACCCGCCAGGTGCTTGTCGATCAGCGCGGTGACCAGTTCCCGCTTGGATTGGATCGCGCGCGGAGTGAACACCTTGTTGAGCAGGCTGCGCATCCGGCGGTGCGCCGGCGGGTCCATCGCAATGATCGAACCATGCTCGGTGACATCGTCTTTGCGCACCTGCGCCAGATCGACGCCGTAAGCCGAGGAGTAGGTCTCGTAGTCTTTGAACGCCGCGGCGACGTCCTCGTGGCGAGTCAGCGCATAGAAGTCGTATTGCTCGCTGTAGTAGACCGGGGCGTGCAGGCGCATCTGCCGGTACGTCTCGTAAGGGCTGTTGAAGAAATCCTCCGAAAACGGGTCGAACACCACCGTGGCCGCAGTCATCTTGTAAACGCTACCGTAAGCCATTCAGTAGAATCAACGCTGCCACCCGGCATCCGCTCGCCCACCGCTTTCTATGCGGAAAACTCTACTGTAATGTATTCCGTACCTATTGCCGACCAACAACGCAGGAGGCAGCTGGCCATGAAAGTGCCGTTCACCTGGAAGGTCACCGGCTGGTTCATGATCGGGTGGTCGGCCGAGTACGCCGTCGGCGACGTCAAGGCGCTGAAGTATTTCGGCGAGGATCTCGCCGCCTACCGCGACGAGTCTGGCGAGCTGCATGTGTTGGAAGCCCATTGCAAACATCTGGGCGCGCACATCGGGCACGGCGGCAAGGTGGTCGGCGACTGCGTGGAGTGCCCGTTCCACGGCTGGCGGTGGGGCCCCGAAGGTAACAACACCTACATCCCCTACCAGCCCGACAAGCCCAACCGCGGGCTCCGGCTGCGGTCCTACCCGGTCAAGGAGCAATATGGCTGCATCTTCATGTGGTACCAGCCCGACGGTAAAGAACCGCAGTGGGAACTGCCCGACATCTTCCACAAGTTCCCGCAGTTCGAAACGGACCCGAATGCCTACTACCGGCCCTATCCGGAGTTCTCCAGCCGGGCCGACGCGATCCCGGTGCACCCCCAGATCGTCGCCGAAAACGGTCCGGACAGTTCACATTTCCGGTACGTGCACGGTGCCACCGTCACTCCGGTCTGCCTGCACTGGGAACACGTCGACGAGGAATGGCGGTTCCTGACCGGCTGGCCCGACACCCGCAGTGACGATCCGGACAAGATGGCGCTGCGGATTCACAGCCACTTCTCCGGACTCGGGTTCGCGATGAGCGCCTTCGAGGGCTCGTCCAATCACCGGTTGATCTTCGCCTGCACTCCCGTCGACGACGAGGTGTCGGACATGTTCTATTCGATCTGGTGGCCCAAGCTCCCAGGCGAGACCTCCGACATCCCGCCCGAGCAGGTTCGCAAACAGGTCGAGAAGCAGTTCCTCAAAACCGTGTGGGAGGACTGCGACATCTGGCGCTACCAGAAGTACGTCGAACACCCGCCGCTGGCCAAGATCGACGCCAAACCCTATATGGCCATGCGCAAATGGGCTACTCAGTTCTACGAGGTGCCCCCGGTGGACAGCACAGCCACCGTCTCATGAAGCTCGACCTGGCCGAACTCGTCGCACCCGAGCACACTGCGATCGTCACCCAGGAATGTCAGGGCGCGGTGGTCGGCCTCGACGCCGGGCTGGCCGCCCTCGCCGACGAGGCCCGCCGCGAGGCATTGCCCAATATCGCCAAGCTGTTGCCGGCGGCGCGCGCCGCCTCGACCCAGGTGGTGCACTGCCTGGTGCAGCGCCGTCCGGATGGGTTGGGTTCCAATCACAACGCCAAGATCTTCGCAATCGGCCGCAACGACGTCGGCATCCTGCCCGGCAGTCCCGGCGCCACGTTGTTACCCGAATTCGGCCCGGAACCCGAGGATCTCGTGCTGTCCCGGTGGCACGGCCTGGGCCCGATGGGCGGCACCGATCTGGACGCGATCCTGCGCAACCTCGGGGTACGCACCATCGTGGCCGTGGGAGTCTCGGTGAACATCGCGATCACCAACCTGGTGATGGACGCGGTAAACGCCGGGTACCGGGTGGTCCTCCCGCGGGATGCGGTAGCCGGAATCCCCACCGCCTACGCCGACGCAGTCATCGACAACACGCTGTCCCTGCTCGCCACCGTCACCACCACCGATGACTTGCTGCACGCGTGGCAGCGCTGACCCGCCCATAGGAGAAACCGTGGAGTTCACCGTTCCGGCTGTCGCTGAGGCCGTTGCCGCCGCCATCGGAGACCGCCCGCTGGTCGTCCAGGGCGAACGACGGTTGACCTACCGCCAGATCGTGGACCGGTCGAATCGACTGGCGGCATACCTACATTCACGCGGGCTGGGCGCATATGCCGAACGCAGTGAGCTCGCCGGCCACGAAGTGGGCCAGGACCTGCTCGGCATCTACGCCTACAACGGACCGGAATTCATCGAGTCCCTGCTCGGTTCCTTCCGGACTCGGGTCGCCCCGTTCAACGTCAACTACCGCTACGTCAAGAACGAATTACAGTACCTGCTCGCCGATTCCGGCGCGTCCGCGCTCGTGTACCACGCGGCGTTCGCGCCGCGGGTGGCCGAGATCCGCGACGAGCTGCCGGCGCTGCGGATGCTGATCCAGATCGCCGACGACTCCGGCAACGAACTGCTCGACGGCGCGGTCGATTACGAGACGATCGTCAGCTCCCCCACCCTGACGACGCCTCCCGTGCAACCCAATCCCGATGACCTGTACGTGCTCTACACCGGCGGCACCACCGGCATGCCCAAAGGGGTGCTGTGGCGCCAGCACGATATCTTCATGACCGCATTCGGCGGCCGCAACATGGTGACCGGTGAGAAAGCACAATCTGTCGAGGAGATCGTGGGGCGTGCGGTCGACAACCCGGGTACCAAGCTGCTCATCCTGCCGCCGCTGATCCACGGCGCGGCCCAATGGGGTGCGATGACGGCGGTGACCACGGGGCAGACCGTCGTATTCCCCAGTGTGGTCGACCGTTTCGATGCCGACGACGTGGTGCGCACGATCGAACGCGAACAGGTGTTGGTGGCCACGGTGGTGGGCGACGCGATGGCCCGGCCCCTGCTGGATGCGATCAGGGCAGGGACAGCGGATGTGTCCTCACTATCGGTGGTGGCCAACGGCGGCGCGCAGTTGACTCCCTACGTCAAACAGCAACTCATCGACGCCAAGGAGAATCTCATCGTCGTCGACGGAGTCGGGTCATCCGAGACCGGCGCCCAGATGAGCCACATGTCGGCCCCGGGCGCGGTATCGACCGGAACCTTCAACGCCGGACCCGATACCTGCGTGGTGACCGAGGATTTCAGCGCGGTCCTGCCCGCCGGCCATGACGGGCTGGGCTGGCTGGCGCAGCGCGGATTCGTGCCGCTGGGCTACAAGGGCGATGCCGCCAAGACCGCGGCGACCTTCCCGGTGATCGATGGGGTGCGCTACGCGACGCCCGGCGACCGCGCCCGCCACCTCGACACCGGCGCGATAGAACTGCTGGGCCGCGATTCGGTGACCATCAATTCCGGTGGGGAGAAAATCTTCGCCGAAGAGGTCGAATCCGCGATCGCCTCACATCCCGCGGTGCGCGATGTCGTGGTCGCCGGCCGCCCCAGTGAACGCTGGGGGCAGGAAGTGGTGGCCGTCGTTGCGCTCGCCGACGGCGCCGAAGCCACGGCCGGCGAACTCATCGGGCACGCCGAGTCCTCGATCGCTCGCTACAAGCTGCCCAAGGCGGTGGTGTTCCGCCCGAGTATCGAGCGCAGCCCGGCCGGCAAGGCCGACTACCGGTGGGCCCGCGAGCAGGCAGTCAGCGAAACTTCTTGAGCCGAGCGGCGGTTCGGTTGCGGGCCCGGCGCAGACTGAGGTCCGCGCTGATCCGCATGGAAGCGCTGAACGGCCGGGCCGCCTGCCCGGTGACGCTGAACGGCAGGTCGCTGCCGACCACGGTGCGGTAGTGGCTGAATGCGTCGAAGCCGGCCTTGCCGTGATAGGCACCGGTTCCGCTGCGGCCGACCCCGCCGAACGGCGCGTCGGACGGGATCATGTGCGCGGCAAAGTCGTTGCGAGCCACCCCACCGCTGCGGGTGTGACCGACGAAGTGCCGGAAGTCGGCGTCGTCGGGGCCGAACCAGTACGCCACCAGCGGTGACGGGTTGGCGTTGATGTGGTCGATCGGCTCGGTGAGGCGGGAGTAGCCGCGGACCACCAGCACCGGTCCGAAGACCTCTTCCGTCGCGATCTGCATCCGGTCGTCGACGTCGCGCACGATGGTCGGGGCGATCTTGCGTGAGCTCGGATCGGGCAGCACCTCCCCCGCAGGCACGATGGAGTCGATCCGAGCCCCGTGGGCCCGGGCGTCGGCGATCAGGCCGACCACGCGATCGAAGTTGGCCTGATTCACCGAAGAACAGTAGTCGGGGTTGTCGACGATGCTGGGAAACATGGAGCTGAGAGTCTGACGCGCCACGGTCACGAACCGGTCGACCTCGGCGTCCGGTACAAAGACATAGTCCGGACAGACGCACACTTGACCGCCATTCACCATGCGCGCCTGGGCGATTCGGCTCGCCGCCCGCCCGATGTCGGCTCCGGGCGCCACCACCACGGGGTTCTTGCCACCCAGCTCCAGCGTCACCGGGACGAGATTGGCCGATGCCGCGCGGGCCACCAGCGCTCCGACCGACGGGGATCCGGTGAAGAACAGGTGGTCGAACGGAAGACCGGAGAACTCGGCGGCCACCTCCGGACCGCCTGTGACGACTCGCAGTTCGGTCGCGTCGAAATACTTCGGCGCGGTGGCGGCCATCAACTCGGCAGTGCGCGGGGTGACCTCGGACATCTTGATCATCACTCGGTTGCCTGCCGCGAAGGCCGCCGCCGCGGGCAGCGCAGTCAACTGGATCGGGAAGTTCCACGGACCGATGATTCCAACCACGCCGAGCGGGCTGGGCAGAACCTCTGCGCGCAGCCCCGCGAACCGGGCGGCCCGCATCAGTCTCGTCGCGCGCATCCATTGCGGGATGTGTGCCCTGGTGTGCTCGATGACCGACAGCATGCCCAGAATCTCGGCGAAGAACGCCGCCGAGCGCGATCGTGATCCGTAGTCCGCGGCGGTGGCGGCGACGAAATCCTCGGAGTTGTCGAGAATCATCGCGAGCAGCCGGTCAATGCGGTTGCGGCGCAGCGCGACATCGGGCGGACCATCGGCGATGAAGGACCGGCGCTGGGCGGCCAGCAGCTCATCCAGGTCGTCGCGCTGCGGCTGCACTGCCGCACGCTCTTCGATCGCGCTCATTCGATTCCGTCTCCTTGCCCGGGCGTCCGCACACTGCTGAAGCTGCCTCCGGTAAGGCTAACGGTAGCACCCACCACGCAGGTCGCAGCCGATTGTCCGACCAGCTCGAATTGTTTACAGTCGTCCTTACTGTCGTTCATTCAGTGAGGGGTTGGCGGATGTCGGAGAGAGCACGCAGGATCGTCGTCGTCGGAGCCGGATCCGGGATCGGCGCGGCCACCGCGGCACACTTCTTCGAGCGAGGCGACCACGTGCTCGCGGTCGACGTGCGGCCCAATGCCACCCCCGCGTCGGAGCACGCCACTTGCGATCTCCGAGACGCCGCCGACATCGCCCGATTGTTGGGTGAGATCGGTGACGGGTGGGACATGCTCGCCCATGTGGCCGGCGTCCCGGGCACCGCGCCGGCCGCCGACGTCCTCAAGGTCAACTATCTGGGCATGCGGTTGATGGCCGAAGGCATGCTGCCACTGCTGCGGCACGGCGGTTCGATCGTCACCGTGGCCTCGACCGCGGCCCTCGGTTGGCAACAGCGCATCGATATCCTCGATGGGCTGCTCGAACTCACCGACGGAGATGCGGTGGCGCAGTGGCAGTCTGGGCAAGATCCAGATTTCCCGGTATACACGACGTCCAAGCAGGCCGCGATCTTGTTCGTCAAACGGATCGCGGGGCCGGCGTGGAGCAAGTACGGGGTGCGGATCAACACCGTCAGCCCGGGTCCCGTCGAGACACCCATCCTCACGGACTTCGAACAGACGATGGGCAAAGACGTTCTCGACTTGGTCCGGGCCACCGTCGGCAGGCACGCGACCGTCGACGACGTTGTTCCACTGATCGCCTTCCTGGCCTCTCCCGAGGCGCGCTGGATCAACGGTCAGGACATCCAGGTCGACGCCGGCTTCATCGCATCGATGAGCAACGGAGCCCCGATCCCCCTCTGAACCGCACCGATTTTATTACTGTAATATTTACAGTAATATGCACCAGGGATGCTCCGATCGGTGGGGGTGAACTGTGGAGAGTGACGTTCAGGGATTGGCCGTCGACGATTCTGCCGTCGACACCGCCACCCTGCTGCGCGACCCTTACCCGATATTCGCGCGGCACCGTGCCCGGCACGGGGTGTTCCGCGGCTCGGTGATGGACTGGTCAAAGACTCCGGAATCGCTATTGCCGGAACACCAATTCGCGGCGGTCTCGTTCGACGCGGTCAACACGGTGTTCCGGGACGGCAAGTCGTTCAACTCGAAGATCTACGACAACACGATCGGACTGTTCATCGGGCCATCCATCCTGGCCATGGAAGGCAAGACCCACCGCGACCATCGCAACCTGGTCTCGGCCGCCTTCAAGTCACGCTCGCTGCAGCGGTGGGAACCCGAGATCGTCCGCCCCATCTGTGAGGCCCTGGTCGACGAGTTCGCCGAGACCGGCACCGCCGATCTGGTGCGCGACTTCACTTTCGAGTTCCCCACCAGGGTGATCTCCAAATTGCTCGGACTGCCCGAGGAAGACCTGCCCTGGTTCCGGCAGCGTGCGGTCGAGCTGATCAGCTACACGGTCAAGTACAAGCGCGCCTTCGAAGCGTCCGCTGCCCTCAAGGATTACTTCCTCACGCAGATCGACCTGCGCCGCTCTCAGCCCACCGACGACATCATCGGTGACCTCGTCACCGCGGAGATCGACGGCGAGAAGCTGACCGACGAAGCCATCTACTCGTTTCTGCGGTTGCTGTTGCCCGCGGGGTTGGAGACGACCTATCGCTCCTCGGGCAACCTGCTGTGCCTGCTGCTCACCCACCCCGAACAGTTCGCCGCAGTACAGGCCGACCACGAACTCATCGGCCAGGCCATCGAAGAGGGACTGCGTTACGAGACACCGCTCACCACCGTGCAGCGCTCGGCCACTCAGGACACTGAACTCGACGGTGTCGAGCTGCCGGCCGGCGCGGTGATCGACGTCTGCATGGGGTCTGCCAACCGTGACGACAACCGCTGGGAGCGGGCCGAGGAGTTCGACATCTTCCGGAAACGGATGCCGCACATCACCTTTGCCGCCGGTGAGCACACCTGCCTGGGTTTGCACCTGGCCCGGATGGAAACGCGGGTGGCCATGGAATGCCTGCTCGGCCGGGTGCGCAACCTCGCACTCTTGACCGACGACGACCCGCACATCTTCGGTCAACCGTTTCGCTCCCCCACCGCCATTCCCGTCACGTTCGACCCGATCCGGTGAAGGACGAATCCATGGCCAGGCCCGCGAACACCAACGGTCGGCGGCGCCGCGAACGCGGGTCGATCAGCGTCGACGAAATCCTGCGCGGCGCCTTCGAAATCGCCGCCGAGGTGTCGATCGACAATCTCAGCATGCCGCAGCTGGCCCGTCATCTCGATGTCGGCGTCACCAGCATCTATTGGTATTTCCGCCGCAAAGATCAGCTGCTCGACGCGATGACCGAGCGCGTCCTGCTCGACTATGACCTCAGCGTGCTGTCCATAGACGCCGGTACCTGGCGCGAATCGCTGCGGGCACATGCCCATCGAATGCGCGATATGTTCAACTCGAACCCGATCATGTGCGACCTCATTCTGATCCGCGGTACCCGGGGCGTGCCGGCGGCCCGCACCGCGCTGGAGAAGCTCGAACAGCCGGTCGCCGCACTGGTATCGGCTGGGCTCACGGCCCAGCAGGCCTTCGACACCTATACGGCCATCTCGGTGCTCGTGCGCAGTTCGGCTGTGCTGCAACGCTTGCAGAGCCGCCCCGCAGAAGGACAGTTCCCCCGCGAGTACTGGGAGAAGGTGGTCGACGCCGAGGCGACCCCACTGATCGCCTCGATTCCCGGGCGCGGCTATCGCATCGGCATGGCCGACGATGGCAACTTCGACCACATTCTCGACAGCATCCTCGATCGCGCGGAGCTGTTCACCACCGTCCACGGGTAGCTTTTCTCCGCAGGGACTTACTGCCGGGGCAGGCGCCAGCCGATCGTCTTGGTCTCGGTGTACTGCGCGAAACCCTCGATCCCGCACTGCCTTCCGACACCGCTGTTCTTGTACCCGCCGAACGGGGCGTCGGCGCCGTAGTACATGCCGCCGTTAACACCAATTGCCCCCGTCCTTATCCGCCGCGCGACCGCCATTGCCCGCTCCGATGACGCCGACATCACCGCCCCCGCCAGGCCGAACGCACTGTCATTGGCGATCCGCACCGCCTCGTCGTCATCATCGAACGGCAGCATCACCAACACCGGACCGAACACCTCGTCCTGGGCGATGGTCGATCCGGGATCGGCCCCGACGATGACCGTGGGCGCGACGAAGTGGCCGTCGGTCAGATGCTCGGGCAATCCATCGGGTACCCCGCCGCCCACTGCGATGTCAGCGCCGTCGCGGCGGGCGCCGTCGATTGCGTCGAGCACGCGTTGCTTCTGGACCGCACTGATCAGCGGGCCGACCAGGGTGGTCGGCAAGGCGGGATCACCGACCGGGACCGCGCCGAAGGCCATCGTCACGTTGGCGACCGCCTCCTCGAACAGGCTGCGGTGCACCAGCATCCGGGTGTTGGCCGCGCAGGCCTGTCCGGCGTGCACGCAGGCACCGATCGCGCCGGGGATGATGTGGCCGGGCTTCGCGTCATCGAGCACGATCATCGCCGACTTGCCGCCGAGTTCGAGAAAGGTGCGCTTCATCGTGTCGGCGCCCACCCGCATCAGATGTCTGCCGACGGCCGTCGACCCCGTGAACGACACCATGTCGACGCGTGGGTCGGTGCCCAGCTGCCCGGCCACCTCGTTGGACGGGGTGGGCACGACGTTGATGACGCCGGGCGGCATGTCGGTGCGTTCGGCGATCAGCCGACCCAGCCTGGTGGCGTTCCACGGCGTGTTCGGATCAGGTTTGAGCACCACGGTGTTGCCCGCCGCCAGCGCGGGCCCGAGCTTGTTGAGGATCACCTCGATCGGGAAGTTCGACGGGGTGATCGCGGCGACCACACCGACAGCCTCCTTGACCACCGTGCGGGCGTTGCGCTCACCGAACAGCCCGCCGCCGTCGAGGGTGCGCTCCCATTCGAAATCGTCGATCAGCCTGGCCGGGTACCGCAACGCGTCGGCCAGCGGCCAGTCCAGCTGAGCGTTCTGCGTCGTCATCACCGGGCAACCGACCTCGGCAATCAACTCCTCACGCAGGTCCTCTTTTTCGGACTCGATCGCCTCCTGCAGTTGGGCCAGTACCCGCTGACGCAAGCCGCGGTTGCTGCTCCAGTCGGATTCGTCGAACGCGCGCCGGGCCGCGCCGATCGCGGCATCCATGTCCCGCGCACCGGCCGCCGCGGTGGTCCCCAGGACGACACCCGTGGCCGGGCTGAGGTTGTCGAATTCGGCACCAGAGGCCGCGGCCACCAGTTCGCCGCCGATGAGCATGCGCTTCTCGGCCCGGGCGGCGGCACGGCGACCGATGTCCACGCTGGTGACGGCCTCGTCGACAACTTCGCTCATGGCAGTAACCGTAACACTTACAGTAATATACCCAGTCGCCGAAACCGCATTCCAGCAGAGAAAGTGCGAGAACGGGCCTGCCGGAATGCCGTTTCGCGGGAAGGTCAGGCGTGCTCGACCTGCACCGGCACTCCGGTCAGCCAGGACATGCCGGCCAACGCCTCCACGTCGGCAGGCTCACTCGACATCAACTGGTTGACGTTGGCCCCGCCCGCCTGGTTGGCGATCCGCCACCGCCCAGTCCCCTTGTGCCCCCACCCATGAGGTATCGCGACCGTGCCGCGCATGATGTCATCGGTGAGCGACAGTGCGATGTCGATCTGGCCGTACGGCGACCGCACGCGCACGGCGTCCCCGTCGGACAACTGCCGCGTCGCGGCATCCTCGGTATGCATCAGCGCATGATGAATCCTCTTGCCGCGCATGAGCAACGGTGAATTGTGCAACCAGGAGTTCTCCGAGCGCGGTTCCCGCATGCCGATCATGCGCAGGGGGTACCCGTCTGGCCCGGCGCGTCGTGACAGCGCGGCGATCTCGGACGCGATGTCGTCATGCGCCAGCCGAACCCGCCCCTTCGGATACACCACGACCTCGCTCAGCACACCGGTACGGATGCTCGGCGCCACCACGACACCGTGCGGATGGTGCTCGGCCAGGCGGCGGAACGTCAGCCCGCCCCGACGCAGCCCGAAGCGGTCGCCGCCGTCGGCCATCCGGATCATCATGTCGATCATCGGCCGCGGGCTAAGTCGGTTGCCGCGCCGCGCGGCCCGCTTGGCCGCCAGCCGAAGCGCCGCGAAAACCGGTGTGCGCACCTTCATTCGGCCGATCAGATCGACGACGATGTCCCATTCGGTGCGGGCCTGCCCCCGCGGCGCCACCACCGCGTCGGTGGCCTGCCGGAACGGCGTGGCCTGGAACATCTGGAAGGTGACGGCGAAGTCGTCGCGTTCGTACATCGTCGTCACCGGTAACACGTAGTCGCAGTGCGCGGTGGTCTCGTTGACGTAGAGATCAAGTCCGACCGACAGCTCGGTCGATTCCATCGCCTCCTCTAGTTCCGTGCCGTTGGGGACCGACAGCACCGGGTTGCCGGCACCGATGAACATCGCCTTGACCTGCCTGCGGCCCGGAGTCGTGATCTCCTTGGCCATGAACGCGGCGGGCTCCGCCCCGATCACCACCGGCAGGCCACCGACTCGCGTCCGCTTGTTCCGGTAGCTGCGGCGCAGCGACGCGCCCATCGCCAGCGATCCCCATTTCTGGCCCGGGATACCCAATGTGCTGAACACGCTGCCGCCCGGGGTGTCGAGGTTGCCCGCGACGAGGTTGACCGCGTCGAGCAGGTAGGTGGTCAATGTGCCGTTACGCCCGACGCAGGTACCCAGCCGGCCGTACACGGCGGCTCGTTCAGTGGCGGCGAGATCGCGTGCCAGCGCGCGCACGGTATCCGGGTCGATACCGGTGTGCCGCTGTGTGGCCTCGGGGCTGAACCGCACCGACCGCGCCTGCAGCCAGTCCAGCCCGTCGGCCTGGATCCGGGCCCGCGCGCTGACGAGACCCTCGGCGAACAGCACCTGCAGGATCGACAACAGCAAGTATGAGTCGGCGTCCGGGACGATCCCGAGCCATTCGAACTGGGCCGCGGTCTCGCTGCGCCGCGGATCGACGACGACGACCCGCCCGCCCCGCTTCACGATGTCATGCATGCGGTCTTTGATCCGCGGCGCAGTGAGGAAACTCCCATGGGACACCACCGGATTCGCGCCGAACATGACCAACAGATCGGTACGCATCAGGTCCGGAATGGGTACCGGAAACGGGGCGCCGTACAGGAACTGGTTGGCCAGCAGGCGGCTGCTGGTGTCCTGGGTCGACGAACTGAAGAAATGACTGTCACCGCCGATGCCTTTGGCGAAGGCCATCGCGGCGAACAGGTGCGAGTAACTGAAGGCCGCGGGATTGCCCATGTACCACGCCACGGCGCCAGCACCATGCCGCCGGTGCAGGGCGTCGAGCCGGGCGGCAATATCAACCAGGGCCTCGTCCCAGGTCACTGGTTCGAAACCGTCCGCAGTGCGCTTCAGTGGCGTCGTGACCCGATCGGGGTCGTTGACCACCTCGGTGAACGCGACGCCCTTCTGGCAGGCGAATCCGGCCGAAAGCGGGTGGTCCTTGTCCGGGCGCAGCGCGGTGAGCTTGCCGTCCTCGACAGTGGCGATCATGCCGCACAGTGGCTCGCAGATCCGGCAGAACGTCACCTTGGACTCGGCCTCGCGCTCGATCACTTGGTCTACGTTACTGTAAGAGTTACAGTTGCTAGACATTTTCGGCCGACCACGGAGGAATCGAACGCATGCAGAGGGCCCTCGCGCCGGAGATCTCCACGTGGCCGGACGCCGAACCCCAGCTGATCGGCAGCCACTGCACCGACTGCACCGCCACTGCCTTCCCGGCCCAGCCTCGTTGCCCCAAGTGCTCCGGCGGCAACACCGAACAGGTGCACCTGCCCCGCCGCGGCACCGTCATCGCCTGGACCACCCAGGGCTTCCCACCCGGCGCCCCCTACAAAGGCCCTACCGGCAAGAACTTCGTGCCGTTCGGCGTCGGCCTCGTCGAACTCACCGACGACACCGGACCCGTCCTCCGCGTCGAAGCACGCCTCACCGAAAACGACCCTGCCAAGCTGCAATTCGGCATGGACGTCGAGCTCACCATGATCCCGTTCACCACCGACGAAGAAGGCAACGAAGTTGTCACCTTCGCCTTCCAGCCCATCTGAGGAGTGCCATGAATGACGTAGCCATCATCGGCGTCGGCCTGCACCCGTTCGGCCGATTCGAGGGCAAGTCCGCGATGGCGATGGGTGTGGATGCCATCTTCGCCGCGGTCGCCGATGCCGGAGTGGACTGGAAGGACATCGGTGCCGCGACCGGCGGCAGCTGGACCGTGGCCAACCCCGACGCGATCGTGGGGATGGTCGGGCTGACCGGCATCCCGTTCACCAACGTGTTCAACGCCTGCGCCACGGCGGCCAGCGCGACCAAGGCGTGCGCGGACGGGATCCGGCTCGGCGACTACGACATCGGGATCGCCGTCGGCCTCGACAAGCATCCCCGCGGCGCGTTCACCGAGGACCCGTCGCTGGTCGGGATGCCCAGCTGGTATGCCGAGAACGGCCAGTACCTCACCACCCAGTTCTTCGGGATGAAGGCCAACCGCTACTTGCACGAGCACAACATCTCGCAACGCACCTTGGCCAAGGTGGCCAACAAGAATTTCCGCAACGGCGCGCTGAACCCGAATGCTTTCCGGCGCAAACCGATCAGCGAGGACGACATCCTCAACTCGACCATGCTCAATTATCCGTTGACCCAGTACATGTTCTGCGCCCCGGACGAGGGTGCCGCGGCGGTGGTGATGTGCCGAGCGGACATCGCCCACCGGTACACGGACAAGCCCGTGTATCTGAAAGCGGTCGAAGTCCGGACACGGCGGTACGGCGCCTACGAGGTCAACACCACCTGCGCGCCAGTGGAAGAAGACGTGGCGCCGACGGTGTACGCCGCGCGTGCCGCATTCGAAAGAGCCGGGGTGGCACCCGAAGACGTCGACGTGGTGCAGCTGCAGGACACCGACGCCGGCGCCGAGATCATCCACATGGCCGAATGCGGATTCTGCGCCGACGGCGACCAGGAGAAGCTGCTGGCAGACGGCACCACCGAGATCGGCGGCTCCCTGCCGATCAACACCGACGGCGGGCTGATCGCCAACGGTGAGCCCATCGGCGCGTCCGGACTGCGCCAGATCCACGAACTGGTGCGTCAGCTCCGTGGCGAGGCGGGCGACCGGCAGGTGCCCGGCAGCCCGCGGGTCGGCTTCGCCCAGCTCTACGGCGCTCCCGGCACCGCCGGCGCCACCGTCCTGACGCTCTGACTTTCATCGCCGAGCATTCCCCCGCCAGCGGGAGAAGGGAACTCAACGACGTGACTGAACAGTTCAGGGACGCACCGATTTTCGATGCCGACCAGCACATGTACGAAACCGGTGAAGCGCTGACGAAGTTTCTCCCGGAGAGGTACTCACGTGCGGTGCAGTACGCCCAGATCGGCCGTCAGACCCGGGTGGTGATCAACAACCGGGTCACCGACTTCATCCCGAATCCGACCTTCGAGCGGGTGGCGGCTCCCGGTGCGCACGAGAAGTTCTTCGCCGGCGAGAACACCGAGGGGTTGACCCTGCGCGAGATGCAGGGCAAGGCCATCGACGCACCCGCGGCCACCCGCAATCCCGAGGACCGCGTCGCCGAACTGGACCGCCAAGGTGTGGTCGAGGCCCTGAACTATCCCACCCTGGGTAGCCTCGTCGAGCACTCCAGCGCCGACGATCCTCAGCTGACACTGGCGATCGTCCACGCCCTCAACGAGTGGATCCTCGAGCACTGGAGCTTCAACTTCGCCGACCGGGTGTTCTCCACGCCGATCATCAACCTGTCCGAAGTCGACGCGGCACAACGCGAACTGGAATGGGTCCTCGATCACGGCGCCAAGGTGGCGCTGATCAAACCCGGCCCGGTCAACGGCCTGCACGGCTGGCGCTCCCCCGCCCTGCCGGAGTTCGACCCGTTCTGGCGTGACGTCGAGGCCGCCGGCCTACCCATCGTGTTGCACGCCAGCTATCCCCCGCTCGATGACTACGTCAACAAGTGGGAACCACCCCATACCCAGAACTTCATGGCGCAGAGCGCATTCCGATGGATGGTGCTGGGCCACCGCGAGATCGCCGACATGCTGACCGCCCTGATCTGCCACGGCACGCTGACCCGATTCCCGAAACTGCGCATCGCCAGCGTCGAGAACGGCAGCAGCTGGATCTTCCCGCTGTTCCACGACTTCGCCGACCTGTACAAGAAGATGCCGCAGAACTTCCCCGAGCATCCGCACGACGTGTTCCGCCGCAACATCTGGGTCAGCCCATTCTGGGAAGGCTGCGTGTCCGACGTGGTGGACACCGTCGGATGGGACAAGGTCCTGTTCGGCTCGGACTACCCGCACCCCGAGGGCCTGGCCGAACCGAAAGGCTTCTGGAAGTACGCCGAGGGCATGGATATTCGCCGCACGTACGACTTCATGGGCGACAACGCCCGACGGTTCATGGGCCTGCCGATCGCCAACCCGGACCCCGGCGCGGTCAAGCCGCCGGCGCTCGCCGACGCCTGAGCGGTTGTCCAAGCTCGCGAACAGACACAAAGCTGCCTGTTTGGCATGCGAAATGGGCAGTTTCATGTCTGCTCGACATCCGCCGGAAGCTTGAGACGGCAAATATGCGCGGGCGCCGAGGTTGTCGCAATCGACGACCGAGCGCACACTACTTGTATTCAATACAGGTAATGCACAGGTACCGGACGGCCGCGCGCCTCCGGGCGCCTGGCCTACGGGGGCGCAGCAATGTCACACACAACGAGAAACACATCGAGGCGGACCAGCACCTTCACCAAGCGGATGATGGCTTCCGCAGCAACATTGGCGGCCATGGCATTGTTCGTCGTCGCACCGAACGGGATTTCGCGGGCAGAACCGGGTGTCTGGGACATCGAAGACTTCGATTCCTGCACGGACATCCTCAACGACGGTCTGAACGAATCGCTCCAGGAGAAGATCGACGATACGAAAGGTTGCTGTCGACACAGCGGTGGGGTGTGGAACGAAGGACAGCAGAAATGCGAGGCGCCGCCGGCGGATGCCAGCGGGGCCGGGCGGGTTCCCGATGGCCTTGTCCCCCGCGGCGATTTGCAGGTGGCAACGCCCGCGGCACCGCCGCCACCCGTACTGGCTCCGGTTCAACCGAGTCTGGCGCCGACCGGTTAGACGCCTGCGTAGTCGACGAGCAGACGCATATGTACCCGACACGCCTGGGATCAGGGTACATATGCGTCTGCTCGCGCTAGGAAGCCTTCACCTTGGGAGGTGAGTAGTTCGGCTTTCCCAGACCGAGCACGTGCTGGGCGATCATGTTGCGGAACACCTCGAGCGTGCCGCCGTAGATGCCCACCAATGGCGCGAACCGGTAGACGTACTCACTGCGGTCATCGGCTCCCCCGTCGGCCCCGACCGGCAGTGCGGCAATTGATCCCGCGACATCCATCAGATCCGGGGCGATGTCACGCATGGTCTGCGCCAGCGCCACCCGGCCGAAAATGCTCGGTGTCGACAGGGACGCCTCCAAACGAGCCACGCTGCGTCCAAGTCGGTACGCCACCGAACCATCCTCGACGGCACCGCATTTCCCGACCAGCGCGGCGACGTTGTCTGCCGCCTCGGCCATGAATCCGGCCTGGTGCATCATGATCGCCACATCGGCCAGGCCGTCATCGGCGGCCGCGACCGCCCCGTGCTCGGCATCCAGCGGCTCCCGCACCACCGTCCAGCCACCGTTGACATCACCGAGCCGGTACTTGTCGTCGACCCGCACGTCGGAGTAGTAGACGATGTTGGTGCGGTCACCGTCGACGGTGCGAATGCCCTGGATCTCGATGCCGTCGGAGTCAAGCGGCACCAGGAACATGGTGAGACTCTTGTGTTTCGGCGCTTCCGGATCGGTGTTGGTGATGAGAAAGACGTACTGGCAGTTGTGCGCCCCGGTGGTGAACATCTTGGATCCGTTGATCACCCATTGGTCGCCGTCGCGTACCGCGCGCGTCTTGCAGGTGGCGACGTCGGAGCCGCCCTCGGGTTCGGTGTAGCCCAGGCACAACCGCACGGTGCCGTCGAACACCCCGCGCAGTACGTCGTCGCGGATCTCCGGGGACGCGAACTTCGCGACAGAGCGGGCCACCATCGACGTGGTCCCCCAGGTCACCCACGGCACCTCAGCGCGACGCTTCTCCAGTTCCCAGATCCGCCGGCGCACCCGGGAGAACCCGCCGTCGGCCTCGGTCTTCCATTCCTTCTCCAAATAACCGGCCGCCCCCAGGGCCAGGTGCACGCCCTCGTCGAAGTTGTCGCCGGTCTCGCGGTCCCGCCGGATGACGTCCTCGGTCACGATGCTCGACAGGAACTCGCGCACCTCGGTGCGGAAGGCCTCGTCCTCCGCGGACAGTTCGACCGTTGAGAAATCCATATCTAAACCCTGCTTTCGCGAGCCGCGACGATCTGAGCAATGCGGACGGCGGCGGCGCCCGGGTCACCGCCGGCGAGTGCCCAGCCGCGGGCCCGCACCAGGTATGCGGTAGCAGCCGCCTCCGCCGACACCCCGAGCCCTCCTTGTACGTGCACCGCCATGGTGGCGGCCTTGGCGGCCTCCTCGGCCATGAAGACGAACGCCGAGGGCGCCAGCTCCGGTCGCGCGTCGGGCTCGTTGTCGAGGAACCACGCGGCCCGACGCGCCAGACCCCGCCCGCTCTGTACCGTGATCGCGATGTTGGCCAGCGGGTGAGAGATGCCTTGCAGCGTGCCGATCGGCACACCGAGGGTATACCGCGACTTGGCGAACTCGGCAGCGATCGTCATGGTCTCCTCGACCAGACCGACCAGCGCCGCGGCGGTCAGCAGACGCCACTCATCCAGTGCCCGTTGATATTCGGCCATGGCGTCGGCGCCACTGGCGAGGACGACTCTGGAGTCCGCGGCGGCTGGATCCACCCACGCCATCGGGAGCTTTCCGATGTTGTCGACGCGAGCCGGCCGCGTAGAGAAGCTCAGCTTCACGACATCGTCACCGTCGCGCACGACGATATGGTCGGAGATCGATGCGGTCGGGATCAATCGCGGACCGGTCGGTGCCACCTGAGCAGGATCAAGTGCCACGATCTGGGTGCCATTCACGATCTCTTCGGAGTCACATGCTCCGAGCCGGGCCAACAGCCGCGCCGCCACGGCGTGGTCGATCCACGGCACCGGCGCCAGCGAGCGCCCCAGCTCCTCGGCCACCAAGGTCAGGTCCACCAGGGTGGCCCCGTCACCGCCGACAGATTCCGGGAGTGCCATCGTCGTGGCACCCATGGCGCACAACCGTTCCCACAGACTCTTGTCGAAGCCCGACGGCTCGGCGGCGCGCACGGCCTCGATGTCGGAATGCGTCTTGAAGAACTGCCGGTACGCGCTCTGCAGGTCGACGTGATCCTCGGTCAGGCTGTAATCCAGCCTGCGCAGTTCATAGCGGTCCATCAGCTCTCCTTGAATTCGCCGAAGAAGAACTCCGCGGCATTGTTGTAGAGATAGTTGTCCAGTACGTCGTCCGGTAAGTCGAGCGCAAGCGCCTCAGGCACGACGCGCTGCATCCGCAGTACGGGGAAGTCCGAGGCGAAGATGATCTTGTTCTTTCCGCGCGTGCGCATGAAATGCAGCAGTGACTCCGGCAGCCGTTTGGGCGACCAGGCCGACGTCATCAACCGTAGGTTCTGGTATTTGATCAGCATCCGAATCGCGATGTCCCACCACGGATCCGCACCGTGGATCATGCACAGCTTCAATTCCGGGAACCGCACGCACACCCGGTCCAGGTGGATGGGGTTCTGCACCTCACCGGGAATCGGCGGCCCGGGCATGCCCGTGTTGACGCACAACGGCAGCTCCATCTCGGCGCACTTGGTGTACAGCGGGTAGTACACCGCATCGCTCGGCGGGTACTGCCCATCGCCCCAGAAGCTCGGTCCGACAACGGCATACGCCACCGGAAGGTCCGCCACTACCGCGGCGAGCTCACGCAGCGACGGGATGGGCCGCAACAGGTTGACCCCGCCGATTGCCAGCGCGAACCGGTCGGGATGAGCCTCGACGAACTTCCGCGCCGTCACCGATGGTTTCGCCAACGAATCCATCAGGATGGCCTTCTGCACCCGGTGGGCATCCATCTCGTCGAGCATCTCCGCCAGATCGATGGGGTCGTACATCGACTGCGGGCCCTTGAAGTAATCGTCGCGCACCTTCTTCATGAAGGTGGGCTGGTTCTCGGTCTCACCGAAGTGCACGTTGGCCAGACAGTCAATCACCTTGTAATTCATGCTTTTATCTCCGCCTGTTGCGACGCCAGGTTCTTCGCCCAGCGGTAATCAGCCTTGCCGTTGCCGAGTCTGCGGATCTCCTCGACGAACAGCACGTCCTTGGGCAGTTTGAACCGGGCCAACCGGGTTGCGCAGTGTTCCCGCAGCGCGTCGGCGTCGACCGCGTCGCGCACGGCCACCAGGGCCACCAACTCCTCGCCCCACCGCTCACTGGGCCGGCCGACTGCCAGGGCATCCACCACGTGAGGGTGTCCCCGGAGGACGTCCTCGATCTCCTCGACGAACACCTTCTCCCCACCGGTGTTGACCACCAGCGAATCCCGGCCCAGTAGGCGCAGGGTACCGTCGGCATCGAGCGAGGCGCGGTCCCCCGAGACCACCACGCGTTCACCGGCCACTTCGGGGAAGGTCTTGGCCGTCGCCGCCTCGTCGTTGAAGTAGCCGAGCGGGATCCGGCCGTTGCGCGCCACCCAGCCCACCTCGACGTCGCCGGGATCCAAGAACCGGGAGTAGTCGTCGGCGAGCACCAGGCCGCCCGCCCGCAACTGGAAGGTTTCGGCTGTCGGGGTTTCGCGCTGGGTGTGGCCGAATCCCATGTTGCCGGTCTCCGAGGAACCGAACCCGTTGATGACGGTGATCTGCGGGAGGTGTTTCAGCAGTGCGCGTTGATGTTTCGGATTGGTGGCGGCACCGCCGGTGCCGATCGCAAACATCGAAGAGAGGTCGTAGGAGCGCCGCCCCAATTCCTCGACAATCGGTCCGGCGTAGGCGTCGCCCACCATCGTCATCAGCCCGATCTTCTCCCGCTGTGCGGTTTCGAGCACCGTACGCGGGTCGAAGCGTGGCTTGGTGTCGTGCAGCACCACAGTCTGACCGGACAGCAGGCCGGAGAACGCGGTCCACATCCCGGCGGCATGCATCAACGGCGACACCGCGAACCACGGCGGCCCGGCGTTGGCCACCTTGGCGTGGATCTCGCTCACCTGGTCGTGGTCGGCGCCGTTCATCGATGACACGTAGATGTCGCCCTGGCGCCACATCACCCCTTTGGGACGGCCGGTCGTGCCGCCCGTGCAGACCATGAGCAGATCATCGGGTGAAGGGGTAACGCCGCGGTCGGTATCCCCCTGCGCCAGCGCATCTTCCAGTGTCACGGTATTCGGCAGCTCGGTACCGTCGCCGTCGTCGACGGAGATCAGCACCTCGGCGACACCATCACCGAGCACGTCGGCGAACTTGTCCCCGAGGGAGCGGTGGTAGATCACCGCACGCGGTTTCAGGTAGGCCAGCAGATCGGCCACCTCGCCCGGTGTGTAGTAGTAGTTCACGTTCACCGGGACCGTGCGCGCCTTGAGGCAGCCGATCACCATCTCGGGGTACCGGTCGTTGTGCATGACCAGCGCGACGACGTCCTGACCGCATTCCCAGCGGTTCAGATCCCGACGTTCCCGGAATACACCCAACCCGCGCGAGGCGAGGAAGTTCGCCAGCCGGCTGGTGAGGTCAGCGCCCTGCGCGAAGGTGGTGCGGCGATCTCCGCACACCGTCATCTCACGGTCGGGCACCGCCTCGGCGATCGCATCGACGACGGCGCCGATCGTCCATTCGGCCATGGCGGCGGCTAGACCGACACCAGACCCGCGACACCAGGCGCGGTCCGGGTCGGATCACCGAGAAGCTCGAGAGCGTTGTCCCGCATGACTTTCCGGGTGTCCTCGAGGCTGAACTCCGGGAACTGCGGGATGTCGGCGGTGAAGGTCGTCGGGTCGGCCAGGCCCTCGCCGTGCGGCCAGTCCGAGCCGAACAGAATCTTGTCCACACCGATGGTGTCAGCGAGCAGCTTCACGTCGTCCTCGTAGTACGGCGCGATCCAGACGTTGTTGCGCAGCTGTTCGACCGGATCCTCCTTGAAGTGGTACGGCGCATTGTTGGCCGCCTTCTTCAGCCGCTTGATCAGCCGGTAGACGAAGTACGAGCCGTTCTCGATGCTGCACACCTTGAGTTTCGGATGCCGGGTGAACACCTGGTGCACGATCATCGAGGCCATGGTGTCGTGGATCGCGCGGTCATCCATGATCACCATGTCGAGCGGATCCCGCTTGCCGAATCCCTTGAATACTCCGCTGCCGCCCCACAGCGCCGGGATCGCCATGTACCCGGAGTCGGACAGATGGAACACCACGGCGACACCGGCCTCGGCCAGACGGGCCCACACCGGATCGTGCGACGGGTCCCCCAGGGACCGCGGCCGGACCGCGCCCGGGACCGGGGCGGGCCGCACACACACCAGCTTTGCGCCGCGGCCGATCACGAACTCGACTTCTTCGACCGCCTTCACCGGGTCCGCCAGCGAGATGATGGGTGCGGATACGAACCGTCCGTCGGGCCGGTCAAAGCCCCAGTCCTCGTCCAGCCACAGGTTGAAAGCGTGGACTGAAGCCATGGTGGCCTCGATGTCGTGCTTGAGCCCCTCCTCCACGCCACACGCGAAAGTCGGCAGCATGAACACGGTTTCGAGGCGCTGACGGTCGAGCACCTTCACCCGGGCATCGCGATTCTGGTATTCGGGGTGATCGGAGAGCCGGTCGACCTTCATCAGGGAAGCCGGGTCCACCCCTTCGGGGATCTCGCCGCGGAACAGCAGGTCCAGACAGCCCGGCTCGATGATCGGGTCGAATGTCGGGTTGGGGATGAAGTGGTTGACCGTGCCGCCCATCACCGCCAACGTCCGTTTGCCGTCCTGCACCATCTGCACACCACGGCTCCGGAACTCCTTGGGCAGGTGCCGGGTGAACGCATCGATCGGCTCGTAGTAGTGGTTGTCGACGTCGACGGCGAGGTACGGAAGCCGTTCGGGAGCTTCGGTCATGTCATCAACCTTCTTTCAGGGGCGGGAAATTCGGGGGCCGTTTCTCGAAGAATGCGGTGATGCCCTCGATCAGGTCGGGGCGAACCATGGACTCGTGCATGAGCTTCTCGGCCCGGTCACTGACGTCGGCGGCGTTGTCATTGGCGTCGCCGTAGAGCTGGCGCTTGATCACCGCCATCGATGCCGGAGAGCAGTTGCGGGCCAGATCTGTGGCGTACTCCAGGGCGCGGCGCAGTAGATCCTCCGGTGCCACAACCTCTTTCACCAGTCCGAGCTGGGCGGCTTCCTCAGCCAAGAAGGTCCGGCCACTCAACAGCAGGTCCGCCGAGGCGCCCCAGCCCGCCAGTCGCGGCAGGATCCAGGTGATGCCGTACTCCCCGATCAGCCCGCGGCGGGGGAAGGCGGTGGCGAATTTCGCTCCGGCAGCGGCGAAACGGACGTCGCACATCAACGCGTGCGTGAGCCCGATCCCGACGCAGGCGCCGTTGATCGCGGCGACGACCGGCGTGCGCAGTTCGGTGAGGAAATGCGGGTGGCGCTCGCCGACGATCTTGCTGACATCGGTGTCCTCGTTGATGCCGGCACCCAGGTCCTGCATGGCGCCCATGTAGGCACCGGCGCAGAATCCGCGCCCGCTCCCGGTCAGCACGATCGCCCGAACCGCCGGATCGGCTTCGGCGCGATCGAAACTCGCGTAGACGCCGGCGGAGATGTCCGCACCCCAGGAGTTCAGCCGGTCCGGGCGGTTCAGCGTGATGACGGCGACGCCGGCATCCGTCGTCTCATAGAGAACCGCATCGGTCCCCACGCTGTCGGCGACCGTCATGCGCCGCTACCTCCCCGAAGCCACCCCAGCCGTTCAGACATACATACTGTATACCTATCGGTAGCGCCTTCCGCAAGCCTGGCCTTGCGGCTGCGACCTGCACAAAGACGGTTCAGCAGTCGATCAAACCGAGCTTCCGATAAGCGGTCTCGATCTGAGCCTTCGCCGCGTCCGGCAGCAGCGCCTGGGGCGGACGGGAATGCGGGTAGTCGCCGATGGGCAGTCCCAGTACAGAGGCCGCGTGCTTGAACGCATCGGCCCAGTGGGTGAAGTACTCGGCGCGACCCGGATAGCAGGTGAACCATGACCCCATATCGAGGTTGAACTGGTCCAGTCCGGACTCCCGGCCGAAGTCCATCGCCTCGATGAGCCGGTCGGCGTACACCAGGTCCCAGTATTCGGTGAAGATGCGGCGTTGCGGGGTTTCGTACAGGTACCCGGCCGTGCCCAGCTGGGCCGGGCACACGATGCCCTCGCGAAGCCAGCCCGCCCGGTACACGGTGGTGTCGCATTCCCAGACCGCCAAGTACGGCGCCAGCTCATGGAGACGACGACTCGCCGCCGGCCGGAAGGCGCCCTCCTTGGTGGCGCACACCGCCGGGATCGCCTCAGCGATCCGGGCACCTTCGTCCGGTGTGAGGACATAACCGGAGGACGGCGAGTTGAACATCCCGAGGGCGATGTCCGTGCGGTCGGCGACGTATCGGAAGAAGCGCAGAACACCCTCGCCTGCGTGCGCCTCCATCATCGGCGTCTGGATATAGACGATGTCGGCGCCGGCCTGCTGTGCATGGAGGGTGAGCTCCAGGCAGTCTTTGGCCGAGGTTGCCGCGGTGCAGGCCTGGATCACAACATCGGGGTTGGCGCGCCGCCCTTCTTCGATCGCCACCTCGAGGAGTTGCTTGCGCTCGGCCAGGGTCAGCGCCCAGAACTCGGCCAAACCGCTGGTACACCACAGCATCTGGTGGCTCAGGTCGCCGACGCAGTAGCGCACGAGATACCGGTACGCGTCCCAGTCGATATCGTCGCCGTCGACGCCGCTGAACGGGGTGTACAGCGAATCGCCGATTCCGCGCAGCGCATGGCGGGCCCACTCCCGCGCTTCGCCTGCCGTTGCCATACGCCCCCTAGATGAAGTCCGATCCACCGTCCACGTTGACGTTTGCACCCGTCATGTATGAATTGCGCTTGGATGCGAGAAATGCTGCGACCGGCCCGATTTCGCTGGGGAGGCCGGCACGCGGCAAGTGGGCCGGATGCCCGAAATGCTCGTCGATGGCCGCCATCAATGCATACGGGTCGTTGCCGTCGACACCGACGGTGTCAGCCCAACCACGCAGCGCTTCCGACGAGATGCTGCCCGGGGACACCACATTGACCATGATCTCGTCCTTGGCCAGCAACAGCGACAGGTTCTTGGATACGCTGTTCACCGCCGCCTTGGCCGCCGTGTAGGCCGGCAGCCGGGTGCTCTGCCGCTGGGTGGAATGGGCCGAGAAGTTGACGACGCGCGCCCATTCGGCCTTGCGCAGCAACGGCAATGCTGCCCGCACACACCGCACCATGCCCATCAGACCGGCATCGAACGCTTCCTGCCACTGATCGTCGGTCAACTCCTCGAAGTTGCCCGCGGCGCCCGGGCCGACCGTGTTGATCAAGGCGTTGATCTCACCCCAGCGTTCCCCCACCGTGGCGAAGGCCCGCTCGACCTGGGAGCTGTCCGACGTGTCGGCGACGATCGGCAGCGCCTCCGGCGATCCGAGGCGGGTCAGCTCCGTTGCGGCCGCGTCGAGCACGTCGCGGGAACGACCCACGATCGCGATCCGCGCGCCGTCCTCGGCCAGGCACTGCGCCGTCGCGAAGCCCATCCCGCGGCCACCGCCCACGACGATGGTGGCCGCACCTGCGAATCCCAGATCCATGGGGTGGTCAGGAACCGGTCCAATTAGGGGCGCGCTTCTCGGCGAAGGCGATGGCCCCCTCCTTGGCGTCGTTCGAGGAGAACACCGGCCCGAGCAGTTCGCCCTGCTTCTTCCACATCTCGTCGGCCGACCACTCCGAGGACGAGGCGATGATCTCCTTGGTCACCGCCACGGCCAGCGGACCATTGGCCGTGATCCGATCGGCGAGCTCGAGCGCGCCGTCGAGCGCGCCACCGGGTTCGGTCAGCTTGTTGACGAAACCCCACGCGGCGGCTTCCTCGGCGGTGAAGCTGTCTCCGGTGAGCGCGAGCTCCATCGCCTTCTGGTACGGGATGCGTTGGTGCAGCCGCAGCAGTCCACCACCGCCCGCCACCAGACCACGCTTGACCTCGGGAATGCCGAACTTGGCGACCTTGGAGGCCACCACCAGATCGGTCGCCAGCACCAACTCGGTACCGCCGGCGAGTGCGAACCCTTCGACGGCGGCGATCAGCGGCTTACGCGGTGGGCGCTCGGTGAACCCCGCCCCGCGACCCGGCACATACGGCAGCTCACCCGAAGCGAACGCTTTGAGGTCCATGCCGGCGCAGAAGTTTCCACCCGCACCCGTGAGGACGGCCACCGACAGCTCGGGGGTGTCGTCGAGTTCGTCCATGGCATCGGCGAGCCCCTGCACCACCGCGAGGTTGAACGCGTTGCGCGCTTCCGGACGATTGATCGTGATGACGAGCGTGCGACCCCGACGCTCCCGCAGAACTACTTCCGACACCAAATGTCCCTTCGCTCCCGAAGCCCGATAACCCGGAAAAGCCTACTATAGGGATTACAGTACAAAGGCGGCACCCCGCCTTGCAGGCTCGAGCGACGCCTCGGCACACACGGGGAAAGGCATCCACGGAAGGGCTACCGGTAAGGTTGACAGCGACAAGACCCCGCGACACGCGCGCATAGGCGCAGTTCAGGTGGTCCACGGCGGTAAATTCACCTGCGATTGAGCCGCGGCACAGGGACGACCTGAACAGAATCGATTCGATGGAGGTGCCCGCAGTGGCAAAGCAACCGACCGCTGAGAAACGTCAACGGCGCGAACGTGGGTCCATCAATCCTGACGACATCATCGCCGGCGCTTTCGAACTCGCTGAGCAGGTGTCGATCGACAACCTCAGCATGCCGCTGCTCGGCAAACACCTCGGCGTCGGTGTCACGAGCATCTACTGGTACTTCCGCAAGAAGGACGATCTGCTCAACGCGATGACCGACCGTGCGCTGCGCCAGTTCGTCGTCGCCACCCCCTATGTGGAGGCCAAGGATTGGCGCGAGTCACTGGCCAACCATGCCAGGACCATGCGAAAAGCCTTCATGGGTAACCCGATTCTGTGTGATCTCATTCTCATTCGGTCGGCACTGAGCCCGCGCGCCGCGCGCCTGGGGGTACAGGAGATGGAGACCGCGATCGCGGGTCTTGTCGAGGCCGGGCTGTCGGTGGAGGACGCCTTCGACACGTATTCGGCGGTGTCGGTGCATGTCCGGGGCTCGGTGGTGCTGCACCGTCTCTACGAGAAGAACCGGGCGAACGACAACGCGCCCGGCGACTACGAAGAGACGATGACCATCGACCCCGAGGTGACCCCGCTGCTGGCTCAGGTCACCAGCGAGGGGCACCGCATCGGGGCGGCCGATGAGAAGAACTTCGAGTACGGCCTGGAGTGCATCCTCGACCATGCCGCGGCGCGGATCGAGGCGAACGCAGGCAAGGCCAAGAAGACGCCCGCCCGCCGCAAGGCCGCGGCCAGCTGACCCTGCGTCCACGGCACATCCTTCTCGGACATACGCGCCGAGGACGCAGAGCCGACCGTGCTCTAAACCTCGATGACGAGGCCGCCACCCTGACCGCCACCGGCGCACATCGCGGCCACGCCGATACCACCACCGCGACGCTGCAGTTCGTAGATCAGCGTCGTGACCATGCGCGCACCGGAAGCCGAGATCGGGTGGCCCAGGCTGCATCCGCTGCCGGAGAAGTTCACCAGCTCCTCGTCGATGCCGTACTTGCGCACCGCGGCGATCGGCACCGAGGCGAACGCCTCATTGATCTCCCACAGCGCGACATCCGACGGCTTGAGCCCGGCGCGGTCGAGGACCTTGCCGATCACCTCGACGCCGCCGAGGCCGGTGTCACGAGCGGCGACGCCGACCGCGCCCCAGGCCCTGACCTTGGCCATCACGTTGAGATTCTCCGCGGCCGCATAGTCGTCGCCGACCAGGGCGACAGCAGCGGCAGCGTCGTTGGTACCGCTGCTGTTGCCCGCGGTGATGGAGAATCCTTCGATCTCCGGGTGCAGGACCTTGAGTTCGGCGAGCTTCTCGGCGGTGGTACCACGGCGCGGGTGCTCATCGACGCTGAACTCGATGACCGAGCCGTCGGGCTGGTTGACCTTCAGCGGAACGATCTCGTCGAGGAACTTGCCCGCATCGATCGCGGCGATGGCCCGCTGGTGCGACCGCGCGGCCCAGGCGTCCATGTCCTCACGGGTGATCCCGGCCGCTTGCGCGGTGTTCCAGCCGACCGTGATCGACATGTCGCGCATCGGCGCGTCCGGGGTCTCGACATGCGTCGGCGTCATCCACGGCTCGATGAACTCGATCTCGGGCCCGAATCCCGGAACCCGCCACTTCATCAGCGGTGACGAGGACAGCGACTGCACACCGCCGGCCACCAGGACCCGCTCCATGCCGGAGCCGATCTGCGCAGCGGCGTTGCCGATCGCGGTGAGCGATCCCGCGCAGTGTCGGTTGACGGCCTGACCGGGTACCGACTCCCAGCCCAGCGCGTCGGCGGCATAGCGCGCGATATCGCCGCCGCCGTAGTTGGATTCGGCGAAGATCAGGTCGTCGATGACCTCCGGGCTGATGCCTGCACGACGCACGACCTCAGGCAGGACGGTGGTAATCAGGGTTTCCGGCGGGGTGTTGACCAGCGTTCCCTTGAAGGAACGGCCGATCGCGGTGCGGGCAGCGCCCACGATGACGGGTGTTGGCATGGTTTCCACCTTTACGCTATGTCGTGTTTCTGTAACGGTATCAGGACGGTTTCCTATTGCGGTTCGGGGACGTGGAAATGTTCGTCGCGCAGCCGGAACGCTTCCTTCGTGCCGTGCTCCGCACGGGTCTTGACGAAGTTGAACTCGCCGGGCGAGAACTGCAGGTTGGTGCCGTAGGCGTGGAAGATGTAGCTCGCCACCTCCTCGCCCTGGTAAGCCTGACTCTGCTCGACGAGCCGGAACGCCTCCTTGGCGATCACCACGCCGTCGGCCGGCATCTTGGCCGCCTTGGCCGCCCAGTATTGCGCCCGGGCCGTCACCTGATCGGCATCACACGTGTCGGTGAAGATGCCGAGGTGCTCGATCGAGCCGGCCTCGATGATGTCTCCCGTCAGCAGCATCCGCCGGGCCAGCACCGGCCCGAGGCGGTGGAAGAACATGTGCAGGCTGCCCAATGCCGGACCGAGGAACCGGGTGGCCGGCATCCCGATCTTGGTATCGCGAGCGATCACCGAGATATCCGTCATCAATGCCATCTCGAAGCCACCACCGAGCGCGTACCCACCGATCTCGCCCACGGTGACCTTCGGGAAACCCATGAAGTTGTGATAGAAGCCAAAAGACTTGCGGTCCACGGTGAGTCGGCGACGTTGGCTGGGACGCGACTTCTTCTGCGCTTCGTTCCTTTCGGTCCCAGCCCTTCGCTCTTCGCGCGAGCGCTCATCGCCATACCAACCGTAGGCGTTGTTCATGTCCGCGCCGGTGCTGAACACCCCCTCGGCGCCACGCAGTACCACCACGGTCAGATCGTCGTCATCGGCCACGATGTCGAGGTAGCGGGCGATCTCGTCGCGCATGGCCGCGTCGTACGAGTTGTGCTGCTTGGGATTGTTCAGCGTGATGGTGGCGATGCGGTGATCCACATCGACCTCGAACAGCACCCGGTCATCTGTCATGCGAAATCAACCTCGCTTCAATGGTTTTGTCGTTGCCGGCGGCCAGCGTGGTGCGCCGCGCGGTGGTGAGATGGTCGGCCGCGAGCTTGGTGGCGCGGGCGGTGTTGCCGTCGGCGATTGCGTCCACCAGTCGCTGGTGGTCGCGTAACGCAGCGCGCATGGTCCGTTCCGTGACGTCGTCACCCCACACCTGCGACTCGTGCGTCGACCAGATCAGCTCCAGCGAGCCGACCAGCAGGATCATCGGCTCATTGCCACAGCGTGCTACCAACGCCTCGTGAAATCGGCGGGCATTCGGCACATACTGCGCGGTGTCGTCGAACTGTGCTGTCTGCCGGTCGATCTCGGCCTGTAGGTACGGCACCACCTCGGTGGCGCGGTCTTCACGGGCAGCGCACATCCCGGCACAAGTCGGCTCGAGGCGCAGCAGGGCCTCACTCACATCGGCCGGTGTGGCGGACCGGGCCTGCAGCACCATGCCGATCATATGGGCGGTGCGGTCGGCCGAGGGCATCTGGACCACCGCACCGCCAACGTTGCCGCGGCGCACCGAGATCAGGCCGTCCGTCTCCAGCAGATGGATCGCCTCGCGCAGCGCGGGTGGGCTCACCCCGAACTCCTGGAACAGGCTCTCCTGTGTGGGCAGGATGTCCCCTTCGCGCAGCCGGCCGGACAGGATGTCGTCGCGCAGCTTGGACGCCACGATCTCGGCAACCCGGGGTTGCCGGATGCGCCGTACGCGTCCTTCCATCGGCGACCTTTCCTTGCTAACTTGTACAAGATAGTAACCGCATCGCCTACTGTATGAGCAACTGTATGGATCGGAAGGCTGGAATCCAGGTGAGTGACGGTTCGGTGACCACGTCCCGTGCGGACTCCACGCTGCGCATCACCCTCGACCGGCCGTCGCGGCGTAACTCGTTGAGCCACCAGATGATCGACGATCTGGTCGAGGTTCTCACCGCGGCCGCCTATGACGACTCGCTGCGGGCCATCGCCCTCACCGGGGCCGGTGAGGACTTCTGCACCGGGGCCGACTGGGTCGCCACCAACGATTCCGGCCGGCGTCCGCGTACCGGCGACCTGGTCCGCCGGATCCCCCACACTGCGCACCGCGTCATCGAACTCGTCGCCACCATCCAGCTGCCGGTGGTGTGCGCGGTGCGGGGGTGGGCGGTCGGGCTGGGCTGCAACCTGGCCTTGGCCGCCGACTTCACCATCGCCGACAGCGGGGCGACGTTCTGGGAGCCGTTCATGAGCCGCGGGTTCACCCCCGACTCCGGGGCGACCTGGCTGCTGCCCCGCCTGGCCGGGGTGGCCCGGGCCAAGCGGATGCTGCTGCTCGGCGAGAAGGTCACCGGATCCCAGGCTGCCGACTGGGGGCTGATCCACGATGCGGTTGCCGCAGACGAAGTGGACACCGCGGTCGACTCGCTGCTGGCGCGGCTGGCCGCCGGACCGACCGTCGCGATCGGGCTGGCCAAACAGGCCATCGCCTACGGCCAGCACGCCACCCTGTCGCAATCCCTCAACCAGGAGCTGTCCAACCTGGAACTCTCCTGCCGCACCGCCGATTTCAAAGAGGGCCTGGCCGCGTTCCGGGAACGCCGCGACCCGGACTTTCAAGGCCGTTGAAAGGTATCCATGTACGACACCATCAAATACGAGGTCGACGGGCACAAGGCGACCATCACCCTCAACCGCCCCGATGCGCTCAATGCGTTGTCCCCGCACATGATCACCGAGTTGCGGGCCGCCTACGCCGAAGCCGAGAACGACGACAACGTCTGGCTGATGATCGTCACCGCCACCGGCCGCGCGTTCTGCACCGGCGCCGACGTCAAGGAAATCCCCGGCGACGGAAAGGTCGTCAACGAGCGGCCCTACCTGTCCACCTACGAACAGTGGGAGGCACCGCAGGAGGGCACCCCACCGTTCCGCACCATGGCCAAACCCGTCGTGGTGGCGATCAACGGAATATGTTGCGGCGCCGGCCTGGACTGGGTCACCACCGGTGACATCGTGATCGCCTCGGACCAGGCGACGTTCTTCGATCCGCACGTCAGCATCGGCCTCGTGGCCGCCCGCGAGATGGTGCGCCTGGCCCGCGCACTCCCCCGATCAGTAGCACTGCGCATGGCGTTGATGGGCAAGCACGAGCGCATGACGGTCGAACGCGCCTACGAACTCGGGCTGATCACCGAGATCGTCGAGCACGACAAGCTCTTGGAGCGGGCCAACGAGATCGCCGACACCGTGTGTCTCAACGCCCCGCTGGCGGTCCGGGGGACCCGCCTGGCCATTCACAAGACACTGGATCTGCCGTTGCACGAGGGGGAGATCCTGGCCGAGACGTTCCGCGAGCGCGTGGTGCGCACCGAGGATGCGCTCGAAGGACCGCGGGCGTTCGTGGAGAAGCGCAAGCCCAATTGGCAGGCCCGGTAACCACAATGGAGACGCTGCTCCTCGACTTCGACCACGAGTCAAAGGTCGCCACGGTCACCCTGAACCGCCCGGAAGCACTGAACTCGTTCAACCGCGCCATGTGCAACGAGATGCGCGATGCCTGGCACGCCATCAAAGACGACGAGGGCATCAACGCGGTGGTGCTGCGGGCCGCCGGAGACCGCGCATTCAGCGCCGGGCTGGACGTGAAGTCCAGTTACGGGCAGCCCGAGATCGTCTGGAACCACGAGGACCCCGGCGAGCTGCTGAGCCCCAAGTGGCAGAAGATGTGGAAGCCCGTGGTGTGTGCGGTGCAGGGCATGTGCACCGCAGGCGCGCTGTACTTCGTGAACGAGTCCGACGTGGTGATCTGCTCGCAGGAGGCCACGTTCTTCGATTCGCATGTCAGCGCGGGGTTGGTGTCGGCGCTGGAGCCGATCGGGCTGATGCGCCGGGTCGGGCTCGGCGACACCTTGCGGATGGCGTTGATGGGCAACGACGAACGCGTCAGCGCTGAGACGGCACTGCGGATCGGGCTGGTCACCGAGGTGGTGGCCAGACACCAGTTGTGGGACCGGGCGCAGGAGATCGCCGCCTCCATCGCCGCCAAGCCGCCGACCGCGACGCAGGGAACCGTGAAGGCGATCTGGGAATCGCTGGACAAGCCCTACCGGGCCGCCATGGACCAGGGCCTCATCTACACCCGGCTTGGCAACCCGATCGCCAAAGCCGAACTGGCCGAGCGCCCGCTACCCAAGACAACACCGCGGATCCGCTGATGGCCCATTCCCTTTCGCGACGCATCGACGACGTGCTCGATCTGGACCCGACCGCGAACGCCATCGAATACGAAGGCCAGTGGCATACGTGGGAGCAGGTCGCGACAATGGCACGGCATATCGGCACGGTGGCTTCCGGCACCCGAGTCGGCATCATGCTGCGCAATCAGCCCGCACACGTGGCGGCCCTGCTCGGCGTGCTGGTGGCCGGCGGCACCGTCGTGGTGATCAACCCAGCCCGCGGTGATGAACGCACCCGAGCCGACATTGCGACTCTCGGCCTGCCGGTACTCGTCGGCCTGGCCGAGGACATCGCCGCCCTGACGACGCCCTCCCCCTCGACGACCACGGTGACGATCCGCGATCTCGACACCCCACCCGAGATACAACTCGCCGAGAGTCCGGCTCCGGATTCCGGCCGCCAGGGTGTGGCGGTGTGGATGCTCACCAGCGGTACCACCGGACCGCCCAAACGCGTGGACCTGACCTACGACATGCTGGCCCGCAGCGTCATCGGCAGCGACCCCGAAAGCTCGCCTGCACCAACCGAACTGCGGCGCGGAGTGGCGATCGTCAACTCGCCGCTCGTCCACGTCGGCGGTGTGTTCCGGGTGTTGTTGTGCATCGCCGAGGCCCGGCCGTTCGTGTTGCTACCCAAATTCGACCTGTCGCGCTGGGTCGAGGCTGTACGCGAACACCAGCCACGCGCGGTGTCGCTGGTTCCAGCCGCCCTGCGCATGGTGCTGCACTCCGACCTCACCCGCGACGATCTCGCCGGCGTCCGTGCCGTCACCTCCGGCACCGCACCGCTATCGGCCGATGATGCCGATGCCTTCACCGAAAAGTTCGGCATCCCGGTGTTGACCTCCTACGCGGCCACCGAGTTCGGCGGCGGGGTGGCCGGCTGGACACTGGCCGATCACCAGAAGTACTGGAAAGCCAAGCGCGGCAGCGTGGGCCGGGCCAATCCCGGGGCCCGGCTGCGGGTGGTCGACGAGGACGGCAACGCGCTCGGACCGGACGAGAAGGGCTTGCTGGAGGTCAAGCCGGCACAGTTCGATGCCGACGCGGACTGGTTACGCACCACCGATCTGGCCCGCATCGACGCCGATGGATTCGTCTGGATCCTGGGTCGCGCCGACCAGGCCATCATCCGGGGCGGATTCAAGGTGATGCCCGACGATGTCCGCACCGCTCTCGAGAGCCACCCGGCGGTGCGGGGCGCTGCCGTGATCGGTATGCCCGACGAGCGATTGGGTGAGACACCCGTGGCAATGGTGGAGCTGCACGGCACCGCGACCATCGAAAGCCTGCTCGAGTACCTGGGCAGCCGGCTGGCCCGCTACGAGATCCCCACCGATATCTCCCTGGTCGAGACGATTCCGCGGACACCTTCGGGGAAGGCCGATCTCGGTGCCGTACGGGACCACTTCGCTTCGCGTGTCTGACACCGTTGCGGGACTGCTCCGCGGGTGTACCGACCACCCGCTGTTGATCTGTGATGACGAGCGGATCAGCTACTCGGAGGCTCAGCGTCGCTCCGCTGAGGTGGCCGGCGGCCTACTCGCGCTCGGCGCCGGCAAGGGCACACACGTCGGGCTGCTGTATCCCAACGGGGTGGATTTTGTTGTGGGCATGCTCGCGGCGGCCCGCATCGGTGCGGTGGTGGTGCCCTATTCCACGTTCCTGACCGCTGCCGAGCTCGAGACCCAGCTGCGCGACAGCGATACCGCAATTCTGCTGTCGGCACGCGGTTTCCGCAATCACGACTATGAGCAACGGCTGGCGGGGATCGCAGCACCATGCCTGCGGCACGTGTTGTTCGATCTGCCCCACGTCGACGACCCGAGGTTGACCGGCTTCGAAGACGATGTGGACGGCTGTGACCCGCTGGCGATCATCTACACCTCGGGATCCACCGGCTCGCCCAAAGGCGTGGTCCACACCCATGCCTCGCTGATCGGCCATCAGCGCAATCTCAACCAGATCCGCGGGCTGACGGCCGCCGACCGCCTGTTCTGCAATTCGCCGTTCTTCTGGATCGGCGGTTTCGCGTTCGGGTTGCTGGCCACGATCACCGCCGAGGCAACCCTGATCTGTTCGAACGCGACCGATCCGGGCGCCACCCTCGATCTGATCGAGGCCGAGAAACCCACCGTCACCAACGGTTTCGTCGCCGGTATCGCCCACCTGACGCGTCATCCCAGCTATCCGAACCGCCACTTCTCGGCACGGCGAGGCAACCTCTACCCCGTCATGGCCCCCGATAGCCGGCCGGCCGACCCGCAGCTCCGGCACAACATGCTGGGGATGACCGAAACCGGAAGTGTGGTGCTGATCGACCCCGACGACGGTGATCAGCCCGCGCAGCGCCGCGGCAGTTTCGGTAAGCCCGCTCCAGGATTCGAGACCAAAATCCTCGACTCAGGCGAACTGTGCGTGCGCGGGCCTTACCTCATGCAGGGCTACTACGGGCGCAACCGCGAGGACTGCTTCGACGCCGACGGCTGGTTTCACACGGGCGATCTGGTGCGTGTCGACGACGACGGCTATTTCTATTTCCTCGGCCGGGCCGGTGCGATGATCAAGACCGCCGGCGCCAACGTCACACCCGACGAGGTCGAGACAGCGCTGGCAGAACTGGGTTTCACCGCCCATGTCCTCGGGCTGCCCGACGACGAGCGCGGGCAGATCGTGGCGGCGGTCATCGTCACCGATGACCCCGTCGACGTCGAGGCAGTGCGAACTCGGCTTCGCGGCACGCTGTCGGCATACAAGGTGCCACGGGCATTCAGGGTGTGCCGCCGCGCCGACATCCCGACGCTCTCCAGCGGCAAGCTCGACATTCCCGGTCTACGCGGACTATTCGATGCCTGACACCATCGACGCGGTGGTCCGCGCGCATGCGTCGTCCACGAAGTCCGCGGTGGTGGACCCCGTGGCGCGGATCTCCTACGCCGAACTCGACGCCGGCACTGCTGAATTGGCCGCCGGGTTCATCGCGGCGGGCGTCGCCAAGGGCTCACGCGTCGGCCTCATCATGCCCAACGGGGTGGACTGGGTGCGGACCGCCATCGCCCTCATGCGGATCGGCGCTGTACTGGTTCCGCTGAGCACACTGCTGCGCCCAGGTGAACTGACCGCGCAATTGCGGATGGCTTCCGTGCAATTCCTCATCGCCGTCGAGGAATTCCGGGGACATCGCTACCCGGTGGACCGGGATTCGCTACCCGCGCTGCGCGCCGTGTGGACCGGCGAGGAGGCGCTTGAGTTCGCCGGTCATCGCGGCGCGGCCGACAGTCTGTCGGCCTGCGTGCGCGGGAGCGACCCGATGGTCATCATGTTCACCTCAGGCAGCAGCGGGCCGCCGAAAGGAACTATTCATTCGCACCGAAACGCGTTGGGTGCGGTGCGCTCTGGGCTTGAGGCACGTTGCATCACCGCCGACACCCGGCTGTATCTGCCGATGCCGTTCTTCTGGGTCGGCGGATTCGGTGCAGGCATCCTCTCGGCCTTACTGGCCGGAGCCACCCTGGTGACCGAACCGGTCCCTCACCCCGACTCCACACTGGAACTCCTGGAACGCGAACAAGTCACGCTGTTCCGCGGCTGGCCTGAACAGGCCGAGGCGCTGGCCCGCCACGCCGGAGCGGCGGATCTCCGCACATTGCAGGCGGGCAGCCTGGAGGCGCTTTTGCCGGAGGGCATGCGGTCACGGCCCGGGGCGCGGGCGTCGCTGTTGGGCATGACCGAATCGTTCGGTCCGTACTGCGGATTCCGGGCCGACACCGACCTTCCAGAATCGGCATGGGGCAGCTGCGGCAAGCCGTTCGCCGGCATGGACGTGCGTATCGCCGACACCGAAACCGGCGCACCGCTGCCCCCTGGAGAAACCGGAGCGATCCAGATCCGCGGCCCGCACGTGATGCGTGGTATCTGCCGATGCAGCCGAGAGGAGGTCTTCACCGCCGACGGTTACTACCCGACCGGCGATCTGGGCTATCTCGATTCCGACGGATTTCTGTTCTACCGCGGTAGATCCGACGACATGTTCAAAGTCCGTGGCGCGACCGTATATCCGAGCGAGGTACAACGGGCGCTACGGTCCATCCCCGGTGTTCGGGCGGCCTACGTGCTCAACGTCCCTGACGGCCAGGCCAATCAAGTCGGTGCGGCCGTCGTGGGTGACGGTCTGTCAGCGGAGGTGCTGCGTGCTGCCACCCGCGAGGTCATCAGCTCGTTCAAGGTGCCCACGCTGTGGCTGCTCTTCGATGACGAGGATGATGTCCCTCGCGGTCCCACCGGGAAAGTCGACAACACCGCATTGCGGACCATGCTGGAGGAGATCCACGCCAAGGAGGCAACAACGTGAAGCTCGGACTGTCCACCCCCATCGTCATGCAGCATCCTGGTGAGTTCTCCCCGTGGGAGACCGACGCCGGTCCCGATGAGCTGGCGTTGATCGCCGAGGCAGCAGACAGTCTGGGGTTTCACCACCTGACGTGTGCCGAGCACACCGGAATCCCCGCCTCCGCCGCCGGAGTCCGTGGGACAGTCTATTGGGATCCGTTGGCCACCTTGTCGTTCCTGGCGGCCCGAACCCGGCGCATCCGATTGACCACTGCCGTCGTGGTGCTCCCCTATCACCACCCGGTGGCACTGGCGAAGAGTTACGGCACCCTCGACCGGCTCAGCGGTGGACGCGTGATCCTCGGTGTCGGCGTCGGCTCGCTGACCGAGGAGTTCGAACTGCTCGGCGCCCAGTTCGAGGATCGCGGGATCGCGGCCGACCGGGACATCGCCAAGCTGCGGGCGGCATGGGGGCAGCCGATCGTCGACGGCTTCGCCATCGAACCACACGCCACCACTACCGATCTCGCCGTCTGGGTGGGCGGACGCACCAAACGATCGCTGCGTCGTGCGGTCGAACTGGGCAACGGCTGGATGCCTTTCGGCCTCTCGCCGGACACGATCGCCCAGTACCTCGCGCCGTATCGACTGCCCGCGCACTTCGACGTCGTATTGTCTCCCGGGGCCGCGCTGGACCCGCTGGGGGACGCTGATGCCGTACGCAGTCGGCTGGTCCGGTTGCGTGACGTCGGCGCCACGATTGCCAACTGCTCGGTGCAGGCGCGCAGTGCCGAACACTTCTGCGATCAACTCGCGGCGCTGCACGCGATCGGCCAGACGCTCTGTTGAGATTACGCACAGGGTCGTGAATCCGCGAACTTCACGACCCTGTACGCAATCTCAACGGTTCGCCATTACACGATCTGGTTCGTCCGTAATTGGGTGATCTGCGCAGCGTCATAACCGATCTCGGCGAGCACCTCATCGGTGTGCTCCCCCAGCAGCGGCGCCCGCCGGCGGATCGTTCCCGGCGTCGCCGACATCCGGAACGGCGTCTCGACGATCGGCACGTCCCGCGATGCACCGGGAAACGGCACCCGCTGCAGGTAGCCCATGGCCTGCACGTGCGGATCGTCGAGAACGTCCTGTGTGGAATGCAGCGGCGCGGCAGGCATTTTCGCCTTCTCCAGGAGGTCCATCACCTGCGCCTTGGTCTTGTCGGCACACCAGTCGGCCATGATGTCGTTGAGGATGTCGCCGTTGGCCCAGCGGGTGTCGTCGTTGGCAAAGCGGGGATCGTCGAACAGGTCTTCGCGACCCACCAGCCGGCACCACCGCTTGAACATGGGTTGACCGGCCACCTGTAGCAGGACCCACTGGTCGTCGGCGGTGCGGTAGAGGTCGCACGGGGCCACCGACGCCCCCTTGTTGCCCATCCGGGGCTTGTCGACCTGCAGCAGCTCCCGCTCGATCAGGAACGCGTTCGACAGCATCAGCGCGGTAGGCAGCAGGGCACCCTCGACGTGCTGGCCTTCGCCGGTCTTGTCGCGGTGATACAGCGCCATCATCACGCCGATCGCCAACGTGAGCGCGGTGCCGAAATCCGCGTACGGCACCACCGTTCGGATCGGTTGGTCCGGCAGGCCCTGGCGGTAGACCGCGCCCGACATAACCTGCCCAGCGCCATCGAAGCCGATCTTGTCGCTGTACGGCCCGCCCTCTCCGTAGGCCGTGGCGCTGGCCAGGATGATGTCGGGCTTGACCGCCTTCAGTGTCTCGTAGTCCAGGCCGCTGGCCCGCATCCCGGCCGCGGGCATGTTGGCGATCACGATGTCGGCGCTCGCCACCAGCCGGCGGGTGATCTCGGCCCCCTCGGCCGTGGTGGAGTCCAGCGTCAGCGAACGCTTGTTGCGGTTGCACTGCAGAAAGGTGCCGCCTTCACCGCCCTCGGTGACGGCCTGCACCCAACGATCTTCCCCGCCTTCGCGTTTCTCCACGCGCAGCACATCGGCACCCATGTCGGCCAGGATCGCGCTGCACCACGGCGCGGCGATGAACCGGCCGTAATCGAGCACCCGGATCCCGTCGAGAACACCTGCCATCCTGGCTCACCTTCCTTCGGCGAGCAGACGCAAAACTGCCCATTTTCGCGCCCGAATGGGCAGTTTTGCGTCTGCTCGCGGGTCTATTCCAATACGCCCAACCGGTCGAGGTGATCAGTCAGCGGCTTGGACGCCGCGCACAGATGCTCGGCCATGGCGTCGCGGGCCGCATCCCCATCGCGCGCCTTAAGCGCGGCCAGGATCCGGCGGTGGTCGTGGGTGGACTGTTCGGGCCAGCCTTCGACCGTCGGGTACACCGATTCCAGTGCGTACCGGGTGATCTGGGACATCAGCTGGGCCAGTTTCGGCGATTCGGCCGCCCGGTTCACCCCGCGATGGAATGCGTGGTTGAGCCGGACCGCCGCGTCGTGATCGTCACGCGCGTAGGCGTCCTCCAGCTCCCGCTGGATCCGGTCGAGTTCGTCGAGCTGCCCGTCGCTGATCTGGCCCGCGGCCCGTAGTGCCAGCTGACCGCCGATGTGCGCCTGTACCCCGGCCACGTCGTCGATGTCGCGCCGGGTCACGGGCAGCACCAGAAAACCGCGTCGCGGCTGCTGAGTCAGCAGTCCCTCGGCGCGCAGGCCGAACAGTGCCTCGCGCACCGGCGTCACGCTGATCCCCAGCTCGGCCGCGAGCTGTTCGAGCCGAATGTAGTTCCCCGCCGGATACGTGCCGTCGAAGATCCTCCGCCGGATCAGCCGCGCCACGTCCTCGGCCAGCTGTGGCCGGGCAGCGAAATCGGGTATGGACATGGCTCAGACCCGATAGTCGGAGAGCAGCCGCTTGCTGATGATGTTCTTCTGGATTTCGCTGGTGCCCTCGCCGATCAGCAGGAAGGGAGCGTCGCGCATCAGCCGCTCGATCTCGTACTCCTTGGAGTAGCCGTATCCGCCATGGATCCGGAAGCTCTGCTGGGTGACCTCCGAACAGAACTCACTGCACATGAACTTCGCCATACCGGCCGCGACATCATTGCGTTCACCGGAGTCCTTGAGCCGCGCAGCATTGACCATCATCAGATGTGCGGCTTCGACTTTCGTTGCCATCTCGGCGATCTGGAAGGCGATCGCCTGGTGTTCGGCGATCGGCTTTCCAAAAGTCTCGCGTTGTTGGGCGTAACGCACCGCCAGCTCGAAGGCACGGATGCCCACCCCACAAGCGCGCGCGGACACGTTCACGCGACCGACCTCGACACCGTCCATCATCTGGAAGAAGCCCTGACCGGTGACCCCGCCGAGCACATCGTCGGCACTGGCGCGGTAGCCGTCGAAGATCAGCTCGGTGGTGTCGATGCCCTTGTAGCCGAGCTTGTCCAGCTTGCCGGGAATGGTCAGCCCGGGCACGACTTCGCCGAAGCCCGTGGGCTTTTCGACCAGGAACGCGGTCAGGTTGCGGTGCGGCTTTTCGGCGCCTTCGTCGGTGCGGACCAGCGCGGCCACCAGGGTGGAGCTGCCGCCGTTGGTCAGCCACATCTTCTGACCGTCGATCGTGTACGTGCCGTCGTCGTTCTTCTTGGCCCGGGTGCGGATGGCCGCCACGTCCGAGCCAAGCTCGGGCTCCGACATCGAGAAGGCACCCCGCGTCTCGCCGGTGGCCATGCGCGGCAGGAACTTTTGCTTCTGGGCGTCGGTGCCGTGCTGGCGGATCATGTAGGCGACGATGAAGTGGGTGTTGATTACGCCGGACACGCTCATCCAGCCGCGGGCCAGTTCCTCGACGCACAGCGCGTAGGTCAGCAGCGATTCGCCGAGCCCGCCGTACTCCTCGGGGATCATCAACCCGAACAGGTCCATGTCCTTCATCTGGTCGACGATGGCCTGCGGGTAGGTGTCGGAATGCTCCAGCTCCTGGGCGGTCGGGATGACCTCTTTGTCGACGAATTGCCGCACGGTCGAGACGATCTCGGTCTGGAACTCGGTGAGCCCCAGGGTCTGCGCGAGTCTGGTCACGATGACACCCTCTCGAATACCGCGGCCAGCCCCTGGCCGCCGCCGATGCACATGGTCTCCAGCCCGTAGCGGGCCTGACGCCGATCCAGCTCCCGGGCCAGAGTGGCCAGCATGCGGCCGCCCGTCGCCCCCACCGGATGCCCCAGCGAGATCCCGGAACCCCGGACGTTGGTCCGGTCGAAGTCTGCCTCGCCGAACTTCCACTCCTTCATCACCGCCAGCGCCTGCGCGGCGAACGCCTCGTTGAGCTCGATCAGGTCGATGTCGCTCAGCTGCAGGTCGGCCTTGGCCAGGGCTACCTCGGTGGCCGGCACCGGCCCGATGCCCATGACGTTGGGCGCGACTCCGGCCGAGCCCCACGACACCATCCGCACCAGCGGCCGCAGGCCCAGCTCAGCCGCCTTCTCCGGGGTGGTCACGATGCACATGGACGCGGCATCGTTCTGGCCGCTGGAGTTCCCGGCGGTAACAGTGGCTTCCGGATCCTGCTTGAGCAGAACGGGTTTGAGCTTGGCCAGCGCCTCGACCGTGGTGTCGGCACGCGGGTGCTCGTCGGTGTCGATGACGGTCTCGCCTTTACGAGAGCTGACCGTCACGGGAATGATCTCGTCGGTCAGGACCCCGGACTCTTGGGCCGCCACCGCGCTGCGATGTGAGCGCACCGCGAGCTCGTCCTGCTCGACACGGCTGATGCCGTACTCGCGGCGCAGGTTCTCGGCGGTCTCCAGCATTCCGCCCGGCACGGGGTAGAACTGCCCACCGGCAGTGGTGCGGCCACGTGCCAGCCCGTCGTGGATCTGCACGCCGCTGCGGGCCCCGCCCCACCGCATGTCGGTGGAGTAGAACGCGACGTTGCTCATGCTCTCGGCGCCGCCGGCCACCACGAGATCGTTGTCTCCGCTGCGCACCTGCAGGCAGGCCTGGATCACCGCCTGCAGCCCGGAACCGCACCGGCGGTCCACCTGCATCCCGGGAACCGTCACCGGCAGGCCGGCGTCCAGCGCCACCACACGGCCGATGGCCGGGGCCTCACTGTTGGGATAGCAGTGGCCCAGAATGACGTCCTGTACCTGCTCGGGCGCCACGCCGGTGCGCTCCAGCAACCCCTTGAGCGCAGCGACGCCGAGTTCGACGGCGGACAGGGACTGGAACATGCCGCCATAGCGGCCGATCGGGGTACGGACCGGTTCGCAGATGACCGCGTCGCGCGTCATACGTGCCGCCCCCCGGTCACCTCGAGCACGGTGCCGGTCATGTATGACGACAGGTCGCTGGCCAGGAAGAGGGCGACCTTGGCCACCTCGTCGGGCTCACCGGCACGGCCCATCGGGATCTCGGCCAGCTTCTCGTCCCAGATCCGTTGCGGCATGGCCTCGGTCATCGCCGAGCGGATCAGCCCCGGCTGGATGGCGTTGACCCGCACCCCGAGGTGGGCGAGTTCCTTCGCCGATGCCTTGGTCATGCCGACGATGCCGGCCTTGGCCGCCGAGTAGTTCGTCTGGCCGATCAAACCGACCTTGCCCGAGATCGAGGACATGTTCACGATCGCGCCGCGCTTGTTCTCGCGCATGATCGCCGCGGCCGATTTGGTGCCGTTCCAGGTGCCCTTCAGGTGCACCGCGATGACCTGATCGAACTGCTCCTCGGTCATCTTGCGCAACGTCGCGTCCCGCGTGATGCCCGCGTTGTTGACCATGATGTCCAGCCCGCCGAACCGCTCGACGGCGGCCTGCACGAGCGCCTCCACCTCGGCGGATGAGGTCACGTCGCAACGCACCGCGATCGCAACTTCGGGGCCACCGAGTTCCTGGGCGGCCGCCTCGGTGGCCTCCAGGTTCACGTCCCCCAGCACGACCCGGGCGCCCTCGCCGATGAAGCGCTTCGCGATGGCCAGGCCAAGACCCTGGGCACCGCCTGTCACCACTGCAGTCTGACCGGTCAGCAACGACACCTGATCACCTAACTTTCGATCGCGGGGGCTCTGTCTGAGCCAGATCATATTTCATATACGATATTGGAGATTCATCGCCCCCGCGGATTCCGCGCGACGAAATGGAGCTCACCTGTGACCACGACCGCGGCCACTTCCGAAGTCAGCGACGAGGACTTCGCCGAGATCCTGGCGCAGACCCGCAGCTTCATCCGCTCCACCGTGGCGCCCCGCGAGAACGAGATCCTGGCCACCGACCGGGTGCCCGACGATCTGCGCGAGCAGGCCAAGAACATGGGGTTGTTCGGTTACGCGATCCCCCAGCAGTGGGGCGGCCTCGGCCTCAATCTGGCCCAAGATGTCGAACTGGCAATGGAATTCGGGTACACGTCACTGGCCCTGCGGTCGATGTTCGGCACCAACAACGGCATCGCCGGGCAGGTCCTGGTCGGCTTCGGCACCGACGAGCAGAAGTCCCGATGGTTGGAGGGCATCGCGTCCGGCGATGTCGTCGCCTCCTTCGCCCTGACCGAGCCCGGCGCCGGATCGAACCCGGCGGGCTTGCGCACCAAGGCCGTTCGGGACGGGGACGACTGGGTGATCGACGGCCAGAAGCGGTTCATCACCAACGCGCCCACCGCGAATCTGTTCGTCGTGTTCGCCCGCACCCGCCCGGCCGACGAGAAGGGCGCCGGTATCGCCGTCTTTCTGGTGCCGGCCGACGCTGCCGGTGTCGAAGTCGGCGCCAAGGACGCCAAGATGGGCCAAGAGGGCGCCTGGACCGCCGACGTCAACTTCACCGGCGTTCGGGTGCCAGACAGCGCGCTCGTCGGTGGCAGCGAGGACGTCGGCTACCGCGCCGCGATGACCTCCCTGGCCCGCGGCCGGGTCCACATCGCAGCCCTCGCAGTGGGATCCGCGCAACGCGCACTCGACGAGTCGGTCGCCTACGCCGCCGCGGCCACCCAGGGCGGTCAACCGATCGGAAGCTTCCAGTTGGTGCAGGCGATGATCGCCGACCAGCAGACCGGAGTGATGGCCGGACGGGCCCTGGTGCGCGACGCCGCGGCCAAGTGGGTGTCCGGCGAGGACCGCCGCATCGCCCCGTCGGCCGCCAAGTTGTTCTGCACCGAAATGGCAGGCAACGTCGCCGATCTCGCCGTCCAGATCCACGGCGGCACCGGCTACATGCGCGAGGTCCCGGTCGAGCGCATCTACCGCGAGGTCCGGCTACTGCGCCTGTACGAGGGCACCAGCGAGATCCAGCGACTCATCATCGGCGGCGGGCTGGTCAAGGCCGCCCAACGTCAGCTCTGAACGACGACGTTACTATCGAACGCATTACAGTGATGTCCACGATATGAGGAGCGCCCATGGCTGACCGGTTGTCCGGCAAGGTTGCATTCATCACCGGAGCAGCGCGCGGTCAGGGCCGCGCCCACGCGGTCAAACTGGCCGACGAGGGCGCCGACATCATCGCCGTCGACATCGCCGGGCCACTGCCGTCGTGCGTGCCGTACAACCCGGCCACCCCGGAGGATCTCGACGAGACCGTGCGCCTGGTGGAGAAGACCGGCCGTCGCATCCACGCCGTCGTCGCCGACACCCGGGACCAGGCCGCCCTGACTGCCGCGGTCGACGCCGGCGTCGCCGAGTTCGGCCGCCTCGACGTGATCGTGGCCAATGCCGGAGTCTCGGCGCCGCAGGCATGGAACCAGATCTCCCCCGGCGACTTCCGCGACGTCCTCGACATCAACGTCACCGGAACCTGGAACGCCGTCATGGCCGGCGCGCAGCGCATCATCGACGGCGGCGACGGCGGGTCGATCATCTTGATCAGCTCGGCCGCGGGAATCAGCATGCAGCCCTTCATGATCCACTACACCGCCAGTAAGCACGCGGTGACAGGCATGGCCCGCGCGTTTGCCGCCGAACTCGGGCCGCATTCGATCCGGGTCAACAGCGTGCACCCCGGACCGGTGGCCACCGACATGGGTACCGGCGACATGATCGGCGCGCTGCAACGCGCCGGCGCCACCAACCCGCAGCTGGCCCACATGGGCACCCCGATGATGCCGCCGTACATCAGCACCGCCGAGGACATCGCCGACACGGTCTGCTGGCTGGCGTCCGACGAATCCAAATGCATCACCGCTTCGGCGATCTCGGTCGACCTCGGGTCCTCGCAGTACTGATCGCGCGATGGACTTCGCCGACACCCTGGCAGCCGCCCTGGCCGGTTACGGGCCGCAGCCCTGCATGGAGTTCGAGCGCACCTGGTACACCGGCGACGACATCGCACACGTCATCGAGGCCACCGAAGCTGCCCTCGCGGGGGCTTCGGTGGCACCCGGCGAGCCGGTCGGCGTCGTCGTCCGCAACCGGGTGGCCCATGCCGCGGCGATCCTGGGGTTCATCGCGTCCCGGCGACCGGTGGTGATGATCTACTCGTATCAATCGGCCTCCGCGATCGCCAGAGACGTCGAAAGCCTGGCATTGCCGGCGATTCTCGCTGACACCGACGACTGGACACCGCAGCTGCGCGACGCGGTGCGCTCGGCCGGTTCGGCCGGCATCTCGTTGTCCGGCGACGCGCGCAGTGTCGGCTTCACCGCGTCCCGTCAACCGGGCAGCCGGCACGACCCGGAGTTGGCGAAGTCCGGCCTGCACATCCTGACCAGCGGTACCACCGGCCCACCGAAACGAATCCCGGTCGCCACCAACGTTCTTGCGCACACCGTGCTGAGCATGACGATCGGCACGGGCACCGAGGTAGTCGGTCCCGACACACCGCCGACACTGGTGTACTGGCCGTTCGGCAGCATCGGTGTCTGTCAGCTGCTGGCCGCGCCGTGCGCGGGCAAGCGCATGGTGCTGCTGGAGAAGTTCAGTGTCGATGAGTGGGTCCGGGCCATCAAGACCTACCGGATCACCTGGGCCGGGGTGCAACCGGCGATCCTCCGCATGCTGCTGCAGGCCGACGTCCCACCCGAGGATCTGGCGTCTCTGGAGGGACTGTCGGGCGGCTCTGGGCCGTTGGAGCCGGAGTTACGGGCCGAGTTCGAGGGGCGCTACGGAATACCGCTGCTGTGGGCCTACGGGGCAACCGAATTCGCGGGCTCGGTGTGCAGCTGGACCCCTGAGTCCTACCGCCGTTACGGCGCGGACAAGCCCGACAGTGTCGGGCAGCCGCTCCCGGGCGTGCGGGTCCGCATCGTCGACCCCGACACCGCCGCCGAAGTACCCACCGGCTCCGTCGGACTGCTCGAAGCCAGCGTCGCGGTCATCGGACCGGATTGGGTGCGCACCACCGACCTGGCCTCCGTCGACGAGGACGGATTCGTCACTCTGCACGGGCGCGGTGATGGGGCGATCAACCGCGGCGGCTTCAAGGTCCTCCCGGAAACGGTTCGACGGGTGCTGATTTCGCATCCCAGTGTGCTCGACGCATGCGTGGTGGGGGTTCCGGATCCGCGCCTCGGCGCGGTACCGTTCGCTGCCGTCGAACTCCGGCGCGACGCCGTCGCCCCCACTGAAGCCGAGCTGAAAGACCTGGTGCGCGAAGAGTTACCGAGCCATCATGTGCCGGTGGCGGTGGCGGTCGTCGACGCACTCCCCCGCAACGCCGCCCTCAAGGTGCGCCCGGGAGACGTTGCGGCGTTGTACCGCACGTAACCTGCCCCGCGAGCAGACGCAAAACTGCCTATTTGGCAACGAAATTAGGCAGTTTTATGTCTGCTCGCCGCGCCTTGATCAAGCCCTGCCCAAGGTGCGGGTCAGGAACCTCACCTGATCGTCGGCAGCGGTGTCGAACCAGTCATGACCTGGCCACACGTCGAAGTGGTCGCACGGGTAGTGGTGGACCTGGGCCCGCGCCTGCACGGCGGTCTTCATCACGGAGTTGGCCGGTACGAACCGGTCGAAATCGGCAATCTGAATCAGCACAGGGCATTTCAGTGCCTTGGCCGCGGCACCGGTGCGGATCTGCACGAGTTCCATGCCGATGGCCGAGTCGACTTCGTTGCGCCATGTGGGCCCGGCGATGGCACGGTAGCTGTCGTATGCCCCGTCGAGGGCCAGTGCGCCCGGCTCCCCCGGCTTGGCCGCCAGCGGCATCAACGTCGGCATGCCACCAGTTGCCACCGCCACGCGACTCTTCACCCCGGCGAGCGTCCAGCGCAGCGCGGACGCGACATCGCGGTGCGCCACCGCCGCCCGGCTGGCGGCCAGCCCATTCGTCAGCGGGGTCATGCCGATCACGGCGGCCACATCGGCGCACTGCGCGGCCACCCGCAGGACGTGACTACCGGAGAACGACGATCCCCACAGCACCACCCGGCTGCGATCCACCCCCGGCAGTTGCTGGGCCGCCGCGATGGCCGCACCGTAATCGGCCATCTGCCGCTCGACCGAAACGCTCTGCCGCGGTTGCCCTTCAGAGGCTCCGAATCCGCGGTAATCGAAGGCCACCACATCGATGCCCGCCGCGCTGAACCGCTCCGCGAAAGGTTCCAGGCCCGAGTCCTTGGTGCCACCGAACCCGTGCGCCATGACCACCACCGGTCGCCCTGCCGGCCCGGTGAACCCATCACCGGTGGCGGCGAAATGCCAGGCGCTGCAACGCTCGCCGGCCGAATAGAAGGTCATCTCGGTGTAGGTCATACCGTCACCCCGGCGACCGTCGGCAGCCCGGCCGCCGCGGCGCGTTCAGCTCCGGCCGGCAATTCGCGCGTGCGGATGTCGTGCTCGTAATAGAAGTAGTCCACCTGCTGGGTATGCCGGGGCCGGTCGGTGCAGTGCCCACCGTGCAGCTGCTGGTCGGCATCGATCACGCGCTCCATCTCGGGCACCGGCGGCAGCGCGTAACGTCCGACCGCGTAGGCGGCCAACACCCGGGACTGGCATTCCACGAAGGGGAACAGTGTCGGAATCGCCTGCGCGAAACCCATGAACACCAGATCGTCCATCCCGGGCTTGAACATCCGCTTGTACAGCCGGATGTGGTTGCCGGGAGCGCTGACGACGTCCCGGTCGAAGAACGGGAAGGTGATGTTGTAGCCCGTCGCGTAGACGATCGCGTCGAAGTCGTCGCTGGTCCCGTCCTCGAAATGCACGGTGGCGCCGTCCAAACGGGACACATTCGGCTTCGGGATGACGTCACCGGAGCCCAGCCGCAGCGGCAACTCCACCGACTGCGTCGGGTGGGCTTCGAAGAGCTTGTGATTCGGCGCGGGCAACCCGTACATCGTCGGATCGGTGCCGAGCATCGGCCCGATCAGCTGGACCAGCTTGCGCTGCCACGACAACGGCAGATACGGATTGGTCCGGAAGTACTTGTCACCAGGTTGTCCCGCAATGTATTTCGGCACAATCCAGGCGCTCGAGCGGGTGGACAGCGTGACCTTGTTCTGCAGCGCCTTGGACGACAGCTCCACGGTGATATCGGCAGCGCTGTTCCCGATGCCCACCACCAGAATCCGCTTGCCGGTGAGCTCGAGCGGTTCCGTGGGGTCGATGTAGTGGTGGGAATGGATCTCCTCACCGGCGAATGCCCCGGGAAACTCCGGCAGCCGAGGGTCCCAGTGATGGCCGTTGGCGACGACGAGCAGATCGAACTCGCGCCGGGCGCCGGCCTGATCCTCGATCTCCCACCCGCCGCCGTCGCTCCGGGCGGCGTGCACCACGCCGTTGTTGAACTCGATGTTCTCCAACAGCCCGAAGGCGTTCGCATAGGCGTCCAGATAGGACTTGATATCGGAGTGGTGCGGGAACGACGGGAAATGCTCGGGAATCGGAAAGTCCTTGAACGACAACCGATGCTTGCTGGTGTCGATGTGCAGGGAGCGATACGCGCTGCTGTGGCCGTTCGGGTTGCCGAAGGCCCAGTTACCACCGATCCGGTCCGACGTCTCGAATGTCGTGTAGGGCACCCGGTAATCCTTGAGCATCTTTCCTGCGGTGAGCCCGCTGATGCCGGCGCCGATGATCGCGGTCCGCGGCAGTGAACGCTGCAACACAGTGCTCCTTCACGTTGTGATCCAGAACACTAACAGCGGAGTTTGACGGACGTCAATGAATTCTGACAAGTGTCAGAAACGCCGCGAGCAGACGCGTAGGTGCCCGAGTTGCAGAGATTTCGGGTACCTACGCGTCTGCTCGCGGGAGGAAAGGAACCTCAGCCGATGAAGCGCACGATCGACTCGGCGACCGCGGCGGGCTTTTCCGAACCCTCGATCTCGACGGTGACGGTCATGGTCGCCTGCACAGCACCGTCCAGCTGGGCGACGTCGGTGATCGCCGCACGCGCACGCACCTTGGCCCCGACCCGAACCGGGGTGATGAACCGAACCTTGTTGTAGCCGTAGTTGACCGCCAACTTGACGTTGTCGACACGGTATAGCTGATGGGTGAAATGCGGCAGCAGCGACAGCGTCAGCAGACCATGGGCGATGGTCCCACCGAACGGGCCGCCTGCCGCCTTCTCCGGATCGACGTGAATCCACTGATGGTCATCGGTGGCGTCGGCGAACAGATTCACCCGTTCCTGGGTGATCTCCATCCACTCGGTGGGACCCAGTTCGCTGCCCTTGGCCGCCACGAACTCGTCAAGACCATTGAAGACTTTCACGCTCACTCCTCTCGCACCGTGGTCAGAAGACTACGGTCTGATTCCCGAACCGGATTACGCGGTCCTCACAGTGCCACAGCACGGCACGGGACAACACCAACCGCTCCACGTCCGCACCCAACCGCACCAGGTCACCGACCGAGTGGCGGTGGTCCACGCGAACCACGTCCTGCTCGATGATCGGACCCTCGTCGAGGTCGCCGGTCACGTAATGCGCTGTCGCGCCGACCAACTTGACCCCGCGTTCCTTGGCCCGGCGGTAGGGCGCCGCACCGATGAACGCCGGCAGGAACGAATGGTGAATGTTGATCAGTGGGCAGCCGACGGCGTCGAGGAACTCCGGGGTGAGGATCTGCATGTACCGGGCCAGCACCACCAGATCGACGTTGCCGCGCAACAACTCCAGGATCCGCTGCTCCGCCTCCGGCCGGTTCTCCCGGGTCGCGGGGACGTAGAGGAACGGCACACCGAACGCGCGCACCTGCTCGGCAAGGTCGGGATGGTTCGAGATGACCATGACCACCGACATGTCGAGTTCACCGCGCCGGTTGCGCCACAACAGATCCAGCAGACAGTGGTCCTCGCGGGAGGCCATCAGAGCCACCCGTTTCGGCTTGGAGGCCTCCGTCAGGCGGAAGTCCATCTCGAACGGCTCGGCCACCCGCTGCCGGAAATCCCGCTCCAGTTCGTCGCGTACCGCAGCCAGTCCCGGCAGATGGAAGATCGTCCGCTGCATGAAGGTGCCGCCGGACTGCTCGGTGGAGTGCTGATCCAGCGACACGATGTTGGCGCCGGCGCCCGTGAGGAAGCCGCTGATCGCCGCGACCAGCCCGGGCCGGTCCGCGCAACGCAACAGCAGCCTGCCGACATCGTGGGCCGGCAGGGTGGTCGCTTTCGGATACTCCTGAGTCATCACCACAAGAATCTCATCCGGCCTTCGCGGCCGAGGCACTACCCACCAATGAAACACCGGCGGGAAAGGGCCGTGCCGACGCGAAGTTGATCGCCATTCACCGGGTCCTGCTATCCGGGATGGACTGGCTGGGTACCGCCACAGCAAAACCTCCGCCCCACCCCCGGACACCACCCATTCGACATCGACGTCAATTCAAGATTTTTGCCATGTGGGAGTGCAACCCAGATATACGGCATGAATAGCGATTTCTGAATTTGCCAAAATTGCATGTACCGGTGAGTAAATCGGAGATGCAGACACCGAATTCACCACGCGACTGGACAAGATTTCTCCGCTCGCTGGAATTCCCATACGGAGCGGCGCGATACTCATCACACGTAATTCGCACGACCGTCCTACACACCAAAATCAGCCGTCCGAGTCGGAAGGCACGGCTGACCGACGAAATGGATTCCAGATGACCGCTCCCCAACTCGATGCCACCGGCCGCCCCTGCGTGACATTGGACGAAAGCCCGAGCTGGTGGGACCCCGACAGCGAGTGCACGATCGTCATAGCCCGGCCGGCCGTGGAGCGTGAGCTGTGGAACGACTACGTCCGTGGGGCCTACTCCAACTACCGCAAACACGGAGTGGAGCGCGCCCTGGACGCGAAAACACTACGGACAGGCGAGGATACCGCGCTGTTCTGCGTCGGGATCAACGGTGCCGGCGACGTGGTCGGCGGCCTGCGGGCCAAGGGTCCGCACCGAAACGTCGAGGACAGCCACGCGGTCATCGAATGGGGCGGGCAACCCGCACTCGGCTCGGTGAGAAAGATGATCGCCGACCGTTTACCGTTCGGAGTGGTCGAGATGAAGACCGCCTGGGTATGCGACGACCCGGAACAGAGCCGCGCACTCACCGATACGCTGGCGCGTATGCCGCTGCATGCCATGACACTCTTGGACATTCAATTTGCCATGGCCACGGCGGCGGCCTATGTCCTCAAACGCTGGTTGTCATCGGGTGGCGTTCTCGCGGCCAGAATTCCGGCGACACCGTATCCGGACGAGCGATACCAGACGAAGATGATGTGGTGGGACAGCAGCACATTCGCCCACCACGCCGATCCGGGACAACTGTCGCGCTACTTCGCCGAAGCCCAGCGAATCGGTACACACGCCGCCGCCGGCTTCGACGGCCACACCAGGACCGCGGCAGGACGATGACCGAAGAAAACCCGGACGCAAGGATTGAGAAGTCCAAATTGACCGACCTCGACGACTCCGATCACTACCGCGCGATCTTCATCGACGATCAATTCACCCTCGACCAACTCCGCGCGGACCCGCGTATCACGGTCATCGATGAATGCGGCGAGCAACAGTCCGCACTCCGCACCGTCGTGCCTGCGGTCGGCCGGGAAATGCTCGACGAGCCGACCCGGTGGGCTTACTACCCGTGGCGTCGGAGCCTGGTCCATATTCTGGGGCCGGCCGCCTTCAACCGGCTACGGCTGGATCGCAACCGCAACCTCGTCACTGCGGACGAACAGCGACGACTGTTGCAACTGAAGATCGGCGTCATCGGGCTCAGCGTCGGCCATGCCATCGCCCACAACCTGGCCACCGAGGGACTGTGCGGCGAGATCCACCTGACCGACTTCGACGAGCTCGAGTTGGCGAACCTCAACCGAGTTCCGGGCACCGTGTTCGACCTGGGGTTGAACAAGGCAGTAGTGGCTGCCCGCCGGATCGCCGAGATCGACCCGTACCTCAGGGTTCACATCGACCGCAACGGGGCGGCCGCCGAATCCATCGACGCCTTCCTGCGCGGGCTCGACGTCGTCGTCGAGGAATGCGACTCGCTCGACGCGAAAGTCCTTGTCCGGGAAGCGGCCCGCTCCCACGGGTTGCCGGTGTTGATGACCACGGGCGACCGCGGACTGCTCGATGTCGAGCGCTTCGACCTGGAACCCGCCCGGCCGGTCCTGCACGGCCTGCTCGGCGACATCGCGGCACGAGACCTGGCCGGCCTCACGAGCAAGGACAAGGTGCCGTACGTCCTGCGCCTTCTCGACGCGCCCCAACTCTCACCCCGCATGGCGGCGTCGCTGGTCGAGGTCGGAAAGACGTTGAGCACGTGGCCCCAACTCGCCTCCGAGGTCGTCCTCGGCGCCACCGTCGTGGCCAACGCGGTGCGGCGCATCGGTCTGGGTGAGCCGATGCCCTCCGGGCGGGTTCGTGTCGATGTCGCCGACGCACTGGACCGCATCGGCGATCCTCTCGGCAGCGCGCCGGCCCGGGCACCCGCGTCCCGCCCCGCTGACACGGCCGCCGAACCGACCGGGATCGCCGACATCCTGACCGACGCAGCGACGCGCGCACCCTCGGGCGGCAATGTCCAGCCGTGGCATATCGAGGCGAGCGAGGATCGGATCAATCTCCGGTTGGCGACGAAGTACACCACAGCGATGGACGTCGGCTATCGCGGCAGTGCGGTGGCGCTCGGCGCGGCCGCGTTCAACGCAAGGGTGGCCGCGGCCGCCCACGGACTGACCGGACAGGTGCAGTGGTCCCGCGGCGACGAAGGCACACCTCTGTTCGGGATCGCGGAGTTCTCGGTCGGCAGCGCACCGGAGTTGGCCGACCTCTACGAGCCGATGCTGGCGCGGGAGACCAACCGGCTACGGGGCACGGGGGCGCCGATCGCCGCCGATGTGCTCGACGGTCTGCGGGCAGCCGCCCGCGGCGAGGGCGCCGAACTGACGATCCTCGATGACCGGGCCGATATCGAAACCGCCGCACGCCTGCTCGCCGCGGCGGACCGGATCCGCTATCTGACCCCGACTCTGCACCGCGAGATGATGTCGGAGCTTCGGTGGCCCGGCGACCCGGACCCCGATACCGGTATCGACGTGACGACGCTCGGGTTGGACCCGACGGACCTGGTGATACTCGACATTCTGCGCCGGCCCGAAGTGATGGCGAACTTGGCCGACTGGGACGTCGGCACCGCACTCGGCGACGACACCTACGAGCGGGTGACATCGAGTTCGGCGCTGGCGGTCGTCTCGATCCGGGGCCGCCGATTGACCGACTACGCCGTGGCCGGATCTGCGGTCGAGGCCGTCTGGGTCGACGCCCAGCGACGCGGCCTGGCCGTTCAGCCCGTGTCGCCGGTGTTCCTCTATGCCCACGATGATCGGGACCGCCAGGAACTGTCCCCTGCTCACGCCGATGCGCTACGCGACCTGCAGTACGATTTTCGCAGGTTGACCACCACCGAGCGCGACGAATCACAAGCGCTGGTGCTCAGGTTGTCCTATGCGCCGCGCCCGACCGTACGCAGCCGGCGCCGGGCCCACACGGGTTCGACGCTGCAGTACGGCTGAGTCAACGTGCTGAGGTATACGCGGAGGTATCTGGTGCCAGGCAGCCTCGAACTTCTCGTCACATCCGTTGCCACGCAACTGATGGCGGTGGACGCCGCGACCTCGGTCACGGTGAGCCAGCAGGTGCTGGCCGAATTGGTCTCGTTCTTCGACGTGGACGTGAGCTTCCTGCGGCACAACGATCATGAGGCCCACGCGACCCGGTTGGTGGCCGAGTGGCCACCGCGCCCGCCGGACGCCCAGACCGACCCGATCGCGGTCATCCACTTCGCCGATGCCGACCCGGTGTTCGCGATGGCCGAGCACCTCAAGGAGCCGGCGGTGTTCCGTCCGGAACCGGCCACCGACGACTACCAGCGCACGATCGAGGCGGGACGGCACATCGCGAGCACATCGATGGCCTGTGTGCCGCTCCTGTCCGGCGACATCACCACCGGTGTGCTGGGATTCGTCAAGTTCGGCGATCGCGAGTGGCTGCCCGCAGAACTCAATGCACTCAAGGCGATTGCCTCATTGTTCGCCCAGGTGCAGGCCCGCATCGAAGCAGAGGACCGGCTGCGGTACCTCGCCGATCACGATCACCTCACCGGCCTACACAACCGCAGGGCACTCATGGCCCACCTGGAGGCGCGGCTGGCTCCCGGCCAGCCCGGCCCGGTTGTGGTGATGTTCTTCGACCTCGATCGGCTCAAGGCGATCAACGACTACCTGGGGCATACCGCCGGTGACGCCTTCATCAGCATCCTGGCCGAGCGGCTGCAACGCGGGGACGACTCCCCCAAGCTCATCGCACGACTCGGCGGCGACGAGTTCGTGGTGGTGCCCGCGGCGTCGATGACGGCCGAGGCGGCCACCGCGTTGGCCTACCGACTCCAGTCGGTACTGCGCGAACGGGTGACCATCGACGGCGAGATGCTCACCCGTACCGTCAGTATCGGTCTCGCCCAAGGCATTCCGGGCCGCGACTCCACCTCGGATCTGCTCAACCGGGCCGATCACGCGGTGCTCACCGCAAAGAACTCCGGAGGCAACCGGATCGCAGTGTTCTCCGATGCGATGGCAATGGAGATCGACTTCCGCAACGACATCGAGCTGCACTTGCAGAGCGTGATCGAGAGCGGCGCACTGGTGCTGCACTACCTGCCCGAGATCGACATGAGAACCGGCGAAGTGCTGGCCGCGGAGGCGCTGGTGCGCTGGCAGCACCCGACGCGAGGCCTGCTGTCCCCCGATTCGTTCATCGGGGTGGCCGAATCCATTAACCTGGCAGGCGAGCTGGGCCGCTGGGTGCTGCGAACCGCGTGCGCCGAGTTCGCCCGGTGGCGGTCCAACGGCGTCGGTCGCAACATCGTCCTGCGGATCAACGTCTCGCCGGTACAACTGGTGACGGACGGATTCGTCGGCTCGGTGGCCGGCATCATGAAGGAATTCCGCCTGCCCCGGGGCTCGGTGTGCCTGGAGATCACCGAGAGCATCGTCGTGCAGGACATCGAAACCACCCGCTCGACGCTGACCGGGCTGCACAAGGTGGGCGTACAAGTGGCCATCGACGACTTCGGCACCGGCTACAGCGCGCTGTCACTGCTGAAGTCACTCCCGGTGGACACCCTCAAGATCGACCGCAGCTTCGTCGCCGGGCTCGGGTCAGACCCGGGCGACCTGCCAATCGTGCGCGCGGTGATCGCCCTGGCCGGAGCCTTCGGCCTGCAGCTCGTCGCCGAAGGGGTGGAGACGGAACGGGCTGCGCTGACGCTGTTGCGGCACGGCTGCTACCGCGCCCAGGGCTTCTTGCTGTCCAAGCCGATCCTCGGACACGAGATGGCCGCGCTACTGGCCAAAGGCCGGGTACCCGTGCATTTCTCAGCCGCGCCGCGCACGTGATCGATACGACTCACGCGGCGAGTCGTGCACTCCCCCGGATCGGCAGTAGTCCGACCGTCCGGGGTCCGGCTGATGGTCGAGCAACTCGAGGCGGCCGAACCTGCTGGCGCTGTAGCCGACGAGGCCGACCTGCAGGGGCTTACCGGGCTCGATGAGCTGACCGTCCGCCGTGGCCGGGGCAGCTCCGCGGGGTTCGGTCGACAGCGCGACACCGTGGCGGGCCCGTAGGGCCAGCGGGCCATCGGCGGTGTCAATCACCACCCCGAGAACCTCGCCCTCCTCGAACACGATGCGCTGCAGCGTGCCGTTGTCCAGCGTGCGGAGCTGCTTGTCGAGTGCCTGCGCCGACAGCCAGTCGCCGAGCGCCGTGACGGCGCCGGCCCCGCTCTCGACGTGCAGCGTCCCGAGCACCTTGACCTGGATCTCCTCGCCGGCGCGGGTCTTCATCGAGGTCGTGCCCCGATCTGCCAGCCGGGTGTAGAGCACGCCGTAGGGCGAAGTCAGGCAGTGCTGCGCCCAGTCCTGCAGCCGGGAGCCGTAGAACGGCGCGATCCGGCCGCGTCCCGAAACCGGGATCCAATCGCTCACCGGCCGAACCGTCAGAACACTGTCGTCGTGGGCATCGTCGACCGGCGGCAGATCCGCCGATAACGCGTCGAGATAGTCGCGGGTCTCGGGATCGTCGATGCCCGCGCCCAACCAGGGTGTCTCGACCCCGGACGTCACCGATCGGGCGCGGCCCGCAGTCCCCGGGGTGACCAGGCATACGTCGAGCCCGGCGTCCGCCGCCGCAAGGGCCGCGGCCAACGCTCCGAAGCCGGAGCCACAGCAAACGACGTCGACTTCGTCATCCCACATCGTCTAGCGACACTCCGACCGAACCGCGCGGAACCCGATCAAGATCGAATCATATTGGGAGGCACTAGAAGTTGAGGTCGTCATGGCCCGCACCGGGATTCGAGGGGGATTGCCGGTGCAGGCCATGACAACGCTTTCAGGATAGCCCTTGGCTACTGCCGACCGCCAAATGGTGGCGCGCGCCACAGTGCCCGCGGCCGTGGCGTGCGCCACCGCCGGGCGGGTAACCCGCGACGAACCAAGAGTTATCACGCTAAGCACGATACATACCTTTAGAATGTTATGCACGCACGGTGAAGACTTTGAGTCTGCTGGTGACGACGGCGGAACCAGAACGGCCGCCGGCGGATCAGAGTCAGGAAGGCCCCGAGGTGACTGAGCAGCTCGACCGACGAGCAGAGCTGACCCGTCTCCAGATCCTGCAAGCGGCGGCGCGCCAGTTCGCTCACACGCCCTACAGCCTGGTCAGCCTCGACGACATCCTGGCCGACGCCGCGGTCACCAAGGGCGCGCTGTACTTCCACTTCCGGTCCAAGCACGCGCTGGCGGTGTCGATCGTCGAGCACCGCACCGCGCGGGCCAACAAGGCCGTCGAGGACGTGCTGGCTCGCAACCTGTCCGGAGCAGAAACCTTGATCGACCTCTCCTGTCTGGTGGCCGCCGAAGACATCGGTGATCCGATCGCCCGGGCGTGCCTGAACCTGGTCGAATCCATCGGTCGGACGGACGGCCTGGGGCCGCGGGTGCTCGATGAATGGGTGCAGGGTTTCGCCGGCATCGCCAAACGCGCCATCGGAGAGGGCGATTTCACCGCCGACAGCGACCCGGAAGCGATCGCCCGGTTGTTGGTGTCGATCTACCTCGGGGTGCGCCAGACCAGCGACCTCGACGACCCCCGACGATTCCTCAGCGACCTCGAGCACAGCTGGCGGCTGGCGCTGCCGGGATTCGTCGAACCCGAGCGGCTCGCCTACCTCAAGCAGTTCATCCGGCGGCGCACCGCGGTGGGCGTCAAGAAGGTTGTGCCGCTGCACCCCCACTCGCCGGACGCCGCCCCCGACGCAGCCGCCGGGCGGGCCTGACATGGCGCGCCAGGCGCGGTCTGAGCTGACCCGGCAGAAGATCATCACCGCCGCCGTCGACCTGTTCAGCGAGCACGGCTATCCGGCGACGGGGCTCGGTGACATCATCGCGCGGGCCGAGATGACCAAGGGTGCCCTCTACTACCACTTCGACTCGAAGGAATCGCTGGCCGAGGCGATCATCAGCGACGGCGGCACGGCGATGCTGACCACCTTCCACGCCATCGCCGAATCCTCCTCGCCGGCTTTGGAAAACACCATCCACGGGTTGTTCGTGGTGGCCGATTTCGCGCGTTCGGACAAGGTCGCACAGATCGGCATGCAGCTGCTGCGGACGTTCAGCGGGATCAACGCCGCCGCCACCCGCGTGTACACGAGCTGGCTCGATGAGCTCAGGAAGCAGTTGGCCCAGGCGGCCGACGAAGGCGACCTACGGGACAACCTTGATGTCGCGGGCGCCGCCGAGGTGATCCTGGGGTCGATGCTGGGAGCCGAGGCCCTGTCCCGGGCCAACGCCACCGGAACCGACTTGCGCGAACGGGTAGCCCGCACGTGGGACCTGTTGCTGCCCTCGATCGTGAGCAGCGACTCGCTGGACTACTTCCGCGAGTTCCTGGCCCGCGAATCGCTTCGTCGGACACCGGCCGCCGGCTAGCGCTACAGTTCTTCGGCCCACAACCGCTCGGTGAGGTCCTGGAATGTCGCCAGCGCCACCGGATCGTCGCCGCGCAGCAGTGCCGACTTGCTCATCCGGGCCCGGACGATCGAGCCGTCGTCGTGGACGAGGTCGACCAGAAGCCCGGCGTGAGCCCGCATCACCGAGACCGCCGACTCGTCGGCCGGAAGCGAGTGGAACACCTCAGCAAACTGCATCCTCTTGACCGCATCGGTGTCTCGGCCGACCATCTCGCCGAAAGCGGTGTTGGCGAACAGGATCGTGCCGTCCTCCGCGATTGCCAACACCGGCACCGGGAACCGCTCCAGCACCACCAGCGCAGGAATGTTCTGCAGCAATGCCATCGGAGATTGGGGGTCCTGACCGCTCTGGCGACGCTCCACGAGTCCGATTATCGCCTGCGGTCCCGGCCGGGTGCCACCACCGTGCAGCAACGTGATGCCAGGGCGCCCCGGTTGCACACCCGGGTAGCGAGGCCGGGGTGGCCTACGCCACTTGACTAACTAGGTTTACTCTGTGGAGCGACACCAGCAGAAGGGGCAGGCATGGACCTGAAGTGGTCGACGACCGACCAGGAGTTCCGCGACGAGGTGCGCGACTTTCTCGCCAAGAATCTGACACCTGAGCTCCGGCGCGCGGGGCAGCTGATGACCAGCGTGTACGCCGATCACGACGCCAGCATGTCGTGGCAGAAGATCCTCCACGAGCGTGGCTGGGCCGCCCCGGCCTGGCCGGTCGAACACGGTGGCTGCGACTGGAGCCTGACCCAGCACTACATCTTCAGCCGCGAATCGACGCTGGCCGGTGCCCCGTCGTTGTCGCCCATGGGCATCCGGATGGTGGCCCACGCGATCATCAAATTCGGGACGCAGGCACAGAAGGACTACTTCCTTCCCGGCATCCTGACCGGTGAGGTGTTCTTCTGCCAGGGCTACTCCGAGCCCGAGGCCGGCTCGGACCTGGCCGCGCTGTCGATGGCCGCGGTGTCCGACGGAGACGATCTCGTCTGCACTGGCAGCAAGATCTGGACCACCCACGCCCGGGAAGCCAACTGGATGTTCGCGCTGGTGCGCACCACCCGCGGCGCCAAAAAGCAGCAGGGCATCACGTTCGTGCTGATCGACATGACCTCACCCGGCATCGAAATCCGGCCACTGGTCATGACTTCCGGCGAAGAGGTACAGAACCAGGTCTTCTTCGACGAGGTCCGGGTTCCCAAGTCGAACGTGATCGGCGCGATCGACGACGGCTGGACCGTGGCCAAGTATCTGCTGGAATTCGAGCGCGGCGGGGGCGCCAACGCGCCGGCGTTGCAGGTGCTGGGCGACGAAATCTCCGCGGTCGCCGCCGAGATGCCCGGACCCAACGGCGGCAGGCTGATCGATGACCCGGCCTTCAGCCGCAGGCTCGCCGAGGCCCGCCTGCGCACCGACGTACTGGAAATCCTGGAGTACCAGGTGCTGGCCGCGGTGGCCGACGGCGGCCATCCCGGAACGGCGTCGTCGATGCTCAAGATCTTGAGCACCGAACTGAGCCAAACCCTGACCGAGCTGTCCATGGAGGCCGCGGGCCCGCTGGCTCGCGCGTACCAGCCGCACGCCACATTCCCGGGCGGCCCGGTGGCCGAATACGTGCCGCCGGCCGACGGTTATCACAGCGGCGCACCGTGGCAGGCGGTCGCTCCGCTGCGCTACTTCAATGACCGGGCGGGATCGATCTACGCCGGTAGCAACGAGATTCAGCGAAACATCCTCGCCAAGGCAGAACTGGGGCTCTAGATGGACTTCAACCTGACCAACGAACAGGAACTGCTGCGCGACGGGCTGACCAAGTTCCTGGCCAGTCGCTATGACCTGGCATCCAGCCGTGCCGCAGCCAAGACCGGCCCCGGGTGGCAACCCGAGATCTGGCGGGCCTTCGCCGAGGAACTGGGCATCCTGGGCGCCAGCCTGCCCGAGGAGGCCGGTGGCATCGGCGGCGGGCCGGTCGAAACCATGGTCATCGCCGAGGCTTTGGGCCACGCCCTGGTGATCGAGCCGTTCGTGGACACCGTGGTGGTCGCCGGCGGCCTGCTGCACCGGTCCGGGGACGCGGCCGCCGCGGCCGTGCTGGAGGACATCGTGGCGGGTTCGGCCATCGTCGCGCTGGCCGCCACCGAACCGACCTCCGGGGACAACTGGCGCGACGTCTCCACCACCGCGCACCGTGACGGCGACGAATGGGTGCTCGACGGCGCCAAGGTGATGGCCGTCGACGCACCGCTGGCCACCCACCTGCTGGTGACCGCGCGTACCTCGGGGGAACGTGCCGACACCGACGGGATTTCCCTGTTCCTGGTCGATATCGCCTCGTTGTCAACGGGATTCACCGCGCACCCGTATCGCACCGTGGACGACCGCCGGGCATCGGACCTGACGTTCGCCGATGTTCGGGTCCCTGCCTCGGCGTTGCTGGGGGCCGAAGGACAGGCGTGGCCGTCACTGGACCTGGCCCGGGACGAGGGGGCGGCGGCGGTGTGCGCCGAGGCCGTGGGCGGTATGCGCAAAGTGCTGGCCGACACGGTCGAGTACTGCAAACAACGCCAGCAGTTCGGCCTGCCCATCGGCAGTTTCCAGGCGCTGCAGCACCGGATGGTGGACATGCACATGGAGGTCGAACAGGCCTCGGCGGCGGTCTATCTCGCGGTCCTGAACCTCGATGCCGAACCGACGCAACGGGCCAAGGCGGTTTCGGCGGCCAAGGCCACCATCGGGCGGGCAGCGCGGTTCGTCGGGCAGAACTCCGTGCAGTTGCACGGTGGCATGGGCATGACCGAGGAGCTCGCGATCGGTCACTACTTCAAACGCCTCACCGCCGTGCAGTACGAGTTCGGCTCAACCGACTACCACGTCGGTCGCTACGCGGAGCTCACTCGGACCTGAAGCAGCCCGGCACGCACCGAAACTGAAACCAGGGACAGAATCAACGCCGCTTTTGTCCCTGGTCTCAGGGTCGCCTACTTGGTGTTGATGAGGCGGGCAACTCCGCGCATCACCACCCGGGCGGCCTGATGCCGCACCTGATCCAGCGGTGAGGGGGCCGGCGCCGCCTGCGCGGTGCCGAGCCGTGGGAACAGCGCCAGCGCATTGTTGCGGTTGATCGCCTGGCGGGCAACGGAATCGAGTCCGTCGTACGTGTCCAGGCCTGCGGCGAACAGCTGGCTCGCCGGCAGCGGGGCGAAGGGCCAATCGGAACCGAACGTGATGTGGCCGGGTTTGGCGAACGCGAGCAGGGTGGGTAGCGCTGCGGCGCTCGACGACAGCGCGGTGTCGAAGTAGAAACTCGCGAATTCGTCGAGGATGTCGGCTGGGCTACGGCCGGTGTCCCCCATGATCGCCACCGCCATGCGGTGCGACGCGTACGGGACGAACCCTCCGGCGTGGCTGAGGATGAATTTGATGTTCGGGTACTGGTGCCGTATCCCGTTGCGTACCAATAGATACGCCGCACGGGTGGTGTCGAGCAGAAAGTCCGCGGCGAACGGAACGACACCGGGCACCGTGGGTCCGGGCAGGTCGGCCGGGTGGATGAACACCACCGCGGACCGGGCGTCGAGCGCGGCCCACAACTCGTCCTGTCCCCCTTGCCCCAGATACATCCCGCCGTTGTTGGCCAGCAGGACGATGCCGTCGGCACCGAGTGTGTCGAGCGCGCGGATGGCCTCTGTTGTCGCGGCTTCGACGTGCGGCATGGGAAGCGTGGCGAAGAAACCGAACCGATCCGACTGCGAGGCGAACACCTCGGCTCCATAGTCGTTGAGGTCGATGGCCAGCGCCGTAGCGTCGGACGCATTCGGCAGAAAGGCGGTGCCCGGCGTCGACACCGACAGAATCGCGGTGGCGATATCGAGTTCAGCCATGGTCTGCAACGAGCCTTCCGGGCTCCAATCCGGCAAGGCGCGTCCGCCGGCTTCGTCGATCCCTGCCTTCTGCAACGCCTTCCGGTAGTCGGGGGGAATCATGTGGTGGTGGGTGTCGATTCGGTTCATGATCTTCCTTCCCTAGCTGTCGGGGATGCCGGCACCTGCCAGCGCTGCGACGCTGTCCTCGGCCCGCAGCAGCGAACGAGCGCCGGTCCTGAACTGGGTTAGCTTGTCGATGACCGTCCGTCCTTCCGGGGTGTGGCCCCAGATACTGATGCCCTGGTGGGTGGTGGGCTCCCAGGTCGTCTCGTCGACGACCAGCGGGTTCCACCCCACTTCCCATTCAAACCCGGATGGGGTCATCGCGTAATAGGACAGTTCCCGGTCGTTGGTGTGCTGCCCGACTCCCAACGCCATATCGAAACCGAGTTCCTTGATCCGCTGGTAGGACGTGGTCATGTCGTCGAGATCGGCGACCTGGATGTTGAGGTGCTGAACGCGGGTGCGGATCGGGTTGACGGGCAGGCGGTTCACCGAGGCGATCGCCACCGAGTGGTGGCGCTGGTTGACCCGCAGGAACCGGATCTTGACCTTGACGCGGCTGATCGTCTCGTCAATGTAATCGGACAGTCGGGCGTCGAACACGGTGTCGTAGTAGCCCCGCATCTGCTGTGGCTTCTTCGTGGTGATCGCAACGTGCCCGATACCGCAGTCACCGGTCACGAACCCACCGTGCACGGTCATCTGCAGTGGTGTGACGGCGGGGCGGGCGCGGGTGAATATCTCCTGCGTCAACCCGTTGGGACCGGGGAACCGCACGAGCCGCTCCACCCCGCGCAGGGCGGCTTCTTCCGCACTGCCCTCGCTGACCGGCACCCCGTGGCTCACCACACGTCCGACGATGTCGTCGAATGTAACGTGGTCGTCGAGCTGCCAGCCGAGCGCGGTGACATCCTCGGCCGGTCCACGCTGCAACAGAAAGCGGCATTCGTGCTCGTCCAGCCGGAATCGAAGGACACCCGGCGCGATGTCGTCGACGTGCATGCCGACCCCATCGCGGCCGAAACGCCGCCAATCACCGAACTTCTCGGTTTCGATGACGACGTATGCGAGTTGGACATTGCCGAATACGCTAGGCATGAGCGAGCTTCGAGTCGGGCCCGAGAAACTCGGTGACGAGTTCGTTGAACAGCGCGGAGCGCTCCCACTGCATCCAATGGCCGGTGTGCGAGGTCATCACCAGTTCGGCGTTGGGCATGGCGTTGAGCAGCATCGGGCCGCCGGACGGCCGGTTCACCTTGTCGTCACGACCCCACAGGATCAGCGTCGGCGTCTGCAGGTTCTTGAGGCGACTGTCGCGGGTGAGGTCCATGCGCCACAGCGTGCGCAAGGCCTTCGGCCCCGACGGCCGGGTCAACGGTGGATCGGCCACCACCTCGGGATCGATGGAAGCTCGGTAGCGCAGGTCGATCAGCTCGTCGGGCACCGAATTACCGTCGTACACCAGGTAATTGCGGATGAATGTACCGAGCTTCTCGCGGCTCGGGCCGGCGCCGGCGTAATAGGACAACAGGCTGTTGAGTCCCGCGGTGGGAAGTGCGCGGGTGGTGCCGATGCCGCCGGGGCCCATGAGCACCAGCTTGCCGACGCGGTGCGGGGTGTCCAGCGCCAACCGCAATGCTGCTGCGCCGCCGTATGAGTTGCCGATCAGATGCGCTGTCTCGATGCCCAGTTCGTCGAGCAGACCACGGATCATGTCGGCGAGGAACCCAAACGGATCAGCCTTGTCGATCCCCTTGGTCGAACGTCCGTAGCCGGGCATGTCGGGCACGATGACCCGGAAATGCTCAGCGAGAGCGTCGATGTTGCGGCCGTAGTTGGACACCCCGGAGGCTCCCGGCCCGCCGCCGTGCAGCATCACCACGACGGGTCCGGCTCCCGCCTCGGCGTAGAAGATGGAACGGCCCGCGACTGTCACGGTGTGTTCGGTGAGCGCGGTGGTGGTCATGTGTGAGCTCCAGTTCTGATCGGTGCCAGCTCGTAGTCGGCCGGTGGTGCGGGCAGCCGCTGCCCGGATTCGGCTGCGGCGTAGATGAATCCGTCGGGGCGCAGCACCACGGCGGCGGCCTTCTTACGGTGCAGCCAGGCGATGAGCGCGCCGTCGATATCGCGGACGGCGCCGGGTTTGGTGCCCTCCCCGGGACCGGTCAACGCGATGGCAGGCACACCCAGGTCGGTCCAGGCCCGCCCGCCCGCCGGCGCGACGCCGGTGTGGAGCACTGCCCATCGCCCGGCCAGCACGTCGTCGAGCCGGACCGTGGCGCCCGCGGCGTCGAGGACCCACGGCTGCGGGATCTGCCATCCGACTGCGCTATTTCCGGCCCCGGCGAAAAACCCGGCGCCGTAACGCGCATCCGGGATCCAGTAGAGCTTCTGTCCGCTGCGCAGGACCCCGGGCAGCTTGGTCAATGCCCGTAATGTGTGGTTGCGGATGGCGGCAACCAACCGATTGCGCTCTGTGATCACCCGGCCGACAAGACAGGCCCGGCTGGTGACTTCGACGACGTGCGGTTTGCGTTCTGCCTCATAGGAATCGAGGAGCGCTTCCGGGGCCCGGCCGGCCAGCACCGCGGCCAGCTTCCAGCACAAGTTGGCAGCGTCGCGCACGCCGGCCGACATGCCCTGGCCGATCCAGGGTGGCATGGCGTGCGCGGCGTCGCCAGCCAGAAAGATCCGCCCGGCCCGCCAGCGGTCGGCAACCCGGACATGGTGGCTGTAGACCACAGCCCGGAGGATCTCGACGTTATCGCGAGTGATGCCCTGATCCTCCAACACCTTCCAGATCTCGGGCTCGCTGACCAGTTTCTGCTCGTCCTCACCGGCTCGTGCCGGGTACTCCCACCGGTGGTGCCCCAGTGGCGTCGGGCAGTCGACAGTAGGACGGTCCGGATTGCAGTGGAAACGGAGGCGGTCGTGGGCATCCCATTCCTTGTGCACCTTGGTATCGATCACAACCCATCGTTCGGCATAGGTGTTGCCCGAATAGCCGATGCCCAACTGCCCGCGCGTCGGGGAGGAACCTCCGTCGGCGGCGATGACATAGGCGGCCCGCACCCTCTTGAACGTGTCGGTACGGAGGTCGGCCAGCATCAGCTCGACGTGATCCGATTTGGTCAGCACTCGCAGACATTCGTGTTCCAGCAGCACCTCGACCGTGTCGAAGCGTGCCACGCCCTCCCGCAGGACATGGTCGACCGCGGGCTGGTAGATGAACTGCTGGGGCGGGTGGCCCGCACCTCGCGCGAAGATCGTCGTCTCGATGAACGGCACGCCGTCGGCGTCGACGAATGCCGCGGGCCGGTCGGGAAGCATGTCCTGCTGCAGCCGGTCCGCCAGACCCACCGACTGCCAGATGCGCAGCACCTCTTCGTCGGTACTGATCGCCCGGGCTCTGCCGTACACATCCGGATCACGCTCGATGACAAGCACTTTCAATCCCTGGCGACCAAGCAGGTTCGCCGCGGTGGCACCGGTCGGCCCATAGCCGACCACCGCTACGTCATAGAGGTCTGAAGTCACGGTGGCCTCGCTCGTCATCGTGGGTTGTTCTGTAGTGATCGCTACGGTAATGTAGTGATCACTACAGAGTCAAGCCCGAACATGACGGGAGTCCCGATGCCCGCTGATGAACAACCCAAGCCGCGCCGTCGCCGCCTCGATGGCGAGCAGTCGCGCGAACGGATCCTCGACGCCGCCACCGAGATCGCGGCCGAGCGCGGTTATGAAGGCACCAGCATCGCGCTGGTGAGCAAGAAATGCGGGTTGCCGGCCAGCTCGATCTACTGGCACTTCGCCGACAAGGACGACCTGATCGCGGCGGTGATCGAGCGCAGCTTCGGGACCTGGCTGGCGGCCTGGCAGGTCCCGACCGACGGGACCGCCGAAGAGCGAGCCACCGCATTCGGCGCGAACGTCGCCAAAGCGTTGGTCGAATCCCCTGACTTCATCCGACTCGGGCTCATGCTCGCCCTGGAGCGCCGCCCCGTCGAGCCACGCGCCAGGGCGATGTTCCTGCAGGCACGCGCTCAGGCGTTCACCCAACTCGTCGACACCGTTCGGGACTGGGCGCCCGACCTGAGCGACGCCCAGGTCCACCACCTGGCCACCTACACCATCGCCGGCGCCGACGGGCTGTTCATCGCCAAGGAGATCGGTGGCGATTCAGTGGATCTGATCGCACTGTTCGAGTTGCATGCACGCAACGTGATCGAGGCGGCCCGCCGACTGGTCGACAACGGGGACGGTCGATGAGCCGCTATCCGATCGCCATCGTCGGCTCGGGCAACATCGGCACCGATCTGATGATCAAGATCCTGCGTGGCGATGGGCGGCTGGCCGTGGCCGCAATGGCCGGCATCGACCCACAGTCCGACGGTCTGGCGCGCGCCGCCCGCCTCGGGGTGGCGACTACCGCGGACGGTATAGACGGGCTGCTCGCGATGCCCGAATTCGCCGATGTCAAACTGGTTTTCGACGCCACCTCGGCGGGCGCACATCGCGCCAACTCGGCCCGCCTGTCCCAACAGGGGGTCCGGATGATCGATCTCACGCCGGCCGCAATCGGACCGTACTGCGTGCCGGTGGTGAACCTGGACGAGCACCTCGACGCCCCCAATCTCAACATGGTGACCTGCGGTGGCCAGGCCACCGTCCCGATCGTGGCAGCCGTCGCACGATCCGGGATGGTGTCGTACGCCGAGATCGTCTCGTCGATCTCCGCCAAGTCCGCCGGCCCCGGTACCCGGGCCAACATTGACGAATTCATCGAAACTACCTCGACGGCACTGCAAGTCGTCGGTGGCGCGCGGCGCGCCAAGGCCGTGATGATCCTGAATCCGGCCGACCCGCCGGTCATGATGCGCAACACCGTGTACTGCCTCGTCGACGGCGACGTCGACCCGAGCAAGATCGAGAACGACGTGGCGGCGATGGTCGACAAGGTCAGCGGCTACGTGCCGGGATACCGACTCAAACAGCGGATCCAGTTCGAAACGTTCAGTGCCGCACGGCCGCTGTACATCCCGGAAACCGGAACGTTCACCGGCACCCGTGTCACCGTCATGCTCGAAGTCACCGGAGCCGCCCACTATCTCCCCGCCTACGCGGGCAACCTCGACATCATTACCTCGGCCGCCAAAGCCACGGCGGAACGTATCGCCGCATACGAAAGTGCGATCACACCATCATGATTCACGACCTATACGTCAGCGACGTCACGCTGCGGGACGGCATGCACGCCGTGCGCCACCAATACAGTCTCGCCCAGGTGACGACCATCGCCGCGGCACTCGACGCCGCCGGAGTGGACTCCATCGAGGTCGCCCACGGCGACGGTCTCGGTGGATCGAGTTGCGTCTACGGCTTCGGAGCGCACACCGACCTGGAGTGGATCGAAGCGGTTGCCACGGTCGTGTGCAACGCCCGGGTGGCCACGCTGCTGCTGCCCGGGATCGGCAGCGTGCACAACCTCAAGGACGCCCGCCGAGCCGGCGCCTCTGTCGTGCGTGTCGCCACCCACTGCACCGAAGCCGACATCTCGGCCCAGCACATCGCTGCCGCGCGAGACCTCGGCATGGACACCGTCGGCTTCCTGATGATGAGCCACCTGGCCACACCGGCACAGCTGGCCGGGCAGGCGAAGCTCATGGAAAGCTACGGAGCCACCTGCGTTTACGTCGTCGACTCGGGTGGTGCGATGACCATGCGCGATGTCGCCGACCGGGTCGATGCCCTCCGCGAGGCCCTGTCCCCCACCACCGAGATCGGCATTCACGCCCATCACAATCTGTCGCTGGGCGTGGCCAACTCGATCGTCGCCGTGGAGCACGGCGCCAACCGGGTCGACGCTTCGCTGACCGGCATGGGCGCCGGGGCCGGCAATGCCCCGCTCGAGGTGTTCGTCGCGGCCGCCGACAAACTGGGCTGGCGGCACGGCTGCGACCTGCACGCGCTCGAGGACGCTGCCGATGACATCGTGCGCCCCTTGCAGGACCGCCCGGTCCGAGTCGACCGCGAAACCCTCACGCTCGGATACGCCGGCGTGTACTCGAGCTTTCTGCGTCACGCCGAGGTCGCCGCGGAACGCTACGGCGTCGACGCGCGCTCACTGCTCGAAGAGGCCGGTCGCCGCGGCATGGTCGGCGGCCAGGAAGACATGCTCGTCGATATCGCGCTCGATCTGACCGCGTCATAGCGAGACAGGCATCTCACCATCCGTAGTCTGGACCGGGTGAGCGTGCGGGGATGGCTGTTATTGGGCGCCATGAGCCTCATCTGGGGTATTCCGTACCTGCTGATCAAGATCGCTGTCGAGGGTGTCTCGGTGCCCGTGCTGGTCCTGGCCCGCACCGCCGTCGGCGCGGCCGTGCTGCTGCCGCTGGTGATGTCGCGCGCCGCCTGGGCGCCGGTGCTGCGGCACTGGCGGCCCGTGCTGGCCTTCGCGTTCTTCGAGATCATCGCGGCGTGGTTCCTGCTCACGGATGCCGAACGCCACCTGAGCAGCTCGCTGACCGGCCTGTTGATCGCCACCGCCCCGATCATCGCCGCGGTTCTCGACCGGCTCACCGGCGGAGAACGGCTGAGCGCCAAGCGAATCACCGGCCTCGGTATCGGGCTGGCCGGGGTGGCGGTGCTCGCCGGGCCAGGTCTCGCCGGTGGGCACGGCTGGCCGATCGCCGAAGTTCTGCTGGTGGCAACCTGTTACGCGATCGCTCCGCTGATCGCCGCGCGGTATCTGGGTGACGTCCCGACCCTTCCGCTGACGGCGGCATGCCTGACGGTCGCGGCGCTGATCTACACCACGCCGGCGCTCCTGACCTGGCCGGACGAAATGCCGTCACGGCGCGTGCTGGTCGCACTCGCCGCACTCGCGGTGATCTGCACCGCACTGGCATTCGTGGTGTTCTTCGCGCTGATCCGCGAGGTCGGCGGCGCCCGGGCGCTGGTGTTCACCTACATCAACCCGGCCGTTGCCCTGGCCGCCGGCGTGATCGTGCTCGGTGAGCCGCTGACCGTGTACAACGTCGCCGGGCTGGCACTGATCCTCGCCGGTTCGATCCTGGCGACCCGCACCTCACGCGACCCCGACCCGCAGATCGAACCCGAAGAAATCAGCCGCGCAGGCCCGCGCTGAGCATCTCCTCGATCGACACGAACTTCACCCGGGGCCGGGCCACCTTCACACCGCGGTCCCGTTCGGCGGCGTCGATCGCGCGCCAACCCGGCCACCCCACCGGCTCGGCTCCCCGGCCGCCCAACAGCGCGTCGAGGGACTCGCGGCCCGCGACCTCACGGGTCAGCAGGCCCGCGTCGAAATCCGCCCACAGCTGCGCGACGGTCTGCTCGGCGCACAGCCGATTCGTGCCGATCACTCCGCGGGGTCCGCGTTTGATCCACCCGGTCACGTAGGTGCCGGGCACCGGAGCATGGTCGACGACGCGACCCGCGTCGTTGGGCACGGTCCCGGAGTCCTCGTCGTAGGGCAGTCCGGCGACGGGGAGGCCGCGATATCCGATCGACCGCAGGATCAGCGGCGTCTCGATCACTTCGGTGCCACGCTCGCCGGCGATCTCCAGGCCTTCGGCACGGTCGGCGCCGAGGATGGCGAGCGGGGTGACACCGAAGCGGAAGACCACCCGCTTGTTTCCGGGGGTCGGGTTGCGCTGCGCGTATTCACGGGCGATGGCCAGCTTGAATGAGGTTTCGACGTCGTCGTGCTCGTCATCGGCAGGAAGATCCGCGGGGTCGATGATCACGTCGACCCCGTCGAGGTGCCCCAGGGCCAGGAACTCCCCCGCCGAGAACGCCGCGTGCCCGATATCGCGGCGGGCCAGGATCACCACCTCCCGGATTGCACTGTTGGCCAACGCATCCAGGGTGTGCTGGGCAATATCGGTGGCAGCGAGCGCGGTCCGGTCCGTCAACAGCACCCGGGCGACATCGAGGGCGACATTGCCGTTGCCGATGATGACCGCACGCTCGCCCGACAGGTCGAACCGGTGCGCGGCGTGGTCGGGGTGGCCGTTGTACCAACCGACGAACTCGGCTGCGGCGTGGTGCCCGATGAGGTCCTCGCCTTCGATTCCCAAGCGCCGGCTGGTGGCCGCACCCACCGCGTAGATCACCGCGTGGTGATGGGCCAGCAGCTCGTCGTGGTTGATGGTGCGGCCGACCTCGACGTTGAAATGGCTGGCGAACCGCGGATTGGTGAACACCCGCTCGAAGATGTCGACGACCGACTTGGTGTGCTGATGATCGGGCGCCACGCCGGCCCGGATCAATCCGAACGGCGTGGGCAGCCGCTCGAACAGGTTGATCTCCACCCCGTCCACACCGATCAGCTCGGCGGCGGCATAACAGGCCGCCGGCCCGGATCCGACGACCGCGACCCGCAGCGATCCCGGTTCGATGCGTGCGCGGGAGGCGGCCACCGGTATGGACGCCGGCTCAAGCGGATGGCGCTCGAAATAGGCGGCGTTGAGCTCCTTGAACCGCTGCAGTTCGCCAGGCAGGTCCTCTTCGTAGTGGATCGCACCGACCGGGCACTCCTCGAAGCAGGCCCCGCAGTCGATGCACGATTCCGGATCGATGTAGAGCATCTCGGCGGACGCTGATTCCAGCCCGCCCTCAGCCGGCCGGATGCAGTCCACCGGGCACACCGGAACACAGCTGGCGTCCTTGCAGCAGTTCTGCGTGATCACGTAAGCCATCGGACCTCCCCTTTCAGATCTGGACAAATCCTACTGGACACCTGTCCGGTTTATCGATTCGAAATCTGTGCCCATCCGTCCACCAGCGCAGGAACAGCCGAAATGACAGAACTAAAAATGTGTTGATACAAGCAGTTTCATCGGACGATTGCCAACAGCGACGCGGATCTATATCTTGGACACATGTCCAGGCCAGCGGTGGCTACGGTCACTCGCCTACACGACGCACACGATCAGCGCGTCCGCGCGCACCGTCGTGTCTTCGGAGCGGCCACGCAACTTCTCGACGCGCACAACGTCGTCTCGGTACCGGCGCTAGCCGCACGCGCGAAGATGGCACCCGCAGCGCTCTACGCACATTTCCCATCCATCGAGGTGGTCTTCGCCGAGCTGTACCTGGACCGGGTGATACAGCTGCCGCTGGACATCGATCCCGCGGCCAGACCCACCAGCCGCGTCACCGAGCAACTCACCGCGCTCACGCTGTTGATGGCCGATGAGCCGCGATTGGCCCGAGCCTGCACCCAGGCGCTGATGAGCACCGACGACGACGTGGTCGAGGACGTCCGCTCCCGGATCGCCGCCGAGGTCAACCGCCGGATCTCCACGGCCCTGGGCGGTGGAGCCTGGCCGGAAGTGCTCGCCACCCTGGAGGCGGTGTTCTGGGGCGCGCTGCTACAGGCACAAACCGGAGCGATGAGTTACCGACAGATGGCCCGCCAGCTCGAGACCATGGTGTCGCTGATCGTCCCCGGGGGATGAATCAGGCTGTGGTTCAACAGATGCCCGACGGAACCACCCAGGCGGGCGCGCCGCGAGCGCACTCGCCCTACACGGGGCTCAGCGTGAAGGGCATCTCGATGGCCAGGGGCAGATTGATTCCACACGCCCCGCTGGGCCCGACTGTCGAGTCCCAACCCCTGAACATGGCGGGATCGTTGGGGTCTCGGTAGAACTTGAAGATCTGCTTGCCCGGAGCGGTGCTGCCATCGTCACAGCGCACCCAGTCAGGGACGGTGCGCGTGACGAACCACAGTTTGCTGACGTAGCGCGCCTCGGCACTCCAGCCGCGGTCGCTGGTGACGTGCCCCACGCAGTCATAGGCTCCGCTGCATGTCGAGGCGATGGTCCAGGTGCTCGACACCGTCGGCTCATCGTGGAAGATCTCGTTGGTCTTGGCCCACTGCCCGTCGGACACCGCCCGCATCGTGGCATTGATCGCGATGTCCTCAAAGGTGGCCTGCGCCAACGGCATCGACGCCGCCACGGCGACCGCGGCTGCGATCGTCATGGCTGTTGCGACTTGCCGCATCACGGACCGGGCGGCGGTCATGACACACCGACCGCGGGATCGAGGATCAGGTCCTTCCACTTGTCTTGCGACTCCTCCGGGGACGGCCGTGCCATCAAGTTGGACTGGACATGTGTCGACCCATCCGACGCCATGAATCGGCCCGTGCGCGGATCGTAGGTAGCCACTGCAACCGATGGGCCTGGCGATGATTTGGAATACGCGGACGGTGTTGCGGGTGCCCCCGGTTGCGGAGCGTCGCCCGGCAAGGGTTCCGGTGCCGGCGGCGGGGCGGCAGGCACCGGCGCGGAGGGGTCGACGCCTGGCGGCAACGGGGTGCCGTCGAGAGGCGCGTGGGTTTGATCGTCGTAGGTCACCCGATCGTCGGGTGGAACCCCCTGGGCCAAAAGATTGGGATCGACCGGACCGGGGCCGAGGGCGTGCTGGCGCATTGCCAATGGCATGTAGGGCTCGTCGCTCTCGCAGATATCGACCGTCGGTGCCCGCTTCCCTGGCTTACCCATACACGGCAGGTTGCGGGCACCGCGTACCAGGATCGGGGAGTCTTGCGGCAGTTTGCAATACAGACCGTCAGGAGTGTCGATGGTCGTGGTGTCAGTCGGTGAACGCCACGCCGAGGGCGGGAGGTATCCGACAGTGCACGCCGGAGGATCGCTGATCTCGATCCTGAAGTTCGCCAGCGGTAGGCCTGTCGCATTGTTGTTTGGTGCAATCGCTTGCAGGTCCGCGAAATACGGCGGTATCAACACCAGAAGTTGCTCAAGGGACGGCAGATATGTCACGCCCACTTGCCCCAGGCTGGTCATGTTGGCCAACAACACCGGCAACGTCGGCTTCACGCTGTTGAGCAGTCGCGATACTTCCTGCAGAGCGCCCGGTCCCTGTTGCAATATGGTCCGGATGTGGGGGTCGCCGGCAACGAGGCGGTCGGTGACGCCGGCGAGGCTCCGGGCCCAAGTTCTGGTCGCGTCGGCGGACTGGACCTGACCATCCAGAAGCGGCCCCGAATCATCGATCAGCGCCTGCGTCTGCCCAGAGACCGAATGAAAGTCCCGGGCAACAGTGGCCGATGAATCGATGAGCGACCCGAGATCAAACCCGGCGTCGTCGAGCGCCGTGGACGACTCGTCGAGCAGCGCCGACAGCTTGTCCTTCGGGATGCTGCCAAGGAGAGCGCTCACGTTGTCGAGCATCGGACCGACAGGTTGCGGGATGCGCGCGTCGCGCCGCGCGATCACCGAGCCAGTCTCCAAGTAAGGAGGTGCCGAAGTGCGGGGACGAAGATCAACATACTGCTCACCCACCGCGCTGACGCTGCGCACTTCGGCGACCAGATCCGCGGGAATGCGTGGCGACGAGCCGAGCGACATCGTCGCCTCGGCTCCTTCGGGGGTGAGTTTGACTTCGGTGACCTTGCCGACCTGGACTCCCCGATAGGTCACGTTGGACATCCGGTAGATCCCTCCGCCGGCCGGAAGTTCGAGTCGGACGACGATGCGGCCGAGGCCGAGCAGGGTCGGCGCCTGTATGTAGACCACGGCCATCGTGACCATCCCGACGACCGAGGCGACCACAAAGATCAGCAACTGGACACGGATGAAACGGGTCAGCATCAGCCACCCCCACTCGGCGCTGCGGTTACAGGGGGCACTGGAGCCGGTGGCGGCTGCAACGGTGCGGCGAGTGGATTGTTCGCGTAGTAGGCGTCGTAGCCTGGGTCACCAGGTGCCGGCACCAACTGGATATGTTCATCCCCCCAACGGGTTCCGGTGAGCAGCCCGCGCTTCAACCGAGGGACGGTCAGATCGAACACCGCGAACAGGTTCATGTAGTCACCCTTGATCCCGCGGTCGATCACGTTTTGCCCGAAGGGCATGACCGGCAGGAAGGCCAACGCTTCGTCGATCTCGGGTCCGACGTCAGCCAATGCCCGGACTGTCGGATCGAGATTGTGGAGTGTGGTGACCAAATCGTTTCGACTGTCGTGGATCAAGCCACGTGTTGTGTCGCTGAAGACCCCCATCTTATCCAATGCTGTTGTTATTCTTGGCCGTTCGGCAATCAGAACGTCCAGAGCCGGAGGTACGTCCTTCAGCGTGCGGGTGATCACGTCCCGCTGCTCATCCAGTTCGCCGGCCAATCGGTTCAACGCTTCGATCGACGCGACGATGTCGGCCTGCTGGGTGTCGAACACGCCGATGATCTCGTTGAGGTTGGTGAGTAGTTCCCGCGCGTCGGATCGGTGCGGGCTCAGCGCGATATCGAAGTTGTGAATGATGTCACCGATCTGTCCCAGTCCGCCGGAGTTCACCACAGTCGACAGTGTCGACAGCGTCCGCTCGGTGGTGGGATATGCGGTGGATTCGTCCAGAGGAAGCGTCGAGTTCGGCGCGAGGCGTCCCTGTGGGGCCTGGTCCGCGGGCACATCGAGGGATAGGTGCATCGAGCCCAGGAGGCTGGTCTGCCCCACCGACGCCTTGACGTTGGCCGGGACGACGACATCGGGCCGCACCGAGACTTCCACGTCGGCATGCCAACCCGCGACGCGCAGTCTGCGCACACTGCCGACGGTGACGTCATCGAGCAGCACCGGCGAGTTGGGTTCCAATGTGCTGACATTGGAGATCTCGACGTGGTAGGTGATGGCATCAGAGCCGCGGCCATCGGCGCCCGGCAATGGCAGCGAATTCAACCCGCCGAAGCTGCAACCAGCCGTGATGAGGGCGCAGCAGACCAGCACCGCACCACGGCGCACCGATCCGATGAGGCTCATCGTGGCGGCGCTCCTTCCTCCGCGGGCCTCGGCGACTCCGCGAGCGGCGGCGCAGGCACTTCGGGCGGGGACGCCGGCATCAGCATGCCGGTGAGATCCGACTGGCCCGGTGGTGGCCCATAGCCGGGTGGTGCGGGCACGTCCCCGACGCCGGTGTAGGCAGAGACCGCCGGCGGCGTCTCCGGCGGGCCGGGTTTCGGTCCGGAACCTCCTGGTGCGAGCCCAGGTTCGGTGTACAGGAGATCCTCAGGTGGCGGGACCGACGTCAAGCCGGGGTTGACCGGGAACGGCAGATAGTTGAAGTTCATCTGCTTCAACGCGGGCCCGAGGTGCTGTCTACATAGCTTGGCGGTTTCCGGCGCAGTGGTGTTCTCGATCGCACCGATTGCGCCACACAAGAATTCAACCGGATTGCTGAAATTGACAAACGTGAAGATCCCGGTGGCTCCGCCATCGCGAGGATCGAACATGTTCAACGTGTTCGCGATGGCGGTCGGCGCAACATGCAGGATCTGCTTCAGGTCTCGCTGATGATCCACGATGTTCTGTGTGACGCTGGCCAATCCTCTCACTTGCTCTGCAGCCGGGTCGCGGGTATCTCGCACGAACCGCTCGACCTCGCCCACCACTTCGGAAACATTGGCCAGCATGGCGTCGAGGTCGGACCTGCTGCCGTCGAGCACACTGGTCAAGCTGGCGAGCCGATCCTGGAATTCCACGATCTGGGTCGAGCTCGCCTTCAGCGTCGTGATGAACTTCTGCAGGTTCTTGATGGTCCCGACGATGTCGCCACTTCCATCGGCCAGGATTCTTCCGGCGTTGGACAGTTGGGCCAGCGTTTCGCGAAGCTTCGGCCCGTTGCCCGCCATGGCATTCGCGGCGCTGTCGATCACCCGGGCCGTCGCAGTGCCCGAAACACCGTTCTGGGGACCCAATTCGCTTGCGAGTCTGTTGAGTTGGTCTTTGACTTCATCCCATTCTACGGGCACCGCAGTACGCTCCAACGGGATCACGGCGCCGTCGGACAGCGTGGGGCCGCTCCACCGGTAGGGCGGCGTGAGTTGAACGTATCGCGCTGAGATCAGGTTCTGAGCGACGATGACGGCACGCGCGTCCGCAGGTATCGGCACGTGACGATCCACGGTCATCGTCATGCGGACAGCGGTCCCATCGGCTTCGATCGACTTGATCGTGCCGACCCGGACCCCGGAGACCTTCACCTGGTCACCGGGGTACACGGCGGTCGCGGTGGTGAAGATCGCCGTCAGCGTTCGCGGCGCGAAGTAACGCAGGTGCACCAAACATGCCACTCCCGCGACCAGCAAGGCCGCCAGTAGCAACGCGGTCAATCGAGAAGTTCTTCTTCTGGTCAACGGCCCCACTGCTCCTGCGGTTGCGGAATACCGTTGCGCGGAAACGGGATCTCGGCGCGCGGTCCCGCATTATCGGGTGGTTGTCCGGCATCGGTTCCTCTACGGAATCCGAAGGCGTAGTCAAGAAATGGCTGTAGCAGCGAACCTTGGGTGAGATTCGGGATGTAAGCGACGTAGTAGGGACCGTTCGCGACCAATTCACTCAGCCCGCTCTCGTACTTCGCCAGACCCGGAATCGCCTTGGCGAGGTTGTCCCGGTTCTTTTCCAGGACGGCCGTCACCGAGTTGAGCTTGTCCAACGTCGGCTTCAACTCCTGCTGGTTCTCGTCGATCAGACCCGTAATATGTTGGGCCAGTGCCGATGTATCGGCGATGAGTTTCACGATCGCCTGGCGGCGCTGGACCAGTGCGCCGGTGAGATCGTTGGCGTCGAGAATCAAGGTGTTCACCGCGTCGCTGCGCTGAGCGAGGATATCGGTCACCTGCGAGGTGTTCCGGAGGAGCTCGGAGACCTTCTCGTTGCGGCCGTTGAGGGTCTTCGACAGCCGGGTCAGCCCATCGAAGGTCGGGGCCAGTTCCGGGGCGATCTGGTCGATCGTGCTCGACAGCACGTCGAGGGCCTGGTTCAGGGAGCCGGTGTCGGTATGCGCGACGTTGGTCGTGAGATCGCCGACGGCGTCGGTGAGCGAGTACGGCGATGCGGTTCGCGTCACCGGAATTCGGTCGAGGGAGGCCATCGTTTCCGATCCGGCCGATTCAAGCGTCAACATGCGCTCACCGAGCAGGGTTCCGGTACCGATATGGGCAGTCGTCTGAGAACCGAGCCGGACGCTGTGATCGACAGCGAAGGTGACCAGCGCGTCGCCATGGTCGAGCTTGACCTCGGTAACGGTGCCGACCTTGACTCCGGAGATCTTGACCGGATTGCCGGGCTCTAGTCCCCCGGCCTCGACGAAAGCCGCTTGATACCTGATCGAAGACGCCCAGTTGATCAGTCGCTCGGGCTGAAGACCGACAGCGATGATGAGGACGATGAGCACGATGCCGATGAATCCAGCACGGACGACTTGCTTTCCGCGGTATTTGTTCATGGGCTCTCCGCGCACCTTCCGGTTTCCTGCTTGATCCAAGGAAACACCGCGGTGCGGCCCTGCAAATCGCTCACCCGCCAGGTGACTCCGCACAGGTAGTAGTTGAAAAAACTGCCGTAGGAACCGATTCGCGCGAGCTTGCGATAGTTCTCGGGGGCCTTCTGTAATGCGCCGTCGATGAGCTCCTTGTCGGACTCCAAAGCCGGGGCCAGCCGGTTGAGCTGATCGACCGTCCCGGCCAGCGGCGGGCGAACATCACCGAGCAGGCTGGCCACGGACGCCGTACCGTTGCTGAGCGATTCGATCGCGACTCCGATGGAGTCGCGATCTGCCGCGAGGTCGCCGACGAGTTGGCGAAGCCGATCGAGGGCACCGCCGAATTGCCGGCCACTCTGGCTGACGGTTCCGATCGCTGCGTTGAGGTTGTCGATGAGGCTCTCGATGACCTGACCGTTGTCGGCGAGCGTGCGGGTGAACGAAGCCGTTCGCGCCATCAACGACTGCACGTTGTCACCCTGGCCCTGCATGATCTCGATCAGTGTGGTTGTGAGGGCGTTTACCTCCTGGGGATCGAGCCCTTGCATGACCGGCTTCAGTCCGTTGAGTAGTACGTCGAGGTCCAGCGCGGGAGAAGTGCGCTCAACCGGGATCTGCGAGCCCGATGCCAAGATGCGCGTCGAACCCGGGCCTTGGGTGAGATCGAGGTAGCGGTCCCCAACCAGGTTGAGATAGCGGACCGACGCCCGCGTCCCGGTCGTCAGTGTCACCGCGGTATCAGCGTCGAACTGCACGACGACGGTCTTGTCCGGCCGCAGTGTGACTGCATCCACCGTTCCGACGCGGACTCCGGCCACGCGCACGGAGTCCCCGGTCTTGAGATCAGAGACGTTGGCGAACACGGCCGAATATCGAGCTTCCCTGCCACCCCGGTAGTCGGCGAACACCGCGATGAGCCCGGCAGACAGGATCACCATGACCGTGGCGAACGTGCCAAATTTCAGCAGGGTGAATCTTCCGTGGCTCATCCCGGCATTCCGATCTGTGCCGAGTTTCGGGGAGGTCCGTCGACGCGCTGCCCGAGCAGCCATTGCTTGAGCGCCGCGGTATTGAACTCGTTGCCGCGATTCCCGTACTCCCACGGGTTGGTCCCGACGTCAGCAACGACATAGGGTGGGCGAGTTTCGAAGGGCACCTGCGGCAGGCCGACGCACTGCGGGCCCCCGGTGGCTGCCACCTTCGGCAGATCCGAGGGATATCTGTAGGGATCTGCTCCCCACAGCAGACCCGCGGTCACCTCGGCACCGGGCACCCGCAACGGCGGGACTTTCGACATGTTGACCGCTCCGGCGAGCGCACAGTAGAGCGCCTGGCTGTAGGTGTTGGTCAGGCCGGTGATCGGTGAAAGCAACCGAAAGACATCGGTGAGCGGGGTGCGATTGGTTCCGATGACGTCGTTTCCGATGTCGGCGAGTCCGATGACGCTTGTGAGCAGTGAATCCAACCCGTCTCGCTGCTCCACGATGGTCTTGCTGATCTGGCTTGCGTTGTTCATGGTGGTGAGCAGGTCCGGCGCTGCGTCCGCATACACGTTCAACACTTCAGGCGCGGCAGCGATGTCATGGCTCAGGTTGGGCAGACTCGGGCGAATTCGGGTGAGCCCGGCGTTGGCGTCGGCGATCACGTCCCCGAAGGCCTGCCCGCGGCCGTTGAGTCCGCTGGAAAGGGCGCTCAATGTCTGGTTGAGCTGTTCAGGTTTGATAGTCGACAGCACAGACGTCAATTGCTCGAATACCGTGTTGACCTCGACGGTGACATGATCACTTTCGATCACCTGTCCTTCACGTACAGGTTCACCAGAGGGATTCGGCGGCGCGTTCAGCGAAACGAACTTCGCACCGAACACCGTCGAAGATGCCAGGTCGACACGAACGTTCGCAGGAATCATCGATACGGCTGCTGGATCGATGGCCAAATGCAAGAGCGCCTTGCCATCTGCGCGTTGTTCGATCGATGACACCCTGCCGACCTGAATGTCTCGCATCTTGACCTTGGCGTCTGGGTTCATGACCAGACCTGCGCGGTCAGAGACAACAGTGATCGGCACACTGCGGTCAAAGCTCCCGCGGAACAGCGCGGCGCTCAGTGTCACGATCGCCCCGACCAGGAAAACCATCAACGCGCCGGCGAGAGGGCGGATGAATCCGCGTACCCCGAAACTGCGGCCCGCCCCGCCACCCACCGGACTTGCATGGCTGTCAGTTTCCGATCGGTGGATCGGCCCGGGCCCGAGATATCTTGTCACTGAACTCTTTTCCCCGCTGTCGAGGCGCTCTGGTCACGATATGGCCGTCGAACGGCCACTGTTTTGGGGTACCGGTGGGCCGTGGCTGCCCACTCGTCTGATCACCAACCCTCTCATCGAGCAGCGATGGACAACACACCGATCATCGTATGCAAATACTTCATCTCTGAAAAGAGAATGCCGATGTTCCATGTTGCTTAAGCACTGTTCTCATGAACGTCACGAGCGACATCAGCGGGTCGCGCCGGCCAGGGTTGATCCCAGCAGTCACACGTCGCGACTTCCGACAACGGTCGGCGACGGACGCGATGATGCCGCCCCGCGGGCCATCCGACCGTCAGCAGTGTCGCGATCTTCCAGTCGTCGGGAATACCGATGAAAGAGCGTAATTCGGCGTCGCAGGCATCCTGCCATAGAGTGATGGCAGCTCCCAGCCCCTGGGCACGAGCAGCCAGCAGGAAATTCTGCACCGCAGGGAAGATCGACCCGCCCTGCTGCAGTTCCGTCGTTCCACGTTGCGGCTGCACACAGAACAACACCAGTACGGGTGCTGCACCGCCGACCTGCATGTGTTCCGCCATGGTCCGCAGCGTGCGGGATTTTCGGTCATCGGCGGCAGCGCTGACCGCCGGCAGTTTGTAGAAGTCCTTCATCACCTCCCAGGTACGCCGCGCCGCGGTGGTGATCAGCTCGCGGAGTTCAGGCGTATCGAGCACCACGAATCGCCACGGCTGTCCGTTACCGCCCGACGGTGCCCAGGATGCCGCTACCAGACACCGCTCCAGGACAGAATCCGGGACCGGCTCGTCGCGGTACCGCCGGACGGCCGTCGCAGTGCTCATGACTGTCCAGAGATCATTCGAAACATGTTCGGCCGCTGTGTTTGTCACGCGTCCACCGCCTCGGGCAGAATTCCTCGCCAGCTGCCTCCCCGCACCGGTCCGGTGACCAACGGCAGGTCCAACGTGGACAGCAGACCGGGCTCGGCCCCGATGACGGCCGGGATGGCATTGAGTTCCCGCATGACGGTCGCGTAGGTAAGCCCACGCATGTTGTTGCCGCGTCCGTGCATCTCGATATCGACGGTATAAGTGGGCATCCCGTCGACGACGACACGGTAGCCGCCGTGCGGCGACGGATGCCGTGGCCAATCCGGTGCCGCTTGTTTCCCCATCCGGGTGATGTGTTCCAACAGTATTCGCTCCTCGCCGTCGACGATGCCGGCGAGTTTGAATCGCATGCCGCCCACGGTGCCCGGCTCGATCCATCCGGAGGCGACCTCGTACCGCTCAGTCGCCAGCCATTTGTCGATGGTCGTGACCACGTCGTCGAGCGGCAACCCGACGCCGTCGGCGACCAGGTGGATGATCGGAGACCACAGCGCGGCCAGCCGACTCGAATCGAATAGCGGTGCCGGATAGTCGGGTTCGTGACCGAAGCCCATGAAGTCGAGCATGATCTCGGGCTGCGCGATCGGGCCGTAGTCGAGGATCTCCAGCATGGAGATGGTGTCGACCCTGCTACTGAAACCGGTCATGGTCAGGGCGATGACATCGTTGGCCCAGCCGGGATCGACGCCGCTGTTGAACAGACTGGTGCCGCCCTCGCGGCAGGCAGCCTCCAGCAGCTGCACGGTTTCCCGGTCTGCGGCCGGCGGATAGCACAGCGGCACAAGCGATGTACACACCACATTCTTGCCGGCACGCAGGCACCGAGCCACGTCCTCAGCGGCTTCGCGATAGCGGTAGTCGCCGGATGCGAAGAACGCCACTACATCGGCGTCGATCGCAAGAGCGGCATCGATATCACGGGTGGCGATCACACCGGTGTCGGGCATACCGCAGATATCGCCGGCATCGCGGCCGTCCTTGGCTTCCGAATGCACGATCAGGCCCGCCAGGTCGAGACCGGGATGCGCGATGACCGCACGCAATGCCCCGATGCCGACCTGGCCCGGCCCCCAGAGGATCACCCTCGGATTGCTCATCCTCGCGGCACCGCCGTCAGCAGCTCGCGGAGGTTGGCGCCCATGATGCGATCGATCACCGGTCCGTCCAGGGCAGCGATCTCGGGAGTCAACTCCGCCGGGTGCGCCAGGCCTTCGGGATGCGGGTAATCCGATCCGAACAGCACCCGGCCGGCACCGATCAGGTCGATGAGTCCGGTCATGTCCTCCTCATGGAACGGATTCACCCAGATGTGCCGTTTGAATTGGGCGACAGGGTGTTCGGCGAACTCCGCGGGCATCTTCCGGTAAACCCGGTCGAAGAGTTCGACTAGTCTGGGCACCCAGTTTCCGCCGTTCTCGACAACACCGACCCGCACGCCCGGGTGGCGCGTGAAGACACCATGGGCAACCAAGGCCGCGCAGGTGTCCAGGATCGATCGCGCATCCTCGTACACAATCGTCTTGAAAGCATCAGGCTTGAACGGCAGGTACTCCGCTCCGGTTCCCTCCCAGTCGCGGCTGTACCGGTCGTAGCCGGAATCACAGGCGTGCATGAGCACCGGGATGCCGTGTTGGGCCAATCGCGCCCAGAACGGATCGAAGTACGGCTGGCCCATCGACGTGGTGTGACCGGAGACAGTCGCCACCGGCCGCGGGTTCACGAGCACCGCGCGAGCGCCGCGCTCCACGCACCAGTCCAGTTCAGCCACGGCCTTGTCGACATCTGGCAGGGTGATCACCGGCGTCGCAAAGATGCGCCCGTGGTAGTCGAAGCTCCACTCCTCCAACAACCACTCGTTGTACGCGTGCACGACGGCGTGCGCGAGTTCGATATCGTCTGTCATCCGTTCTTCGAGCATGCCGCCGGTGGTCGGGAACATCACACAGGCGTGCACACCCTGCTCCTCGAGCAGGGTCAACCTCGCTTCGGCTTGCCGGAACGAATCCGGGCACGCGATGGGATTGGCCAACTCCCGCAATGACTTTCCGTCCGGATTGATCCCGCGGAAGTAGTCCGCCCAGGCCCCTGGAGACGCGACCACATCGTAGGTCGGGTTCGGAATGGTGTCGGTGAGCCGACCCTTGATCATCAATTTCGTCTGGCCGTTGACCTGAATCCATTGGATCGCGCTGCGGTACTGCTCGGGCAGGTGCCGGGTGTAGGCATCGGTGGGTTCGTACAGATGGTTGTCGGCATCCCAGATCTCACGGACCGGCTGGGGCATGGAGCTCTCCTGACGCGTATGAGAACATGTCTTCTCACTTACCGATAACATCATTACCACAAGCGACATAGGGAGAACAGTGAGCAACTACCAGTTCCTGAAGTGGCAGAGCTACGACGATGGCGCGATCGTGCGGATATCACTGAACCGCCCCGATCAGCGCAACGCGCAGAACCGCGGCATGCTCGTGGAGCTCGACGAGGCTTTCGGCGCCGCCGAGGCGGATGACACCGTCCGAGTGGTCATCCTGGCCGGCGAGGGCAAGATGTTTTCTTCCGGCCACGACATCGGCTCGAAGCAGGCCATCAGCGAGTACCTGCCCGGTCCCAACCAGCATCCGACGGCGGTCATCAACGGTGGGACCCGCGAGGGTGCCGAGAAATGCATGCTGCAGGAGTGGCACTACTTCTTCCAGAACACCCTGCGCTGGCGCAACCTGCGCAAGATCACCATCGCCCAAGTGCACGGCGACGTGTTCTCTGCCGGCCTGATGCTGATGTGGGCCTGCGACCTCATCGTCGGCAGCGATGACGTGCGATTCGCCGATGTGGTCGGCACCCGGCTCGGCATGTGCGGCATGGAGTACTTCGGCCATCCGTGGGAGTTCGGTCCCAGAAAGGCCAAGGAGCTGATGCTCACCGGTGACGCCATCGACATCCACGAGGCACACCGGCTGGGAATGGTCAGCAAGGTGTTCACCCGTGACGATCTTGCCGACAACACACTGGAACTCGCCCGCCGCATCGCCGCCGTGCCCACCATGGCCGCTCTACTCATCAAAGAGTCGGTGAATCAAACTCAGGACAACATGGGTTTCTACAACTCCCTGCAGGCATGCTTCACGCTGCACCAGCTCAATCACTCACATTGGTCCGGGATCCGCGAAGACAAACGGGCCACCGCGGGCCCCGAACAAGGCGTGCCGGACTGGCGCAGCGCCCCGCCGGTGGCACTGGCGCTCAAGGATCAGGTCCGGGCACAGCCCGCCGATCAGCAGGCGGTGCCGTAGCGGGCGTCCGCGACCCTGTCCAGTGCGGTCACCGGATCCCCGTACACCATCGTCCATCCGCGCGCGCGGCGGTAGTACAGCTGAACCTCGGCCTCCATACCGAAGCCATAGCCACCGTGCACATGAAGGCTGGTGCGGGTCGCCGCACGGGCGGACTCGGCGGCGAAGGCAAATGCCATGGCGGACAGTTCGGTTGCCCGGCCGGGCTCATCGTCGAACGCACACGCCGCCTTGAACGCCAGTAGCCGGGCACCGTCGACGGCGGTGGCACCGTCGGCCAGCGGATGGGAGACCGCTTGGAAAGACCCGATAGGCGCTCCGAACGCGTGCCTCTTCTTTGCATAGTGCGCGCCCACCTCGATGGCCCGCGCCCCGACGCCGGCCAACGCAGCCGCGGTGAGTGCGAGCCAGCGATCCAGCCCTGCCGAATAGACATCCACCGCCGTATCGCCCTCTGCCAGGGTGACCGCCTCCGCGCCGATCTCCACATCGGCGAGCGGCAAAGTACCGAGATTCTCGACGATGGTGCGCGTCCGAATCGGGGCGGCCACCAGGCGGTCTCCGATCAGAGCGATCACCACGTCGGCGACCGCGCCCGCCGGCACCAGCGCGAGTTGAGGCCGAGGGGTACGGCGGGGTGAGAAGGTGACCAACCGCTCCCCCGACGCCGCCGCGGCAAGCAACTCTGCGCCGGCCGCACCACATTGGGCCAGCAGCCAGGCGGCCACCTGTGCCTCGATCACCGGAGCGGAACCCGTTGCCCTGCCGTGCTGTTCGGCCAGTAGTGCCAGCTCCAGCACCGATGCACCCCAACCGCCATGCTCCTCGGGGACCGCCATCTCGACCGCACCGGTAGCACTCAGCGCCGCCCACAGGACGGGGTCAAATCCCAGTGGTTCGGCGGCACGCACCCGTTCGGCGCTGGATTCCCGTGCGTACAAGGCAGCGAACGAATCAACGAGCTGGCGTTGTTCGTCGGACAGAGTCAGGTCCACGTAGCCTCATTCCAGCGGATATGATAGTTCTCACTTTTGAGAGTATCAGTATCTACACGGACCGTTCGGCGACAGAGGGTATGTAAGCATGCACTTTCGGCTTGACTCGGAGACCACGGCATTCCGCGACGAGGTGCGCGCATACCTAGAGGAAGTTCTTACGCCGGAGTTCGAGGAGCAGATCTATCGCAGCGGGGTCGCCCACGACGACGGCTTCGCCAAGGGTTTGGTCGAAAAAGGCTACTTCGCTCCGGGCTGGCCGGCGGAATTCGGTGGTCAGGATCGCGGTCCATGGGCCGAGCAGGTGGTCAAGGAACTCATGATGCGATTCGACGCACCGGTGTACCTGTCGGAGACCACCAGGATGGTGGCATCCATCATCCGCGCCATCGGCTCCCCGGAGCTACAGGAGAGGATCGTTCCGTCCGCGATGAACGGCGATCTCACGATCGCGCTGGGTTTCACCGAACCCGAATGCGGCTCGGATGTCGCCGCGGCGGCCACTCGAGCCGTGCGTGATGGCGGGGATTGGGTGATCAACGGATCCAAGATGTTCACCACGAACGGCCACATCGCCGATTACGTGTTCCTGCTCGCCCGCACCAGCCCGGAGAAGCCCAAGCACAAGGGGCTCACCATGTTCCTGGTACCGCTGGACAGCACAGGATTCGAGGCACAGGCTGTCTGGACACTATCCGGGGAGCGCACCAACATCACCTTCTACAGCGACGTCCGGATCGGCGACCAGTGGCGGATCGGCGAGATCGACGGCGGCTGGCAGGTTCTCGGTTTGTCTCTGCAGGATGAACACGCCTCGGGCTGGGGACCCCACATTGCCAGATTGCTCCACCACGCTGAGCGGTGGGCGCGGGCGTCCCCGGCCCAGGACTGTCAGCCACCCATCGTCAACTCCGACGTGCGACGCCGAATCGCCAGGGTGGCAATGGAAACAGAGGTCTCGGAGTTGCTGCTGCGACGCTGCGTCTGGATGAGCGGACAGGGCAGGCATCCGGTCGCGGAGGGCCCGATGTCCAAGCTCTTCAGCACCGAGGCGCTGGAGCGCGCCAGCCAGGACATCGTCGAACTGCTCGGACCGGACGGGGTGCGCAGCTACCTCGACCCGACCGCACCCGAACTCGGAAGATTCGAGCAATTGATGAGGTTCTCCCTGGGCACGACGATATATGCGGGCACCAGCGAGGTGCAGCGATCGATAATCGCCCAGCGCGGGCTCGGCCTACCCCGTTAGCTTGCCGGACCGGCGAGAAGTACCGGTGCGCGGCGCAGACTTGGCCCGTGCAGGCTTGGGCTTCTCGTCGGCAGGCGGCGAGACCGCCTGCTTGCACCAAGCCCAGAGTTGGTCCTCGCTGAGCGCGACCGCTTTGGCCCCGACCTGGAATACCCCGATCTGCGCCAGTGCGGTCAGCGTGGAGTTCAACAGCGTGGTCAACTGGGCGGGGGTCAGATCCTTACGCACCAGCCCGGCCCGTGAGCAGGACGTGACGATCTTGGTGAGCAGCTTGTGATGCGGTTCCCAGATCTTCGCGAAGTCGGCGGGACGCTCGATCTCCAGGCTCAGGTTGTAGATGGTCATCACCCGGCCGCCGACCTTCTCCGAGGATTCCGCCCGGGAGAGGAACCCACGGCAGAAGGCTTCGAGTTGGTCCATCGGACCATCGGCCGCCGCGACCTCTTGGCGGATGCTCTCGGTGAACTGGCTGGTGACGTTCTCATATAGCGCGAGGAGCAGTTCTTCCTTACCGGCAAAGTGCTGGTAGAAGGCCCGCAGACTCAAGTTCGAGCGGTCGATGAGGGCCTGGATGGTGAAATCGGCTCGACCGGACTCCTCGACGAGTTCCAGCGCGGTGGCCAGAAACCGCGAGCTGCGCGCCAGTGCTCGCGCACGTGCGGTGCTGAGCCTTCGTTCGATGGTCCGTTGCTGCCAACTCGCCGTGGGGATGTCCAACTCGGCATCGACGATCTCCAACTCGGCTCCCGTACCGCTGGGATTTGTGCCCTTTTTCGCGTTCATGATGCCTAGCAGAATACGGGATCGTGGGTGAGAATTTGCGATCTACATTCACGGGTATGTTGATTTTCACACACCGCGCCCGACTGCCCGATACGCAGCCAGACGGCATGCGCTACTGTGAGAACAGTCATTCTCGTAATCGGCAATTCTTTGTATCAGGGCGCCTGTGAAGGAGTGCAGCTTTGAGCTCAGCCATCTCTACCGACATCCCCATCGTCTCGCCCGACGACCACCTGGTGGAGCCCGCGGATCTGTGGACGACCAGGCTGCCGGCACGCTATCGCGCCGTCGGTCCGCGCATCATCCGGCACCGTGGGCGCATGGATCCGTCCGTCACCTCGGATGTCGCATTCATCGACGACGCAGACGGCCGCGATGCCGACATCTGGCACTACGAAGACGCGATTATCCCGATCCCGCTGATCAGCGCCGCGGTCGGCTATGAAATCGACGAGCTGACAACAGACCCGATCACCTACGACGAGATGCGGCCCGGTTGCTACCGTCCGGCCGATCGCCTTGCCGACATGGACATCGCCGGGATCGCGGCCTCGGCCTGCTTTCCCAACACCCTCGTGCGTTTCTGTGGGCAGCGGTTCCTGCACGGCAAGGACAAAGACCTTGCCCTGCTGTGCGTACAGGCCTACAACGACTTCCAGATCGAGGAATGGGGCGCGGGCTCGAACGGGCGACTGATACCGCTCGGCATCATCCCGCTCTGGGACGTCGACCTGGCCGCGAAGGAAGTGGACCGAGTCGCCGCCAAAGGGATGCCGGCCGTCTGCTTCTCAGAACTGCCGGCGCGCTTGGACCTGCCATCCATCCACAGCGGTTATTGGGACCCGTTCTTCGCCGCGTGCGAGCGGAACAATGTCGGCATCATGCTGCACATCGGGTCGAGTTCCTCGCTGACGAAGTCCTCCCCCGATTCCCCGCATGTCGTCACGAGTGCGCTCATGGCGGTCAATTGCACCATCGCCCTGGTGGACTGGTTGTTCTCCGCCAAGCTCAGGCAATTCCCGAAGCTCAAACTCGCGTTCGCCGAGGCGCAAGCCGGCTGGATTCCTTACTACCTGCAACGGGTCGACGAGGTTTGGGAAGATCGCCGGGCCTGGGGTGGCATTCATCCGTTGCTCACCGAGCCGCCGAGCACTCAGGTTCCTGGCCGGGTCTGGTTCTCAACTTTCGGCGACCCGGTGGCGTTCCGGATCCTCGACCTGGTCGGACCCGACCAGCTGATGTTCGAGACCGACTACCCGCACAATGACACCAACTGGCCGCACAGCACCGACGTCGCCAACAAGGCCACCGCCGGACTGGATGAAGAAACCAAGCGAAAAGTGCTGTCCACCAACGCCAAGAACTTCTTCGGCTTGGCGTAGCTCGCGTCGCGTGGCGGGCTAACGAGCCCGCCACTGCGGCGTGCGCTTCTCGAGGAATGCGCGCGGACCCTCGATCGCGTCCTTCGTGAGTGCCACCTTCATGCGGTAGTTCTCGGCCAGCAGTTCGGCCTCATAGATCGGCAGGGTGAGCCCTTTTCGGACCGCCATCCGCGAGCCACGGACCGCCAGTGGCGCGTTCGCATTCACAATGTCGGCGATTTCCCACGCGCGCTCCAGTAGTGCATCGGCCGGCACCACCTCGGTGAAGATGCCCAGTTCATAACCGCGCTGGGCGTCCAGACGCTCGTGCCGGCCCATCAGCACCAGTCGCATGGCGACCGGCAGTGGCAGGATCCGAGCCAGCCGCACAGCTTCCCGGCCGGAGGTCACCCCAATGCTCACATGCGGATCCATCAACGTCGCGGTCTCCGAAGCGATGGTGATATCGGCCGTGGTGACAAGATCCATACCTGCGCCACAGGCGATTCCGTTGACCGCGCAGATGATCGGCTTGGTCATCTGAAGCCAGGGCGGGGTAGCCTCCTGCGGAGCATCCCACTGCCGCAGCGAGCTCAGAATGGGCTCACCCTGGTTGTCGATGCCCGCCGCGTTGTCCATGTCGTGGTCGGCAGCCTTGTTGACATCGGCACCCACGCACAGCGCCCGGCCGGCGCCGGTGACGATCACAGTCCAGATGTCCTGCGAGAGTTCGATCTCGGCGTAGACCTCGGCCAGTTCGGCGATCATCTCGTCATTGATGGCGTTGAGTACCTCGGGACGGTTGAGGGTCACGCAGGCCGTATGCCCGCGCACCTCGAACTCGATTGTCTGATATCCCACGCTGGTCACCTTCGGTTCGGATCGAGATCTGCCGGGTCCGGTTCGGTACTGGGACGAAACCCGAACACGTCGTGGAAGCGCTCGCAATAGCGAGGCCACACATCGGGATTGAGCAATCGCGGCGGCAGCTGACCGCCGAAGATGGTCGACCACTGGGTAGCGGTGGCCACCGCAATATCGCGGGCGGCTTCGACCGTGATTCCCGCGGTGTGCGGGGTGGCCACCACATTGGCCATCTTGAGCAACGGATCATCGGCACGTGGCGGCTCGGTGTGAAAGACATCCAAGCCCGCCCCGGCGATACCACCGCTGCGCAGAGCATCCAGCAGAGCGGACTCATCGTGTACCGGTCCGCGCGCCGTCGTGATGAAGTACGCGGTGGGTTTCATGGCGGCGAACTCGGCAGGCCCCATCAGGCCCGTGGTCTCGGCCGTCAGCGGACAGGTGACCTGCACGAAATCCGATCGTCGCACCAGCTCCGCCAGGGCCACCCGGGTCACCCCGCGGCCGGCGGCAGTCGCGTCGTCCAAGTACGGGTCGAAGACCAGGACTTCCATTCCGAACGGTACGCAGAGTTCCACCAGCCTACTGCCGATGGCCCCCAGTCCGATCACACCGACGGTCTTGCCCAGCAATTGGGTGCCCCGCAACGTCAGCCGGGTCTGCAGCAGGCCCGCGCGCAGGGTTCGGTCCGAGACCGTGATCTTCTTCGCCAGGTCGAGCATGAATCCGAGTGCGTGTTCGGCAACGGCCTCGGCCCCCGGGCCCGAGTTGTTGCACACCGCCACCCCGGCGCGAGTGCAGGCCTCCACGTCGATGACGTCATACCCGGCGCCGGCCGAGCAGACGGCCAACAGGTTCTCGCAACGCGAGATCAGCTCGGGTCCGGCCAGCCACTGCGCCCCGCCGGATACCGAAGCCGTGTCGGTGCGGGTGGCCACCTGGTAGCCGTGCGCTGACTCGAGCGCCGCCCAGTTCTTTTCGTCAGACGCCGCGAGGTCCAGCTTGACGACGTCGATATCGGCGAGCCCGAGTACGTCGCCGGCGATCGGGTCGGTCCACCGCTCATAGACCAGCCGCGGCTGCGGCCCATGTCCGCTCACCTGTTCAGCTTGGGCTTGGCCTGCGCGGCCTTGAACATGTCGGCCAGCGCGGGGTCCACGTTCTTGTAGTCGTTGCGCGCTATGGTGCCGTCACGCCCCTCGACAACGTCGTAGCCGAGGCGCAAATCCTTGTTCTCCATGTGGAAGTACTCACGTCCCAGCGGCAACCGACGGTCCTCGCGCGGGACCTCCATCCAGGCGCGGAGGAAGCAACGCGCCTTCTTGGGGTCGTTGCTGCTGACGAAGTCCGAGCGCGAATGGCACATCGCGAAATTGTTGGCCACCGCTGCCTCACCGGATTCGAGCCGGAACTCCACCTGCTGCTCCACGAGGATGTTGCGCAGGAGCTCGATCGCCTCTTCCTGGATCGGGGTGAATTCACGACCGATCGTCTTCATCGCGGGGAGGATGCTGCTGTAGGTGAAATTGATGCAGATGCGGCCGTCGATCTGAGAGAACACCGGCACGTCATACGGCGTCACGTCGGGTTGGTCATCGGGTTGCTCGCTGCGGCGATGGTGCGGAAACCCCTGGTACAGCACCTCGAGCAAGTCCGGCCGTTCGGCGAGAATCCGATTGTGCGCGGCGGGACCACTGGCGAACTGGCTTTCGCCGCCGGAGAGCGCCGGGTACACGCACAGCAGCGACAGAATGTCGGCGGCATCGTTGTGCATGGCCAACTCGGCGCTGGATTTCGTACCGCGTGCCGGCTGCACCCCGTTGGGCAGGATCTCCTCCTGCACCCGCACCAGTCGATGCCCAAAGGAGTTGTTGGACACCGGGTAACCCAGGTGCCAGCAGAATGCCCAGTAGATGCGCTCGAGATCCTCCACCGAGTGCTGCTCGACCGGGAACCCGCGGACGCACGCCAGCCCCTTGCCGAACATCAGATCCCGATACAAGCTCGCGAGGTCGTCATCGAGGTCGGGGTGGCGGACGTCGTCAAAGGCGATGTCATCCCGGTCCTTTGCGGCCGTCTTCACCAGGATCGACTCCAGTGCCGCCACATTGCGTGCCGACAGATCGAAGCAGAAGTCTTCCTTGCTGGTGAAATCGGCGCCGGTCCAGGCCATCGAGTCGGTGACCTGTTCGGTGAATATCGCGGTGGGCATCCGTGCTCCTGTCGTCGTGACGCGGCCTGTGGGTGTCAGCGACCGGCCGACAGGCCACGAAGCGCGAGCGCCCGGGAGGTGGCCGCCTCGGTCATCATCCCGACATCCGTACCCGCCGAGATGAATCGCAGGCCCAGACCGACGAATCGTTCCAGCAGGTCAACCGACTTGATACCGGCTATCCCCAGCGCCACGCCGTGCCTACGACAGGCCGCTGCAACGGAGCTTACCGCATAGCGGAAACGTTCATTCTCATAGTCGCCGTGAATTCCCATCTCGGCGGTCAGATCACTCGGACCGAGCAGGATCATGTCAACTCCCACCACCGCGGCGATACCCTCGCAGTTGGCAACTGCGTCAGGAGTCTCGATCATCACCGCTACCACCGTCCGATCCTCCAGCGCGGCGGTAAGCTCCGAGGGACTTCGCAGACCGAATCCGCTGACCACATTGGGGCCGGAGATCGACCTCCGCCCGACCGGAGGAAATCGAGCCGCGTCGACCACAGCGGACGCCTCGTCTGCTGAATTAACGTGCGGCACAATGACTCCTACCGCTCCCATATCCAGGACTCGGGCGATCACACTCGGATCATGCGAGGGCGTCCGAACCAACCCGGCAATGCCGGCTCCCGCCGCTCCGGCGCACATCAGCGCGGCGGTATCCAGCGACGTCGATGTGTGTTCGAGGTCGACATAGATCGCGTCGTAACCGCAGGAGGCGACGACGGCCGGGACCTCTGGAGTTCGGGAGTTCAACAGGGCCAGGCACAGGAGCAACCGATCGCCGCGCAGCTTCGCCCTGAAATTCTGTTGCACCGGGTTTACCTTACGCAACGAGAACGAGCATTTGCACCGATTCGCATACGCCATTATCGGTGTGGTTAACATGGGCTATGCCAACCAGACGTGTTGCCGTCGTTGGGGCCGGCCTCTCCGACTGCGGACGGGTTCCCCAGATGACTGCGATGGGGTTGATGGCCCAGGCCGCGCGCCGTGCCGTCAGCGATGCGGGGCTGACCAAGGACGATATCGACGGCTTCGGAGGCCACGGCACATTGCTCCCGCCGATCGAGGTCAGCGAATACCTAGGGCTGCGGCCGCGCTGGGTCGACGCCACCAATGTCGGCGGATCCTCCTGGGAGGTAATGGCTCGACATGCCGTCGCAGCCATCGCGACAGGCGAGGTCGACGTCATCCTGCTGACCTACGGATCGACGGCCCGCTCCGATGTCAAACGCCGGGTGCGTGCATCGGCCGCGGCGATGAGCACCGGCGGCGCCATGCAGTACGAGGCCCCATACGGCGCCTCCCTGATAGCCAAGTACGCCATGGCAGCGCGCAGGCACATGATCGAATTCGGCACCACCGTAGAGCAACTCGCAGAGGTGGCGGTGGCGGCGCACGAATGGGCCGCCATGAACTCCAACGCGTTCGAACGCGACCGCATCACCCTGGCCGACGTCGCGTCGGCACCCATGCTGGCAGACCCGTTCACCGCCAAGCACGTCTGCTTGCGTACCGACGGAGGCGGCGCTGTGATACTGGCCAGTGAAGCCGTCGCACGCTCGTGTGCCAAGGACCCGGTCTGGATCCTCGGATCCGCCGACGCGGCCTCGCATGTCAGCATGAGCGAATGGGGTGACTTCACCACGTCGGCGGCCGCGGTGTCCGGACCGGCAGCCTTTGCCAGGGCCGGAGTACAGCCCACGGATATCGACGTCTGCCAGCTCTACGACTCCTTCACCGCCACAGTGCTTTTGACCGTCGAGGATCTCGGGTTCTGCGCCAAGGGCGATGGCGGTAAGTTCATCGAATCCGGGGCGCTGCGGCCCGGTGGGGCGCTGCCCACCAATACCGACGGAGGGGGGCTGGCTTCCTGTCACCCGGGGATGCGCGGCATGTTCCTTCTCGTCGAGGCCGTTCGGCAACTGAGGGGCGAATGCGGCGACCGCCAGGTCGACGACGCCGAACTCGCCTGTGTGCATGCGATGGGCGGCTTCTTCAGTCACAGCGCCACCATGATCCTGGGGAGGAGCTGATGAGCGCGCCCAACCGACCGATAACCGACAGCGACAGCGAAGCGTGGTGGGCCGCCGTCCAGAATGGCACGTTGCTGGTCACCGCCTGCGCATCATGTGGCCGGAAATCCTTGTATCCCAGACCCTTCTGCCCCTACTGCTGGAGTGAAGAAGTGTCCTCGATTCCCGCCTGCGGCTGCGCCACGTTGTACACGTGGACGGTCGTCCACCAGGGCCCTGCAACCTCGTTGGTCGCCATGGTCGAGCTGGCCGAGGGGCCCCGCCTGATGACGAACATCGAGCATTGCTCCCCCGACGTGCTGGAGGCCGGACTGCCGCTGCACCTCGACTTCCGTCACGAGGACGACGGCTTCGTCGTTCCCGTGTTCACGCCCCTCACACCGGAACCCGAGAGGAAATGAGATGAACAAAGACGACATGATCCTGGTCAGCGTCGATGACCACATCGTCGAACCACCCGACATGTTCAAGAACCACCTGGCCAAGAAGTATCAGGACGACGCGCCACGGTTGTTGCACAATGCAGACGGCAGTGACACCTGGCAGTTCCGCGACGTCGTTATCCCCAATGTCGCACTCAATGCGGTGGCCGGCCGGCCGAAGGAAGAGTACGGCCTCGAACCACAGGGGCTCGACGAGATCAGGCCCGGTTGCTACAACGTCGACGAACGTGTCAAGGACATGAACGCCGGGGGCATCCTCGGCTCGATGTGCTTCCCGTCGTTCCCGGGCTTCGCCGGAAGGCTGTTCGCCACCGAGGACCACGAGTTCTCCCTGGCCCTTGTGCAGGCCTACAACGACTGGCACGTCGAGGAATGGTGCGGGGCCTATCCCGCCCGCTTCATTCCGATGACCCTGCCGGTCATCTGGGACCCCGAGGCCTGTGCACAGGAGATCCGTCGCAACGCCGCCCGCGGAGTACATTCGCTGACCTTCACCGAGAACCCTGCCGCGATGGGCTACCCGAGCTTCCACGATCTGGACTACTGGAAACCGATGTGGGAAGCGCTCGTCGACACCGACACGGTGCTCAACGTGCACATCGGCTCATCGGGCCGGCTGGCGATCACCGCGCCTGACGCCCCGATGGACGTGATGATCACCCTGCAACCGATGAACATCGTGCAGGCGGCGGCGGATCTTTTGTGGTCCAAGCCCGTGAAGGCCTATCCGGGGCTGAAGATCGCGCTGTCCGAGGGCGGCACCGGCTGGATCCCGTACTTCCTCGACCGGGCCGACCGGACTTACGAGATGCACTCCACCTGGACGGGACAAGACTTCGGCGATCAGTTGCCCTCAGAGTTCTTCAGGGAGCACTTCCTGACCTGTTTCATCTCCGATCCGGTCGGCGTGGAACTGCGCCATCAGATCGGTGTCGACAACATCTGCTGGGAGGCCGACTACCCGCACAGCGACTCGATGTGGCCGGACGCCCCCGAAGCGCTCGACGAGGTCCTTAAGAAATTCGACGTTCCGGACACCGATATCAACAAGATGACATTTGAGAATGCCATGCGCTGGTACCACTGGGACCCCTTCACCCACATCAGCAAGGAGCAGGCGACCGTCGGGAGCCTGCGTAAGGCCGCCGAGGGGCACGATGTGTCGATCCGGGCGCTGTCCAAGCGGGAGCATGGCGACAGCTCGTCGGACTGGCAGGCCCGGATGAACAAGGCGACGATCAACGTCAGCGGCACCAAGGGCTGACGCATCACGGTGTCGCAGCCAGACGGTCGGCCACCGCGCGGGGCCGACCGTTTGCGTTCTGGTGCAATGTTTTTCGTTCCACCTTGCCGTTGGCGTTGACCGGCAGCGGCCGGTCCCAGAACACCAATTCCTCGGGCAGCTTGTACTTCGGCAGGCCGGCCGCGACCAGCGTTGCCGTCACCTCTGGGAGGGAAAGTTCCGTGGACTCCTCCAGCACCACCGCAACGGCGAGCCGCTCACCGGTGGTCGCGTCGGGCACCGAGTACGCGGCGCACTCGCGCACTCCGGCGATCCTGGCCACCGCCTCCTCCACCTCGGCGGCCGGAATCTTCATGCCGTTGCGGATCACGATGTCCTTGATCCGCCCGACGATGCGCACGCGCCCGTCCGCCACCTCGCCGATATCGCCGGTGCGGAACCACTCCCCTTCGAAGGCGGCGGTGTCGGCCTCGGCGTCGGTGTAGCCCAGGAACGTGTGCGGGCCGCGGATGCAGCATTCCGCGGGATCCCCGGCGGAGCCCAGCCGGAGCTCGACGTCCGCCAGCGGCAGTCCGTCATCGGCATGCCGAGCCCGCCGTGTGTCGGTGCGCCGACCGGAGGTGCTGACCGGAACTTCCGACGACCCGTAGGCACGCATCACGAGGATCCCGAAATCGTCCTCGATGCGCTCGACGATCCGGCGGTCCAGCATCGTGCCGCCCAGGTACACCGCCCGCAACGGTGCCGCCCGGTCGCGTCGCACCGCTTCGTCGAGCAACCGGTCCAGCAGCCGGTCGGGCCCGCCGTACCAGGTCGCGCCCGTAAGCAGCAACAGTTCGCAGGTGGCCGCGGGTTCCCACCGGTCCTCCAACACCACCGGCACCGCGAGCATCGGACCGATGAACAGCGCCTGCACCACCCCCGTCACGGAAGCGAGCGGACTGATCAGGAAGATCCGGTCCCCCGCACCCAGCCCGGCGGCGGCGATGTAATTGGCCGACGCCTTCCGCAGGGTGCTCAGCGAGTGCACCACCCCCTTGGGGCGTGCGGTGGTGCCGGAGGTGAACAGCACGAACGACGGCTCGTCGGCGGGACGCTGCGGCCAAATCGGCGCCGGCGCGGTGGTCGTGGCCGGGCTCGCGATCCAGGTGCAGCGCCCCGCCACATCCGGTGTCGCGGCATCGGGCCAGTTCGGTGCCAGGCCGAACGCCGCCCCGGTGCGATCGACGATATCGACGATCTGTGCGGCGCCGGCGCTGCGTGGCACCAGCAGCACCACGGCATCCACACGTTCTACGGCATGGACCGCCACCACTGAGTCGACGTCGTTGCCGGCTACGACGACAACCGGCATGCCCGCCACCACGCCGGTCTCGGTCAGCGTCTGACACACCCGGTCGATGCGCTCGTCCAATTCCGAATAGCTGAGTTCGACGCCACGCGTGATCAGCGCGGGGCGCGTGGGATACCTTGCCGCGGTGAAGCGAACGAGGTCCAACGGCCGATCGGACCACACGCCGGCCGCGCGGTATCGGGGGCGTAAACGCGCGGCACGGGACGGCGCATCACCCAGCAGATCGGTTGTCATGAGAACCTCCGATGCAAATGCATATTCTCGTAGATGCAAATGTAACCTCTCACTCATGTCAATCACATTCGACAACCAGGTAGCCATCGTCACCGGCGCGGGCGGAGGCCTCGGCCGCTGTCACGCGCTCGAATTGGCCCGGCGTGGCGCGCGGGTGGTGGTAAACGATCTCGGCAGCGCGGTCGACGGCAGCGGCGCTTCCATGTCAGCCGCACAGAAAGTGGTGGACGAGATCACCGCCGAAGGCGGCACCGCCATCGCCAACGGTGACTCGGTGGCCACCGAGGCCGGTGGCCGAGCCATCGTCGCGGCAGCGACAGAGGCGTTCGGGCGCGTCGACATCCTGGTGAACAACGCCGGCATCCTGCGCGACGCCGCCTTCAAGAACATGACCGGCGACCAGGTGGACGCGGTGATCGCGGTGCACCTCACCGGCGCGTTCAACGTGACACGCGCGGTGTGGCCGGTGATGCGGGAGCAGAACTACGGCCGAATCGTGCAAACAACCTCAGGTTCCGGACTTTTCGGCAACTTTGGACAGGCCAACTACGGTGCGGCCAAGATGGGCATGGTCGGCATGATGCATGTGCTGGCGATCGAGGGCGCACGCAACGGCATCACCGTCAACGCCATCGCCCCCATCGCGCGCACCCGGATGACCGAGGACATCATGGGCGAGGCAGGCAAGGCGATGGACCCGGAACTGGTCACCCCGGTCGTGATCTATCTGGCACACCGCAGCTGCGAGCGCACGGCGCACATCTATTCGGTCGGTGCGGGCAAGGTGTCCAGGGTGTTCATCGGCGTGACCAAGGGAATCGAAGACACCGCCCTCACCGCCGAAGGGGTTGCCGAGGCGATCGATCGGATCGACGACAACTCGTCGTTCGTCATCCGCGGCGGGCCCGCCGACGGCTGAGCTCAGCCTCCGGTGAAGCGTGGCGGCCGGCGTTCGGCGAACGCGCGCAGCCCTTCCTGCAGATCGCTTGTCCGGGAGACCAGTTCGGCCGCCCAGGCCTCCTGCTCGAACGCACGCTCTCGCGGGGACTCCGACGAGACCGACAGCAGCCGCTTGGTGAGCGCGAGCATCACCGATGGGCCCGCCGCCAACTGCACGGCCAGCCCATCCGCAGTCTGATCCACCTGTTCCGCGGGAACCACGCGATTCACCAGTCCGAGCCGCAGGCACTCGTCGGCATCCACCGGTTCACCGAGCATCAACAATTCGGTGGCCTTGCGCAGACCCACGATCCTGGTGAGCAGGTGCACCGCGCCGGAATCCGGCAGAATCCCGCGGTGCACGAACGCCTCAACGAGGGTGGACTCGCGGGCCATGACCACGATGTCGCAGGCCAGCACGAGGCTGGCACCGGCACCCACCGCCGTCCCGTTGACGGCCGCGACAACCGGTTTGTCGCAGTCGAGTACAGCACCGACCAGCCGCTGCCACCCCTGCGCGAGCATGCGGGCGATATCGCCCGGCCGCCGGTCCGCAGGTAGTTGGGCGCTCGTACCGGCGGGCCGGGATGCCAGCCCCGCGCCCGCACAGAAGTGCCGTGACCCTGCCGAGGTCAAGAGCACGGCTCGAGTATCGGCATCTGCGTGTGCGTCGGCCAGGGCATCAGCGAGGATGTCTCGCGCCAAGGGCGACAACGAATTTCCGACTTCCGGTCGATCGATCACGATGCGACGCACGCCGTCAGCCCCAGCGTCGACCCTGATCCCTGCCGATTCTTCTGACATATCCCCCACACCCTGTTAACGGCATTTCCACTTTTCGGGTATCTTAATTCTCACTTTGGTCATGACCAAGGACACGCACCACGAGGAGGCTGCTCGATGACCGAGACCGGCCAGATCACCGACGCGGGCCTGGACCGACTGCGGGCCACTGTCGGCATCGCGGTCCCCCACACTCAGCCACCCCACTACTACCGTCCCAACGAGGACGCCTTCCGCCATGTGGCGGAGAGCTATGGAGATGCCAACCCGCTGTGGTGCGAGCCCGACTACGCCACCAAGTCGGTCTGGGGCCAGCCGATTGCGCCGCCCGCCCTCGTCGGCGGTGACACGCTGATCGGTGAGGACGAGGTCACCGAATTGTCCGACACCGACCGGGCACTGACCAAAGGCGATCCGCTCCGCGGCGTACACGCGTTCTACGCGTCCTCATCCCGAGAATGGTGGGCGCCGCTGCGTGCCGGGCACCGGGTATTCCGGCGCAATGCCCTGGTCGCGGCGCTGGACAAGAGCAGCGATTTCGCCGGGCGCGCCATCCACGAGTGGTCTGCACAAGTATTCCGCGACGACGAAGGCACGATCCTGGGCGGCCAGTATCGCAACATGATCCGCACCGAGCGAAGCAAGGCGCGCGGCCGCAAAAAGTACGAAGCGGTGGAGCTCAAGACTTGGACCCCACAGGAGATCGCCCGGATCGACGCCCGCTATCCGCACGAGACCCCGCGCGGCGCCGAACCACGCTGGTGGGAAGACGTGGCCGAGGGCGACGCCGTCGGGCCGCTCACCAAGGGCCCACTCACGGTGACCGATATGGTCTGCTGGCACGTCGGCATGGGAACCGGAATGTACGGCGTGCGCCCGCTGCGGCTGGCATGGCGCAATCGGCAACGCATACCGCGGTTCTACACTCCCAACGAGCACGGCGTCCCCGACGTCCAGCAGCGGGTGCACTGGGAGCCCGACGCCGCCCGTAATGCCGGTAATCCCACCACATTCGACTACGGCCGGATGCGCGAGACCTGGCTCATCCATCTGTGCACAGATTGGATGGGTGACGACGCGTGGCTGTGGAAACTGGACTGTGAGTTCCGGCTGTTCAATTACGTCGGCGATCTGCACACCATCAGCGGCACCGTGACACGCAAGTTCCTCGCCGAAGGGGACCGGCCTGCCGTCGAACTCGAGCTTGCGGCCACCAACCAGAGAGGCCAGATCACGACGCCCGGCCACGCCACCATCCTGCTGCCCAGCCGCGAGCGGGGACCGGTTCAACTTCCCGATCCCCCCGGCGGAGCCACCGACCTCGCCGAGTTGCTGAACGCTGTCTCGGCGCAGTTCGCCGAGCGCTGATACGCAGATGACCTACTCCAGCGTCGACGGACTCGTGGTCGAACACCGCGGCGCCGAATTGCGTCTCACACTCGACCGCGCCGACCGCCGCAATGCCGTCAACGACACCGTTCTGGACGCCATGATCGAACATGTCGCGGCCGCCGGTGTCGACGAGATGGTCCGCGTGATCCGCATCGACGCCAACGGTCCCGACTTCTGCGCGGGCTCCGACCTCGTCGCCAACAACGCACGCTCCGAACGTAAACCGCGGGTCGGGAGCACGCAGCGCCGGATGCCGAACAAGGCGAACCGGCTGATCCCACTGATGCTCGAGACACAGGTGCCCATCGTCGCCGTGGTTCGAGGCTGGGCCGCCGGACTCGGATTCCACATCGCGATGGCCGCCGACTTCTGCTTGGCCGCCACCGATGCCCGGTTCTGGGAGCCGTTCATGGCCCGCGGTTTCAGCCCGGACAGTGGCGCGACGTGGCTGTTGCCCCGCGTGATCGGGATGGTGCGCACCCGACGGCTGCTGATGCTCGGGGAGGAGATCTCCGGCGCCGACGCCGCGGACTGGGACATCATCCATGGTGCCCATCCCGTCGATCAATTGGATTCGGCGGCAGACGAACTGGTAGGCATGCTGGCTGCGGCGCCGACGGTGGCCCTTGGGTTGACAAAGTGGCTGCTGCAGAGCGGCCGCGGGCTGGACCTGGACCGGCACCTGCACAACGAGGCCATGGCGCTCGAATTATCCAGCCGAAGTGACGATTTCAAGGAGGGACTGGCCGCCTTCCGAGACAAGCGGAATGCGGAGTTTCAGGGCCGATGACACTACCTATCGACAAAGGCACCACTACCGAAGACGCGATCGCGGCGGTGCGGAGGTGGGCGGAGTCCGAGGTACCCGCGCACTGGCGGACCGCCGCGGCACAGGGTGCCCAGGCGCTACGCGCCGTCCGCACCTCGGCCGAATATCGAGCCTGGTATCCCACCTTCGCGGCGACCGGCCTCGTCGCGCCGACCTGGCTGCCCGAACACGGTGGTCTCGGCATTTCCAACGCGGTGGCCCGCAGTATCGAGTCGGTGTTGGCACCGCTGCGGCTGACCAGGTTGAACCCGTTGGGCCTCAACAACGCCGCAGCCGCCTTGTTCAGCCACGGCACCGAGGAACAGCGCCTGCGTTTTCTGCCGCCGATCGTGACCAACGAAGAGAAGTGGTGCCAGCTGTTCAGCGAGCCCGGGGCCGGTTCGGACCTCGCATCGCTGGCCACTCGCGCCGTCCGCGACGGCGATGATTGGGTGGTCACCGGCCAGAAGGTATGGACCACATGGGCCGATGAGGCCGATTTCGGCATCCTGTTGGCCCGTACCGACCCGGACCAGCCCAAACACCAAGGCATCACCTATTTTCTGCTTGACATGCACCAGCCCGGTGTCGAGGTCCGGCCGCTGCGGCAGATCACCGGTGAACGCGAGTTCAACGAGGTGTTCCTGGATGGCGCCCGGGTGCCCGATGCGCACCGGGTCGGCGACGTCAACGACGGCTGGCGGGTCAGCGCGTCGACGCTGTCGAGCGAACGCCAGATGGTGTCGGGCTCGGGTTCGGGCGGTATGGGCCGCCTCGGCGGCTCCAGCGCGCAACGGTTGATCACGCTGGCGCACGAGACCGGCCGCTGGTCCGATCCGGTGATCCGGAACAAGATCATGCGACTGTGGGCCCAAGAACAGATCCGCGGCTGGACCAACGTCCGGGTCCGGGAGGCGCTCAAAGCCGGCCAGTCCCCCGGAGCCGCGTCCTCCATCGGCAAGGTCCATCAGGCCACCCTGAACCAGCAGATCCAGGATCTGATGGTCGAGCTGGTCGGCACCGAGGCGCTGGCCTGGCCCACCACCGAGGACCCGGACACGTTGCCGCGAGAGGTGCGGGGCTGGATGCGCAGCCTGGCCAACGGCACCGAGGGCGGCACCACCGATATCAACAAGAACATCCTCGGCGAACGCGTGCTCGGGCTGCCCAAGGAGCCCGATCCGTGGAAGGGCAAGCCCTGGAAGGACATCCCGCGATCGTGACCGCCTACGAACGGATTGTGGTGGAGAAGTCCGACGGGGTCGGTTGGCTCATCCTCAATCGCCCAGATGCCGGCAATGCCTTCGATGCGCTGATGCTCGACGAGCTGGAAAGCGCATGGGCCGAGCTCGACGCCGACCCCGATGTGCGAGTCATCGTCAACACGGCCAACGGACGATCCTTCTGCACCGGGATGGACGTCGTGCAGGTCGCCCGCGACAGACAAGCGATGCGCAAGCACTCGCGGCGCACCAGGGACGCTGAGCTGAAGATCTCGTCGTGGCACTGCGACGTGTGGAAGCCGGTGATCGCCGCGGTCAATGGGGTCTGCGCCGGAGGCGGCCTGCACCTGGTGGCCGACGCCGACATCGTGATCGCCGCCGACCGCGCCTCCTTCGGCGATCCTCATGTGTCGGTGGGGCAGGCCGTGGCCTACGAGGCCATCACGCTGGCGCGCAAGTCTCCGATGGAAGCAATCACCCGAATGACGTTGAGCGGCAGGGGTGAACGGGTCTCTGCCCGGCGCGCCTATCAGCTGGGCATCGTCTCCGAAGTCGTGGCAGACGACGCATTGCGCGCGGCGGCGACGACGCTGGCCGCGGCGATCGCGACCAACTCCGCGGCCGCCATGCGCGTGACCAAAAAGGCGCTGTGGCGGTCGTTGGAGGTCGGACTTACCCAGGCCCGCCAGGAGGCGGCGGAAGCGATCCGCCAGATGCACAACCACCCCACGGAGGTGCCATGACCTACCAGCGACTGATCGTCGAGCGGCGGGGTCCCGTCGGATGGCTCATCAACAACCGCCCCGACCGGCTCAACGCCTACGACGTCGTCATGCGCGACGAGTTCCGCAGGGCGTGGGCCGAGTTGGATGCCGACGCCGAGGTCCGGGTCATCGTGCACACCGGCAACGGACACGCCTTCCAGGTGGGCGCCGATGTCGACGACCTCGATGGCGACGCGGTGCAGCAGTTCCAGGAGACCATGGCCACCCTCGACCTCGGCCTGACCAGTTGGCACTGCAATGTCGGTAAACCCGTCATCACCGCGGTCAACGGGGTATGCGCGGGCGGCGGCCTGCACTGGGTGGCCGACGCCGACATCGTCATCGCCTCTTCGAACGCCACGTTCGTCGACCCGCATGTGTCGATCGGTCAGGTGAGTGCTCTTGAGACGATCGCCCTGATGCGCAAGATGCCTGCCGAGGCTGTGCTGCGGATGGCGTTGGTCGGCAGTCATGAGCGGCTCACAGCACAACGCGCCTACGAGCTCGGCATGATCAGTCAGGTGGTGGATCCGCCGGAGAATCTACGCGAGGTCGCACAGGAACTCGCGGAGAAGATCGCCAGGAACTCACCCGCGGCGATGCGGGCCACCAAACGGGCACTGTGGGGCGCCCTGGAATACGGGCTGACCGACGCGTGCCGCGCGGGTGCGAAACATCTGACTTCGATGTGGGGGCACCCCGACCAGGACGAAGGACCGAAAGCCTTTGCCGACAAACGCAGTCCCAACTGGCTTCCCCTGGAGGCGCAGTCATGAGCTTGACCGAATTGCTGGACGGCCTGCCCGCCGTCGCCGTGCACACGGTCGATCTCGAAGTACCGCGGGAGGAGCTGGTGGCCTCAGCCCGCCGACTCGGCCAGCTGCTGACCCAGATCGGAGTTGAAACCGGTCGGGTGGTTGCGGCGATGCTGCCCAACGAAGCCCCCACCATTGCAGGGCTTTTCGGCACCTGGTGCGCCGGTGGCGTCTACACGCCGCTCAATCCGCGGGCTGCCGACCCCGAGGTGATGTCCCAGTTGGCCATGCTCCGACCTGTTGCCGTCATCACGACGCCCGAACTGGCACAGCGCTTCTCGTCATCAACGCTTCCGGTCATCGCCGGCTCAGGGCTGTCCTGGCGACTCGCTGCAACCGGTGCGCCGCAGGAGAATCCGCGACAATACGACGCGGACGTGGCACTGCTGCAGTTCACCTCGGGTACCACCGGGGCACCCAAACCGGTTCCGCTGCGGCACACCACGGTCCTCGATCTCATCGACCGGCTGCTGACCAAACTGCGCGGCAAACCGGACGCCGACAAACCCAAACGTGCACCCATGCCCAATCTGGTCCCACTGTCGCTGTCCCTGTGGGCCGGTATCTATCAGGTGCTGTTCGCGTTCCGGGCCGGATCCGGAGTCGTTCTGATGAACCGCTTCGCCCCAGGGGATTTCGCCGCGCTGGTTCGGCGACACCGGTTGCGTTCCACCGTGTTGCCGCCGGCGGCGCTGACGATGGTGCTCCACGACGAGACGGTGACCGACCTGTCGCCGTTGCAGATCGTGCGATCCATCACCGCGCCCCTCTCGCCGGTTCAGGCCGCACGGTTCCGCGACAGATTCGGTGTGCTGGTGCTGAATTCGTACGGCCAGACCGAGCTCGGCGGCGAGGTGGTGGGCTGGTCGGCCGCCGACGCCCGCGAATGGGGTGAGACCAAACTCGGTTCGGTCGGTCGCCCGTTGCCTGGTATCGACGTCACCATCACCGAGGACGAGGTGATGGTGCGCACCCCGACAACGGCCGCCCGCAAGATCGACCCGGCCTTCCTGGATCGGCTCACCGACGACGGCTGGTTCCACACGGGCGATCTGGGCTGGTTCGACGACGACGGTTTCCTGTGGCTCGACGGCCGGGTGTCGGACATGATCAACCGCGGTGGGCTGAAAGTGTTCCCCGGCACGGTGGAGGATGTCCTGCTGGCCGCCGCCGGGGTGCGCGAAGCCGCCGTGGTCGGCGTCCCCGACGAACGCCTCGGCGAGGTGCCCTGGGCCTTCGTGGCCCGCTTGGATGACACGGTCACCGAGCAGGCGCTGGACGCGTGGTGCCGGGAGCGACTGACGCCCTATCGGGTACCCGCCCGTATCGTGTTCGTGGATCAGTTACCGAGGAATGATGTCGGCAAGGTGGTCAAGCGTGAGCTGATTGATGGCCGGCACGGGATTGCCGTGTGACGACGGATCTACCCAGGACAGGTTCGAGCAGCCCGGGTGTGCTCGCGACGACATGCGGAATCGCGTTGACGATGGCCTGCCCGGTGAACGCCAGCGACGGGTTCGTGCGTTCGCCGGGGCCGTCTTCGAAGCACACCTGCATCCTCAGACCGGGGCGCCCGACGATCCGGTGGACCATTCCTGCGGCGCCTTCGGGCTTCGGCCACGAGTCCGGCCACGGTGTCGACGAAACCGTGGCGAAGTACTGGATGGCCACGACCGGTTGTCCGTCGACCATGCCGGCCAATCGCCACCGGTGACCAGAAATGGTTCCTTGGGCTATCACTCCCAAAGACGTCTCCAGATCCCTGGGAGCGAGCAGCGTCTCCCAGTCCAGGTCCACCGAATCAAGCTGTAGCCCTAGCACGTCGGCGACATAGCGGACCACCGACTCCCAGTCATGGCGAACCTTGCCCGACGCGATGCGTGCCGGCACGTGTCCATCCGGCTTCCCGAAACCCATCGACTCGTGCAGCACATCCCAAATCGGGTACGCCAGGTCCATGTTCACGGCGTACTCGTCCATTCGGTAGCTGTCGATCCGGCCGGCACCGGCGAACAACGCGACCGGTAGGTTCATACTGACGATCCCCGGCTCGCACCCCGAGGCGAAAAAGGTCGAATCTCCTTCCAAACAAGCAGTTTCGAGCAGATCGCGCCAAGGTTCCGGCGCCGCTTGCGGGTAAACCATAGGAATCGTCGAGATCGTCACGACGTTGATCCCCGACCGCAGAAGCTGTGCGATCTGTTGGTATGCCGCTGCTTCACGGCCGACAGCCGTCGAGCAATACGAAACGCAGTCCGGCTTCTGCCGCAGCACGGCATCGAGATCGGCATGGGCCAGCACACCGGTGTCGTCACGTCCGCAGAAGGTGCCCGCGTCTCTGCCGACCTTGTCCTGGCTCGACACGAGCAACCCGACGAGGTCCAGATCCGGGTCATCGATCAGCCCGCGTAGCGCTTCGCGTCCGGTCAAACCTGTTCCGGCATGGACGACGGTGATTGTCATAGAACCTCTCCTCGATGCCGCACTGGCGTTACAGCTGAATGCGCTTGTGTAAGGACTGTAGAGAACGTACATTCTCTGAGGTGGCTAGCGCCACTCTCGATTTCCGGGATCGTAGGAGTCTGGACAACGTTCTCGTTCAATAACGCATGACTGCAAGGTGATCACACATGGATCGAAACTCGATCTCAGCGGCCGAACGCGTGGACTTCGACCCGTTTTCGGATGAGTTCTTCATCAATCCATTCGAGACGTACCGGCAGCTGCGCGATCACGCGCCGGTGTATCACAACACCGAGTACGACTTCTGGGCGCTGTCCCGCTACGCCGACGTAGCTCCTGCGATGAAGGATCACGACACGTACTCGTCGACGAAAGGCGTGACACTCGACCACTTCATCGACCCCGACGCTTTGATCCCCCGCGACGTGATCATCATGATGGATCCGCCCCAGCACACCAGGATGCGGTCTCTCGTCAACAAGGTGTTCACGCCACGCTCAATAGCCAAGCTGGAGCCGATGATCCGCGCCATCGTGGTCGACACGGCAGCTCAGATCGATGTCCGTTCCTTCGACGTGGTGGACGACTTTTCGGCGCTGTTCCCGGTGGAGGTCATCACCACCATGCTCGGCGTCCCGCCGGATGGCCGCCAGCAGATCCGGCATTGGCTCGACGCCCTGCTCGAACGGCAACCCGGCAACATCAGCACAACGCCGGCCGGGCGTGACGCTGCGGTGGCCATGTGGAGTTACTACTACGACTTGGTCCTCGAAAAGCGTGCACATCCACAAGACGACATGATCACCAGCCTGACTCAGGTCGAAGTCGAACGCGAAGACGGTGAAATCACCAAACTGAGCGATGTGGAGATAGCCGCATTTGCGTCCCTACTCGGCGGAGCGGGAGCCGAAACCGTGACGAAGCTTGTCGCGAGCGCCGCGGTCGTTTTCGCCGAGCATCACGATCAGTGGCGCGCACTCATCGATGACCGCAGCCTCATACCGGCGGCGTTCGAGGAGCTCCTTCGCTATGAGGGCCCATCGCAGTACGACATCCGATGGAGCAACATCGACGTGGAGTTACACGGTCAAGTCATCCCGGCACACCGGCCGGTCATGCTCATCAACGGATCCGCGACCCGCGACGAGCGGGCATTCGACGAACCTGACCGCTTCGACATCGGACGTAAACTTTCCGGGCACAATCTCGGTTTCGGGTACGGAATCCACAGTTGTCTGGGAGCCGCGCTAGCGCGACTGGAAGGCCGGATCGCCATCGACGTGCTGCTGGACCTCATTCCCGACTACCAGGTGGATACCGCAGGCTTGGAACGAGTCAAGATGCCAAACGTTTTCGGCTGGAAGCACGTGCCGGTCGCGGCCGGGTAGGAAGCTCAGACGCGCCGAAACACGTGTGTCGCCACGGTGACCAACTTGCCGCCGGACCCGTCGTCGAACACCTGCGTGCGTGCCGCCACCACGCCATCGGCGCCGGTGAGCGGTTCGGCCACGAAACGGAACGGCCCCACCTTGGCCCTGGCCAGGAACATGGTGTGCGACGAGACTCCGGTGAGCATGCCCGACTGGGCCAGTTCGGCGGCACTGCTGCGGGCCGCCGTCTCGGTCATCACGAACTGCGGCCCCACGTGCAGCGCCGCATCCGGCGAGGCCACCTCGGCCGACAGTTCGGGCAGCAGCCAGGTGCCGGCAGCTGCTCGGCGACCACCGAACACCTGCCACAACGGCGGTAGATCCGGCGAGTCGACCACCTCGATCGGTTCCACGGTCATCTTCTGCAGACCGTCCGGGGGGATGCCGATCGTCACGCCCTGGCCTTCGGTGACCGCCAGCACGCGGGCCGGTTCGTCGGCGTCCACGATCAGAGACCGGCTGTAGGCCATGCTGCGGCCACGTTTCAAGCCCTCGGTGCGCACCTCGAAGCGGGTCACCCCCGCACCGGTGTCCAGCACCTGACACGAGTGCACCACCGGATTCGGGACCGCCTCCAAATCTGACACCAGGCCGCCCTCGGGCGAGGCGATACCGAAGACGCACAGCAGAATTGCGCCGGCGTCATCGCGCATATCGGAGCGCACGGTGACGGTGTCGTCGGCGGGCCCGACGTTCATCGAGCCGTGGTTTCGGCCGATGTAGCGGTAGCTGAGCAGCCCACCCCAGCGGCGCTCCAGCTCGGCGGCATAGGCAACCGGGTCGTCGGCGAGATCCCTGATATCGCGAATGATGCTGCCTCCCTGTACTGACAGTCTCATCGACCTGCGAAACGCGCCCGCAGCTCGGTCTTGAGCACCTTGCCGGTGAGGTTGCGTGGCAGCGCCTCCATCAACTCCAGGCGCTCGGGTGCCTTGTGTTTGCTCAGTCCGCTGCTCTGGCAGTGCGCGAACAGCGAGTCGAGGGTGACCGGGGCGCCGGGCCGGGTGACGACGACGGCGCACACCCGCTCTCCGGTGCGCTCGTCAGGTACCCCGATGACGGCGACATCTGCCACCGCGGGATGGGTGGCCAGCACGTTCTCGATCTCCAGTGCGGAGATGTTCTCGGCGTTGCGGATGATCGCGTCCTTGATCCGGCCGGTGACGATGACGTTCCCACGCTCATCGATGCGCCCCCGATCACCGGTGCGGAACCAGCCTTCGGCGTCGAACGCGTCGGCATTCAGGGCGGCGTCGACGTAGCCCTGGAAACACTGTGGCCCCTTGAGCCGCAACTCACCCTCGCCGCCCTTTTTCACCTCGTACCCAGACTGGTCGACGACCCGTACCGAGACCCCAGGCACCGGACTGCCCACCGTGTGGTCGAGCACGTCCACGTCGGCGTCCGGTCGCGGTGAGGTTGCGACCGGGAATTCTGTGAGTCCCCAGGCGTTCGCCACTCCGGGCACCGAGAGAGTCTCGCGTACCTGCTGGCCGAGCTCCGCGGTGATCGGCGCGCCACCGCCGACGCAGCCGCGCAGGCGATCGAACAGGGGCTCGGTGCCGTGCAGTGTCTGCGCGGCCATGAAAGCGACGAAAAACGGTGTGGCCGAACCCAGAATGGTGGCACCGTGTGCCGCGATGGCCTTCGGTGTCTCGATCGGGTCGAAGGTGTCGAACAGCACCAGCCGCATCCCGGTCAGCAGCGAGGCGGCCAGCATGGTGGCTCCCCCGATATGCGACACCGGGAATGCGATCGGGTTGACGTCGTCACTGGAGGCACCGACCATTCCCACTACCCCGGCGGAGCCGGCGATGACCGACCGGTCGCAGTGCCGGATGCCCTTGGGGGCCGCGGTGGTCCCCGACGAGTAGTACACCCAGCGGGCCTGCTCCGCCGAAGCGGGCGGGGGTTCGAGGCAGGCCAGGTCAGCGGTGGGTAATCGCAGGCCGTCCGTGATGGGTTCGTCGTGGTCGACGATCACGATCGACATCTCGCGTTCGGCGGCGAGTTCGGCGGCCAGCGCCGCGTGGTCGAAACCCCGCCACGTCCCCGGGACGATCAGCACCTCGGTGCCGAGTTGTGTTGTCACAAACTGCACTTCAGCCGATCGCCAGATGGGCAAGATCGGATTCTGCACCGCGCCCAACCGAGCCAGTGCCACCATCACGACCATCGTCTCGATCGTCGTGGGTAGCTGCCAGGACACCACGGTGCCCGCCGAAACCCCGCGCTGCGCCAACGCCGCAGCGGTGTCCAGCGCTGCATCGCGCAACTGCGCGCTGGTCAGGCTGCGGCCGAAATCGTCGATCAGGACCAATCGGTCGGGATGGCACCGTGCCGCCGTTTCGACCAGTTCCCAATACGTTTGCGCCATCACCGGCTCGGCAGGTTCAACCGGCGTTTGGCCAGGATGTTTCGCATCATCTCCGAACTCCCCCCGGATACGGTGTAGGCACGAGACCACAACCAGCACTCCCGCAGCCGCTGTTTCGCCTGCTGCACGTCGGCATCGGCGGCAACGGTACACACGGTCGCACCGAGTTCGGTGCCATACGCCGAAACCCGGTGGTATGTCTCGGCGAAACTCAGCTTGGCGATGGAGCCGTCGCCGATCTCATCCGCACCTGCGGTCATCCGCTCGACATGATCGTCGATGAACGCCTTGGCCACCTCGACCTCGACGGCGAGTTCGGTCACCGTCTGACGAATGTCGTCATGGTCTAACGCAGGCCTGCCCCCGAGGGTCGCGTGCCGAGCCACCGTCACCAGGTCATCGATCAGCAGCTCCAGCAGGATGACGTTGCCACCGATGCCGAAGCGTTCGAAGTCCAGGCCGGCCATGATGATCGACCATCCCTGGCCGGGTTCGCCGATCAGCCCGTCCTGGGCGACGGTGACACCGTCCAAGAAGACCTCGTTCACCTCGATCGCTTCGTTGATCGTCCGTATCGGCCGTACCTGCACTCCCGGAGCCGACAACGGGACGATGAACGCCGACAGCCCGTGATGCCGTGTCGACGACGGCTCTGTCCGGATCAAGGCAAGACCCATGTCGGCCCAGTGTCCGTCGGTGATCCAGGTCTTCTGCCCGTCGAGAACCCAGGAGCCGTCGTCACGGCGCACACCGCGACAACGCACCCCGGCGATGTCGCTGCCGGCATCGGGCTCGCTGAGTAACTGACACCACACGTGCTCGCTGCGCCGGATCGGCGGCAGCAGAGCGGCCTTCTGCTCGTCAGACCCGAAGTGAAGCAGCACGTGCGCCGCCAGGTTGACCTGATCGACCGGGCGGGGCGCCCGGGCCCGCAGGAGTTCTTCGCTGACGATACGATCGTGCAGCGGATGGTGATCCGGCCTGCCGCCGTACTCGACCGGCCAGTCCGCGCCGACGAAACCCGCTGCGAACAGGCTCGCGAACCAGCTGCGAAGCTGAGCCTCCTGCTCGGCATTCTCCGGTGCCCGGTGCCCTTCGCGGGCGGTAAAAGGCGGCGCGTGCTCCTCGATGTGCGCCCGCACCCGCTGCCGGAATTCCGACAGCTGCACCGCACCGGGCCGATCGACCGTGATACTCACCAGCCGGCCTTCTCCGCCAGATCCGCCCGGCTCGAGCGGGCCGAGCCGAGCAGGTAGCCGTTGGTGAAGGTACGGCGCAATTCGTGGTGCAAGGGATACTCCCAGGTGAATCCGATACCGCCGGACAGTTGCATGCACTCGTCGACGGCAGCGGTGGCCTTCGCCGCGACGAAGGCGTGGGCGGTGGCGGACAACGCGACCGCGTCGGCCGTCACGTCCGCACGGGCCAGGGCGCGAGCAGCCTTCATGCTCACTGCGCGCGCCTTGGTCTCCAGGACAAGGAGATCGACGAGTCGGTGCTGCACCGCCTGAAAGCTTGCGATGGGCGCCCCGAAGGCGACCCTCTCCTTCAGATAGGCCACCAGCCGAGCGAAAGTCCGCGACATAGCGCCGAGTGAATCCGCGCTGAGCAGAACTCTGGCTACCGCCAGCAGCTGCTCGGCCCGCTGCGGCTCTCCGATCGTCACAGCGTCTGCGCCCCCGAGCTCGACACGCCAGGCCGGCCGGCTGACCTCCAGCAGTTCGTCGTCGCGGGTCCTCGGCACCGTATCGGACATCTCGAACAGCTGAATTCCGTTGCTTCCTAGCGTGATCAAGATCCGAAGGGAATCCGCACCGGTCACCCGAACGGTATCGCCGGCCAGCCCCACGGCCGATGGCACAGCACCCGCCAGCACCTCGCCGAGCCAGCGTTCGCGAATCTCGGCCGGCGCCGATGCCAGCGCCGCTGCGGCCACCACGGCACCCAGCCAGGTCGACCGATCGCCGGCGCGCCCGAGTTCCTCGGCCACCACGGTCGCCTCCACGGGCCGCCAGCCGGCTCCACCGAGTGACTCATCGACCAGCAGCCCCGTCCAGTCCATACCGGCAAGCTCGATCAGCGAATCCTTCTCACCGCGGCCAGTGAGGAACTCGCGCGCCGAATCCCGGAGGAATTCGAGATCGACGTCGTCGACCGTCACCACCGTTCAGCTCCGAGCGAGCAGCGCATCAGCGTTGTCCCGCATGATCCGCTTCTTGACGGCATCGTCGAGCGGATCGAGGAGCTTGACGAAGTCGGCGGGCTCGGCCAGACCTTCGGCGTGCGGATAATCCGACCCCATCAGCAGGCACTCGTCATAACCCAGCCGGTCCACGATCGTGGGGATATCGTCCTCCGGGTAGGGCACGACACCGACGTGCCTGCGGAAGATCTCCGAGGGGCGCTCGGTGAGCTTGCCGCCGATCCACGGCCCGTTGCGGCCCATGCCGCGGCTCTTGTCCATGTGGATCACGAACTGCGGCACCCATTCCGCGCCGTGTTCTGCCACCAGAACGTTGAGGCCCGGAAACCGGCCGAACAGGTTGTCGAACACCAACGCCGACAAGGTGTCCTCGATGGGGCGCTGACCATAGATGTTCATCCACTGCCACGCCGACATGTGCCACGCAGCGGGGTCCGGGTTGTGACCCCACGCAGGCGAGATGGCATTGAAATACCAGAACGGCTGGATGTGGAAGACCAGGGTGCAGCCGGCTTCCTGGAGGCGGGCGTAGATCGGGTCGAAGTACGGATCTCCTGGCGAGCGCCCGTGCGCCGGGCCGGTGGGAAGTAGCACCAGTTTGGCGCCTTGGGCGATGATCGCCTCGGTTTCGGCGATGGACGACTCCAGATCACGCAGCGACAGCAGCGCGGTCGCGTAGATCGTGTCCTGGAAGTTGAAACCCCAGGTGTCGTCGAACCACCGGTTGAAGGATCTCAAGTTCGCGTACAGCGCCTCGGTGTCGTCGACGTAATGTTCGGCGGCCAGGGCCATGCCCGCCGGGAAGATCACGGCGCGCTCGACGTTCTGCTCGGCCATCACTTTCAATCGCGCATCGCGCTCCAGCCACTCCGGCTGCATGGGCTGGGGCTCATAGGTTTCGTCCGGATTGCCCGAGCCCATCTGCTTGAGCATCTCCTTGAGCGAGCCCGGGCGGTATGCCAGGTCGAAACCCAGCCCCGCCTCACTGTTGAACGTTGCGATCCGGTGTCCGGCGAGGATGACCTCCTTGCCGTCAACACCCCGCACCGGCGCGATGGCACGATCATGAAACTCTTTGGGCAGATACCGGGTAAACGCATCACGCGTCTCGTAGCAATGGGTGTCGCAGTCGAAAATCCCGTAGTCGAGTTTCGCCGTCACCGGTCATCTCCCTTCGGTGAGAATGATTATTCTCTGTTTTCAGAAAAGATACTATCCTGATCCGGCAATGCCTATATCAGGCGGCACACAGTTAGGGAGACCATGACCTCAGCGGCCGACGAACTCCGGCAGGCCGTCCACGAATTCCTCGCCGCGACAAGCCCCAGCGAGGTGGTCAGGCGCCTGATGGACACCGACACCGGCTACGACGAGGCCACCTGGCGGAGGATGGCATCCGAACTCGGCCTGCACGGCATTGCGGTTCCCGAGCAGTTCGGTGGCGCCGGGGCAACCACCGCTGAACTCGCGGTGGTGTTCGAGGAGATGGGTGCGGCCCTGGTGGGCGCGCCGTTCTTCGCCACCGTGGCCCTTGCCATTCCGGCCATCCTGGCCAGCGGCGACGAACGCGCCGCTGCCGATCTCATCCCGCGCCTGGTCGACGGCACCGATACCGCGACGCTGGTTCTCAACGACCGGCTCGGGCCGTGGGATCCGGCCTCGATCGCACTGACCGCGCATGACGAGGGTGGGGCTTACACCATCCACGGTTCGGCGCCGATGGTCCTCGACGGCCATACCGCAGCCGTTGTACTGCTCGCTGCCCGCGGCAACACCGGCACGTCGCTGTTCGCGGTCGCAGGCGACGCCGAGGGACTCACACGAACCGCACTGGCCGGAATGGATCGCACCCGCAAGATCGCCCATCTCGATTTCGACGGCACACCGGCCCGGCTCATCGGTCACCCAGGAGCGGCGGAACCCGGCCTGACCCTGTCCTCGGACATCGCAACCGTGCTGCTGGCCGCGGAGCAGCTCGGTGGTGCCGCCCGCTGCCTGGATACCGCAGTCACATACGCCAAGGACCGCATCCAGTTCGGACGTCCGATCGGAAGCTTCCAAGCCGTCAAACACCGCTGCGCGGACATGCTGGTGGAGGTGGAGGGCGCCCGCTCGGCGGTGATGCACGCAGCGGCGACGACGGCTCGCGACGAGTTGGCGATTGCCGCCTCAGTGGCCAAACTGGCAGCCTCCGAGGCATTCACACATGCGGCGTTCGACAACATGCGGATCCATGGCGGACTCGGCTTCACCTGGGAACACGACGCACACCTGTACATGCGGCGCGCCAAGGCGAGCGCGCTGATGTTCGGCGATCCCGATCACCACGCATCGCGACTGGCCGACCTCACTACCTCGACACCCGCCTGATCGGAGGAACATCCCTTGACCGTTTCGTTTTCTCTCGAGCTGCCCACCCAACGCGTCGACGCCCCGGACGAATTCGTCACCGCTACAGCAATCGCCGATATCGCACGCTCCGCCGAGGCTGCCGGGTATGCCGCTGTGCACGTCACCGACCACCCCGCGCCGGATGCCAAATGGCTCGACCACGGCGGGCATCATGCGCTCGATCCGTTCGTCGCGCTGTCCTTCGCGGCGGCGGCCACCGAAGCGCTGCGGCTGCTCACCAACGTCTACATCGCCGCGTACCGCAATCCATTCCTCGGCGCGAAATCCATTCATAGCCTGCAGGTACTATCCGGTGGTCGGCTCATCATCGGCACTGCCGCCGGTTATCTCAAGCCCGAGTTCCGGGCCCTCGGAGTCGAGTTCGATCATCGTGGCGCGTTGCTGGACGAGGCGTTGGACGTCTTGGACAAGGCGCTCAGCGGTGACGATATCGCCTATACCGGTTCGACATTCGCCGCACGCGGCGTGCGCCTGCGCCCCGTCGCGGCACCGCCACCGGTGTGGGTCGGCGGCAACAGCAAACCCGCCGTGCGCCGCGCGATCAGACGGGGCCAGGGCTGGGCACCGTTCAACACCTTCGGCTACGCCACCGCATCCCGAACCGCCGAGATCTCGACCGTCGAGGAACTGGAAGCGGCGATCGCCTGGGCGAAGGGCTACGCCGACGAGATCGGGCGCACCGCACCGCTGGATATCTGCTTCTCTGCGGGCAGCATGCTCGACGAGAGCAGATCGGCCGATGAGCGCCACGCCCTGATCGAGCGGCTGACCACTGCCGGCGTGACCTGGCTTCCCATCGCTCCGAATGGCGATGATCGTGAGGAGTACATCGAACGTGCGCAAGGGTTCGCCAAGGAATTCATCGGCGGCTGAACGACGCTCATCAGAATCGCATCAGGCTGTCCGGCGCGAAGGCGTCCACCGTAATTCGGCGATACTCGAACAGCCAGCGCCCTTCTTCAGGCACCAACAGGTCACGGTACCGGCCCCAGTGGTCGAGCCCGATATCGGTGTGCACCGCGAAATAGCTGCTGACCTCGACCCGCTCGGTGCTGACGGCTCCGAATCTGATACTGGAGACGTGATGGCGCACGAACGTCGGTTTGGCGCGGGTGGCGTCTTGCGGCGACATCGCAGCAGCGAGTCCTGCTTCGATCGCGGCGGGACCGGTGAGCGGATCGTCACCCCCGGTGAACTCCAGAATCCCATCCGAGGCGAAACATGCAGCCAACCCCCGTAGGTCGAACCGGTCAGTCGCAGCGGTGTAGTCCGCCAGCAGTTGTCGCGCCTCTTCCCGGATCGACAGCTCCCATTCGTACATCTATTCTCCTCTGGAAATTCCCATGGCACAGACGATAACGTCTGTTCTCATGCCTCTCCCCAACCTTAGCGACCTCGTCTCACCACGCACGACAGCCGTTGTCACCCAGGAGTGCCAGGGTGGCGTGATCGGTCCACAGGCCGGACTGCCCATGCTGGCCCACGAGGCGGAGCACCAGGCGATCCCCAACATCGTCAAGTTGCTGCCGGCCGCGCGGGCAGCGGGAGTGGCCGTCGTGCACTGTCTGATCCAGCGCCGGCCTGACGGTCGCGGCTCGAACTCCAACGCGCGGCTGTTCGCCGCAGGCAAGTCGTTCGATGCCGACCTGAGTCCAGGCAGCCCGGGAGCGTCCCTGTTGCCCGGACTCGGCCCGGACGATTCCGACCTGGTGCTCACCCGAACTCATGGCGCCGGCCCGATGACGGGAACCGACCTCGATTCAGTGCTACGGAACATGGGAATCACAACCATTGTGGGCGTGGGTGTTTCGGTAAACGTAGCGATAACCAACCTCGTCATGGACGCCGTGAATCGCAGCTATCAGTTCGTGCTCCCCCGCGACGCGGTTGCCGGCTACCCCCGGGAGTACGCCGACGCCGTCATCGATAACACGCTGACACTACTGGCCACCGTCACCACGACCGATGACGTGATACGGGCCTGGTCGGGCGCACGATCCGGCCAGAATGTAGATGTTCACCCACTCGGGTGATAACGTCGTTCTCGAAACGTGTAAATGGTGATTTTCACTGCCCCGAGGAGGATTAGCCACATGCCTTCCCGCTCGCTTCCGTATCCGGTGTTCGACATCGACAACCACATGTACGAGACGACGGATGCACTGCTCAAGTACCTGCCGAAGCAGCACCGAGGCAAGGTGGGCTATGTCGAGGTGAACGGACGCCCGAAGCTGGTCGTCAAGGACCACATCAGCCACATGATTCCCAATCCGACCTTCGCGCGCGTGGCCCGGCCAGGCAGCGCCGAGGACTACTTCCTCGGCAACAACCCCGAAGGCCTGAACTTCCGCGAGTTCATCGGCGAGGCAATGGATGTCATTCCCGCGTATCAGTCACCGGCACCGCGGTTGGAACTCATGGACGAGTTGGGCATCGACCAGTGCGTCATGTATCCCACCCTGGCCAGCCTCATCGAGGAGCGCACCACCGATGATGTGGTGCTGACCCACGCCATCATCCATGCGTTGAACGAGTGGATGCACGAGCACTGGACGTTCAATTATCAGGACCGCATCTTCGCGACACCCGTCATCTGCCTCCCCCTGGTCGACGAGGCGATCAAGGAATTCCACTGGTGCCTCGAACGCGGGATGAAGACGTTCCTGGTGCGGCCGGCGCCGGTGCCGAGCCGATTCGGCGGTTCCCGTTCGATGGGCCTGCCCGAATTCGATCCGTTCTGGGCCGAAGTGGTCAAGGCCGATATCCCGGTGACATTCCATGCGTCCGACAGCGGCTATCAGAAGCACCTCATGGAGTGGGAGGGCGGCGACGAGTATTTGTCCTTCAAGCCCAGCGCACTTCGCGAGGTCGTCATGGGCTTCCGCGCGATGGAGGATACGCTGGCCGCGCTCATCTGCCACGGGGCACTGTCTCGTTTCCCGGATCTACGGGTGCTGGTGGTGGAGAACGGGAGCGGCTGGGTGAAGAATCTGCTTCGTCAGCTGGAGAAGGCGTATCGGGTGATGCCCAAGGAGTTCGACGAGCACCCAGTCGAGGTGTTCAAGCGCAATGTCTACATCCACCCGTTCCTCGAGGACGACGTCAAATCGATCGTCGACATCATGGGCGAGGATCATGTGATGTTCGGCTCCGATTTCCCGCACCCGGAAGGCATCGGTGACCCGCTCAGCTTTGTCGACCGCCTCGACGGAATCTCCGACGAGGCCAAGGTAAAGATCATGGGCGGCAATGCCATCGAGCAGTTGCGGCTCAACAAGGTTGCTTCGGTATGACCCAGGCACCGCCCGCCCAGAAGACCTACCGGGGCGTTGCCCATTTCGAGGTACATGTCGGAGAGCACCTCGGCTACAGCGACTGGCACACCGTGACCCAGCAGCAGATCGACCTGTTCGCCGACGCCACCGGCGATCATCAGTGGATCCACGTCGACGCGGATCGGGCAGCCAGCGGTCCTTACGGCCGTACCATCGCCCACGGCTACCTGACCCTGTCCCTGGTTCCGATTCTGGTGAAGCAGATCTATCAGGTGACCGGGCTCTCCATGCAGGTCAACGTCGGAGTCGACAAACTGCGGTTTCCCGCGCCGGTCCCGGTTGACTCGCGGATCAGGGCCGGTGCGGAACTGATCGCCGTAGACGCCGCCAACACGGGATCCCGGGCCACTGTGCGGGTGACGGTCGAGGTCGAGGGGTCCGACCGTCCCGTGTGTGTAGTCGACACCATCGCGCTGATGGTCGACTGACCGGCTACGCCTCGCGGAGGCGCTCACCGATGACGCCGCCGGCGCGCAGCCGATCAATCTCGTCGACGGCCAGGCCCAGCGCTGCCAGCACCGCACCATTGTGCTGACCGAGCGTCGGTGGCGGTGTCCGGTGGTGCCGCAGGGGACCCGGGGAAATCCGGAACGGCCAGCCCGGGAACCGGTGGTCACCGGTGATCGGATGGCGCAGCTCCTGGTAGAAGTCGCGAGCGTCCAGTTGCTCGATGTCATACATGCGATCCGCGGTCAACACCCGCTCGGCGGGTACCCCGCGGGCGGTCAATGCGGCAACGACATCACCTGCCGCGCGACCCCGCGTCCACGCCGACACCACATCGTCGAACGCATCATGATTGGCCTGCCGTTGCTGCGCGGTAGCGAGTCGCCCGTCGTTGACAAGCTCTGGGCGTCCTAGGATTTCGGCGACCGCCGCCCAGTCCGCATCGTCCCGTACCGACACGGCCACCCAGTCATCGGCGGTCGCCGTCGGATAGACGCCCTGCGCGAACTCACGGTGGCGGTTGCCGACCCGATCGGGCACCTGGCCGGTCAACGAAAACTCGATCACAGGTTCGGCAGTCACCGCAGCCCCGACCTCGATCTGGGCCACCTCGATGAGTTGACCTTCGCCCGTGCGGTTTCGGTGTTCGAGTGCGGCCAGCAGAGCCACCGTGGCGTGCACGCCGGCGATCGGATCGGCAGGCCCCTGCAAGTTGCACGGCGGGCCGTCGGGGTACCCCGTCACCGCCGACATCCCGGACAGCTGCTCGATGTTCAGCGCCCAGCCCACATAGTCGCGCCATGGCCCGGCCAACCCGAAACCGGGCATCCGGACCATGATCACATCGGGGTTCACCTTCACCAGCGAGTCGTAGTCCAGGCCGAACTGCTCCACGACGCGGGGCGAGTAGTTCTCGACGACGACGTCGGCTTCGGCCGCCATCCGCAACGCGAGCTCGCGTCCCGTAACCGACGAGAGATCCAGTGTGATGTCGCGCTTGTTGAGATTTGTGCCCTGCCACAGCGGACCACGCTCATACCAGTCGTCACCGTCGCGCAGCAGCGAACCCGAGTAGCGATGCCCGTCCGGCCGCTGGATCGACTCGACCTTGACGACGTCGGCGCCGAAGGCACCCAGGTAGCAGGTGAGGTAGGCACCGGCCCAGAATGTGCTCAGGTCGAAGACCTTCAGGCCCGCGAACGGCCGCTCCGGGTCGGGCGCCGGCGCGAAACCCGCGCGGTCGGCACTCGGCCATACCGCCGCTGACGACGACGGCCGCTCGGGCGCCGGGCCGGGCGCCGGTACCGGCGTCCTGGAGAGGCGGAACGGCGCGCCGGGACGGGTGAAGGTACGCCCCGCCGCCGTACCGGCCTCGATGAAGAATCCGCGATCGGCGTACTGCGGACAGTCGAGAATGGTGCGACCGTCGGTGACGGGAGCGGCCGGTATCCGCATCGCCTGGCTCAGCTCCACGAGATCGGCCACGTTGATCGAGTCCAGCCACGGCTGGGCCTTCGCGAAGAACTCCTCGCGCTCGGGCCCGCCGATCATGATGGCGATCTGGTGTTCCTCGAAATCGGGCAGCCCGACCATGGCGCAGACGTCGAGCCAATGCTGACCGGTCAGGCAGTTGATGCCGATCCAGCCGTCGGCGGCCCGCACGATGCCCAGCATCGGCGCGCCCTTGGCGTTGCCCGGCAGTCCCATCTTCATCAACCGCTCGGCCAGCAGCATGGGATAGGGCAGGGTCGAGAGCAGGCATTCGAACGTCGACAGATCCACCTCGACAGGCGTGTCAACTTGTCCGGCTGCGATGCGGACCGCGGTGAGTGCACTCATGGCCGCATAGCAGCCCGCGATGTATTCGGGGATGCGCGCGCCCGCCTGCACGGGCGCGCGACCGGGATCACGATCGTTGACCCAGCCTGCGGCCGCTTGCATGGTCAACGGGGTGGTCTCCCGGCCGCTCAGTGGCCCGTGCTGCCCGAAATCCGAGATTCGAACTACCGCAAGCCGGGGATTCAGGCTTCGCAGGGTGCTGAGGTCCAGACCCCAGCCGTCCAGGGCGCCCACGGACATACTGTCGACGAGCACATCGGCGCCGGAGATCAGCTCACGCGCGGCAGCGAGATCCGCGGCGACCGTCGGATCGATTGTGCCGCTTCGCTTTCCGGCATTGAGATACTCGAAGAGACCGCCGCCGGTCCCCCAGGACCGCAACGGGTCACCTGACGGCGGTTCGAGCTTGTGGACGTCCGCCCCGAGGTCGAGCAGAAGCTTGGTGCAGTACGGCCCGGCGATCTCACCGCCGATCTCAACGACGCGCAGCCCAGCCAGTGCACCGCAAGCGTCGCTCATCACCCGTTGATTCGCTCCGCAAGCGTCGCTCGTCACCCGTTGATTCGCTCCGCAAGCGTCGCTCATGCCGGCACCCCGATGGCCTTGGGCTCCATATAGGACCGCAATCCCTGGATCCCGCCCTCGCGTCCGATCCCGCTCTGACCGAAACCGCCGAACGGCGCGTCACCGGGAATGGTGCCGTTGATCGAAACCTGGCCCGTCCTGATCCGGCGTGCGATCGCCACGGCCCGGTCCACATCCGATGACCACACCGCCCCGCCGAGGCCGTACTGGGAGTTGTTCGCGATAGCGACGGCCTCGTTGTCATCGCTGTAGCGCAGCACCGTGAGTACCGGACCGAAGACTTCCTGCTGCGCGATCAGGGAATCGGGCGTCGCACCGGTGAGGATGGTCGGCTCGAAATAGAAACCGTTCGACAGGTCCTTGGGTCGGCCGCCACCGGTGACCACGGTAGCGCCGTCGGATTCGGCGCGAGTGACGAATCCCTCGACCCGGTCCAGATGTTCGGCACTGATCAACGGACCCATCGTGACCGCGGCATCGGCCGGATCACCGATCACGACGTTGCGGGCCAGTTCGGCCAGCCGTCCCACCACGTCGTCGTGGAGCGAATCTGGAAGCAGCAGACGGCTGTTGAGAATGCAGGCTTGGCCGGCGTGCAGTGTGCAGCCCTCGAAGAGCAGACGTTCCAGCAGCTCGTCGGTGATGTCGACATCGTCGGTGAGAATGGCTGCCGACTTTCCACCGCACTCCAGGAGTACGCGCGTCATGGTCTGCGCCGCTGTCGCCATCACCGCGCGCCCCACGGCCGAGCTGCCGGTGAAGCTGACCATGTCCACGCGCGGGTCTTCAGTCAGAGCGACACTCGCCTCGACACTTGCCGGGGTCACCACGTTCACCACACCGGGTGGGATATCGGTCTCCTCGTGGACCAGGCGTGCCAGCGCGAGTGCGGCCAGCGGAGTCAGCGGTGATGGCTTGAGCACCATGGTGTTACCGGCTGCGAGCGCCGCACCGATCTTCATCGCATTGAGGGTGTGCGGGAAGTTCCATGGCGTCAGAATCGATACGACGCCGAGGGGCTCGTAGCGGAGCAGTGTGGTGCCCGCCGCCCCCCAGGCGTCCAACGGCGCCTCGGCCGGTTCGAGCGCCAGCTCGGCGGCATGTCCCACCATGAAGGCCGGACCTTCGACGTGGATCAGCCGTTCGTTTGCCGTGCAACCCCATTCGGCCTGCGCCAGCGCGAAGATCTGCTCACCGTGAGTCAACAGCGCCGTGCTCAGCTGCTGGATACAGCGCGACCGCTCGGCGGGATCGGCCTGCGACCACACACCCGAGTCGAACGCCGCACGCGCTGCCGCGACCGCGGTCTGCACCTGGGCGACGCCGGCATCCGGCGCCGAGGCCACCACCCGCTCGGTTGCCGGGTTGACGACGTCGTAGCGACCGGCATCGGGATCCACCCACTGCCCGTCGATGTAGTGCCCATAGTCATCGATCAGCGTCTGCGGATCGGCCATGAAGTCACCCGGCCCCTCTTGACAAGCTGCCGACATTCGTCGGACAGACTCCGGACATCTCTTTTCTGTCTGCACAGCAGGACACATGCGCCTACAGCGCGGAAATGCGCTGTATACAACGTTATTTTGCTGATTGACTCGCTCATGTCACGGCTGGTAGACAGAACATGAACTGGACAGTTGAAGCATGAATGTCCGATCGGTCTCATGTCAAGGAAGGCCCTGAGGTGCCCGCTAAGCCCGCCAGTCAGCTCACCAGACCCACCACCGCATATCCCCTGCACTCGCCGGATTTCTATGCCGGCGACCCTTACCCGGCGTATCGAGAGCTGCGCGCCGGCACACCGGTCGTCTGGAATGACGTCACCAACTTCTGGGCCTTGTGCAAATACGAGGACGTCCGCTTCGTCTCCGGTAACCCCGGTTTGTTCTCGTCGACCAAGGGCATCACCATCCCGGATCCGTCCCAACCGGAACCGGTGCAAGAGGGCAACCTGATCTTCACCGATCCGCCGCGTCATCGACAGCTGCGCAAGCTCATCAATTCCGGGTTCACCCGGCGCCAGGTGTCATTGCTGGAACCCAAGGTGCGCGAGATCGTCAGGGGCATCATCGCCGAGGTCGACACCAGCCGGGAGTACGAGTTTGCCGAGGAGATCGCCGCACCATTGCCGACCCGGATGATCGCCGAGATGCTCGGCGCTCCGCCCGAGGACTGGGAGCAGTTCCGCACGTGGTCCGATGCCGCGGTGGGCACTGCCGATCCTGATATCGAGATGGATCACCTGGCAGCGCTCGGTGAACTGTACGGGTATTTCACCGATCTCATCGCCGCACGCCGCAGCGGCGAGGTCACCGGCCAGGACGACCTGTTGACCATTCTGGCCACGGCCGAGGTCGACGGTGAACAACTCTCCGACGAGGATCTGCTGAACTTCTCGTTCCTGCTGTTGGTAGCCGGCAACGAGACGACGCGCAATCTCATCGCGCTCGGCACCCAAGCGCTGATCGAACATCCTGAGCAATTCGCGTTGCTGCGCGAGAATCCGGCGCTGCTCCCCGACGCGGTGGAAGAGATGCTGCGCTTCACCAGCCCGGTCACCCATATGGCACGCCGAGCCACCCAGGATGTCGAGATCCGCGGGCAGCAGATCAGCGCTGGGGACACGGTCGTGATGCTGTACGGATCGGCCAATCGCGACGAAGAGGTCTTCGGCGAGTGCAGCGAGTCCTTCGACATCACCCGGCACCCCAACCCGCACATCGCATTCGGCGCGGGTGAACATGCCTGTCTCGGAGCACAATTGGCCCGCCTGGAGGCCAGGGTGATGTTCGAGGTGTTGCTGGGTACCTACCCGACGATCGAACTCACCGGCGAGGTCACCCGCCTGCGAGCGACCATGGTGCCCGGCGTCAAACGGATGCCGGTCCGTCTTGGAGCGGGCGTCTGATGGATTTCGACTACACCCCCGAGCAGGTTCAGCTGCGCAAGGATTACCGCGAACGCCTCGAGGCGGTGATGACGCCCGAGCGGCGCGCCGCGGTCGCAGGCCTGATGGAGGGCGGCGCGGCCATCACCGAGTGCCGGCGTGCGCTCGGTGCGGCAGGTCTGCTCGGGGTGGCGTGGCCGACCGAATACGGCGGACACGGCCTGACTGCGTTGGAACAGTACATATTCGGCGAAGAGGCTCGCCGCGTGAATGCTCCGCTTCCGATGATCACACTGAACACGGTGGGACCCACTCTGATCCAGTTCGGCACGCACGAACAGAAGCAGAAATTCCTCCCTGCCATCCTCAAGGGGGATGTCGATTTCGCCATCGGATACTCCGAGCCCGGAGCAGGCAGCGACCTGGCCTCACTACGCACCGCGGCAGTCCGCGACGGCAATGAGTTCGTCATCAACGGTGCCAAGATGTTCACCAGTGGCGCCGAGTTCGCCGACTACATCTGGTTGGCCGCCCGAACCGATCCGAATGTCAAGAAACACAAGGGCATCACCTTGTTCATCGTGCCCACTGACGCCGCAGGCTTCTCGTGGAAGCCGTTGCACACCATGCCCGGAGTTTCGACCTACTACACCTTCTATGACGACGTGCGGGTACCCGAAAGCGCCATTGTGCTCGGTGAGAACGAGGGCTGGAAGCTGGTGACCAACCAGCTCAACCTGGAGCGCGCGGCGCTGGGCAATCTGGGGGCACTCGAGCCGCTGTTCCAGAGGACGCTCGCCTGGGCGCGCGAAACCGAACTCGACGACGGGCGCGTCATCGACCAACCGTGGGTGCAGCAGGCGCTGGCCCGCGCCGAGGCCCAGGTATCGGCCTACCGGCTGATGAATCTGCGGGTGAACACCACGCTGAGTTCCGGCGGGCTGGGCATGGGACAGGCCTCCGCAGCCAAGGTATTCGGTACTGAACTGACCCAGCAGGTCGCCCGCGAACTGCTCGATATCGTCGGCCACACGGGTCTACGCAAGGGCGACACCACAGCGCTACGCGGGGAACTCGAGAGCGCCTACCGGCTCGCCGTGATCAACACGTTCGGCGGCGGCGCCAACGAACTCCAGCGCGACATCATCGCCATGGCCGGCCTCGGGATGCCTCGGGCGCCCCGAGACATGCGGGCATCCTGACAGAAAGGAAACAGCGCATTGACCGATCAAGCGAAAGACGAATTGCGGAAGCGCCTCGATGCACTCGTCGGCCAGCCGATCAGTTCGGGGCAGCCGGTGCGGAGCCCGGATCCGGTGAATGCGCCGATGATTCGGCATTGGGCGTACGCGCTCAGCGATTTCAACCCCGCCTACTTGGACGAGGAGTTCGCCAAGAACTCACGCTACGGTGCGATCGTGTCGCCGCCGGTGATGCTGCAGAGCTGGACCATGGCCCCGCCCAAGCTTGAGGGTATTCATGAGCGCGGTGGTGTTCCCGTGGAGCTCGGGGAGAACCCGTTGCAGTTCCTTGCTGATGCCGGGTACACCGGAATCGTAGCCACGAACTCGGAATTCGAGATCGAGCGTTACCCACGAATCGGCGACGACCTGTCTGCGGAGACGGTGTTCGAGTCGATCTCCGACGAGAAGAAGACGGCAATGGGTACCGGGTTCTTCGTCACTTGGATCACCACGTACCGCAACCAGGACGGCGAGGTTATCGGCCGGCAGCGGTTCCGCACCCTGCGATTCAAGAAGGACGGCTAGCAGTGGCACACCGACTCGCTCCATCGATCAGCCCGGACACCGAGTTCTTCTGGTCGGGTCTCAAAGACGGCGAACTGCGGATTCAGCGATGCACCGATTGCAAGGTGCTGCGTGTCCCGCCGCGGCCGATGTGCGGCCAATGCCAGTCCCTGAACTGGGATTATGTCGTGTCCGCGGGTCGCGGGACGGTGTACAGCTTCGTCATGCCGCAGTATCCGCCGTTGCCGTTCCTGCAGTATCCGTACGTCGTGGCTCTGATCGATCTCGACGAGGGGGTCCGGATCGTCTCGAATCTGTGCGATATCGACCCGAAGGATGTCGAACCCGGCCTCGCTGTCGAGGTTTTCTACGAGACTTTCGAAGCCCTGCCCAGCGGCGATGAACTGGTGTTGCACCAATTCCGCCCGGCAACAGCGAAGGCGTGACACCACAATGGATTTCAGCTTCAACGAAGACCAGGAAACCGTCGGCAAGATGGCCCGACAGTTGTTTGAGCATCGGGCCACACCGGAGCACCTGAGCGAGTTGGAATCGGGCGACACCCGATACGACGCCTCGCTGTGGAGCGAGCTGGCAGCAGCCGACCTGCTCGGGATTGCGCTACCCGAATCGGTCGGCGGCAGCGGCGGCGGCTTCCTCGAACTCGGCATCCTGCTGGCCGAGGTGGGCTGGAGCGTCGCACCGGTACCGGTCTATCCGACGCTCGTGCTCGGTGCGGACACCATTGCCCGGCACGGTGATTCAGATCTACAGCAGCACTATCTGCCAGGTGTCGTGGACGGCAGCGTGGTCCTCTCCGCGGGTCTGATCGAGGCCGGGAACTCCAGCCCCACTGTCCCGCGTCGTACGACCGCACGGCCCGACGGCTCCGCCTGGCGTATCGACGGTGCCAAGGAACTGGTCCCGGCCGCGCAGTTGGCTGACGCAATCATCGTGTCCGCGGCAGCAGCGACCGGCCCCGGGCTGTTCGTGGTGGACACCGACACCCCGGGCGTCCAGGTGTCGCCGGTGGATCTCACCCACGGCGAGCCCTATGCCGACGTCGCCTTCGCCGGCGCCAGGGCACGGCGCCTTGGCGGCGACGAGGGCAACGGTCGCGAGATCGTGGCGGCGCTGCACACCCGGGCGCTGGTCGGACTCTCCGCGATACAGGTCGGTGTCACCGATCGCGCACTGCGGATCGCAGCCACCTACACCGGTGAACGCGAACAGTTCGGCCGGCCGATCGGATCGTTCCAGGCTGTCCAGCAGCGGATGGCGGACGCGTTCATCGACACCGAGGCGATCCGCTGGACCACGTGGCACGCAGCCTGGCTGATCGCCGAGGGCCGGCCCGCCGAACGCGAGGCAGCCATCGCCAAATTCTGGGCCGCCGAGGCGGGCGCCCGAGTGGTCGCCACCGCCCAGCAGGTCCACGGCGGCATGGGCATCGATGTCACCTATCCGGTTTCCCGTTATTACCTGTGGGCCAAGAACATCGAGCTCGCCCTCGGTTCTGCCTCCGCACAACTCGCCCATCTCGGCACGGCGTATCAGGAAGGAAGCAAATGACCTCCACCATCGGCGGCACCACCACGCTGGCGTACGACGCCATCGACGTGGGCGATGAGATCACTCCACTTGTAGTACCCGTCACCACGACACTGATCGTCGCGGGCGCCATTGCGTCGCGCGATTACATGCCGGTCCATCACGATCGCGATTTCGCGACCGGGCAGGGGTCGCCGGACATCTTCCTCAACATCCTGACCACCAACGGTCTGTGCGTGAAGTTCCTGCACGACTGGGCCGGTCCCGAGGCGATGATCAAGCGGTTGTCGATTCGGCTCGGCGTACCGGCATTCCCGAATGATCCGCTGCGCTTCACCGGCACCGTCGCAGCGAAGTCAATCGGCGACGGCGAGGGACTGGTCGAAGTGTCACTGAAGGGCACCAACAGTCTTGGCGATCACGTTTCGGGCACTGCGGTGCTCAGCCTTCTCGAAGGTGTTCGGGAGTGAGCGGCATCGGCGGAAAGGCGGCGCTTGCCGGAATCGGCCAGACCGAGTTCTCCAAGGAGTCCGGTCGCACCGAGATGCAACTGGCCTGCGAAGCAGTCAAGGCAGCGATCGACGACGCGGGGCTACGCCCGTCCGATATCGACGGCATGGTGACCTTCAGTGTCGACGAGAACGAGGAGATCGAGGTCGCCCGCAACGTGGGCATCCAGAATCTGTCGTTCTTCACGAGAGTTCCACACGGTGGCGGCGCGGCGGCCGGCACCGTGATGCAGGCGGCGATGGCCGTGGCAACGGGCGTTGCGGAAGCCGTGGTGTGCTACCGGGCGTTCAACGAGCGTTCGGGTTTCCGATTCGGTGGTGCCGGTCGCCAACCCGGGGTCACCCCGCTGTGGATGGCGCCCTACGCGCCTTTTGGTTTCATGACGCCGGCCGCCTGGGTGTCCCTGCACGCGCAGCGCTACATGTCGACCTACGGCGTGACCAACGCCGACTTCGGCAAGATCTCGGTGATCGACCGCAAGCATGCGGCCAACAACCCCGATGCCTGGTTCTACGGGAAGCCGATCACCATCGAGGAACATCAGCAGTCGCGGTGGATCGTCGAACCCGTGGTCCGGCTGCTGGATTGCTGTCAGGAGAGTGATGGCGGGGTCGCGATGGTGGTGACCAGTGTGGAGCGGGCCCGCGACCTGCCGCACCCGCCGGCAGTCATCACCGCGGCGGCCCAGGGGGCCGCCTATGACGGTGAGGTGATGACCAGTTACTACCGCAACGACATCACGGGCCTGCCGGAGATGGGCGTGGTGGGCAACAAGCTGTGGGCTGACTCCGGGCTCAAGCCCGCCGACATCTCGACGGCCTTCCTCTACGACCATTTCACCCCGTTCGTCTTCACACAGCTCGAGGAGCTCGGGTTCTGCGGGCGGGGCGAGGCCAAGGATTTCGTCGACGTCGACGAGCTGTCGGTCGGCGGTCGCACGCCCATCAACACCAACGGCGGTCTGCTCGGCGAGGCCTACATCCACGGCATGAACGGCATCACCGAGGGAGTCCGGCAGGTCCGCGGCACATCTCACAATCAGGTGGCAGACGTCGAACACGTGCTGGTGACCTCCGGCACCGGCGTTCCCACCAGCGGCCTGATCCTGGCTCCGGTCCACTAGTCTGACGCTCTATGACGCAAGCGACCGCCGCCGACACCCGAGAGATCATCATCTCGGCGGCCTTTGCCTGCTTTCGCACCCGGGGCCTGGCCAAAACCACCATGGTGGACATCGCGAGGGCTGCCGAGGTCTCCCGAAGCACCGTCTACGAGTACTTCAAGGACAAGGAAACCGTCGTCGAGGCCTGCGCCGAGGCGGCCTCACAGCGCTTCTACCGCAATATGGCCAAGGCCATCGACCGCGACGGCGGCAGCACGCTGGAGGGCAAGCTGGTGCGCGCGGCGGTGTTCGTGTGTCAGGCCCGCCGGGTTGTCGAACCCGAGGTCTACTTCGATCATCAGGAAGTGAACCTGATGCTGACCAAGAACGCCGCCACCCTGCTGCAGGAGTGCTCGGAGTTCTTCGCGCCGTACCTTTCCGCAGCACGTCACACCGGCGAGGTCCGCCACGACCTCGACATACCCTCCGCAGCGGAGTGGTTCTCACGAATGTTGTTCTCGCTGTTCACGACTCCATCGGCACTCATCGAAAACGACGACGCAGTGGCCGAATTCGTCAGACCGTATGCCGTCCAGGGCTTCGGCGGAGGTCGTCCACCTAGACGGTGACACACCGGTCAGCCGGTCCAGCGAGTCGCACCCAGATGAAAATGGCTATTCTCAACTATGAGATCGGCTACTATCAATTCCACACAGGCAAGGGGCGATCATGACGGTAACGGCTAAGTCCGACGCGAGCAGAATGCAATCCGAGCGCGGCTACGCCACCCCGCACTGCCTGGTGGTCTTTGCCAGCAGTTCCGCCGATGCCGCCGAGTTCGCCGGCGGGCTCATCTTCGATCGCGTCGGAGCAGGCTGGGAAGTGAAGATCCATCTCGCCTCGGCCGGCCCCGAAGACGAACGTACGCTGCGCATCCTCGGCGTCAAGAGCCGCATGCGCTCAGCCCGCTTCGATCCGGCTGACTGGCCCGACTCGATACTGATCGGCGCGGACGTCTTCAACACTCAACCCGACATACGCCGCATCTTCAACGCCGCCACACGCCGGCCGCACACCGAGGTCGCTATGTGGGGTGGCAATTGGCCCGGCGACCTAGAGGTCGGTACCGGCATGGTCGAACACCGACTGAGTATCGCAGCACGCGCCTTCAAGGTGTACGCCGTCGCATCCGCGGGCCTCGACCGGCCCGTCGATCCCGCTGAGCAATTCCTCAGTGGCCAGCGCCCCGCCCGCACTATGGCGCCGCTGCTGCCACCCGCCTGACCCCGATCAGCCCAGCCGTCGGACCGGAACGTTCGCCCAGCCGCAGACATTCGACATCGCCACCCGACGCAGTCCGTCGCGATCCACTTCGTAGTCGGGGAGCACATCGAGCAATGCGTCCAGCGCGATCCGACTCTCCATCCGCGCCAGCGCCGCACCGAGGCAGCTGTGCACGCCGTAGCCGAATGCGAGGTTGAAGCCCATCTTGCGCTCGCGGTCGATGTCGAGCTGGTCCGGATCCGGGAACATGCGCTCATCTCTGGTCGCGGCCGCGGTCAGCAGCAGCACCACACTGTCCCGCGGGATCGTGGTCCCGTGCAACGTCACATCGCGCGTCGCGGTACGTACCTGATACTGCGACGGAGCTTCATAGCGCAGCAGTTCTTCAATGGCCGCCGGAATCTTGCTGCGGTTGGCGCGCAGCGCCTGCCACTGTTCGGGGAAATCCGCGAAGGCCACGATGGCGTTGCCGACGAGCTTGGTGACGGTCTCTGCGCCGGCACCGCCGAGCAGTGTTGCGAATCCCGCGATATCGACGTCGGTCAGCTTCTCGACCACACCGTCACGTTCGATCTCGGTCTCGATGAGCCGGCTGATCATGTCGTCGCGCGGGTCCGCGCGGCGCTGTTGAATCAGCTTGTAGTAGTACACACCGGTGTTCATCGATGCTTCGAGACCCTCTGGCGGAACGATGATGTCGCCGATGCGCCGCTCCAGCAACAGGTCCAGCCACCGCCGGATCTGTTCTCGATCCTCCTTGGGCACCCCGAGCATGGTGGTGATCACTTCATTGGGGAACAACGCGGAGAAGTCGGCGACCACATCGAACGACCGCGGATCGAGCGCGTCGATGCACTCGTAGATCTTCTCGCGCACCATGTCTTCCAACGAAGCGATCGCACGCGGAGTGAACACGTTGCTGACCAGCTTGCGCATCTTCTGATGTTCCGGTGGATCCATCGAGATGATCACTTTGGGCGGTGGGATCGCACCGTCGTAAGCCTTGACCGCGTCCAGCGTGGCACCCTTGGCTGACGAGAACGTCTCATGGTCCCTCGTCGCCGGGGCCACGTCCTCGTACCGGCTCAGCGCCCAGAAATCCCACTTCTCGTTGTAGTACACCGGTGCCTCGTCACGCAGCCGCCGAAAGGTCTCGTAGGCACCGTCGAAGAATTCCGCGGAAAAGGGATCGAACTCCACGCTGCCCGAAGCCGTCGTCGACGTGTGTGGTGCATTCACAGGATGGCTCCGGATTCCTTGTACTTCTCGATCGTTTCCCACGCCAGGCCCGCCTCCAAGAGCACCTCTTCGGTGTGCTGGCCGTGCTCGGGTGCTCCCGGTGGCACCACCGCCTGTTCGTCGAACTGCACCGGGTTGGTCGGGAGCACGTACGGCATGCCGTTCATCGTCGCGGTCTGTGCCACATAGCCGTTGGCGGTCACAGCAGGATCCGCGCACAGCTCGCCCGGGGTCTGCACGATGCCCCACGCTCCGGACAGGCCGGCAAGTGCCTCGCGCCATTCGGCAAGCGTTCGTTGGGCGAAGGCCTCGTCGAGGTGCTGGATCAGCTGCACCCGGTTCTCATAACGTGAGGCAGGCTCGGCGAACCGCGGGTCGGCGATCAACTCCGGCAGCCCGATGGCGTGCATCGCCTCCGGGTAGAACTTGTCCAGTTGCAACATCATCAGCTGCACATGCCGGTCGTCTCTGGTGCGATATGTCCCGACCAGCGGATTGGGCGCGTCGGCATGGCCGTACTTCGGAATCGACGTGCCGCCGTGGATCTGACTCACCGCCACATCCGGGCTGAGATTCCACGCCGCCAAGGCCAACAGCGAAACGTCGACTACCGACCCCTCCCCCGTGGTCGCCTTCCGGTAGAGCGCAGCGGCGATCCCGCCGGCAATCGTCATGCCGCCGAGCAGATCTCCGAACGCGGGCCGTGAGCGCACCAGCTCGTCACCGTCTTCGGTGAGCATGGTGGCGATGCCGCCGCGGGCCCAATATGAGACCCCGTCATATCCCGGCTTGTCCGCGTCCGGCCCTTTGGGACCGTGTCCGGAACCTCGTACGTACACGATCCCCGGATTGGCAGATTGGATGTCATCGACGTCGATGCCGAGCTTCTTGCGTCGCTCGGGCAGGTAACTGGTCAGGAATACGTCACAGGTCTTAGCGAGTTCGCGAACGACCGACTGCCCATCGGGGGTGCTCAGGTCGACGCCGATCGACTTCTTGCCGCGGTTCGGGATTTCGATCATGTAGTTGACCGAACCCCCGCCCTCATCGACGATGCCCATCGTGACGAGGCCGCGCTGGGGATCACCGCCGTCACACGGTTCGACCTTGATGACCTCGGCTCCCCATTCAGCCAGGACCGCACCGGCCGACGGCACGAACGTCCACGCCGCAACCTCCAACACCCGTACCCCGTCAAGCACCTTGCGAGTGGAAATCGTGTCCTCCCATGATCGTGGTGCCTTCAGAGTAGCCAATATCAACCCGATGGAGAACACTCATTCTCATATTCGGTATCGTCGATACTCATGCCCCTCCCGCCGATCACCCCGACCGTCTCCGAGCTGGTGCGATCCTCAGCCGCCCGCTTTCGGGACAAGCCGTATCTGATTGCCGACGACAGGGTTCTGACCTACCGCGATCTCGACTCGCGGTCCGCGCGACTGGCCATGAACCTCATATCGATGGGCCTGGGCAAGGGGGACCACGTCGGGCTGCTCATGCCCAACAGCGTCGAGTGGGCGATAACCTGGTTCGCAGTGACCCGTATCGGCGCAATAGCCGTGCCGCTGAATACCTTTCACAAAGCCACCGAGCTTGCCTGGACAGTACGCCACGCCGACCTGCGCGCCATACTGGCATGGTCGAGGTTTCGCAACCAGAACTTTGTCGAGCTCCTCGAGGACGCACTGCCAGGACTTGCCGACCAGCAGAATCCGGACCGAATCGCAGTCCGGGCGGCCCCCTACCTGCGCAGGGTCGCAGTATGGGGCGACGCCGACCGCCCCTGGGCCACAGCACTGTCCGACGAGGCACCATCGAACGCATTCGACACCGACTTCCTGGCCGACATCGAAGCATGTGTCACACCGGCCGATGACGCGATGATCATCTACACCTCCGGGAGCACGGGGGACCCCAAGGCTCCGGTGCACACGCACGGGGTGCTGATTCGCCAGTCGTACAACCTGACATTCTCTTATGGGGTGACCGGTGGAGAGGTCATGTTCACCTCGATGCCGTTCTTCTGGGTGGGCGGGCTCATCACCGGATTACACGCGGTTGCCCACCACGGCGCCACGCTGGTTACCCAACCCGCATTCGACGCTGGCGAGGCACTCGAACTCATTGAACGCCACCGCGCCACCATCACGTTGGGCTGGCCACAGCAGGGCAAGACATTGGCCGAGCACCCAGATTTCGGAAAGCGAGATCTGAGCTCGGTCCGGCGCACCAGCATGCCCGCGATGGTCGATCCGGAACGGAGACCCCTAGGACCCAACGCCCTTGGTATGACTGAACTGTGTGGCAGCCACATCGGTGTGGACCCATACATACCGCAACCGCCCGAGCGGGCTCAGACGGGTGGGTGGCCGATGGAAGGCCTGGAGCACCTCATCGTCGATCCCGACACGAATACGCCACTGCCAGGCGGCTTCCGCGGCGAGATCTGGGTTCGTGGATATTCGCTGATGCAGCGTCTTTACAAGCGCGAACGAGAGGATGTCTTCACCCCGGACGGTTACTACCGCACCGGAGACAGCGGAGTCCGATTCCACGACGGGTGGATCGCATACACGGGACGACTCGGAGACCTGATCAAGACCGGCGGCGGCACCAATGTCACTCCGTCCGAGGTGGAACTGGCGCTAGCTGGTTGCGACGGGGTCTTGGAAGCCTACGTCGTCGGCGCAGAGGACGGTGATCGCGGAACGGTCGTCGCCGCGGCCGTGGTGCCCCACGGATCCGCTGTGCTCGATGCACAGGCGCTGCGCGCCCAGCTCCGGGATCGGTTGTCCGCGTACAAGGTTCCGAAGTTCATCTGGATCACCGACAAGGCGGCACTGCCGTTCACCGCGACCGGGAAAGTGAAGAAATCCGATCTGGCGCTCCAGTTGAAGGAGTTGCTGACGCAGCGTTAGGCGGCGCGGGCCCCGAAACTCCTCTCTCTCGCGGGCCCCGAGTGCGCTCTGTGCCGTCGCACCATCCGGTCCATCCTTGATCCGAAAGGCCGAAAACGACATGAGTGATCGACATTCCGACATCTCGGGTACCCGGATGCTGGTCGTGGGAGCGTCATCGGGGATCGGACGTGCACTTGCCCGCGCTGCCCGCGCCCGGGGTGCCACCGTAGCGCTGGCCGCGCGGCGCGTCGACCTGCTCGACGAACTGGCCACCGAACTGGGCGGTACCGCACATGAACTCGACGTATCCGACCCGCGAGCGGTAGAACAGGTCGTCGACCGGGTGGCGGCCGAGTTGGGTCGCCTCGATGCGGTCGTCTTCACCAGTGCAGTCGTGCCGTTCGCGTTGATCGAGGACACCGATGTCACGACCTGGGTGCATGCCTACGCGGTCAACGCAGTCGGCGCGTCCCACCTGTTGCGTTCGGCGCTACCGCACCTTTCCGACGATGCCGTCACGCTCATCGCGTCGAGCCACGACGTGGGACGTCCGCGAGCAGGGGTGGCCGCGTATCACGCCAGCAAGGCGGCGCTCGACGAGATCCTGCGTTCCTGGCGTGCCGAACATCCGGAGCTGCCGGTGATCCGGGTCAGCGTGGGCCCCACCGAGGACACCGAGATATTGCGCGGGGCCGACCGCGATCTACTGGCCGACCTCTACCGCGCCTGGGCACAAGAAGGTCAGATACCCGCTCGGATGTCGGCGGTGGAGGACGTCGCGAATGCGATGTTGTCGCTCATCGCAGTGAGCCGGGCAAATCCTTCAGTGGTCAGCGAAATCGTCCACCTCGCACCGCGAGTGCCGAAAAGTCGATAGGAAGTACCCGGATTCAGCTGCGGGGCCGTTCAGCCCTTCTTCGCCATCTCATCAGCGGTGTCTGCCCACTGAGCGTTGTGGCGTCCCATGGTCATCGCGCCGTTCCAGCCACCATCGGTCCACAACACCGTTCCACCGACGTAGCTCAATCGTGGACTACCCAGGCACACGAGAGGCCAGGCCTGCTCCTCTGCCGTCGAGTAGCGTCCGACGGGGCCGATCGCATCGTCGACCGTCTCCTTGCCCATCAGGTCCTGGAATGCCGGCATCATCGCCGTGTCGGTCGGGCCGGGATTGATGCAATTGATGCGAATCCCTCTACGCCCCAGCTCGGGATACCACCACCCGACCCAGGCATCGATGATGTACTTCGAGTAGGCATAGCCACTCCACGACCACTTCTTCTCATTTGTTTTCAGCCACTCGACGGCGGCATCGAATCCATCGGTCTCCAGCAGCGTGGTGATCACCTTGATGTGGTCCTGCCAACCGATCGCAGCCGACGATGAAATGACACTGATGGCCGACTCCGGGGCCATCTTGGGCACCAGCTGCTCGGCGAGGTGACGTGCGCCGACGAAGTTCACCAGGATGGTGTCCCACTCGCTGAACGGCGGACCCGGCAGTCCCGCGCAACTGAACAGCCCATCGATGGGCCCGTCGATGCCCGCGGCGATCTCCTCGATGTTGGTCCGGTCCCGGAGATCGATCTGCACGGCGCGGGCGACGGGCACGCTGGTCGGCTTGATATCGAGCGCTGTCACCGTCGCGCCGAGGTCCGTCAGGATCTGCGCGGTTGCCTGCCCCATGCCCGACGCGGCGCCGGTGACGACGACGGACTTTCCTTCGTACCCGAGTACGTCTTTCATAACGAACTTCCTTCCCGAACGTGGAATATTGATTGGTTGACGGACGGAGAGCTTCACTCCCGCCCGCGGGCCAGCTTGAACGGCTCCATCGCAAAGTCGAGGATTTCAGGCGTGAGCATGCCGCCGGCATACTCGACCCAACACCAACTGCGCGCCACCGGCCTGTGGTCGGATCCGCCTTCCAACTTGCCGAAGTAGTGCAGCGGGCTGCCCATCCTGTCGAAGACAAATGAGTACTCCGCGCCGCCGATCGACACCGACATCGTGCTGAGCCGGCCGGCATCGTCGAAGACGGGCGTCGCGACGATGTCGTCGCGCGCGGCTGTGATGCCTTGGCGTAGTTCGTAGCCCGGGCCGAACGTGATCCCGTCACGGCCCTGCCAGAAGCACCCACCACCGAGTTCGCCGTCGGCGTACTCGTGCATCCAGGACACCCACATTCCCTGCAACTGCCGGGCGATGGGCAGTTCGGCATAGACCATGCCGGGCGGACCGTAGGCGTAGTCCTGATGCGCGAATCCGGACACCGCGACGCCACCGACGGATCCGGCGACCTGGATCAGCTCATGGCGGTAGTACACCGCGTCGGAAACTCCTTCCTGGGCGGGCACGTGCACTGTGAAAACGTCGCTGACGGTTCGCCCCTCGACGATCCATCGATCGGTTGCGTCGTGCCAGCGAAAGCTGCCGTCCCCGCGCTCGATGCGCCCACTGGGATACCGGAGCACCACACTGTCGGCGGTTTGGTCGCACGACAACGGCTCGTACCAGTCGATGCCGGAGTACTCATCGAAAAGATGTGGTGGGTCGGCGGTTTCAGGTGTGAGCACACGAAATCCGGTGATCGGAGAAACCACATGCGTCATACCGGGGACGAAATCGTCTGCGCCGCGCAGTCCCCAGTAGTTCTGATTGTCGGCATCGGTCAGGACCGCACCGACCCACATTCCCGCGAGTCCGGCGTCGGCGCCTGGGACCCAGCCTCGGCGGTACATGTCGGGCTCAGAACGGCGACATGACACCTCGCACTCGGGGGCGAAAGACGGATTGTCCGACATTCCGACGCCTCAGACCGCCGGGACCGAGCGCATCGTCCAATGCGGCGTGAAGGGCGCGATCGTGGAAAGGTCGTAAAGCCCTGGCGCCGCGGCGATTATCGCCGGAATGGCGTTGACGGCATGCATCGCGGTCGCCAGGCAGCCCTGCTCGGCGTGGTCCTCGTCATGTCCTCCGATGACCAGGTGCAGCAGCAAGTTCGGCTCCCCCGTGAAGGACACCTGGTAGCCGATCTCAGTCGGCCAGTCAGGTGCCAGATCGTCGGCCATCCGCGTCAGGTGTTCCACCGACAGGCTGATATCCCCGCAGTCGACGTTCGCCCCGAAGCGCATCGCCCCCACGGTGCCCGCAGGTATGTCACCCGCGGCGACAGTCAACGACCGCGGTGTGGTCACGACTTCACGGAACCCCTCGAACCCCTTGACCTCCAGTCCCAGTGCCCGAGCGAGCACGGTGGCGCTGCCGATCCAGGCGCTGGCCGCATACGCCGGGTTCGCCAGCAACGGTGTGGTGTCCTCGGCCGGGTGGCCGAAGCCCATGGCATTGAAGATCAGGTCGTGGCTGGCGTAGGTCGAGTAGTTCAGCACCTCGAGGACGCTGATGTGGGAGGTGCTCTCGGTGAGCCGCGACAGGACCGGCGCGAGCGATTCACCGATGAAACCTGGATACAGCCCCAGTCCGAGGAACGATGATTCACCTGAGCGGCAGGCGGATTCGATGTTGTCAGCCAGTCCCGCATCAAGCGAGCGCGGGTGAATGAACCTACTTCCTGTGGCGATCACGTTCTTTCCCGATGCCAACAGGTCGCAGACGTCGCGGAAGCAACCCGGGGTGTCCGTTTCGACCTTGCCCATGTACAGCACGACGTCGGCGTCGGCTGCGATGAGCGCATCCCGGTCGCCGGATGCCCTCAACCCGATGTTCGGCAGTCCACACAGTCCCCCGGCATCGACCCCGGCCTTGGCCGGGTCGTACACCCGCACGCCGACCAGTTCCAGGTCCGATCGATTGATGACATGCCGAAGGGCCATCATTCCGGTCACGCCGGTGGCCCATTGAATTACGCGTGTCATGTCGTATCCCTCAGTCCCAGATCACGTCGAGGCGCGGCGGCGACCGGAACATGGTCCCGGTGATGTACGGCGGCGGCGCATCCTGATCCAGCCGCAGCCCGGGCAGTTCGTCGAACACGGCGTTGAAGATCTTGATGCTTTCCAGGCGGGCAAGGTGCATACCGAGGCAGACATGGGCTCCGTGGGCAAACCCGATGTGCGGCTTCCGATCCCGGAATATGTCGAATGCATCCGGATCGTCCCAGCGCGTTTCGTCGTGGTTGGCGCTGCCCAGGCTGAGCATCATGGTCGAGCCCTCGGGAATGTGAACTCCGCCCAGTTCGGTGTTACGGGTGACTTCGCGCATGAAGTTCAACAGCGGGGTCTCCCAGCGAATGCCTTCCTCGATGGCCTGCGGAAGCAGGCTGCGGTCGGCGCGCACGGCGTCGAGTTGGTCGGGGTGCGTGAGAAGCGCGAACGCCAGGTTGGCCGTAGACCGCGAGGTGGTCTCGGCTCCGGCAGGAAGCAGGTTACGCATGAACCCGTAGATCTGTTCGTCGGTCATCTTGACACCGTTGACTTCTGCGGCGGCCAGTATCGACACCATGTCGTCGCCCGGTTGGCGGCGCTTCTCCGCGAGGATGCCGACGAAGTACTCGCGCAGCTGTGCCGATGCCTTCATCGCGGTGTCCATATCGCCGCGGAAGCCCAGGATGTCGATCGCCAACCGATGAAATTGCAGGACATCGGAATCCGGAAGGCCTAGCAGCGCCGCGATCACCCGCACCGGGATCGGCATGAACACCGTATCGACGATGTCCGCCCGTTTGGCATCCTTGAATTTGGCGATGGTGCGGTCGACCAACGGCCCCACGAGTTCACTGTCCCATCGCTTCATGGAGGATCGCGCGAAGGCGAACTCGTGCAACTTTCGGTATACCGCGTGTTCCGGCTCCTGCATCTCCAGGATCGTCGGCCCTTGCAGCGGTCGCACCACGTCCTCGTAGCAGCGGGTGCTGAAGGTGATGTTGTCGGTGAATACCGCCTTGACCGCATCGAAGCTGTACGCCGTGAAGGTGTACGGTCCGCCGTCCGGGTTGCCGACCATGCCCATTTCCGGCCACCCGGCGTGGACGGGGGACTCTGTGCGGAGCCGCTTGAGCAGGGGGTAGGGCGTGGCGTCGCCGTCGGCACCCATTCCGGCGTTGAATCTGTCCTGCGCCTCGCGAATGCTCTGCTCGAGTTCCGCCACGGTGGCTGGTTCCCCCATTCGTGGCCTCCTCACTGTGGTACGACAGAATCAACATTCACGCTGTCGGTTGCTAACCTACATGATGTATGTTGATCGGCACCAGGGTTCGGATAACCTCGAAAGCACAACTGGGAGTATTCGATTGGCAACTCGAGTAGTGCAATGGGCAACCGGCGCGGTGGGCCGCGCGGCGCTGCGCGAGATGATCGAGAATCCAGCTTTCCAGTTGGTCGGGGTACTCGTCTACGACCCCGCAAAGGCGAGCCAGGACGCAGGTCTCCTATGCGGACTCGAAGCACCCACCGGGGTGAAGGCCACCGACGACAAGGACAGGATCGTCGCTCTCGCTCCCGACGTCGTGGTGCATGCGGCCAGCAAGGCTCACACGGTCGAGACGAATGCCGAGGACATCTGCCGACTCCTCGCCGCCGGAATCAACGTCATCTCGACGACGTCCTACAACCACCTTGCCACCTACGGCGCAGTTACCGAGGCGGTGTTCACCGAAGCTTGCCGCGCGGGCGGATCGCGCTTTCACGCCGCCGGCGAGAATCCCGGTTTCATGTTGGAACGTCTGGTCGCCACGGTCACCGGACTCAGCAAGACCATCGAACGGATCGACCTCTACGAGGCCACCGACGTCTCGGCCGTCGACAGTCGCCCCATGCTCGTGGACCTGATGGGAATGGGCCGTCCGCCCGAAGACGTCACCGTCGACTCCCCCATCATCGGCAAGCTCGACATGGCATACCGGCAGGCTCTCAACGCCACTGCCGACGTGATGGGCGTCAAACTGTCGCATATCGATATTGCGGTGGACGCCACCACGCTCCCGCACGACATCGAGGTGGCCGCGGGCACCATCGAGGCGGGAACCGTGGTCGGTCAACGGTTCTCGTGGGTGGGCCACTGGGCCGGGCGGGCGTTGCTGGCGATTCACGAAGAATGGATCCTGACCCGAGATCTGCCGCAATGGGGGCTGAGTCCGCTGCGACCGGGCCAGAAGTCACCACTGATTCGCGCGGAGATCAGCGGGAATCCGAGTTTCGAATTGCAGCTCGACGTCGGGGGCAACGACGCCACATCCACCCTGCCCGGACACCTGATGATCGCCATGAGCGCCATGCGGGCGATCCCCTATGTCTTGGCGCAACCGCCGGGCATCGTCACCGCACCGGTGTTCGGCGCCATCCGGCTAGCCTGAACCGCATCCGACCGCCTGGGCGATTTTCGCGCTGGGGACGGAATGGAAGACGTGCGCGCTGCCATCGGGCAGCACTCGCCGGGCGATCAGGTAGTCCGAGCCCAGCCAACCCTGACGGATGAAGCGGCCGAAGCGCAGGAACGTGCCCGGCGCACCGCTGGCCGACGGGATGAGCTTGATCTGCTCGATACCGTGTTTGACGCCTTCGCCGGTCAACGGCCGTGCCACTGACAGCCCGCGGGCGATCACGGTGGCCGCGTCATGTGCCAGCCCGGGCATCGAGTGTCCAGGCCGCCGGCCGAATTTCGCCTCGAAACGATCGAGGAACGCCTGGCCGACCAGATTCCGTTCGTCATAGCTGTCCAGCCCGATCCACCCCCGCATATGCCGCATCCAATCGGCGTTGATGTGTGCCATCTCGAATGCCGTGGTCGTGTAGCGGGGAGGGTCCCAGTCAGCAGCCATCAGCGCATCGCTGAAACCCCACAACCCGTGCCCGAACCCGACGTGTACCAACGCGTCCGGACCGGCCATCCGCAACTCTTCGACCGCAGTCGCCTTATCGGCTTCCACCTGCGGGATCGCCACGCTGGCAACGATTTTCAGCCCTGCCGCGGTATACACTTTCTGCGACGCGGCGAGATACTCCTTGCCGATGAGTGATGACTCGTAGGCGATCGCGATCCGCGAGCGACCGTCACCGATCATGACGGCGGCCAGCATGATGGGCTCCTCGGCCATCGAGCCGTTGTTGAGCGCGAAGCACCACTCACCGAGGGCCCCCTCGGAACCGGACAGCGTGATGATCGGGGTGCGTGCGGTGGCGTCTACGTGTGGCCGGAGCGGGACGACATTGTCGGACACCCACGGTCCGAAGATGGCCAGACACCCCTCGGCGACCAGTTCGTCGAACGCTCGCTCCACGGCGTGGTAGGTGCCGTTGGGCAGTCCGACGACGTTGCGCTGCACGATCTCCACCGGTCGGTCGATCAGACCCGAGGCCAGCGCCTCCTCCATCACCAGGGTGAGCGCCGCAAGCGTGTCGTTGTCGGTGTCGCCCCTGGTGGGATAGTCGTTGAGCAGACCCACTTTCAGTGGGGCGACCGTGCCGTACGCGCGCACCTCATCGTCCGCCATACCGGCAACATACATCATGAATGTTGATAGGATCACCTGCATGGCGAAGCGGGGAGGGACCGACGACGAGCGCCGAGCCCGGGGCGAGGCGACCCGTCGGGACCTGATCGACGCAGGTCGCGAGCTGTTCGTGCAGAAGGGCTACTTCAACACGAGCATCGGCGATCTCGTCACCGCTTCCGGAGTCGGGACCCGCGGCGCGTTCTATCACCACTTCAAGGACAAAGCCGAGCTGTTTCGCGCCGTCTTCGAAGAGGTCGAACGGGACCTGACGCTGCGCTCACTGGCCTCCCCACCACCGGGCACCGACGCCTGGGAACGGCTCAGCACCGGCCTGCACGGGTTTCTTCAGGCGGCGGTGGAGCCCGAGGTGCAACGGGTCATGTTGATCGACGGGCCGGTCGTGCTGGGCTGGCGAACGCTGCGTGCGATCCAGGAAGACAACAGCATCGCGCTGATCGACGCCACCGTACGGGACGCCATCGCCGCGGGCGTGATCGATGACCAGCCCGTCACCGAGCTGACCCATATGCTTGTCGCCGCCCTGGAGGAGGCCGCCCTCCTGGTCGCGCACGCAAAGAACACCACCCAGGCCCGGAAGCGGGCAGCCGCCATCCTCGATCGAATGTTGTTGAGCTTCGCGCCCATCAGCCGAAACGCCCTGCGCGACTGAATCTTAGGATCCCGTCATCGCAGCCATGCACCTCTATGTAAATGATGATTTTCAGATATCGCATATAGTCACTCTGACTGAGTGATAACTTCACTCTCGATCATCCCAAGGAGACTCATGCAGCGAAGCCCAACATCTGGCGCTCCACGGGTGGCCGTGGTCGGCGCGTCCGCAGGCCTCGGCCGCTGCATCGGAATGAGTTTGGCCGAGAAGGGGGCTCGCGTCGCTTTCCTGGCTCGCCGGCGGGAACGCCTCGAGAACGCCGCCAAGGAGGCAGGCGATGGGGCCGTCGGCGTCGTCTGCGATGTGACCGATGCCGATTCGTGTGAGGCCGCCATGTCCGAGGTCATCCGCGAATTCGGCGGCCTGGACGCCATGGTGTACACCACCGGGATGGGGGTTCTCGCGCCGCTGCGGGACGTCACCGCCGAACAATGGGCGCAACTGTTCGCGACCAATGTCACCGGTGCGTCACTCGCGACGGCGGCGGCCGCACCACACCTGGCCGCTACCGGCGGATCGGCGGTCTACCTGTCTTCGCTGAGCGCGTCGTACACCAATCCCTGGCCGCTCCTCGGCGCTTACGCCGTGACGAAGGCAGCGCTGGACAAACTCGTCGAGGCTTGGCGCATCGAACATCCCAACATCGGTTTCACCCGTCTCGCCGTGGGAGACAGCTTCGGCGGCGAAGGCGATTCGCAGACCGAGTTCAACAAGAACTGGGATCCCGAAGCGCTCGACAAGGCGATCCGGCTGTGGATGGAGCGCGGTGAGATGCAAGGTGGCCTTGTCGACGCCGGCCATCTTGCCGACGTCGTGTACTCCGTACTCGTCTGCGGCAACAGCAGTTTCATCCCCTACTTGACCCTGGCTCCCCGCCCGTCCGCGGCGGTCAACGAACTCCGACAGTGGTGAAGGACAGCACTAGATGACACACGAATCCCGCATGCTCATCGACGGCAAGCTCGTCGACGGGGAGACCGGCCGAACCTTCGAGAACATCAACCCCGCCACCGAGGAGGTGCTCGGCGCCACCGCCGACGGCACCCGCGCCGATATGGAGCGCGCCGTAGCGGCGGCTCGGCATGCGTTCGACCACACCGACTGGGCGCGGAACGGTGAGCTGCGGGCCACCGGTCTGCGTCAGTTGCAGGCGGCTCTGGAGGCAGAGCGCGAAGATATCCGCGCCGAGCTCGTCGCCGAGGTCGGCTGTCCGGTGTTGTCGACTTACGGCCCGCAGCTCGACGTCCCGCTCAACGAGGCACTGACGTGGCCCGCCGAGATGATCAGCCAGTTCCCCTGGAAGCGTTCACTTCCCGACAAGGACGCCTTCGGCATGGGAACGCCGGCCGCGCGGGAGGTGTGGAAGGAAGCGGTCGGGGTCGTCGGCGTCGTCACGCCGTGGAACTTCCCGTTCGAGATCATCCTCAACAAGATCGGTCCGATCCTCGCGATGGGCAACACCATGGTGCTCAAGCCTGCTCCCGACACGCCGTGGAACGCGACCCGGATCGGCCGGATCATCGCCGAACACACCGATATTCCCCCGGGTGTCATCAACATCGTGACCTCCTCCGATCACCTCGTCGGGGAGGTGCTGTCCACCTCACCACTCGTGGACATGGTGGCGTTCACGGGTTCGACCGCGACCGGACGCCGCATCATGGCGGCCGCCTCGGGAACCGTGAAACCCACCTTCCTCGAACTCGGCGGCAAGTCGGTGTATCTCGTCCTCGAGGACGACGGCGACATGCGGGCGTCGATCGGGGGCAGTGCCTTCATCTCGATGCATGCCGGACAAGGCTGCGCCATGCCGACCCGGCTGCTGGTGCCCAATTCGCGGTACGAAGAGGCCGTCGAGATCGTCAAGATCGCGCTCGAGAAGAACAAGTACGGCGACCCCACCGATCCGTCAGTCCTGCAGGGACCGCAGGTCTCCAAACGCCAACAGGACCGCGTGCTGGGTTACATCGAGAAGGGCAAGCAGGAGGGCGCCCGATTGGTTACCGGTGGTGGTGTCCCCAAACATCTGCCCAAGGGATTCTTCGTAGAGCCGACGATCTTCGCCGACGTCGACAACGGGATGACCATCGCCCAGGAGGAAATCTTCGGTCCGGTGTTGTCGGTCATCGGTTTCGACGACGATGATGACGCGGTGCGGATCGCCAACGACTCCATCTACGGCCTGTCCGGTGTGTTGTTCGCCAATGACCTGGAGCGGGCCAAGAAAGTGGCAAGCCGGATACGCACCGGCACATTGGGCATCAACGGCGGCCTCTGGTATGGCGCCGACGCACCGTTCGGCGGCTACAAACAGTCGGGCATCGGACGACAATGCGGTCTCGAGGGTTTGGAGATCTTCACCGAGACCAAGACGGTGGGGTGGCCGGCCTGATGAAGTCCAAGGCCGCGATCCTCCGCGGAGTAGGCATCGACTGGGAGGTCACCGAGATCGACCTCGACCCGCCCAGAGCGGGTGAAGTCCTGGTGAAGATGGCCTTCGCGGGCATCTGCCATTCCGACGAGCACTTCTACAGCGGGGACAGCGTCCCGAGCGCCGATATGGAGGAGATGATGCGGGCGGCCGGCGTACCGGTGCCCGAATGGTTTCCGATGCTCGGCGGACATGAGGGCTCCGGCATCGTCGAAGCGGTGGGCCCTGGGGTAACCAGCCTCAACCCCGGTGATCACGTGGCTATTTCGTTCTTCCCGGCCTGCGGCAGCTGCCGGTTCTGCGTCACCGGCCATACGTACCTGTGCGATGTCGGTGCCGAAATCTACAGCAAGGAGATGACCACCGACCACACCCGACGCAGGCACGTAACCGGGCCGAACGGCTCGGAGGACCTGATGGCCATGATGCAGGTCGGCACGTTCTCCGAATACGTCGTCGCCTCGGAGCGATCACTGGTCAAGATCCACGATTGGATCCCGCTGGAGGCCGCATCCCTGGTTTCCTGCGGTGTGACAACGGGTTTCGGATCAGGATCGATTGCGGCAGGGACCCAGGTCGGCGACACCGTCGTGGTCGTCGGCGTCGGCGGAATCGGCATGAACGCGGTCCAGGGCGCAAAGGCTGCCGGCGCCAAACACATCGTCGCGGTCGACCCGAACGAGTTCAAGCAAGAGGTGGCGCCGAACTTCGGGGCCACCCACACCGCCGTCGACGCCGGCGCAGCACTCGAGTTGGTCAAGGAGCTCACCTGGGGCGTGATGGCAGATCGGGTCGTACTCACGCCCGGCGTCGTACCCCCGGATCTGATCATGGCCGCCATGATGCTGCTGAGGAAGGGCGGTGTCTGCGTGCTCACCGGCATGGCCAAGTTGACCGACATGATGGTGCCGCTGGTCCTGCCCGACATGGTCAGCTCGTGTAAGACCCTCAAGGGGGTGCTCTACGGTGAGATGAACCCGCGCGAAGCGATGCCCCGTTTGCTGTCGATGTACGAGGCAGGCACGATCAAACTCGACGAACTCATCACCCGCACCTACAAGCTCGACGACATCAACGAGGCCATGAAAGACCTGCGGGCCGGTCGTAACATTCGCGGTGTGATCGCTTTCTGAGGGCGGACACCGCCGAATTCATCCCCAGAACTCAGGACATCGCGGCCAACCAACCCCGGTACTCAGTGATGTCACGTCCATGCGTGGGAGCGATGTGGTCGCAACCGAAACCGGTGATCCAGCGGCCGTCGTCGAGCTCCACCTTCCCCAGCAGCATCGGCGCCGGCAGCTCGGCCAGGAACTCCCCCAGCGCCGCCGGAGACAACAGCCACCGTTCACCGACGATCGGTGCCCCGCCTTCTGCGACGCGGGTCAGGCCCGGCTTGGGCGGAACCGTGTCGAGGGCATACAGCCGGTAGTGCGGCGCGGTGGTGATCGGCCCGGCCCAACGGGCGCCCCGTCCGCTGAGCTGATGCTCCAGCGGCTGCCCGCGCAGGTGCGCGCCGAACACCGCGAGTTCGGTCAGCGGTGCGCCGCCCGACTCGGGCCAGGTCTCGGTTGACGGTATGTCCAGGAACCGGGCCGCCAGATCGGCGATGACACCGTCGTGAAATCCCGGGGCCAGCAGGGTGATTCCGAACTGCGCGCCATCGGCCACCGTGCCGGCCGGAACGGCGATGGCACACATGTCGAACAGATTGCAGAAGTTGGTGTACCGACCCATCCGGGAGTTCACCACGACCGGGTCGGCCGCGACCGCGTCGATGCGGGGGTGCTCGGGAGCTGTCGGGACCATCAGCGCGTGACAACCTGCGAGCTGTGCCAGCGCTTTGCCGCGCAACTCCTCGACCCGCCGCCGGTCTCGCAGCAGGTCTGCGGCCGAATGCGTTCCGGCCGCGGTGACGATCGCCGTCACCGTCGGGTCCAGCTTCGCATCGGGACCGGCTGAGCTGACGAACTCCCCTACCGCGTCCCATCTTTCGGCAACCAACGCGCCGTTGTAGAGGAGGCCTGCCGCGGCGAAGAAGTCGTCCATCGGGATCGGTACGGTGTCGAATCCGGCAGCCTTCGCCTGTCGCACGGCTTCGCCGAACGCGGCCTGCCATGCGTCGTCGAGCCCGGTCAAGGTATCCGGTATCGCGACTCTGGGAGTCACCGGCGCGGCGAAGGGAACGTCCGCCGACCATTGCCGTTGCGGCGCACCGGCACTCATCACGGCCATCGCTGACTGAGCGGTGGGCAGGTCAGCGGCGAAGATGGTCACGCAGTCATAGCTCGCACATGCCGGGACGACGCCCTCGGTGGAGACCACCCCGACCGTGGCTTTGATCCCGACGATGCCCTGCAGCCCGGCCGGAACGCGGCCCGACCCTGCGGTGTCGGTGCCGATCGCGATGTCGGCGAACCCGAGAGCGACGGCCACCGCCGACCCCGAACTCGAACCGCCGGAGATGTAGTCCGGCCGACGGGAATCCCGCACGGCACCATAGGGACTGCGGGTCCCGACCAATCCGGTGGCGAACTGGTCGAGGTTCGTCTTCCCGATGACGACAGCACCGGCGGCCTTGAGAGCGGTCACCGCCGGTGCGTCGGCATCGGGAATATAGCTGAAATCCGGGCAGGCCGCAGTGGTCGGTATACCGGCGACGTCGACGTTGTCCTTGACCGCGAGCACCAGCCCGGCCAGCGGGCCGTCGCCGTCAAGCGCCGCGCGGTGCTCCTCCTCGACCTCGGCCTGGGGGCGCAGGTGGATGAACACTTCGTCGCGTCCACTGGCTTCGATGTTCCGATAGATATCGGCGATCTTGTTCATGCAGACTCTTTCCTGACGAATTCTCCTGCCGCGGCCCAACGCTCGCGCTCCTCGGACCGCGCCGCTTCCATCGCGGCGCGGGTCGCGGCGATGTCCTCGGCATTGGCGGCCAGGAACTTCTCGTGTTCGGCCAATGAGAACGTTCCGTCGGTGATCTCGATATGCCCACGGCCTGCCGCCATGTCGGCACGCAGGTCCAGTAGCTCGTCGGCGGACACCGGGTACCACTGGATCCGATCGAAAAACCGTAACAACCAAGGGTGTTCAGGATCGAAGCCCTGGGCCATCAGGGGGTGACGGTGGTTCCAGATCTGCGTGGTGCGGCCGACGAACTGGTATCCGCCCGGCCCCTCCATGCCGTAGATGCACAGGTACGCCCCGCCGATCCCGACCGCGTTCTCCGGCGTCCAGGTCCGCGCCGGGTTGTATTTGGTCGTCACCAAGCGGTGCCGCGGATCCAGCGGCGTGGCAACCGGGGCGCCCAGATACACATCACCGAGGCCGAGCACCAGATACTCGGCGTCATAGACGATTCGGTGCACGTCGTCGACCGAGGCCAAGCCGTTCATCCGCCGGATGAACTCGATGTTCCACGGGCACCACGGCGCATCGGCACGCACGCCGTGCATGTAGCGTTCGATGGCCTCCCGGGTCGACGGGTCATCCCAGCTGAGCGGCAACCGCACGGTCCGGCTGGGCACCACAAGGTCCTGCGCGGCAGGCAGCGAGGCCTCAAGCTCAGCCAGCAGCGGCACCAGTCTCGACTGCGGAAGCCGGGCCGGGTCCACCTTGACCTGCAACGAACGGATTCCGGGCGTGAGGTCGATCAGCCCGTCCGGCCGATGCTGTTCGAGCGCGTGGTGCAGGGCATGCGCACGGGCCCGCAACGCCAGGTCCAGTCGCATCTCGCCGTACTCGACCAGGACGTTGTCGTCACCGATCCGGCGGTAGGTGACAGACGTGCTGCCATCCGATGAGGTTGTGCCGGCGATGATTCCGTCGTCCTCGTCGCCGCCGGGAGAGAACACCGCCGGGATCGAGGCACGCCGCTCCGGGCCGACGGTGGCCGGAGCTGGTGCCGCCGACGCGCGCACCGGCACGAACCGGACGGTGGCGCCGGGGGCGAGCTGGCCCAGTTTCCAGCGGTCGGCGGCGGTGACGGTGACCGGGCAGACGAAGCCGCCGAGGCTCGGACCATCGGGGCCGAGCAGGATCGGGGTATCCCCGGTGAAGTCGAGCGAACCTACCGAATAGGCGTTGTCGTGGATGTTCGACGGATGCAGGCCGGCTTCCCCACCATCGGGGCGGGCCCATTCCGGCTTCGGCCCGATCAGCCGCACACCGGTGCGGTCGGAGTTGAAATGCACCTCGTAGTCGTGATCGAGCAGCGTGTCGATGTCGTTGCGCGTGAAGAACTCCGGCGCGGAGTGTGGGCCGACGGTCACCGCGATGTACCAGTGGTTGCCGATGGCCGGTTGTTCCTCGAACAGGATGCGTCGACGGACCCCGCCCACGGCGTCGCGGGTTTCCAGCTTGTCCCCCACGGTCAACGCCCGGCCCTCGTGACCACCGAACCGGCCGAGGGTGAATGTCGATGCACTGCCCAGGTATTCGTCGGCCTGCAGCCCGCCCTCGACCGCGATGTAGATCCGCAGACCCGGGCCGTCGACCATCCCCACGTCCAGGACCTGACCGGCTCCTACCAGGACCGGCACCCACTGCGCGACCCTCGCCCCGTCGATGGTCACCGGCGTTGGGGCGCCCGTGACACATACCCAGGTGTCGGTGTCGAACCGTAGGGCCGGCCCGCCCATCGTGGCCTCGAGACCGGGCGCGCCCTCCGGATTGCCGACCGCGATGTTGGCGAGTCGGAAGGACACGTCGTCCATCGGCCCCGAGGGCGGTACCCCGATCTGCCAATACCCGGCACGGCCCGGCCAATCTTGGACCGTGGTGGCCATTCCGGGCCGAATTACCTCCATTGCGGTCATGGGCGTGTCACGATCATTCGCACGGCGGTCGGGTCAAACCCGTTGCAGGGGTTGTTGATCTGCGGGCAGTTCGACACCAGTACCAGGGTGTCGATCTCGGCGCGCAGCGACACGGTCTTGCCCGGAGCCGACAGGCCGTCGACGATGCCCAGCGAGCCGTCGGGGTCCACCGGGACATTCATGAAGAAGTTGATGTTGCTGACGATGTCGGCCTTGGTCAGGCCCCACCGTGCGCCTTCCCCGATGAAGTTCTCCACGCACGCGTGCTGGTGTTTGGTGTGGTGTCCGTAGCGCAGCGTGTTCGATTCCTGCGAGCACGCCCCGCCGAGGGTGTCGTGATTACCGACCTCATCGTCGACGATGGTCAGCATCGGCGCACCGTCGCTGTCACGCAGCACCGAGCCGGTGGTCAGAAAGATGTTGCCCTGCGCCGCGATCGTGGCCGGCGCGCTGTAGCGCACGGTGTGGTCGTCCGCCCCGTAGAACAGGGTGTCCACGGCCTGGTTGCCGTGCAGGTCGACGATGGTGAGCACGTCCCCGGCGCGCACGATCTTCGACCACGGGGCGCGGGGCGCGACGATTTCATCGACAACGGTGTGGGCGGCGGTGATGGTCATCGGGCACTCCAGACGTCTTCGGAATTCAGGTAGGCACGTTGGTATTCGGGATCGCGTTCACCGACCGCCGCACCGATCTCGGCCAGGTCGCCGGGAGCCGACCAGGCCAGCACCTCGAGCGAGCCGACGGTGAACTGCGGCGCCGGATCCAACGGATGCGCGGTATTGGCGATCGCCACGATCAGCGGGAGATGGGTGACCAGCTCGACTACGGTACCGGCACCGGACGATCCGGTGGACACCAGAGCTCCGTCGGCCTCCACCCGCACGCCGTGGAAGAACGACACACTCGGCGCCACGTCGCGTCGGGTCAGCCCGTTCTTGAGGGCGGCCAGCGCGAGCAGTTCTCGTCCGGCAGGACTCGGCGACTCCACCTCGCCCGCACCGTATTTGGCCGCGTTGCCCGACCGGGTGGAGGTGCCGCACAGCGCGTCATGGTGACCCGAGGTGTCCGACACCACGGTGGCCAGCACCCGGCCCTGATCGCTGAGCAGCGGATGACCTGCCGAAAGATAGGCCTGCCAGGGCACTTTCACGGTGTCGGCGACGTTGAGCCGTTCCCAGGGTGCGTCCGCCCGCCACAGCAGCAGGTGCGCACATGCGGTGCCGTCCAGATCGCGCAGCCGCAGCCGGGTGCCGCGGGCCAGCACCTTGCTGGTGTAGCGGCCGCCGGGAACCGTTTCGGCCCAGGTCAATTGCTCGGATGTGACACCCTGCGGCGGTGTGGGCCACTTCGATGCCGGTACAACGGGCATCGAGTCGGTGATGGTGCCGGCCTGGGCCCGGGCATGGTCGCGGGCGCCGGCGGTGGTCGCGGTGGTCATCTCAGACTCCGATCGTGACGGGGTTGGGGTGGGTCTTGCCGCGCGGGAAGCACAGGGCGCCGAGGACGACCGCAGCGGCGATGCTCAGCGGTCCGGCCCACTGCAGGATCGGCATGTCCCCGGTGGGGTTGAAGATCTCGGCCCGCGGCCAGCCGAGGTTGACGATCATCACTGCGCCGTAGAGCACCGCCAGCACATTGACCGCGATACCGAACTTGCCGAGTGAGAACAGCGGCAGTCCTTCGGCGTCGACCTGGTTGCGTTGGGCGGGCCAGCCTTTGAACCGCCGGTACAGCAGCGGTGCGGTCACCAACAGGTAGGCCAGATAGATCAGGATGATGCAGACGCTGGCCAGGGTCGCGAAGATGGCCGAGTTGCCGACGTTGACGAGCAGCACCCCGATGCACAGCAGGCCGATGAGCACCGACGGCCAGATCGGTGTGCCGGTGTGGCTGTTGACCCGGGACAGGATCGACGAGGCCGGCAGCCGCCCGTCGCGCGCCATCGAGAACATCAGCCGCGAGGCCGCGGTCTGAATTGCCAAGGTGCAGATAGTGATCGCGATGCAGACGTCGACCAGCAGCACCGTGCCCCACGGTGAGGACAGCACGGTGTCGAGCACGTACGGCAGGCCTTCGGTCGCCAGCCGTCCGTCGGTCAGGCTGGGGGCGGCCATCAGAGCGCCCAGGATCATCAATCCGCCGCCGAGCGCCGAGACCGACAGCGCCATCCGGATGGTCCGGGGCGCGACGCGCCGCGGATTGCGGGTTTCCTCGGCAAGCTCACCGGCCGAGCCGAAACCGACCATGACGTAGGCCGCCATCAGACCCGACATGATCCAGGCCCAGACGTAGCCGGGCTGGCCGCCGGCGTGCCCCGTATCGAACACGACCTGCGGGCCGCGCTGAGCGTGGGTGAAGAACACCCCGATCACGGCGATGACACCGACGATCTCGCAGATCACCCCGGCACTGTTGACGCGTGACATCCATTTGACGCCAAGGCAATTGATCGTCGTCGTGAGCACCAGCAGAACGGTTCCCAGCAGCACCGCGTTGGCCGCTCCGCTCGGCGAGGTCAGCGCCGGATCGTCACCGATGACCTGGAACCCGGACCAGATCGTGGGCAGTACAACCTGTAGTGCGATCGCGGCGGCCGACGCGGTGACGATCTGGGCCAGGATCATGAACCAGCCGCCGAACCAGCCGACCACCTCGCCACCCATCCGCCGGGACCACTGATAGATGGCGCCCGAGATCGGATAGCGCGCGGCCAGCTCGGCGAAGCACAGTGCGACGAGGAACTGGCCGAGGAACACCGCGGGCCACGTCCAGAAGAAGGCGGGGCCGCCGAAGCCGAACCCGAGGCCGAACAGCTGGAAGATCGTCGTCAGAATGGACACGAACGAAAAGCCGGCGGCGAAGGATTCGAACTTTCCGAGCCGACGGTGCAACTGCTGGTCGTAACCGAATTCGGCCAGGTCGTCATGGTCGCTGGACACAGGACGTCCCGTCGCGGTAGCGCTGCTGGTCATAGGCGTTTCTCTCAGGCTCGGGGCGGTGCCGCCAGCTCCTTAACTGTCACTTGATAGATAAGCCCTTCGGCGTGTCCGAGCTGTCACCCGCGTGTTTCGTTCATGTAGCCAGCGGTAAGCATTGGGTTGCCGAATCCTCACCGGACCCATCGCCTGTCACAATCGCCGACATGGCCGTGGCTCCGTTGGACGATGCCCGCCGACGCGTTGCGGCGGCGGCCACCGAAAGCGACCTGGTGGCGGCCGCCGCCTCCGCCCACGACGCGGTGAAGCAGGTGATCGACACTCGGGCCGGGGCAGCCTCGGTCGCCGAGGCATGGTCGACCATCGCCCGCGCTGCGCTGTCGACCGCGGCACGCTTGGTGGCACCCGGGATGGACTGGTACGCCTCGGGGAGCGTCGGCCGCGGCGACGCACTACCCGGCTCCGACTTGGAAACCCTCGTGGTCCGCCGCTCTGCCGTCACTGCGGAGTCAGCCCTGGCCCAGGCCGCGCACGTCCACGATCTGCTGGCCTGTTGCGGGTTTCGTGCCGACGACAACGGCGCGATCGCCTCACGGGCGCGGTTCAACCGCACCGCCCAGGACTGGGCGATCGGCATCGGACGGTGGGCCACCGACCCGGCTGCCGACCGGGGTGTGGTGATGATCGGTCTGCTGACCGACGCCGTCCCCGTCGAGCCGATCCTCGGTGGCGACACTGACCTACGCGATCAGGTCGGCATCGCGGCGCGGGCGCAGCCGACCTCGCTGGCGGCGATGCTGCAGGACGCCACCTTCGCCCGCGCCTTCATCCCGTCCCGGCTGCGCGTGCTGACGTCCGGTGACGGCGGCGTCGACATCAAGCTCGCCGCCGTCGACCCGGTCGTCCGCATCGCGCGCTGGGCCGCGCTCAGTTGCGGATCCGACGCGCTGCCCACCGCCGAGCGGATCGCCGCCGCGGCCGGCACCCGTTACCTCGATGCCGACGACGCCCGGGTGCTCGCGAAATGTCATGCCATCGGGTCCAGCATCCGCTGGCGGGTACGGGCCGCCCGCTGGAATTCCGACGTCGATGTCGATGAGCGTGTCGAACTCTCGGAGCTCCCACCGCAGGACCGCACCGCCCTGCGCAGCATCGGCCGCGAACTCACCGGGGTCCGGCGCAAACTCGACTACCTGGCGTCGACCTCGACGTTCTCCTCGTGGTGACCGACGCCGGCTGCCACGCCCTGGCCCAGACCGTTGCCGCCGAACGCCTGGAGGGCTGGCAGCCCACGCCCGAACAGATCGAATCCCTGACCGGATTGCTCACGGGCGCACAGACGTACGGCGAGTATCTCGGCCAGCACCTCCCGACCCCTGCTCCACCGTCGCGGCGGCGAGTCTTCGCCCGCCGACGGCCATATTTCATCCCAGGAACGTCGGTGCTGCGCAACAGCTTCGGCGTTGCGGACGCCAGCGCACTCGCGCAGCTGGAGTTCGTGGCGACGGCCGGCCGAATCCTTCAGGTCCACCTGCGCTACCAGGACGCGGACCTCGATGTCCGCTCGCTCCATCAGCACGTTTTCGGCGATGTGTACGCGTGGGCGGGCGAGCCTCGGATCGTGGAACTCCGCAAGGGTGACAGCGCTTTCGGCCCATGCTCCCACATTCCGCGCGCCCTGGAGGCACTGCACGTCGAGATCGGCCGGCTCGCCGAGGAAGGGCGCCGACCTCGACGACGGCGCCCTGTCCTATCGGCTGGCCCGTATCTATGCCGACTACAACCAGATCCATCCGTTCCGCGAAGGCAACGGGCGCACCGGAACCCTGCTACTGCACCTGCTCGCCGGTCGGGCCGGGCGCCGGTTGCACCTTGACGACATGCCCCGTTCCGAATGGATCGCTGCGTCTCGAGACTCGATGCCGTTCCGGCGCGACGGGCGGGCAGATCCGCGGCCGTTCGTCGCGGTGCTGCGCGGACGGCTAGGCGCGGCTAAGGATTCGGATCGGTCAGATAGCGCTGCACCGTCGGCCCGATCCAGGCCACCAGATCATCGATGCTCGCCGAGGCCATCGGTTCAATCTTGAGCTGATATCGCGCGAATGCCAGACCGACCAGGTGCACCGTCACCAACTCGACCCGCAACTCGGCGTGGTCGACACCGAACTCCGTCGCCACCCGGTGAGCCACCGGGCCGGCCAGTGAATCGTGTAAGAGCTTGCGCGCCAACGGTTGAACCTCCGCCGACCGGAACACCGTCAGCAGCGGGTCGAATGACGCTCCCGCATCCCACCGCTCAACGACATCGCGGACCAGTCGTGCGCCGATCTCGTCGGGCCCCTCGTCGAGCAGGTGCGCCAGCTGATGCAACGGGTGCTGGGGAGTATCGAGCACCGAGGCGGTGAACAGCCCCTCTTTATTGCCGAAGTGGTAGTAGACCATTGCGACGTCCACCCCGGCGTCAGCCGCGATGCGGCGGACGGTCGCGCGTTCGTAGCCGTCGCGCACGAAGTGCTCACGCGCGGCGTCGACGATCCGCTGCTTGTTCTGTTGGCCCGTGCGCCACCGGCCGCTGCGCCCGGACTCTGACATGCCCAGAAGTTTAGTTCAACAACCGTTGACCTATGCGGAAGTCAGGGCGTAGCGTTTTCTTCAACAGCGGTTGAAGAAAGGAGTTCGACATGACGCAACGACGACTCTGGTGGCGGCACACGATCTCGGTGCTGATCGCCCCGGCAACGATGACGATCTTCATTCCGGGCCTGATCATCTGGCTGACCGGCGCACAAGCCCCCGACCTGAGCACCACATCGGGCTGGCTGTGCACCCTCGCCGGCGGCGCGTTGATCGCGTTCGGGCTGTGGTTCCTGGTGTGGACGGTGATCCTCTTCGACCGCATCGGCAAAGGCGCCCTGGCCATCGGATCACCGGTCAACCTGGTGGTGGAAGGCCCATACCGGCACGTCCGCAACCCGATGATGACGGCGGTGTTCTGCATCCAACTCGGTACCGCCATCGTCATGGCCTCACCCTGGCTGTACGGCTGGTTCGCGCTGTTCTGCACCCTCGTCGTGATCGCGATCCCCGTCTTCGAGGAACCACATCTGCGCAAGCGATTCGGCGCCGAATACGACGAATTCCGGCGCAACGTTCCACGATGGATCCCGCGCCCCACCGCATGGGTCCCCACGTACCCCGCCGTCAATTCCACCCCAGCGCACGGTCAGTCTCGATGACTGAAGAAGTACTGATCGTCGGCGCCGGGCCGACCGGGCTCACGATGGCGATCGAACTGGCCCGGCGCGGCGTCGCCGTCCGCATCATCGACGCCGCTGCCGCACCGACGACCGAAACCCGCGCACTGGGCGTCCAGCCGAGAACGCTCGAGCTGTTCGAGAAGTTGGGCATTGCGGAAGCTGCGGTGGCCGGCGGGGTGCCGGTCACGGAGTTCAACGTCTTCAGCGAGGGCAGGCGATTCCTGCACCTGGACATCGGGGCGCTGGCCACGGCCCATCCCTACCTGCTGATGCTGCCGCAACCACAAGTCGAAGCACTGCTGACCGCCCGACTGGCCGAGCACGGAGTGACCGTCGAACGCGGCGTCCAACTGACCGCCCTCACCCAGTCGCCCGACGACGTCGGAGTCACTCTGCAGCACCGCGCCGGTCTGGCCGAGCAGGTGCACGCACCGTGGGTCATCGGCTGCGACGGCGCCCACAGCACCGTGCGACACCAGCTCGCAGTACCGTTCGTCGGCGCGGCGTTCGAGGAGAACTTCGCCGTCGCCGATGTCCACATGGACTGGACACTGCCGTACGACATCTTCTACTCATTCCTCAATCGGGGCCGATTCGTCGCGTACTTCCCGATGCCCGGTGACCAGCACCGCCTCACCATCGCGTACCGGCCCGGCCAATCCCCCGGCGGCGACGTGACTTTCGAGGAACTCCAGTCCGCCGTGGACCGATGCGCGCCGGCCGGGGCCTGCGTCGCCCAAGTCACCTATGCCGGCCGCTTCCGCATCAACCAGCGCAAGGTCGCCCGGCATTCTGTCGGTCGGGTGTTCCTCGCCGGCGACGCGGCGCATGTGCATTCGGTGGTGGGCGGGCAGGGAATGAACACGGGCATACAAGACGCGTTCAACCTGGGCTGGAAACTGGCGGCCGTGGTGCACGGCGAAGCTGCGCCCGAGCTGCTCGACACCTACGCCGCCGAACGCTCCCCGGTGGCGCACCGACTGGTCAAGGGCACCCGGCGAGCCACCCGGATGACCCTGTTGCGCAATCCCGTTGCCGCTTTCGGTCGCCGTCATCTGGCACCGCACATCACCGCGCGGCCCATCGTTCAGCGCGTCTTGGGACGCGCCCTGACCCAGCTCGACGTCTCCTACCGCGACGGCACCGGAGGTACCGAAGACACACGCCTCGAAGTCGGCGACCGCTTCCCGCGCATCGATGTCCTCGACTCATCCAGGTTCACCCTGCTGCATTCCGGTCCGAAGCCGCGCGGACTTAACGCCGCCATCGGGCCCCATGCCGACCTGATCGATATCCGGCAGGACACCGCCCCGGCCGGCAGGGTGGGGCTGACACTCGTGCGTCCCGACGGCTACCTCGCCCTGCTCGATGCCGACGTCCGCGAACTGCGCGACTACCTCGACGACACCTTCACCGCTCCGGCCGCCGGTCAGCACATCGCGTAGCCGATATCCCCGGGGATTTCGCATCACCCTGCGTGGATCTCTTCAGGCAGGTCAGACTGGGTTCGACACACGCAGCCGCGCGCGCCCGGGATTACCCGGGTGTGTGCTCGCGTTGTCGCCAGGGACCGCGACTGAAAGTGAGAACCGTCGATGGGCACCCCACTGCACCTCGCCGTCGCACTCGATGGCACCGGCTGGCACCCGGCATCGTGGCGCGAGCCGTCGGCCCGCCCGGCCGAAACCCTCTCCCCGCGGTACTGGACCGACCTGATCAGCCAGGCCGAACGGGGTCTGCTGGATTTCGTCACCATCGAAGATGGGCTGACCCTGCAGTCCGATCATCCGTTCCGTCCCGATGACCGCACCGACCGGCTGCGCGGACGACTCGACGCCGTGCTGATCGCCGCGCGCGTCGCCCCCCGCACCCGGCACATCGGCTTGGTGCCCACCGTCATCACCACCCACACTGAGCCGTTCCATGCGTCGAAAGCCATCGCCACCCTCGACTACGTGAGCACCGGCCGGGCCGGGGTTCGGGTTCAGGTGTCTTCCCGCCGGGATGCCGCGGCCCACTTCGGTCGACGCGAGCTGCCCGAGGACCGTGCCGCCCTCACCGACGAATTATTCGGCGAGGCTGCGGATTACGTGGAAGTGCTGCGCCGGCTGTGGGACAGCTGGGAGGACGACGCCGAGATCCGGGACGTGGCCAGTGGGCGGTTCATCGACCGAAACAAACTGCACTACATCGATTTCGAGGGTGCGACGTTCTCGGTGAAGGGGCCCTCGATCACCCCGCGGCCGCCGCAGGGCCAACCCATTGTGGCTGCCCTCGGCCACGTCGACCCTGCCTACCAGCTCATCGCGGACAGCACCGACGTCGGGTTCATCACCCCGCACAGCGGAGAGGAGGCCACCGACCTGGTGAACAACCTCGCCACGCTCCGCCCCGCGCAGGCTCCGCCGGTGCGGGTGTTTGCCGACCTGGTGGTGTTCCTCGACGACACGCTCGACGCGGCGCGATCCCGGCGAGACCGGCTCGACGAACTAGCCGGCGCCGAATACCGCAGTGATGCAGAGATTTTCGTCGGCACCCCGGATCAGCTGGCTGATCTGTTGCAGTCCTGGCAGACCGCCGGGGTCACCGGTTTCCGGCTGCGACCGGCATCCCTGCCGCACGACCTACAGCAGATCACCGATGCGCTGGTGCCCGAGCTGCAACGCCGCGGCCTTTTCCGCGAGTCGTACCAAGCGTCCACGCTGCGTGGCCTGCTCGGGCTCACGCGTCCCGCCAACCGCTACTCGACCGTCTGACACGAGCAGGAAACGCCCATGAGCAAGCCCGTCAAGCAGATTCATCTGGCCGCGCATTTCCCCGGGGTCAACAACACCACGGTATGGAGCGATCCCGAGTCCGGCAGCCATATCGAGTTCGATTCGTTCGTGCGGTTCGCACAGACCGCCGAACGCGGCAAGTTCGATTTCCTGTTCCTGGCCGAGGGGCTGCGGCTACGCGAACAGGGCGGCGAAATCTACGATCTCGATGTCGTGGGGCGCCCGGACACGTTCACGGTGCTGGCGGCGCTGGCCGCGGTGACCGACCGGCTCGGTCTGACCGGAACCATCAACTCGACGTTCAACGAACCCTACGAGGTGGCACGGCAATTCGCCTCACTGGATCACCTCTCCGATGGCCGGGCCGCCTGGAACGTCGTCACCTCATGGGATGCGTTCACCGGAGAGAACTTCCGCCGCGGCGGTTTCCTGCCCGAGAATCAGCGCTACGAGCGGGCCGAAAGCTTCCTGGCCGCCGCCCATACATTGTTCGATTCGTGGCGCGGTGACGAGATCGTCGCCGACAAGGACAACGGCGTCTTCCTGTCGGATTCCGCAGCCGGCGAATTCTCCTACCGGAACGACCATTTCGACATCAGTGGCCGGTTCAACGTGCCACGCAGCCCGCAGGGGCGCCCGGTGATCTTCCAGGCCGGAGACTCCGACCGGGGCCGTGAGTTCGCCGCCGCGGCCGCCGACGCCATCTTCTCTCGATACGGGACGCTGGCGGACGGACAGAAGTTCTATGCCGACGTCAAAGGCCGCCTGGCCAAATACGGCCGCCGCCATGACCAATTGCTGATCCTGCCCGCAGCCACCTTCGTACTCGGGGATACCGACGACGAAGCCGCCGAGCTGGCCCACGAGGTACGACTGGCACAGGTCTCCCCCGCCACCGCGATCAAATTCCTCGAACAGCTATGGAACCGCGATCTTTCCGATCACGATCCCGACGGGCCGCTACCCACCGTCGACCCGGTGGTCGGCGAGAACACCATCGCCAAGGGCCGGGCCAGCGTCCGGATCCACCGTGACCCGATCGCGGTCGCCAACGAATGGCGCGCCAAGGCCGAAGCGGAGAATCTCACCACCCGCGAGCTCATCATCGAGGTCACCGGGCGGCAGAACTTCGTCGGCTCGGCCACCACGATCGCCGAATCCATCAACCATCTGGTGCAATCCGACGCCAGCGACGGATTCATCCTGGTCCCCCACGTCACTCCGGGCGGGCTCGACCCGTTCGTCGACCAGGTCGTGCCGCTGCTGCAGGAGCGCGGCGTGTTCCGCATCGACTACGAAGGAACGACGCTACGCGAACATCTGGGCCTGGCCGTGCCCCAGCCGCGTGAAGAACGCACGGCGGCAACGGGATAGCTACTCGGTGTCGGGGTCGGTGCGGTCCTTGTACTCCCAGCTGGCCCCCGCGGTCAGTGTGCCGGGCTCGAGTTCGGTGCGCCCGGCGTCACGGACATGCACGGTCTGCGCCAGGATCTCGTCGGGCTTGCCGCCGATCACGATGACTGGATGGTCGTACTCGATGCCGTAGAGCTTCAGCGCGGCGTGCACCGCGTGCGCCGCGGCCTTTCCTCGTGACATCTTGGTGTTCGAGTTGACCCTGATGACCAGCCGTCGTTCCGGAGTTTCGGCGTCCATGCCATGAGCCTAGGGCTCGTCGGAAACCACTTCCCTGAGGAACTCCCCGCCATGGATGGCGGCCAGCAGAGAATTCTCCGAGGTGCGGTTGGCGGTAAAGAGCAACTCGTCGCCGGCTTCGAGCACGTCGTCGGGCTGGGGAAAGCGCACCTTGTTTTCGCGGACGACGGTGACCAGCGCGGTGTCGACCGGCAGGTCCAAGCGGTCGACCCGCTGACCGACCACCGGGTTGTCTTCGGGGAGGGTGAGTTTGGTCAGCTCAACGCGACCCCCGCGTAGCGTCATCAACCGGACCATGTGCCCGACGTCGATGGCGCCCTCGACACCCGCCACCAACGACCCCGGCGTCGACACCGCGACATCGATACCCCAGTCCTGGCCGAACAACCACTGGTTGCGGATGTCGTTGATGCGGGCCACCACCCGCGGCACGCCGAACTCGGACTTGGCCAACAGGCCGACCACGAGATTGGATTTGTCGTCACCGGTGGCCGCGATCAACACGTCCGCGGTCTCGATGCCGGCCTCCTCCATCGCGGAGAGTTCACAGGCGTCGGCGAGCAACCAGTCGGCGCCCGGCACCGTCTGGGGTTCGTACCGGCGGTGCAGCTGCTCGATCAGCAACACCTTGTGACCGTTCTCTAGCAATTCACGCGCGACGGAACGACCCACATTGCCCGCACCGGCAACCACTACTCGCATGTTCCGTTCCACCACTTAGCCATTTTCGCCTATTCGCACGGCACACCCACGGCCCTTCGTCCTGATTAACTAATTCTCGATGAGCCTGAACCAGCTATACCTCACCTTGCTGACCGGCGGCGTCGTGCTGCTGGCCAGCATCGTCGGCACCCGGGTGGCAACCCGCATCGGATTCCCCAGCCTGCTGTTCTTCCTGCTGGTCGGCATGGTGCTGGGCGTCGACGGGATCGGGCTGGACTTCGACAACGTCGAACTGGCCCGCAACGTATGCACCACGGCCCTGGCGATCGTGCTCGTCGAAGGCGGCTTGACCACGCGATTCTCCGATATCCGTGGGGTGCTGGCACCCGCAGGCGTACTGGCCACCGTCGGCGTGGTGGTCAGCACCGCCATCACCGCCGTCGGCGCGCACCTGCTCCTGGGCATGGACTGGCAACTCGCGCTGCTGCTCGGGGCGATCGTCTCCTCCACCGACGCGGCCGCCGTGTTCTCGGTGCTGCGGATCCTGCCGCTGCCCAGACGTCTGGCCGGCCTCCTGGAGGCCGAATCCGGTTTCAACGACGCTCCCGCGGTCATCCTCGTGCTGACGTTCAGTGTGGTGCCGTTCGTGTTCCATCCCGAAGGCGCCATCACCGACCTGCTCTACGAATTGGTCACCGGTTCCCTTCTGGGCCTGGGTGTGGGGTTCGCCGGAGCGTTCGCCTTGCGCCGGATCGCGCTGCCCGCCTCGGGCCTCTACCCGATCGCCACCTTCGGGCTGGGTTTCATCGCGTTCGCCGCCGCGGGCAGTGCCCACGCGAGCGGTTTCATCGCCGCGTACCTGTCCGCAGTGGTCCTGGCCAACTCGGGTCTGCCGCACAAGTCCGCCACCCGGTCGTTCGCCGAAGGGGTGGGCTGGCTGGCCCAGATCGGGCTGTTCGTATTGCTCGGGTTGTTGGTCAACCCCCACGATCTCGCCGGCGACATCGTCCCCGCGATCGTCATCGGGCTGGTTCTGCTGCTGATCGCCCGGCCGGTGTCCGTGGTGCTGTCGCTGGCCGGATTCCGGATCCCGTTGCGCGAACAGCTCTTCCTGTCGTGGGCGGGGCTGCGCGGTGCGGTGCCGATCGTGCTGGCTACCTTCCCGATCGTCGCCGGCGTGCCGGACAGCTACCGGCTGCTCAACATCGTGTTCGTCCTGGTGGTGATCTTCACCCTGGTGCAGGCGCCCAGTATCAAATTCGTGGCGAACGCGCTGGGATTGATCACCCGCGACATCACCCGCGAGATCCAGGTCGAAGCCGCACCCTTGGACGTGCTCGACGCCGAGCTCCTGACCATGACCGTGCAGCCTCATTCCCGGCTGCACAACGTGACGATCCTGGAACTGCGGCTACCCGATCCGGCGGTGATCACGCTGATCATCCGCAACGGCCGCACCTTCGTGCCGCTACCGGACACCCGCATCGCCGTCGGCGACGAACTGCTCATCGTCACCACCAGCAAGACTCGACACGACGCCGAGGCCCGGCTGCGCGCGGTGAGCCGGCGCGGCAAGCTCGCCTACTGGTTCGACGAATACGGGCTCGAGGACTGAGCGCAACCAGCGCCCCGTTTGCCCCACTGTCAGACGGGTACACCGCGCAGCATGGCAAATGCGTCGAGCAATCCCCTTGCGGTGCTGTTCGACGTCGACGGAACGCTCGTCGACTCGAACTACCTCCACGTGCACGCCTGGGCCCAGGCGTTCCGCGAGGAGAACATCGACGTGGAGTCCTGGCGAATACATCGCAGTATCGGCATGGACGGCAGCACCCTCGTGAGGACTCTGTCCGGGAACGCCAGTGATGCTGTGCAGCAACGGCTCAAGGACCGGCACAGCAGCCTCTACAGAGACAGCGCGGACCTGATCGTGCGCCTGCCGGGCGCACGAGAACTGCTACACCATCTCGCGGAGAACTCGGTCCGGGTGGTGCTGGCCAGTTCCGCACCTGAAGACGAACTCGCCATCACCCGAAAGATTCTCGACAGCGACGACGCCATCGCGGCGGCAACGTCATCGAGGGACGTGGACACCGCCAAGCCCGACCCTGGCATCGTCGAGGTGGCCCTCGAACGCGCCGGCGTATCCGCCGATCGGTCGGTCTTCGTCGGTGACGCGGTGTGGGACGGGAAAGCCGCCACCCGTGCCGGGCTGCCCTTCATCGGTCTGCGATGCGGTGGCGTCGCCGACTGTGAGCTCGAAAAGGCCGGTGCGAAGGGAATTTTCGACGATCCGCGCGAGTTGCTCCAGCGCTTGGACAGCTCTGTCATCGGCGCTCGAATCAGCGAGGCTGTCCAACGGGCGACGTGAGCGCGGCGGGCGCGTCGACTTGACCACAGGCATCGAACGTGTGTTCTAATGTCTGCGACCGCCAGCCCGCCCAGCGCAAGCGATGCTTAGAAGGAGTTCGTCGTGACGATGACTGTAGACACTCAGGCGCCAGAAACGTTGACCATCGACGCCGACACTCCCGACGCATTGACCTCCCCGGCCGAGAGCACGCCCGAGAGCAACGCGCCCGCCTCCGAAACGCCCGCCTCCGGAGCGCCTGCCGACGACAAGCCCAAGAAGGCGCCGGCCAAAAAGGCACCGGGCAAGAAAGCCAAGACCATCGAGCTGACCCTGACCGTCACGGGCACCGCCGACGGTGAATGGCACGCAGAACTCAAGCAGGGCACCACCTACCTGGCCCGCAACGTGGCGGTCGCAGCCGCCGCGGTCTCGCGCGCAGCCAAGGAGCTGCACGAGGACCTCTCCACGCCCATCGACGAAGTCATCGAGGAGGCCCGCTCACAGCAGGCCGCCAAGGTGGCCGCGCTCGAAGCCGAACTCGAAGCTGCGCGAAAAGTGTTGTCCGACTTGGAGTAAGGTGGACACTGCCATCGGGCGGCCACTTCGGAACCAGCCCGCTCCAGACTTGCGGAGGCCGTACAACTGTTCATCTGGCCGATCGTCAAGATTTTTGACGATCGGCCGTGGACGGTGTGCCGGAGGGCCCGGTCACTTGAATTGTCCTCTCCGACGCCTTTCGTCAGGGCGCGGGCGCGAGCGTGTCCGGACACAACTCATGCTGCGCGGCATCCACCATCTGAGGATTTGCCCAGCCGATCAACTCCCACGACATTAGGACGTTTTCGGGCGTTGAACCGCCGTAGCGGAGCTTGTCGCAGATGGTACGACCGAGCGTCAGCAAGGATGCCGTGGGCAAGAGTTGGGGCCCCAGCGCCGCGAGATAACTCCCCTCATCGGCGTGGGCGCTTCCTGGCATCACCATTGCTAGGGACGCGAAACTTGCTGCGACGGCGATCGATAGCTTGATGCGGCGGCTGACCGCTTGGCTTTTCACGAGCGGAACGGTACCGGTCCAATCAGACTTCTCTGTGGCTTTTCAACTAATAATCTGACTGGATCGTCAATTTTGTGAATTGAGCACGGCCACTTGCCTCACGCAATGGCCGGCACCCATCCCGGATCTGCATCAGTCGGCCGCAGGCGCTCATGTAGGCCATGAAGGTCGAATCGTGGGTGTCGTCGTCACCGTCGAGCGCTATGTCGTCGCGGGTTCGAGGTAGGTCGATGAAACCCACTCACATGCTTGTGGCGAACTTGGAAAATTCGACCGGACTCCAACCTATCAGCAAACGAAAAAACCCGCCCCGACCAAAGTCAGAGCGGGTTTTCCAAACGTGGAGCTAAGGGGATTCGAACCCCTGACCCCCACACTGCCAGTGTGGTGCGCTACCAACTGCGCCATAGCCCCGTTTGTCGTGCCCCACGAAGTTACACCACGGCTACCCCAGGTTCAAAATCGCTGCTCAGGGGACCTCCCCACCGGCCTCCGGACCCAGCGCACGGGCCGGAGTGTGCTCTGCGGAGGGCCGTCCGCGGGTCTCCGGAGCGAAGATCCAGCCCACCGCGGCAACCAGCAGGATCACCCCGCTGATCACGAAGGCCCACGAGAACGACAGGTACTGCGCGATCAGCCCGACCAGCAGTGAACCGCCGACCGATCCGACGTCGGCCATCATCTGGAACGTCGCCACCGCGGTGCCGCCGCGGGCCTTGTTGCCGATGATGTCGGCCACCGCGGCCTGCTGTGGCGCGGTGAAGATCCCCGTCGAGAAGCCGGCGATGTAGGCGCTCACCAGAAACAGCGTCAGCCCGTCGGTGAACCCGACCATCACGGTCGATATCCCGGCCGCGGTGAGCCCGACGATCAACAGCACCCGTCGCCCCACCCGATCGGACAGGTAGCCACTGGGAATCACCGCGGACACGTTGCCCACGGCGAAGGTGGCCAGCGCCAGCCCCGCCATTCCTGGACCGCGGTGCAGCACGTCGACGATGAACAACGGCACCAAGGCAATTCGGAGCCCGAACGCCGACCAGCCGGTGGCGAAGTTCGACAACAGTGCGGCCCGGTAGGCGGAGTTGCGCAGCGCCGTGCGCACGGTCACCTTCGCGCCTTCGTCGGGCGCGGGCGCCGCCAGCGACGAGTGCCGCAGGCTGATGAACACCACCGCGGCGGCCACCAACAGTGCGGCGCCGTAGATCACGAACGGTGCGCTCAAGCCGAGCCCCGCGGTGAGGCTGCCGAGCACCGGCCCACCGACCGACCCGACCAGGAACGCCGAAGAGAACATGCCGGCCACGCGGCCACGCGCGTCCTCCGGACTCACCCGGATCATCAGGCCCAGGGCTGAGACGAAGAACATCGTCGACCCGATGCCGCCCAGCGACCGGAACAACAACAGCTGCCAATACGTCTGCGCGAACGCGCAGGCACCCGTGGTGACGGCAACGATCAGCAGGCCCCACACATAGATCCGGCGCTCCCCCAACCGCTGGATCAAGATGCCGGTGGCCGGCGCGAAACACAGTCTCATCAGCGCGAACGCGGTGATGACGAAGGTCGCGGCGCTGATGCTGACGCCGAAGTGCCGCGCATAGGCCGGCAGTACCGGCGCCACCACGCCGTAGCCGAGCGCGATGACCGCGTTGGCGACGATCAGGACCCAGACTTCACCAGGCAGCTTCGACTTGGCGACGCTCTGACAGTCGTCCTCCGTAAGGCTCACCCAATGACTGTATTAACCACGTCCTTGGCGGCTTCCTGGACCTCCGCCAGATGGTCGGGGCCGAGGAAAGACTCGGCGTAGATCTTGTAGACGTCCTCGGTGCCCGACGGCCGGGCGGCGAACCAGGCGTTCTCGGTCGTCACCTTCAGCCCGCCCAGTGCGGCGCCGTTGCCCGGCGCGGAGGTCAGCTTCGCGGTGATGGGCTCACCGGCCAGTTCGGTGGCGCTGACCTGCTCGGGCGACAACTTGGCCAGCCGGGCCTTCTGTTCCCGGTCGGCCGGCGCATCGATGCGCGCATAGGTGGGCGACCCGTAGCGCTCGGCCAGTTCGGTGTAGCGCTGTGACGGCGTCGTCCCGGTGACGGCCAGGATCTCCGAGGCCAGCAGCGCCAGGATGATGCCGTCCTTGTCCGTGGTCCAGGTCGACCCGTCGGTGCGCAGGAACGAAGCCCCGGCGCTCTCCTCGCCGCCGAAGCCGATGCCGCCGCCGATCAGCCCGTCGACGAACCACTTGAACCCGACCGGCACCTCGACCAGTTTGCGGTCCAGCCCGGCCACCACCCGGTCGATGATCGAACTGCTCACCGCGGTCTTGCCCACTGCGGTGGCAGCCGGCCAGTTGGGCCGGTGGGTGTAGAGGTAGTCGATGGCCACGGCCAGATAGTGGTTGGGGTTCATCAGCCCGCCGTCCGGGGTGACGATGCCGTGTCGGTCCGAGTCGGCGTCGTTGCCGGTGGCGATCTGGTACTTGTCCCGATTGGCGATTAGGGACGCCATGGCATTCGGTGAGCTGCAGTCCATCCGGATCTTGCCGTCGGTGTCCAGGGTCATGAACCGCCACGTCGCGTCCACCAGCGGGTTCACCACGGTGAGGTCCAGGTTGTACCGCTCGGCGATCGCGCCCCAGTAGTCCACGCTGGCCCCGCCGAGCGGGTCGGCACCGATGCGGATACCCTCGGCCCGGATCGCGTGCAGGTCCACCACATTGGCCAGATCCGCGACATAGGCGTCGAGGTAGTCGTGACGCTGAGCCATCTGCAACGCCCGGGACAGCGGCATGCGTTTCACGTCTTTGAACCCGTCACGCAGGATCTCGTTGGCGCGCTTGGCAATCCAGCCGGTGGCATCGGTGTCGGCGGGGCCGCCGTTGGGCGGGTTGTACTTGAAGCCGCCGTCACGGGGCGGGTTGTGGGATGGCGTGACCACGATGCCGTCGGCAAGGTCAGCGTCACGGCCCTGGTTGAAGGTCAGGATGGCGTGGCTGACCGCGGGTGTCGGGGTGTAGCGGTCGGCCGAATCGATCATCGCCACAACATCGTTGGCGGCCAACACCTCCAAGGCCGACGCCCAGGCCGGTTCCGACAGGGCGTGGGTGTCACGGCCGAGGAACAGCGGCCCGGTGGTGCCCTGCGCGGCGCGGTATTCGACGATGGCCTGAGTGGTGGCCAGGATGTGGCCTTCGTTGAACGCGGTGTCCAGGCTGGAGCCGCGGTGCCCGGAGGTGCCGAACACCACCTGCTGCGCGATGTCGTCGGGGTCGGGCCGTCTGGTGTAGTACGCGGTCACCACCGCCGCGATGTCGATCAGATCCTCGGGTTGAGCCGGTTGCCCGGCGCGGGGATTGGCAGCCATAGTTTCCGATTCTGCTCTCGAACGGATGTCGGTGCCCGGTAGTCGCGCACCAGCCGCCATACTTTTGGCTTATGTTCGGCCACGATCCCCGTGAATTGGCCGCAGTTTTCATCGGCGGCGCCCTGGGAACCCTCGCCCGCGCCGGCCTGGCTGTCCTCGCGGCACCCGAGCCCGGACATTGGCCATGGCCGACTTTCATCGTGAACATCGTCGGCGCGTTTCTGCTGGGGTACTTCACCACGCGCCTGTTGGAGCGGCTGCCGGTGTCCAGTTACCGGAGGCCACTGTTGGGCACCGGCGTGTGCGGCGGGTTGACCACGTTCTCGACGATGCAGGTCGAGACGGTGACGATGCTCGAGCACGGCAACTGGGCATTGGCGGCCGGCTACACCGCCGCCAGCATCGCGGCCGGTCTGCTCGCGGTGGCGATCGCGACCGCACTCGTACGGCGGGCGTCGGTGAGCCGGTGACCGCGCTCATCTGGACGGGCGTGATGCTGCTGGGCGGCGTCGGGGCGGTCTGCCGGTTCCTGCTCGACCGCGCGGTCACCGCCCGGCACTCGCGGGGGTTCCCGTTCGGCACCCTGGCGGTCAACCTCAGCGGCGCTTTTCTGCTCGGGTTCCTCGGCGGTCTGGCTCTGGATCGGCACGCCGCACTGCTGGCCGGTACCGCTTTCGTCGGCTCGTACACGACGTTCTCCACCTGGATGTTGGAGACGCAACGGCTGGGTGAGGAGCGCCGGATCTGGCCCGCGGTGAGCAATATCGTCGTCAGCGTGGCACTCGGCCTGGCCGCGGCGTGGCTGGGCATGATGGTGGGAGGCCGGTTGTGAGCACCACCGACTACCTCAAGCTGACCGCGTACTTCGCCGAGCGGCTCCGCCACGAGCGGCGCTTCGTCGCCGATGCACTGCTCGACCTGTACGGCGACAGCGACATCGCGATCAGCGTGATGCTGCGCGGAATCTCCAGCTTCGGCCCACACCATCATCTGCGCACCGACGAGACGCTGAGCGCCTCGGAGGATCCCCCGATCGCCATCGCCGCCGTCGATGCTGCCGACAAGATCGCCGCCCTGGCCGAGCAGACCGTGACGCTGATCCCCCGTGGCCTGATCACCGTGGAACGCGCCCAATTGATCCGCCGCGAGTCTCCCGCGCCGACCGTGACCGACACCTGCAAGCTGACGGTGTATGTCGGCCGTCATCAGCGGGTCCGTGGCGTTCCGGCCTACCGCGCGGTGTGCGATCTGCTGCACCGGCGCGGTTTCGCGGGAGCCACCGTATTTCTCGGGGTTGACGGCACCGCACACGGCCAGCGCCGACGCGCCGCATTCTTCAGCCGCAACACCGAAGTGCCGCTCATGATCATCGGCCTCGGCACCGGCGCACAGGTGAACGCCGTGCTCGGTGAACTCACCGAGCTTCTGGAGAACAACCCGCTGCTCACCGTCGAGCGCGCGCAGCTGTGCAAACGGGGCGGTCAACTGCTGACCCGCCCGGCCGAGCTTCCGGACACCGACGCCCAGGGTCTGCCGCTGTGGCAGAAGCTGATGGTGCACACGTCCGAGACCGCGCACCACGACGGGGTGCCCGTCCATCGCGCGATCGTCCGTGCCTTACTGCAATCCCGCGCGACCGGTGGCGCGACTGTCCTGCGCGGGGCCTGGGGGTTCGGCGGCCAGGACGAGCCGCACGGGGACAAGCTTTTTCAATTCGGACGGCAGGTGCCGGTGACGACCATCGTGGTGGACACCCCGCGCCGGATCGCGGCAGCCTTCGAGATCGTCGACGAAATCACCCGCGAGCATGGCGTGGTGAGCGCCGAGATGGTGCCTTCGGCAACGGTTGTCGATGCCGGACGCCGGCACGGCGGGACCGGTCTGGCGCGGTTCCGTTACTGATTTCACAGGCAGCCGGGTAAGGCTAGCCTAGCTTTCCTTTGCCGTGTACCGTGCCACCCCATGCAGTCGACAACACCCGAAGCGGTCAGCGCCGCCCTCACCGAGATCCTTCGCGACGACATGAACGTCGATGTCCGCCGGGTGACCAGGGAGTCCCGACTCATCGACGACGTCGGCCTGGACTCGGTGGCATTCGCCGTCGGCATGGTCGCGATCGAGGACAAGCTCGGAGTCGCGCTGTCCGAAGAAGACCTGCTCAGCTGCGACACCGTCGGCGATCTCGAGGCGGCCATCCTGGCGAAAGTGCCTGCCGCGCAGAGCAGCCAGTGAGCGTGCTGGCCACGGCGCTCGCGGCGTCGCTGACCACCACCGACGCCGACCTCGTGGTGTACGACCTCGAGACCCGCGACTGGACGCGCCATCCGTGGGGCCAGGTGTACGCGCGCGCCGAGAACGTCGCCGAACAGATCGGCCAGGACGGTTCGACCGCGGTCGGGGTGGTCGGTGAGCCCACCGTGGAGAGCATCGCGGCGGTCCTCGGCGCCCTTCTGGCCGGCGCGGCCCTGTCCGTATTACCCGGCCCGATCCGGGGTGCGGACGCCGATACGTGGGCGCAGGCCACGGTGAACCGATTCGCCGGCATCGGCGTGGGCACCGTGTTCAGCCACGGCGGCTACCTGGAGCTGCTGCAGACGGTCGAGACCCCACTGAGGCTCCACGACGTCGCGGTCGTCGCGCATGCTCAACGCTCCACCACGCTGCCGCTGGGAACCGGCAAGCTAGCCGTCCTACAGGGGACGGCCGGCTCGACCGGCACGCCCCGCACCGCGCAGCTGACGCCGGCGGCGGTACTGGCCAATCTGCGTGGCCTCAGCGAGCGGATCAGCCTGTCGGACAGCGATATCGGCTGCTCGTGGCTGCCCCTGTACCACGACATGGGGCTGACCTTCCTGCTGGCTGGAGCGCTCGGTGGGATCGAGGTGTGGCAGGCCCCGACCATCGCTTTCGCGGCCTCGCCGTTCAGCTGGGTGCGCTGGCTGACTGAGAGCCGCGCCAGCCTGACCGCCGCACCGAACATGGCCTACGGTCTGATCGGCAAGTACTCCAAGCGCCTGACCGATCTGGACCTGTCGGCGGTTCGGTTCGCACTCAACGGCGGCGAGCCGGTGGACTGCGAGGCGACGATCCGCTTCGGCACCGAACTGTCCCGCTTCGGCTTCAGCCCCGGCGCTCTGTCACCGTCGTACGGCATGGCCGAATCGTCCTGTGCGGTCACGGTTCCCGTGCCCGGGCTCGGGGTGTTGCTGGACGAGATCACCGTCACCACGGACGCCGGGTCCAACCGGCAGCAACTCGCGGTCCTCGGTGACGCCATTCCCGGCATGGAAGTACGCCTGCGGCCGAGCGAGGACAACGCGGGCATCGTCGGCCGCGAGGTGGGCGAGGTCGAGATCCGCGGCACGTCGATGATGTCGGGCTACCTCGGCCAGACCCCACTGAACCCCGGCGACTGGTTCGCCACCGGCGACCTCGGCTATTTCGTCGACGGCGGCCTGGTAGTGTGCGGGCGCACCAAAGAACTGATCACGGTGGCCGGGCGCAACATCTTCCCCACCGAGATCGAGCGAGTTGCCGCTCAGGTCAAGGGTGTTCGCGAAGGCGCCGTCGTGGCCGTGGGCGCCGGCGAGAAGTCGGTTCGCTCCGGCCTGGTGATCGCGGCGGAGTTCCGTGGAACCGACGAGGCCGAGGCCCGCAGCCAGGTTATCCAGCAGGTGGCATCCGAGTGCGGCATCGTGCCCGCTGACGTGGTGTTCCTGGAGCCGGGGTCACTCCCCCGCACCTCCTCGGGCAAGCTGCGCCGCCTGGAGGTCAAACGACAATTGGAGGCAGCGAAGTCATGACCACGCTCACGCCCACGCCGACTCCGGCCACCACCTCGATCGGCGAGTACCGCGACCTGCTGGACCGGGTGTTCGACGATCAGGTCAAGGCGTGGACCGCCGAAGCTGAAGAGACCGAAAGCTTTCCGCGCCGGCTCATCGAGCACCTCGGTCGCAACGGGGTGTTCAGCGAGAAGTGGGGCGACGGGCAGCAACCCGATGTGGCCAAGCTGGTCGAGTTGGCCTTCGCGCTGGGCCGCACCGGTTCCTCGGGCATCGGCGTCGGTGTCAGCCTGCACGACTCGGCCATCGCCCTGCTGCGTCGCTTCGGCAAAACGGACCATCTGCGCACCATCTGCGAACAGGCTGTCCGCGGCGAAGCCGTGCTGTGCATCGCGGCCTCCGAGGAATCCGGGGGTTCGGACCTGCAGATCGTGGAGACCGAAGTCCGAACAGCCCGCGACGGATTCGAGATCAAGGGAATCAAGAAGTTCGTCTCCCTGTCGACGATCGCCGACCACATCATGGTGGTGGCCCGCAACGTCGACCACGATCCGACCAGCCGGCACGGCAACGTCGTCGTCATCGCCGTCCCGACGTCGGCGGTTGAGATCCAGACGCCCTACCGCAAGGTCGGCAACGGGCCCCTGGCCACCGCGGCCGTGCACATCGACACCTGGGTGCCCGCCGACCATCTGGTGGCGCGGGCCGGCACCGGGCTCGCGGCGATCTCCTGGGGCCTGGCCCACGAACGCATGTCGATCGCCGGACAGGTGGCCGCCGGATCTCAGCGCATCCTGGGAATCACGTTGGCGCGCATGATGAAACGCCGGCAGTTCGGTCACACCCTCTACGAGCACCAGGCGCTGCGGATGCGGATCGCCGATCTGCAGGCCCGCGTCGATCTGCTGCGCTACGCACTGGCCGGGGCGGCCGCGCAGGGCAAGCTCGATCTCCGGGCTGCCGCGGCCTTCAAAGTGACCGCGGCGCGGTTGGGCGAAGAGGTGGCATCGGAGTGCATGCACATCTTCGGCGGCTCCGGCTATCTCGTCGACGAGACACCGCTGGGCAAGTGGTGGCGCGACATGAAGCTGGCCCGCGTCGGCGGCGGCACCGATGAGGTGCTCTGGGAGCTGGTGGCCGCCGCGATGAAGCCGGATTACGACGGCTACCTTGAATTCTCCGGGGCGTGAATTCGCGCGAGCCTGAACCGGTTGTCCGGTTACCCGGCGGCGCCGAGCGCGTCGTCGGGTGTACGCGGCAGCGCGTACAGGGCCATCCGCCGGTTGGACATCTGGTGCTCGCCCAGGAATTCACACCCGGCCCATTCGCACACCCGCCGCGCGCCGGCATTGCGGTGATCCGGATCGAACATGATCCGCCGGCAGTTCGGTTCGAGTTCGAACACGTTGGCCACGATGCGCGGCAACAGCATCGGGCCGATGCCGCGGTTGACGAATCTCAGATCGGCGATCGCGGCGTGCATGCCGATGTCATGTCGATCGGCGGCGTAGCGGGGCGCGATCGAGTCCTTGGCCGCCCGGTACAGCTCGATGTAACCGACGGGCTTACCGCGGAAGCTCGCGATGAACGGCCGTGAGTATTCACCGTCAAGCTGGGCCTGCAGGTACCGGCGCCACCGCTCCGGCTCCCAGTCGTACTCCCAGGCTTCCACCAGGTGCGGACGGTTCATCCACTCCGACACCAACTCGGCATCGGCGCCGGCGTCGACGACCCGGATGTCGTACGGCTCGGCCAGGACCGGGGTGGGCGGAGCGGCGACGGCGCGCACCTCGTCGGTGATGTCGGTCAGCTCCCGCTTGAGCACGGGGGTTCCTGGCAAGTCGGTCACGTCGGTATCGATATCGCTCATTTGAGCGCCGAGCCTACCGTAGCGAGTGAGGGTAGGTTTACCTTCCTCCCCGCGATCGATGTCAGGCCAGCAGCTTCGCCAGCACGGTCAGGTGACTGAGCTCGACTTCACGGGTGGCGGTCACCAATGTCACCGGGCCGTCGCCGACCATCGCCCGCAACTCGTCGAAGGCCGCGGCCTCCTCGCCGGCCTGCAGCTCCTGGGTGTAGCGCGCGACGAACTCGTCGTAGCGTTCCGGCTTGTGGTCGTACCAGTGCCGCAACTCCGTGGACGGGGCCACTGCGGGCAGCCAGCGCCCCACCCGCGGATCGGTCTTCTTCAAGCCCCTGGGCCAGAGCCGGTCGACCAGGACTCGCTGCCCCTCGTCCGGTTCGGGCTCGGTGTACACCCGGGCCACCCGCACACGGTGTTTCTCGGCCATGACATGCCATGGTAGGAGGCATGAGCATGGATCGGGTGGAGGATTTGCGGCGCTGGGAAGATTCCGGTGCCCACTGGCGCGTCCTCACCCGCACCGCGGACAGCCTCACGATCGCGTTGCTGCGATGGGACGGCGGCGAGGAAGTGGACCGGTTCACCTCCACCGATCCGCGCCTGCTCGATTTCGTCGGCGCCCGTACGTCCAGCGAGGATCCCGCCCAGGCGTAGCCGCCGAGGTGCCGGTCAGCGCGGCGGCCAGACCGGCGCCCCGAGTTCGCGGGAGATGGTGCGCGCGGTGTCCCGCAAGGCATCGATCGCTTCTGACTCCAGGGGCCAGCGGGCCGCGGGCACGACCAGGCCGACCGCGCCGACCGCCACCGCAGCGGTATCGAAAACCGGTGCCGCGGCCGAGCATTCGCCCAGCACCGCTTCCTCCACCTCGGTTGCGATACCGGAGGTGTGCACGTGCGCGAGCTGATCGGCAAATACCTCAGGAGCAGTGACCGTCTCACCGGTCATGCTGCGCAGCGACGGTCCGGGCACATAGTCGGGCTGGAAGGCCAACAGCGCCTTGCCGAGGGCACTGGCGTGCGCGGGTATGACGATCCCGACCTCAGGCATCTGCCGGGTGCCGTCAGGCCGAGGTTCGTGTGCGACGACGACGACTTCGTCGAACAACAGCACACCCGTGCGCACTGCGCAGCCGGTCCGCCGGGCGAGGCTCTCAGCCCAGATCGTGACCCGGGAACGCAGCTCCAGGCTGTCGAGGTAGACGTTGCCCAAGCGCAGCGTCGCGGGCCCGAGCCGGTAGCGGCCGGAGTCCGCCTCCTGCTGCACCATCCCATGTGCGAGCAAGGTGCGGACCAGGCCGTGCACCGTCGACGGTGCGAGCTCGATCGCAGATGCGATCTCCCCCAAGCTCATCCGGCGCCCACCCTGCAACACCGTGAGGATACGCAGGGCTCGATCCACGGCCTGGATCATGTTGGCCCCTTTCACCGATCCTCTTGTGCTGCCCGAATCATAAGCGTATGTTCCAGATCACATTCGACATTATCGAATGGCATCCGAGATTATCGACTTCCAGGAGAGCGCCCATGGACGAGCCCTCGATATTCCAGAAATTGGCCGCGGAGGCGTTCGGAACCGCCTTCCTGGTGTTCGTCGGCGTGGGTTCAGTCCCGGCAACGATCATCGTGAACGGAGACGCCCCGTTCACCATGGCCGACCTCGGGATGATCTCGCTGGCCTTCGCCACCGTCGTGGTCGCCACCGTCTACGCGCTCGGCCACATCTCGGGTAATCACATCAATCCCGCTGTCACGCTGGGCCTGGCGGTCACCGGCCAGTTCCCGTGGTCACGGGTCCCGGCCTATATCGCCGCTCAGGCCGTGGGGGCGACTGCCGGTGCCGCCGCCATCCTGGGCGTGCTCGGGACCGCGGCCCGCGATGCCGGACTGGGGATTGCGACCTACACCGGTGGCATCAGTCCGGTCCAGGCCTTTTTCGCCGAGTTCGTGGGTACGTTCATTCTCGTGTTCACCGTTTTCGGCGTGATACACCGCAAGGCCACTGCCGGTTTCGCCGGTGTGGCGATCGGCCTCGTCGTATTCGCCGCGATCATCCCGGTGGCACCCACCACCGGCGCATCGATCAACCCGGCACGGACCTTCGGGCCCATGCTCGTCCAGCAACTCGCCGGGGGTTCTGTCTCCTGGAACCAACTGCCGGTGTATCTCGCCGCCGAGTTCCTCGCCGGCGCGGCGGCCGCGATCACCTATGTCGCCATCTCCCGCACCCGCGCCGACGCCCCCGCCGCCATTCCCACAGTCCAGACCACCACCGCAGCCTGAGGACAACACATGAAGAAGCTCATCAACGATCCGGCCGATGTGATCAGTGAAGCGTTGCGCGGCATGGCCGTTGCCCATCCCGAACTGCGTATCGACCACGCCAACCGCATCATCTACCGCCGTGAGGCACCGGTGCCGGGCAAGGTCGGCGTCATCTCCGGCGGCGGATCCGGGCATGAACCCATGCACGGCGGCTTCGTCGGCCCCGGCATGCTCGACGCTGCCTGCGCCGGTGAGGTTTTCACCTCACCGGTACCCGACCAGATGCTGGAAGCGACCAAGAACGTCGACAGCGGTGCCGGAGTTCTGCACATCGTCAAGAACTACACCGGCGATGTGATGAACTTCGAAATGGGTGCGGAACTGGCTGCCGCCGAAGGAATTACCGTCGAGTCCGTCGTCGTCGACGACGACGTCGCGGTCCAGGACAGCACCTTCACCGCCGGGCGTCGCGGCGTCGGCGCCACCGTGTTGGTGGAGAAGATCGCCGGCGCCGCTGCCGAGCAGGGCCGGTCGCTGGCCGAGGTCGCTGACGTGGCACGCCGGGTCAACGCGGCATCCCGCAGCATGGGCGTGGCCCTGACGTCGTGCACGGTTCCCGCAGTCGGACACCCCACCTTCGACCTGCCCGACAACGAGATCGAAGTCGGCATCGGCATCCACGGCGAGCCGGGGCGGCATCGGGTGCCGATACAGCCGGCACGCGCAGTCGCCGAGCTCATGGCCGAACCGATCCTGGCCGATCTCGACTTCTCCGGCGACGACGGCGTGATCCTGTTCGTCAACAGCATGGGTGGCACACCGCTGATCGAGTTGTACGTCATGTACGCAGAATTCACGGCCATCCTCGACAAGGCCGGCGTGCGGGTCGCCCGCTCACTGGTCGGCCCCTACATCACCAGCCTGGACATGGCCGGCTGCTCGGTCACCCTGTTGAAGGCCGACGACGACCTGTTGCGACTGTGGGATCACCCCGTGAATACACCGGCGCTGCGAAAGGGATGCTGATATGGACCTGACAACACTGACCCGGTGGATCCGCGAGTATGCCCGGGCAATTTCTGAAAACGGGCAATATCTCAGCGATCTCGACGCGGCGATCGGAGATGCCGACCATGGCATCAACATGGACCGCGGAATGACCGCGGTCCTTGCCGCACTCGACGAGACCACTCCCGCCGACATGGCCGCCCTGTGCAAACAGGTAGGCATGACGCTGGTGAAATCCGTTGGCGGCGCCAGCGGCCCGCTGTACGGCACATTCTTCCTGCGGATGGCACCCGCACTGGGGACCGCTGATTCGGTCAGTGACACGGACTTCGCCAAGGCATTGCGCGCCGGTGTGGACGGCGTGGTGCAGCGCGGTCGTGCCGAGAGCGGCGACAAGACCATGTTCGACGCGTTGGCACCGGCGATCGATGCACTGGACTCCGCCCTGTCCTCGGGCGCCGACCTTGCCCACGGACTGTCCGCCGCCTCAGCGGCCGCGGAAAAAGGGAGGGATGCAACCGAATCGATGGTGGCGCGCAAGGGCCGCGCCAGCTACCTCGGCCAGCGCAGCGTCGGGCACATCGATCCCGGTGCGACGTCGGCCGCGCTGCTGATCGCCGCCGCGGCGACGGTGACGGACGGAGGCACGGCATGACCGTCGGCCTGGTCGTCGTATCCCACAGCCGGGCGCTGGCCCGGGCTGCAGTCGACCTTGCCCAGGAAATGGTGCACGGCACGCAGATTCAGATCACCATTGCCGCGGGGTTGGACGAAACCACCTTCGGCACCGACGCATCGGACATTCTCGACGCCGTCAGCGCCGCGGACACCGGCGACGGCGCCGTGGTGTTGATGGACCTGGGCAGTGCGGTACTTTCGGCCGAACTCGCGATGGAACTGCTCGACGACGACGCCCGCACCCGCACCCTGCTGTGCCCCGCTCCCCTGGTGGAAGGTCTCGTGGTGGCCGCGGTCACGGCGGCCGGTGGTGCCTCTCCGGCCGAGGTCGCCGCCGAAGCATCGGGGGCCCTGGCCGGAAAGCTCACCCAGCTGGGGCCGGCGTCGCACGCCCCGACCACCGACGAGTCCGTCGAGACCGAGGGGCTCAGCGCGCGCTTCGTCGTCGCCAACCCGCACGGGCTGCACGCCCGGCCCGCGGCACGCCTCGTCAGCACTATCCGGGCCCACGACGCGCATGTGGCTATCCGCAACCGCCGCACCGATTCGGCGTGGGTGGAGGCCGCCAGTCTGTCCAAGATCGCGACCCTCGGCGTGCGCTGCGGCGATGAAGTAGACATACGGGTGTCAGGCCCCCGGGCCGCCGAGTCACTCGAGCACATCCTCGCGCTCGCGGCCCGCAACTTCGACGAGTCGGTGGCCGACGTCGCACCCGAACCTGTACCGACCCCAGCCCAGGCTCCGATCGGTGCAGCACCCGGCCTCGGTATCGGGCCCGCACGGCTGTCGAGACTGGCGACGATGGCGATACCGGACACGCCGGCCGACAATCCCCAGGCCGAATTGAGCCGCCTCGGCACCGCAATCACCGAAGCACGACGAAACATCACCGCCCTGCGGGCCAGGACCGCGCGCGAGGTCGGCGAAACCGAGGCGTCGATCTTCGACGCACACCAGTTGCTGCTCGACGACGAGGCGCTGACCGGTGCGGCCCGATCGCGGATTGACCAGGGCCACAACGCCGCCGCCGCATGGTCGGCCGCGGTCGCCGATCTGGCCGCCGAGTTCGCGGCCTTGTCGGACCCCTATCTGAAGGCCAGAGCCGAAGATGTGCGCGCCGTCGGCGAGCAGGTACTACGAGCACTGCTCGGCAGTGCAGTCGGACCGGATACCGTCAGCGGCGTACTCGTCGCGGGCGACCTCACCCCCGGTGAGGCGGCCGAATTGGACCCGCAGCTGGTATCCGCGGTGCTACTGGCGTTCGGTAGCCCACACGCTCATAACGTGATCTTGCTGCGCGCCAAAGGCATTCCGGTCGTCGTGGGCGCCGGCCCCACGGTGCTCGGCATTCCTGACGGCACCACGGTCGCCGTCGACGGTGGCAGTGGCGAGTTCATCGTCGACCCCACCGGTGAGGTCCTGGAGGACTTCGAGGCCCGGGTCGAGAGGTCGGTGCAACGGCAACGCACCGCCCGCGCACGGGCCGCCGAACCTGCCGTCACCCGCGACGGGGTCACGATCGGCGTCGGTGCGAACATCGCATCGGTCGACGATGCCAGGGCGGCCGCCGCCCAAGGAGCCGACTTCGCCGGTCTGATCCGCACCGAGTTCCTGTTTTTGGGCCGGCAGCAGGCTCCCGATGTCGACGAACAGCTCGCTGTGTACCGCAAGATCGCCGAATCGCTTGACGGTAAACGCATCACGCTGCGAACACTCGATGTGGGCGGAGACAAGCCACTAGAGTTTCTGCCCACCCCGGCCGAGCTCAACCCATACCTCGGGGTGCGCGGCATCCGGCTGTCACTGGCACATCCCGAGTTGTTGTCAGACCAGCTCTTGGCCATCGCGCGGCTGGCCCACCAGACCCCGGTGAGCGTGATGTTCCCGATGGTCAGCACGCTCGACGAGTTGTTCGCCGCACGCCGCCTGCTCGACGCTGCGGTCGGGCGCGCCGGGTCCCGGCCGCCCACCGGGCTCCAGGTGGGCATGATGGTCGAAGTGCCTGCCGCAGCGTTGAAATCCGCGGCCTTCGCCCGCCATGTCGACTTCATGTCCATCGGCACAAACGATCTGACGCAGTACGCACTGGCCGCCGACCGAAACAACGACGCAGTCGCCACCATCGGCGACAGCTTCGATCCGGGACTGCTGCGGCTGGTCGCAGAAACCTGCCGCGGCGCGGCGGGACAGGCCTCGGTGTCGGTGTGCGGCGAATTCGCCGGGGACGGCCGAGCCGCGGCGCTGCTCGTCGGCCTCGGGGTCGACGCATTGAGTGTCGCGCCCCCGGCCATTCCCGCGACCAAGGAAGCGGTCCGGGCCGTGGTCCGCGAACAGGCCCGACCAGTAGCCGATAAGGCCCTGGCCGCCGACAGTGCCTCAGCCGTGCGGGACCAGCTCGGCTGATCACCCCACCGGACCGAAGCGCGCCAGCCGGGCCAGGTGATCGCGGTCCTCCACCCCGAGCTTGGCGAACATGCGATAGAGATGCCCGTCGACGGTGCGCACCGACAAGCACAGCGTGCCGGCGATCTGACGGTTGCTCATCCCGACGCCGACGAGGTTGGCGATCTCCCATTCGCGCTCGGTGAGCGGAAGGGGCCCGCCGGCGCAACACAAGGCGGGCGTCCGCGCCCCACTCTGACCCGACAGCCACAAGGCCCTGGCGGCAGACTCCAATTCCCCGCCCCGGCAACCGGTCTGGGCAAACTGCCGGGCCGCGTGGGCGGCCGCATCGGCGGCCAGTGCCAGCGCACCGATCGCCTCGAACCGGTCCGCGGCGGCGACGAGTTGCTCGGGATCATGCTGTGCCAGGCCGATGCTATGCGCGGCGATGGCCTCCGCCAGCCGGCCACCGAGGCAGCGCGCCAACTGCCGGATTCTGCGGTGGCCGGACGCTTCCCCGAATCGCAGTGAGGTGTGCAGCGCCCTGAGCTCGACTGCCGCCATACCGTGCGTCCTGGCGCACTGCGCCGCCTGAGCGGCGTGGGCGCCGGCCGATCTCGTGTCACCTTCGGCCGCCGCCGTCCAGGCCCTCGCCAACTCCAGCTCCGGCCGGAACACCTCGAGCGGTCCGACCGCGGCCGCCTCCGCGCGCAACAGCGCAGCGCCCGCGGCGGGAGCGTTGCCCCGCATCCCCTCGGCCTGGGCCAGCCACGCGGCGACCACCATGAGCCACCCCGGCGGGAGCCCATGCGGTGTCGCCCACACCGCGGCCTGCAGCTCTTCACACGCAGAAGGCAGGCAACCGCGGGCCAAGTCCACCCGCCCATTGAGCGCTGTGACGATGGCCTCGGCCTGCGGAGAACCGGCCGCCCGCACGGCGTAGCGTTCGCAGACCCGCTGCGCCCGCACCAGCTCCCCTTCTGCCACTGCCGCAGATACCTGCGCGAAGGCCAGCCAGTAACGCTGCGGTCCTGACTCGCAATCCTCGGCGGCCAGTTCACCCATCTGGCCGACGGCAGCGACCTCGTCCCAGCGCCCCGACAGGGCCAGCGCGCTCGAGCCGGCCAGTCCGGCCCAAACGTTGGCCGTCGGCAATGCCTCGGCACCGAGAATCTCGGTAGCCAGCGAGATCGCGCCGGCAAGTCCACCGGCGAAGAACGCGAAAACCGCCTCCATCGCCACGATCAGTCCCAACATCTCCGGGCCGTGCACCTGCCGACGGACCAGGGCAAGCACGGCACGCGCGGCGTCCGGGCGTGCACATCCGAAGAACAGGTTGGAGGCCCGCAGGCAGCCCCACCGCGCCATCATCGGCTCGTCATCGGTGGGCGGCGTCGACCGAGCCAGCAGTTCCTCGGCCTGCTCGCCACGCCCCTGCCAGCTCACCGCGTCGGCCAGCACGAGCGCCGCAGGCACCCCGGCGCCATGATCCAGGGCGTACTGCGCCAGTTCTTCTCCCAGTGCCAGGTTGGACATGGTGACCGCACTGGCCGCCGCGTCGGCGATAGCGTCCGTATCCGCCGGACCGTTGCCGCCTGCCATGAATCTCGCCAGCTGGATACGTCCCCGTACGTCAGCGGACCCGACGTTGTTGGGCGCCGCCAGGTGTGCCCCCAACAGCGAGGCCAGCAGCGTATTGATCTGCCGGGAACGGGTTTTCGAGCATCGACTGCGGGCGACTTCGCCGATGATGGGGTGGCCCGGCTGCACAAGGGTGCAGGTGGCGTCGTTGAGCACCTGGATCGCGCCCCTGCGCTCCAGCCTGGCGATCGCGTCCACGTCGCAGGCTCCGACCAGCACATCCCAGTCGAGTACCTCCGCGGTGGAGACCACCTCCAGCACGTCCTGTTCGTCGGGGGTCACCGTGTCGAATCGGGACTCGATCAGGGCGTGCAGATCGGCACTCGCCCGCAGCTGCCCGCGCAACCGCCAGCTGCCCTGCTCGCAGACAAAGGCCGCATCGGCCAGGGCCGCGTTGAGCGCACCCCGGAGGTAGAGCGGACTTCCTGAGGAGAACCGGTGCAGTTCTGCGACCGCACGCGCGTCTACCTCACCGCCCAACACCGCCGCGGCCAACGCTCCGGTCTGCTCGCGCGTGAAGGGTTCGAGGTCCAACCGCAGTAGCAGTTGTTCCTTCCACAACGCGGTCACCGCATCGGATGAGGCCGCGCCGTTCCCGATGGTGACGATCAGTCTCGGCGCGCCGTGCACCGCCAACTGCTGGACCAACAGCGCCGACAACGGGTCCAGGTACTGCGCGTCATCGACCACGATGACCAAGTCGGGATCGGAGGCCATCACCTCGTGCGCCACCGCGAGCATCACCGTCGGATCATGGGCGTCGGTCAGGGTCAGCGCATGACGAAAAGCCCCCAGTGGCACCGCCTGCGCGGTCTCGGTACCGAGCACGAACCGGACCGGGCAGCCGTCGGCCTCCAGGCCTTCGGCCAGCACCCGGGCCAGCGCCGATTTGCCCACTCCGGCTTTTCCGGCCAGCACCACCCCGCGGGAGCCGCCCCGCAGTGCCTGCGCGGCTTCACGCAGTTCGGCATCTCGTGCGACGAATGGCCAGTCCGGCAAGAACGACCCCCAGTGGTTCGCGGCTTACCTGGGTGACGGTACGCCGGTACAAGAATTCGTAACGGCTATTCACGGCCGCCGCAAACGAATGTTTGCCTCAGAAAGCACTTCTCGGCTCCCACCCACCACGCCGCATCACGGCGGTGACGGCGAGGTCAGCATCGAGCACGACGAGATCGGCTGCGGCACCGGGGATCAGGCCGTCACTGGGAAACCCCAGGGCGCGCGCGGGGTTGAGCGAGGCCTGTCGAACACCGAGCAGCAGGGCTTCCTCGCGGGCCAAACCGCAATGGGCCACGGCGAATCGGAGCACCCGGTCCATGGTCGCCGTGCTCCCGGCGATGGTGTCGGTGCCGCCGACGAAGGCGACCCCATCCACCACGTCGACCTGCACCGGCCCCAGGTGATACCGGCCGTCGGACATGCCGGTGGCCGCCATCGCGTCGGTGATCAGCGAAGCGCGATCCGCGCCGACGGAACGCGTGACATGCCGGTAGATGGCCGGATCGATGTGGACCCCGTCGGTGATGAGTTCAACGGTGACGGCGGGATCCTCGAGCAGCGCAATCACCGGACCCGGCTCCCGCCGGTCGATCGGGCGCATGGCGTTGAACAGATGGGTGCCCACCGTGGCACCGGCCGCGATCGCCGCGCGGGTCTGTGCGTAGGTGGCCTCGGTATGCCCAACGGCAACGACGACGCCGGCGTCGACCAGCTGCCGGATCGCATCCAGGGCACCGGTCCGTTCGGGCGCGATCGTCACCATCCGGATCGTGCCCGCAGCGGCGGCGAGCAGCCGGTCGATCTCAGCCGGATCCGGATCACGCATGAGGGCGGGTTGATGGGCCCCGCACCGCATGGTCGACAGCCACGGGCCCTCCAGGTGAATCCCGTCGATCAGCCCGTCCCGGACGTTCTCGGCGAGCGCCGCGACCTGACGCAGCAGATCGTCCGGGCCGGCGGTGACCAGAGAGGCGATCATGGTGGTGGTTCCGTGTGCACGGTGCAGTGCCACCGCGGCCGACGTGTCGGATTCCGATGCCACCGAGAAACTGCCGCCGCCACCACCGTGCGTATGGGTGTCGACGAACCCGGGTACCACTGTCACGGGACCGAGATCACGATCGGCGAGCCGGGGCGGCTCACCTGCACCCATCGCCTGCACCCGGCCACCGGACACGTCAATCCACCCGGGCCGCAACAATTCAGCACCCGTGATCACGGTGTCGGCGGTCAGCAACATTCAGAGACCCTGCCACGCCGGTTTCGACCGGTAGGTCTCACGGTAGTAGTCGATGAGTTGAAGCCGCTGTGCCGCAGCATCATCGAGCAGAACGGTGACGTGCGGGTGATGCTGCAGGATGGTCGCCGGCCACATGGCGCTCACGGCTCCCTCGACGAGATGGTGCACCGCTTCCGCCTTGCTCCGACCGAGCGCCACCAGAACCACGTGCCGAGCCGCCATGATGGTGGCCAGCCCCTGGGTCAGGCAATGGGTCGGCACGGCGTCGAGGTCGCCGCCGAAGAACCGGGAGTTGTCCAGTCGGGTCTGCCGCGTCAGCGTCTTGATCCGGGTGCGTGATGCCAGCGAGGATCCCGGCTCGTTGAAACCGATGTGCCCGTCGGTGCCGATTCCGACGATCTGCAGATCGACACCGCCGGCAGCGCGAATGGCGTCCTCATACGCCGCGCACGCCGCCGGAATGTCCGTCGCCAGGCCGTCAGGGCCCAGCACCGCGTCCGGAGCGAAGTCGACGCGTGAGACGAACACGGTGTCGATCACATTGCGGTAACGCTCTGGATGGCCCGCGGGCAGCCCGACATACTCGTCGAGGGTGAACCCCCGGGCCTGCCGGAAGCTGATCTGCCCGGCGGCATACCGCGCGGCGAGCTCGTCGTAGATCGCCAGCGGCGACGAGCCGGTAGCCAGCCCGAGGACCGCGTCGGGTTTGCGCACCAGGAGCGCACCGATCGCATCGGCTGCCACGCCACCGATAGTGGCGGCGTCGGGCAGGATGATGACTTCCATTACTTGTTCGCCGTGAAAAGTTCTGCGCCCGAATCGATATCGGATCCAGAGGCGACCGGCGCCGCCACGGTCACGTTACCGGGTTCGCGCTCGTCCATGACCACGACCGGCACGATCGGATTGAGCCCCTTCGCCTCGACGGCAGGCACGTCGTAGGTGATCACCACCTGGCCGGCGTCGACCTGATCCCCCTGACTGACATGCGTGGTGAATCCCTCCCCGTTGAGTGCGACGGTATCCAGCCCGAGGTGCACCAGGACGCCGACGTTGTCGGGGGTCATGATGACGTAGGCATGCGGCATCAGCTTCAACAGCTTGCCGCTGACCGGGGCGATAGCCTCGATCACGCCGCGCGGCGGGTCCACGGCCGCGCCGTACCCCACCATGCCGGCCGAGAACACCGGATCGGGAACATCCTGGAGTGCCACTGCGCGCCCGGCTACGGGGGCGAGAACTCGCGTGCTGCTCACTGTGTTGGCTCCTTTGCCGCGCGGGGTGCTCGTGCCACTCAACAATACGAGCGTGGTCGCAAGACAGCCGCGAGTTCGCGGGTTCTCGTCTAAGCTTCCGCACAGCTTTACGGCGGTTCGCGCCGGGTGTCAGAAGGACGGTGGGGCGATGAGCGATACGACGAAACCTGAAGGTACACAGGAGAAGTCCGGTCTGAACATACCCGCTTTCGCGCAACTGCAGCGCCTCGGCAAGAGCCTCATGCTGCCCATCGCCGTGTTGCCCGCCGCGGGCATCCTGCTCCGACTGGGTCAACCCGACCTGCTGGGCCGGATCGACTCCCCCGTCATCGGCCCGTTCTTCAAGGCGATGAGCGCAGCCGGCGACGCCCTGTTCACCAACCTGCCCCTGCTCTTCGCGGTCGGTGTGGCGATCGGCTTCGCCCGCAAGGCCGACGGATCGACGGCGCTGGCCGCAGTCGTCGGCTACCTGGTGATGGCCGCGGTCTTCAAGACCATGTCCCCCATCGTGCTGGCCGGCGAAGTGGACAAGGCCGGCGACCAGGCCCAGATCAACTACAGCGTCTTCGCCGGCATCGTGGTGGGTCTGCTGACCGCCTGGTTGTTCGACCGCTACCACACCATCCAATTGCCGTCCTATCTCGGCTTTTTCGGCGGACGCAGGTTCGTCCCCATCGTGGTGTCCCTCGCGAGTTTGTTCATCGCCTTCCTGATGAGCTACTTCTATCCGATCTTCGATGCGGGCCTGACCGGTCTCGGCCGGTTCATCGGCGGCAGCGGTGCGTTGGGTGCGTTCGTCTACGGGTTCGCCAACCGCATGCTGATTCCGCTGGGCTTACACCACATCCCGAACTCGTACGTGTGGTTCATCTACGGCGACTACCAAACGCCGGACGGCAACGTGGTCACCGGCGAACTCACCCGGTTCGCGGCCGGAGATCCGACCGCGGGGATCCTCACCTCGGGGTTCTACCCGGTCCTGATGTTCGGATTGCCCGCCGCCGCGCTGGCGATGATCCTCGCCGCGAACAAGAAGCAGCGCAAGGTTGCGGTCGGCATCCTCTCGGCGGCCGCGCTGACCGCATTCCTGACCGGCGTGACCGAACCGCTGGAGTTCGCGTTCATGTTCGTCGCGTTCCCGCTCTACGTCATCCATGCGGTGCTGACCGGGTTGTCCCTGGCGATCGCGTACCTGCTCGATATCCACCTCGGCTTCTCGTTCTCGGCGGGGCTCCTCGACCTGTTGCTCTACGGCGGTGCGCCCGCGGCGAAGAACATATGGCTACTCATCGCCATGGGTGTGGTGTCCTCCGTCGTGTACTTCGTCTTGTTCTGGTTCGCCATCAAGAAATGGAACATGCACACCCCGGGTCGCGAGCCTGAGGCTGAGTTCGAGGCCGAGGAGCAGGCCAACCTCGGCGAGGGCGCCGAGTCCGCGACCACCGTCACGGCCGGAGGTTCAGGCACTCTCACCGCACCCGCGCGGGCCGACACACGAGCCGAGCAGATCATCGCCGCGTTCGGCGGCCGGGAAAACCTCGTCAATGTCGACGCGTGCATCACCCGGCTACGGATGGAGGTCGCCGACAAGAGCAAGGTCGACCAGGACCGGCTGAAGGCCCTCGGCGCTGCCGGCGTCATCGAAGTCGGCAACAGCGTTCAAGCGGTGTTCGGCACCAGTTCCGAGACACTCAAGAACGAGATCGTCGACAGCTTGTAGTCCTGCCGGCTCAGGGTCATGCCCGCGCTTCGCTTGCCTCGCCGCGCGTCTCGGGCTCTGCACCGACCAATCGTTCGAAGAGCGCTCGATAGTGGATGATCGCCTCACGTTGCGCCTCGGTGCCGATATCGCCTTGCTCTTGCGCAAGACGAAGAACGTGTGCGGCTCGATAGTGCTCGACGACCTTGGGGTGATCGACCGAGAGTTCTGCCGCGCGCTGCTCGAAATCGTCTACCGGATAACCCCGTTCGCGCATCACCTCGGTCACCAGGCGATCGGCGTCACCCACCGCCTGCGACGGATTGTCGACGAAGCCGGCCTGGGTCACACCCCACGCCTCGACGTACCGCACGCGGGATTCCGGGGCCAGCTCTTTGATCTTCAGCTTGTTGTGCTTGCGTTCGCGCGCAAGCAGTTCGCGCTCTGCGGCACGCTCGCCACCGGCTGACTTGACCGCATGCTCGTACTCCGGACCGAACTGGTCCTTGAGCCGTTCGCTGCGTTTCTGACGCATCATCGATGCGGCCACGACTACCGCCAGCAGCACGATCGCCATGACGACCACGGCGATGAGGATCCAACTCCATGTGGGCATTTCCAGACCTCCTGCGGCCAGGAATACCCGCGCACCGTCAACAGAAACGTCAATTCCTGAACCCGCCCGGGCGGTCAGTGGCAATAGGACCGGGTGGCGTACTCCAGCGCCCGCCGGTACAGCGGATCCAGATTGCGTGCCCCGGCCACCTCATCGACGGCGTTCGCCAGGTCGGTCCGGCAGGCCGCTGAGTGCAGGGCCGGCCACTGGTCGGCGATCTCGTTCACCATCGTGTGGTTGAGCCCGTCGATGGTGGTTCTCGACGCGGCCAGGTCGGGGGCGCTCGCCGGCGCGCTGGCGGGATCCAGCTTCCACTGCGAGAACAACCCGTACTCCACCGCGACGGTCGCGTCGATCTGATCCCGGAAAACATCTCTCACGTAGGCCGGATCGATATGCCGCTTGCCCGCCTCGGCGGTGGTTGCGTCGATGACCTGTTGTTCGCGGCGCGGATCCTCGATGGCACCGCCGGTGCGGAACTTGTTGGCGGCCACCGGGTCCGCGGTCTGCAAGCGTTGAGCGGCGGCGTCGACCAGCGGTAGCAGCGGGCTGGGCTCCTCGGCCCGTGCGGTCGGCCCGAGGAACAGTGCCGCAAGCGCGAGGGCACCTGCGGTGGCGATTCGGCCCGTCATCAGAGCTTGGCGAAGCAGGCGTCGTCGGATTCGTCGTTGGGGATGGACGCGTTCTGGCTGGAGAACTTGCCCACCACCCCGGTATCGGTGACCTCGACGCTGTCGGCGTGGATCCCGAGCGGGTAGGCCTCATTCAGCCCCGTCATGAGACCGTCGAGCGCTGTCTGCACGGTGTCCTTCTCGAGCGGACCGCTGACGTCGATGATCTGCAGGTCCAGATTTCCGTTGTTCACGACCGGCTTCGCGGTCACCTTGGTGCCCCCTATCGCCTCCATGGTGAGAGTGCCCGCGGCCGGATCGGTGCTGACATCGGTGATCAGGGAGCCGACACCCGGCAGATTTTCTGCCACCGTGTCCTTGATGCCGGCCGACGTCCAGGTCAGGGTGGCGCTCAACGATCCGATGGTGCCCTTGGAGTCCGCGGTGCCCTGCAGCCGGATGTCGGACAACGACACGTCCGCGGTCATCCCCTTGGCGGCCTGTACCTGCTTACCCCCGGTCTCCACCGAGATGTTGGTGTAGTGGCCGTTGATGTGCTGCCACAGGAACGGCGGATTGACGCCGAACGAGACCGAGGCGTTGTCCTCCACCACGCATTCGGCGACCGCGACCAGGACCGAGCCGGCCTTGTGCCGGGCATAGAGTTCGGCGCCGGTCAGGCCGATCACCACGACTGCGACGACGATGACCGCAGCCAGGATGATCGCTTGCGGACTGCGCCATCGTGAGGACGGCTTCGACGGCTCGGGCTGCGCCTCTCGCGGTCCGGCGGCAGGCGGTGGCACCGGAGGCGGTCCCGCCGGCCGAGGCGGCACCGGCGGGCGGTTCCGGATGATCTGCTCGGTGGCAGCATCCGGGGGGTTGAATTTCTCGGTCGCGGCCTCCGGCGGCCGAGGACGGGCCCGGATCTGTTCGGTCGGCGCCTCGGGCCGTCCCGGGCGGGGCAGCCGGCGGGTGGCTTGATCGGGCGGCGGCACAGGGCCCCGGCCTCTCCTGCTGGGGTCGCCGGGATACTGCGGCGGTGTCGGCATCTCCGCAATTCTGCCCCATCGCCCGTCGCGTCAGCAGCCTGGCGCGCCTGTGGGTTCGCTCGTCATCCCTGGTTGTCCGCCGCGCCCGCAGGCACCGCGTCGGGCTCTTGTTGCGGGCCGGCGGGGTTTGCGGTGGCCGCCGCGGCGATCGACAGCCCGGCGATCACCAGGCAGATCACCGTGTAGGCGAGGCTGCCGATCGGATCACCATCGGCCGTGACACCGTCCACGGCGCCGAAGTAGGCAGGCAAGGCCGTCAGCCACAGCACCGTCATGACCGCCAGGTACACCGCGGCATACCGCAGGATCAGCGGGTTCGCGTAGCGCACGGCCGCGGGATCGCGGTCCTTGCGCAGGCTCGACCACTGCTGAAACAGCACCGGGATCGCCACCAGGGTGAGCACCACCAGTTCGGCCGCGTAGACGATGCCGCCCACCGTCGTGCTGCCCGAGATCGACGCGGCGAGAGTGGCGGGCAGCGGCAGGATCGCCGTGCCGATCGAGGCCAGGACCCCGATCACGACGGTGCGACCCACGATCGCCCAACCGGTGAAGGTCTTGCCGTCCTGGACATGGCGACCGACGAACAGCTGCACGCAGAAGGCCAGTGACATCGGCCAGAGGGCGGCGAACACCACCACGCTGGGCAACGGCACCGAAGCGAAGAACGGCTGGTTCATCGGATGATCCAGCGTCCACTCCCACCACCGAAGCTGCGGCCCGATGTGGTCGAAGATCTCGTAGAACGCGTGGTGGACGAACCCGACGCAGATCGCCCCCACCAGCACACCGCGGCGACGGAAAACCCCGAGGATCCGGACGATCTCGTAGGCCACCGTGGCCATCATCGGGTAGATCGCGACGATGTAGAGCGGCAGCCGGCCCCACAGGAAGTCGACGGTGAAGACGTTGTGCGCGAACATCGTGTCGACGTGGTCGGCGATCCCGAACGCGCCCGGGAAATACAGCGGCGGTTCGATGATCAGCAGGTAGGCGATCGCGCCGAACCACAGTACGAGGTTGGTCGGATCGTTGTGCCGGCGCAGCCGCACGATCGCGTACACCAGGGCCAGCACCGCGCCGATGATGACGGTGGCCTCCAGCACCGGCAGCGTCCAGTTCTCCAGCCCGAACGGGTTGCGGAACTCGACCAGGCCGCCTGCGGTATCACACGAAAAGCCCAGGCGTTCAGCCAAACCCGCGAAGGTCGGGGTACACAGGTCAGACATCGGCGGTGGCTGCTTTCTGCTTGGCGGCGTCCCCCGCGGTGTACCACTGGGTGACCTCGTAGCCGTCCTCGTACCGCCGGAACCACTCGTCGGCCAACGCCGGCAGCTTCTCGTGGGCCGGATTGTGACCCGGCACCTGGCTGCGCACGACGCCGGTGAGAGCGGTCAGCATCTCGCGCACCGGCAGATGCGCGAACGCGTTCTCCACCGGCCCGTCGTACGGGGTCTTGGTGAACGGAAGCTTTTGCAGCAGCGCCTTTCTCCGCGCCTGCATGCCGAACATCGACATCGCGTCGATCTTGCGCTCCTCCAGCGGCACATGCTTGTTGAAGCCCTCGCAGGCCACCTTGAGCACCGCCCACACGTGCTTGAAGATCGACGGCGCGACCCGCATGCGGTACCACGGATCGTCGGCCACCGCGTCATAGATGATCAGCGCCGAGCTGCGGTGTTCGACCTCTTCGACGAAGTGCCACAGGAACAACGACGCCACCCGGTCATCCCCCGGAGCGAACAGCGTGTCGTCATGGTCGAGCATCAGCTTGAACACCGGCGTGAACGTCGCCTCCAGATCGGCGGTGTACGCCAGCCGGTACTTCAGCGGCGTCTGCGCGGTCAGGTCGTCGAACGCCTTGACCACCTCGTCAAGGGTCTCCTTGAGGCCCGGGTAGGTCTTGATCAGCCCCTTGGCGTGCTGGCGGTGGGCCATCGCGTGCTGGCCTTCCTGCCGCACGAAGGCCTGAGCCTCCTCAGCCACCGCCGGATCGGTGATGAACGGCATGGCCTCGGTGATCATGTGGCCGATCATCTTCTCGAAGGCGATGGCAAGGAACGACACCGCGTTGGCCATCGACGAGAACGCCGGGTTGGTCTCGTTCCACAGGAACGGGACGCGGTGGTCCGCGAACGCGAACCTCATCTTCCGCACGATCAGATCCGTCATCGGTGCCACCTCGCTTGTCCGAGCAATCATACAAAGAACGCTTGAGTTGTATGATTACTACACGCGGATGCGGCCCGTCAACGACGGGTGGCGATATCCTGCAGGAATGTGGCCGGCCAGGAATCCGAACCATGGCGCGTAGACGCGGGTGGGACGGACGCCCGCCCGGCAGCGACGAGGAGGCCTCCGAACGCATCGTCGCCGCTGCCGTGCAGCTGATCGCCGAGACCGGCACCAGGATCAGCATCGCCGACGTCGCGGCATCACTCGGCGTCATCCGCCAGACGGTGTACCGCTACTTCCCCACCGCCGAGTCCCTGATGCACGCGGCGGCCATCGCCACGGTCGACGGGTTCCTCGACCGGCTCGCCGAGAGCGTGCGCGGCATCACCGACCCGGCCGAGGCGATGACCGAAGGCGTCATGTTCACCCTCGAAGAGGTCGCCCGCGTACCGCACTTGCGCATCATGCTGTCCGGCCCACAGGCCGTCGCCAGTTCGGTCAACGTCGCCTCGGACGAAGGCCAGGCTTTCGGCATGCGGATGATCACCCGTTTCGACGTCGACTGGGAGAAGTACGGATACGACGAAGCCGCCCTGCGCGAACTCGTCGAATTCACGCTCCGCACCATGCTGTCGTTCTTCGTCGCACCCAACGAGCCCGGCCGGAGCCGAGAAGAGTTGCGCCGCTTCCTCAGACGCTGGCTGGGCGGCGCGATTCTGGCTCAGCCGGCCGATGGCGAGCGATGACATCGCCGAACACCGCCGGAATCAGCCGATTGAAAATGTCGGCGCGCTCCCATTGCAGGAAGTGACCGGCACCCGGAACCACCAGTGGCCCAATCCGATTGAGAAACGCCCGCTCGCAGCGGGGAACGAAGTCCTCCCCGACCACATGATCGTCGGGGCCGTAGAGCACCAGCGTGGGAATGTCCACGGCGTCCATCAGCGGGATCTCGGACATATTGCGGCCGTAGGCGAGTTGATAGGACGCCCAGCCAGCCCGTAGCCGCGCCTCGTCGGCGAACGGCTGGGTCATGAAATCCACATCGGCCTGGGCAAATGCGTATGCCGAGCCCCACAACCGATTGGTGTACATCGCGGCTACCCACTGCCGGCGCGCCTCGGGTGTGGGCAGCATCGCGGCGAGTTCGTCCGGGAAGGCACCCTGCATCCAGCGGTAGTCACCCGTGGGATCGGCGGCGCCGCCGACCGACCCCGGATGCTGGGTGCCGATGCCCGAGTAGTCGACCGCCATGGGCGGGACGGTGTTGAACACGCAGAAACGGGTGACGAATCCCGGGAACCGGTGGATCAGATCGGTACTCACGACCGCCCCGACATCGCTCGCCGCGATCAGGCAGGACTCGTGACCCAGCTCGTCATGCACCAACGCGTACAGGTCGCGGGAGTACGTCACGATGTCGTGCTGATCATCGGGCGGGATCGAACTGTCGCCCATCCCGCGCAGGTCCGGGACGATGACCTCGAAGCCCGCAGCAGCCAGGGCCTCGATGTTGCGCCACCAGATCCGCTTGGTCTCGGGATACCCGTGCACCAGCAGGAGCGGCACCCCGCCGATGCCCTCGCGGACGAACGCCAGCGAAACCCCTTCGGCGACAACAGCAGTATGGATGGTGAACGCGTCAGCGGCCGGTGCCGGAGGCTGCGCCGGCCGCTGACGCGGGTCGTAACGGAAATCCGCCATGGAGAAAGACCCTACGGCTCAGCGGGTCCCACGTACCAGACGGCCCGGACGGGCACCGGTGTCGACACCGTGACGGCGGGTCACCGTGCCGCTGACGATCGTGGCATCGTATCCACTCGCACCCTGCACCAAGCGCTTTCCGCCGGCCGGCAGGTCATATGCCATCCGTGGCGCATGCAAGGTCAGCGCATCCAGGTCGATGACGTTGATGTCGGCCTTCTTGCCCACACTGATCACGCCGCGGTCCGACATCCCGTAGAGCCGCGCAGTGTCGTGTGACTGCTTACGGATCACGTACTCCAGCGGCAGCTTCTCTCCGCGGTGACGGTCGCGCGCCCAGTGCGTCAGCAGGAACGTCGGGTAGGACGCATCACAGATCATGCTGCAGTGCGCACCACCGTCGGACAGGCCCAGCACGCCGGCCGGGTGGGTGAGCATCTCCCGGATCGCATCGTGGTTGCCGTCGGAGTAGTTGAACATCGGGTACATCAGCATGGCGCCGGCGTTCGCCTCGAGCATCAGGTCGTACATGGCGGCCAGGGGGTCCACACCGCGCTGCTTGGCGATCGCCGCGACGGTGCGCTCGTCCGTCGGCTCGTAGTCCGGCGGTTCGCCGATGTGGTACAGCCGATTTGCCGCGTTTTGCGCGAGCATGAACATGCCGTCGAAAAGCTTGTTCGGGTCGATCGGCAGGTCTTCCTCGGCCAGGATCGCGGCGCGTACCTTCGGGTCGGCGAGCCGCTCGGCCAGCTCCTCGCGAGTGCATTCGGCCTGCAGGCGCCGGTAGGTCGGGCGGTGGGTGAAGGCGTGGTGACCGGGAAAGCCCAGCAGCATTCCGAATGGTCGTGCTGCCACCTGTGGGAACAGCCGGCTACCGGCCTGGTGCGCCGCGGCCGACAGATCAAGCTGCTCCCGCCACAGATTGGGGTCGGCGTCGACCTGGATCAGCGCGAAGCTGAGCGCACAGTCGATCTCCTCGCCGAGCCGGCGCATCCACTCCAGTTCGGTCTTGGGCGCGACGATGTCTTCGCCTGCGGCACCCTGCGGAGCCAGCTCGAACACCGCGGCCCCGCCGGCGGCGGTGGCCCGGCCCAGCGCGAACAGCTCGTCTTCGGCGGCGAAGGTGCCGGGCACCGGTTCACCGTCCATGGCCCGGTGCGCAAGGGTACGAGAGGATGAAAAGCCAAGCGCACCAGCTTCGATCGCCTCCTGCACCAGCTGGGCCATCGCCTCGATGTCGTCGGGCGTCGCTGGTTCGTTGCGGGCGCCGCGCTCACCCATCGCGTAGGCGCGCACGGCGCCGTGGGCGATCTGGGTACCCATGTCGACGGCCAGTTCGCGCTTCCCGATCACGTCCAGGTATTCACCGAAGGTCTCCCACCCCCAGGTGATGCCCTCGGTCAGGGCGGTGCCGGGGATGTCCTCGACGCCCTCCATCAGCTTGATCAGCCAGTCCTCTTGGCCGGGCCGGACCGGGGCGAAGCCGACGCCGCAGTTGCCCGCCACGACGGTGGTGACGCCGTGGTTGCTGGACGGTTCGAGCACGGCATCCCAGGAGACCTGGCCGTCGTAGTGGGTGTGAATATCGACGAAACCGGGGGCGACGATCTTGCCTGTGGCATCGATGGTTTCGGCTGCGTCACCGGCCAGAGCCGGGTCACCGGCGCCGCGCCGATGCACCTCGACGATCTTTCCGTCCTTGATCGCGACGTCGGCGGTGAACCGGTCGGCGCCGGTCCCGTCGACCACGGTGCCGCCGGTGATTTTGAGATCGAACACGTTTTTGCTCCCTTGAGGCGTGGAGGCCGCTACGGTCGCAATGTAACACCGTTACATTGCGACCGTAGCGAGTTTGTCCTTCTCAGCGGGAGGCTTCCCATGACCCACAGCTCCACCAACACCTACACCGACAACCCGCGGCGGGACGACGCGATCGGCGACCCGCCGGCGCGCCCCACCCTGGTGCCGGCCGACCGCTACATCTCACCGTCGTTCGCCCAGCTCGAAATGGCACGCATGTGGCCGCGCGTGTGGCAGCAGGCGTGCACGGTCGATCATGTGGCCGAGCCGGGCGACTACTTCGAATACCGTTGCGGTCCCTACTCGGTGCTGATCGTCCGCGGGGACGACGGTGAGTTGCGCGCCTTTCAGAACGCCTGCCGCCACCGCGGCAACGCCCTGTGCACCGGTGCCGGTTCGTCGCTGCGGGAGCTGAAGTGCGGCTACCACGGCTGGACGTGGGACCTGGCCGGCACGCTGAAGCGGATCCCGAACCGCAAGGGGTTCGGCACGGTGCACATGTCGGAGTTTCCGCTGACACCGGTACAGGTCGACACCTGGGAACGGCTGGTCTTCGTCAACCTCGACCTCGACGCGATGCCCCTGGCCGACTATCTGGAGGCGGTCCCGGGCGACATCGCCTGGTGCGGACTCGGCGACTTCCGTTGCTACGCAACGATGACCATCGACGTCGACGCCAACTGGAAGACCATCGCCGACGGGTTCAGCGAGACCTATCACATTCAGACATTGCACCCCGAGCTGCACCGATGCATGGACGATGTCTATGCCCCGCAGACGATTTGGGGGCATGCCGGTAAGTCCGAACAGTTGTATGGCGTGCCGAGCCCGCAGCTCAAGGACCGCCTGACCGACGCCGACGTATGGGACGCCTACGTCTGCACCCAGGGAGCATTGATGGGTGTCGCGGAGGGCACCCCGTTTCCGGTAGGCGACTACGACGGTCGACCGGTGTCCGCTGTGATCAGCGAGTACACAAGAGCTTTCGCGGCCCAACGCGGTGTCGATCTCAGCTGGGCCAGCGCAGACCAGATGATGCGACTTCATCAGTACAACGTATTTCCGAACATGACACTGCTGACCAACGCCGATCATCTGACGGTCATGACCTCCCGGCCCGGCCCGGATCCTGATCACGGCGAACTCGTCATGATGCTGTGGACGCGGATGCCGCCCGGCGCGCCGCGAACGAAGCCGGCCGATGTCCGACTGACGGCAGAGGAGGCACACCCCGGTGTGGTGCTGACCCAGGACATCGCGGTACTGGCGGGACTTCAGCGTGGCATGCACCAGCCTGGATTCACACATCTGACGCTGTCCAACGAGGAACGTCGGGTCATCAACATGCACCGCAATCTCGAGCGCTACCTCGACCTGCCCGAGGCCGAACGCATCCGCGAGGCGGAAGCCGGCGGATGAGTCCCAAGGCAAAGCCGATCGACGCCGATGTCATCCTCGACGCGGCCGCGAGCCTCATCGAATCCGATGGGGTGGAGGCATTCTCGATGCGCGGGCTCGCCGAGCGGATCGGCGTGGCCGTCACGTCGATCTACTGGCACGTCGGCGGCCGAGATGCGCTCTTCGACAGCCTGGTCGACCGCCTGATCGCCGAGATGGCCGGGCTGCCGAATGTGGGCGAGGATCCGGTGGATCGGATTGCCTCGCTGGCGCGCAATCAGCGCGGCCTGCTGATCCGCCGCCAGCATCTGCTGGCCATCGCCCACGAGCGCGACCGAACGCCGACGTTGTTCCTGCCGGTCCAGCAGAAGCTGGCGGCCGAACTAGCCGAGATGGGTGTTACCGGGGCCCACGCCGCACTGGTACTCCGCGCAGTGGAGGTCCACGTGGTCTCCTCGTCGGTGATGCTGTTCTCGGCCGTGCGAGGCCCCCGGCACCAGGAGGAGGACCCATCTCTGTGGACCGCCGACTGGCCCGATCAGGCGCTCGTTGAGGCACTTCAATCTCCAACGGACTACGACGCGGTGTTCGAGTACGGCCTGGGCGCGCTGCTGGCGGCGCTGGGGAACACCGCAGCCGACCAACCACTCACCCGCGATGCCGAAGACCAACGAACAACCTGAGCGACAAACTGATACGAGAAGGATGACCACATGCGTTTCGGAAACTTCATGGCCCCGTTCCACCCGGTCGGGCAGAACCCGACGCTCGCCATCGAGCGAGACCTCGCCCTGATCGCGGCCATGGACCGTCTGGGCTTCGAGGAGGCGTGGATCGGCGAACATCATTCCGCCGGGTTTGAGATCATCTCGTCGCCCGAGGTCTTTATCGCCGTCGCCGCGGAGCGGACCAAGCACATCAAGCTCGGCACCGGCGTCAGTTCTTTGCCGTACCACAACCCGTTGATGCTGGCCGACCGTATGGTCCTGCTCGACCACCTGACGCGCGGCCGGGTGATGCTCGGGTGCGGCCCTGGCCAGCTCACCTCTGACGCGCACATGCTGGGGATCCCGGCCGACGAGCAGCGGCCACGCATGGAGCAGAGCCTCGACGCGATCATGCGGCTGCTCCGCGGCGAGATCGTCACCATGGACACCGACGGATTCACCCTGCAGGATGCGCGTCTGCAACTGAAGCCATACAGCGACCCGTGCTTCGACGTCGCTGTCGCAGCGTCGTTCTCGCCCACCGGCCCGCGCGGTGCAGGCAAGCACGGCATCGGCATGTTATCGATCGCGGCCACCGCCAAGCAGGGCATGGACCTGCTTGCCCATCATTGGAAGACATGGGAGGACGTGGCGCACGAGCATGGCCACGTCGCCGACCGCTCGAAGTGGCGGCTGGTCGGCCCGATGCACCTGGCCGACACCCGTGAACAGGCAGAGCGCGACGTCGAGTACGGCATCGCGCAGTTCTCCCGATACTTCACCCACATCCTGCCCGCAGGCCCGGTGCAGGGCGACACACCGGCAGAGATCATCGCCAACAATCGGGAATCCGGCTTCGCAGTGATCGGCACCCCGGACGACGCTGTGGCCAAGATCGAGGAATTGATCGAGGCGAGCGATGGCGGGTTCGGGGCATTTCTGCTCTTCGACCACGACTGGGCCCCGCCCGCCGCAAAGCTGCACAGCTACGAACTGTTCGCACAGTATGTGATACCGCACTTCACCGGTCAGCTCACCGGACCGGCCGAGTCCTACGACTGGGTCGTGGGCAGTGGGACCGAGTTCGTGGACCAGGCAGCACACGCTATCGGCAAAGCGATCGACGATCACGCCGCCGAGCAAGCCGCCAAACAGACCTCCAAGGTCTCGTAGGCGACCGGGGCTGAGATCAGGGCAGCACCGTCTTCATCAGCATGACGTTGTAGGCCGACCACAGCGACAGGTTGTAGTACAGCTCCTTGCCCGTGGACCAGGGGTGCAGATACGGCGCGTAGATCCCGCCGGGGATCTGTGACGAGGGCGCGATCAGCTGCTCGGGACCCCACGGACCCTGCGGCGCGGGCGCGGTCCGCATCACCACATCGTTGGCACCGTTGCCGTACAACACCAGGTATTGCTTGAGATACGTGTTGTACTGGGCCGACATCTCACTCACCGGACCGGGGATCACCGGCGTCGCCGCGGCCGGATTACCCGGCACCCAGGCGTTGTTGTCGGCGTTGAAGTATTCGTATTTCGTCAGATCCGGGATGAACGCCGGCGACACCCGCGCGATGTACGCCGACCCGCCGCGCCCGTTCGGGGTGCCGAACGTGTAGATGTACGGATCACCCGGACCCGGCTTGAGGAACGCGCCCATCTGGAAGTTCTCGTTGCCTCCCCCGGGAGTACGGATGGTCCCCGGGTAGACGCCCCAGTTCTCACCGTTGTCCGGCGACATCGCGATCGCCGAGAAGTTGGTCGACCACGCTCCCGGGCTGTCCCAGTTCCGGATCGACATGAAGTTCAGATACTGGTTGCGCCCGACCGAGATTCCCGCGGTCGGGATGATGCCGGTCTCCTCCGGCGCCCGGCCGATGCTGTTGATGATCTGCTTCGAAATGCCTTGGCGCCAGACCGGCGAACCCGAGTACTTGTTGGCCACGACACCGTCGGGCACCGCGATGGTCCGCGACAGCGAACCGTCTTGGCTGCGGAACAGCGCGTTGTACCGCCATTGCTTACCGGGAATGCCGCAGTATCCGTTGGTGTCGCCGAACGCCATCAACACCTGGCGGTTCACCGGATCGCCGTTGTCCCACATGATTCCGAGGTCGGTGCCGGTGATGGCGAAGCGCTTGATGGTCTGGTTGGGGCTGTCCGGACCCGTCACCCACCCGACGATCGACGTGCCGGGAGGCGCCGCGGGCGCGGGTTGCGCGGCGGGAGCCGGGGCGGGCTGAGGTGCCGCAGGCGCCGGAGCCGGCTGCGCCGCATTCGGGACGGGCTGGGCGCCACCGGGATTGGGTGCCGGGACCACGGCCGCCTTCTGCCTGACCTGCCCGCTGTTCGGCATCAGCGCCTTCAGGAGCGCCAACGGCAACTGCCCGAGCTTGGGCAGCGGAGCGCGATCGTTGGCTCCGACGGGCATGTGTCCGATCGGGCGGTTGAGCGGGGCGAGCCGGGACGGCTTCGGGATCTGAAAGGCCTGGTTCGGGAGGGGTTGCGCGGCCGCGGCAGCACCCTCGCAGGGTTCGGCCGATGCCGAAGGCGCCACGCCGACGGCGACGACAAGTCCGATTGCGGCCGCCGCTGCCATCGTCGAAGCACCTCGAGGACGTCGCGACATGTCACACCTTCCCAAGGCAGGGACGTCGACATGACGTCACAGTTGGCTGATGTGACGTTAGTGATCAATGTTGCCGATGGGACCAGCGATGCACCGATAGGTACCGTCCCGTGACCGTGTCGCAACCGAGCCGGCGTGTTGCTGTCCCGGCAGGTGCGGTGGACACCGGGGCAAAGCTGGCGACGTTTCGCTCAACGTGATTCTCGCTGGCTATGTGGCTGTGTGCAGGTTACTTCCCGCTGCTCATCGCCGTACCCGCCCCAATCCTTGCCATCCTGGCTACGGTGGGCAGTGGTGGAACTATCGAACCGAACGAGAGGGATCACCATGGCAGGAAGCTTCGATCCGAAAAAGGGCGGCAAATTCGAGCCGACCACCAAAGCCAAGCCGCCGCCACCGCCGCGGCCTGGAGGCAACAAGAAGTAGTCAAACCAAACTGCCCATGTGCGAGGGTTTCCGGCCCGCACATGGGCAGTTTCGTTTGCGGGTCAGCTACAGACCTGGACCAACCGGAACGGTCCGGTGGCGCAGATCGACGGCGGTCCGTAGCCGCCGTAACCCCAACCGGCCCCGTAGGCGGGAGGCGGTGGCGGCGGGACCCACGGGCCGGGGCCGTGACCCCACCCCGGGTGCTCCGCCCAACCCACTCCCGGCCCGGCGACCTGGGCAGGCGCGGCATTGGCCACCCCCGTACCGATACCCAGCGCGGCCAGGCCCAATGCGCCGGCCGCCACGGCGCTGATGGCGATGGACTTCAACATCTTCCACACCCCTCTGACTTGCAGAACCCAGACTGTGGATCGCCCCGTCGGTCCAGAGTCAGCGGAAGCGGATCTGTCCGGCTTCCACCAATTAGGTTAGTCCTGCTTATTAAGTCAGAGCTGTGCAGAGGCTTTGTATGTCGGCTCCCGGCGAAGCGCCGCCAGGCGCCGCTTGGACGCTGCCGACTGGACCACCTGCGGCCACCAGAACCACCGGCCCATCAACGCCGCGATCGCCGGGGTCATGAACGACCGCACGATGAGGGTGTCGAACAGCAGCCCCAGTGCGATGGTGGTGCCCACCTGTGCCATCACCTTGAGGTCACTGAACGCGAACGACGCCATGGTGAAGGCGAACACCAGACCCGCCGAGGTCACCACCGAACCGGTTCCCGCCATTGCCCGGATGATGCCGGTCTTCAGGCCGCCCGACAGTTCCTCCTTGAATCTGGACACCAGCAGCAGGTTGTAGTCGGAGCCGACGGCCAGCAGCAGGATGACCGACATCGCCAGCACCATCCAGTGCAGTTCCAGGCCGAGCAGATGCTGCCAGACGAGCACGGACAATCCGAATGACGCACCCAGCGACAACAGCACCGTACCGACGATCACCGCAGCCGCCACCACGCTGCGCGTGATGAGCAGCATGATGATGAAAATCAGTGATACCGCGGCGATTCCGGCGATCAGCAGATCGTAGAACGACCCGTCTTTCATGTCCTTGTATGTGGCCGCGGTGCCGGCCAGATAGATCTTGGAACCTTCCAGCGGCGTGCCCTTGAGCGCTTCCTTGGCCGCCAGCTTGATCGGCTCCACATGGCCGACGCCCTCCGGCGTCGCAGGATCGCCCTCATGGCTGATGATGAACCGCACCGACTTTCCGTCGGGCGACAGGAAGTTCTTCATGCCACGCTTGAAGTCCTTGTTGTCGAAGGCTTCCGGCGGGAGATAGAACGTGTCGTCGTTGCGGGCCTCGTCGAAGGCCTTGCCCATCGCCGTCGAGTTCTCCTGCATGGCGGCCATCTGATCCTGCTGACCGGCCTGCGTGGACCGCTGCGTCAGCATCATCGTCTTCATGGTCTTCATCGACTCGATCTGCTGCGGCATCAACGCGACCAACTGCGGCATCAACGTGTCGAGCCGCTCCATGTCGGGCAGGAGCTTCTGAATGTCGTCGGTCATGGTGTCGACGCCGTCAAGGGTGTCGAAGATCGACCGGATCGACCAGCACACCGGGATGTCCGCGCAGTGCGGCTCCCAGTAGAAGTAGTTGCGGATGGGGCGTAGCCAGTCGTCGAAATCCGATATGTTGTCCCGTAATTCGGCGATGTCGATCGTCATCGCCTTCATCTTGGTCACCATCGAGTGCGTGGTGTCGGCCATCTGCTGAGTCAGCCGCGCCGTCTCCTCCAGAGTGTCGATGCTCTTCTGCATCTCGTCGGCCTGGACCAGCATGTCGGCCATCCGGTCCTGCTGGTACTTCCGGTTCATCGTGTTGGTCGTGCCCTGCCGGCTCAACAGAAACGGGATGCTCGTGTGCTCTATCGGGCGGCCGTTGGGTCGAGTGATCGCCTGGACCCGGGAGATGCCGGGCACCCGGACCACCCCCTTGGCGATCTTGTCGATGATCAGGAAGTCCGCCGGATTCCGCAGGTCGTGGTCAGCCTCGATCATGAGCAGTTCCGGGTTCATCCGCGCGGCACTGAAATGCCGTTCGGCAGCGGCATATCCGACATTCGCCGCCAGATCCGAGGGCAGATACTTGCGGGCGTCGTAATTGGTCTTGTACCCCGGCAGGGTGAGCAGGCCGATGAGCGCCAGCCCCAGGGTGGCGGCCAGGATCGGCCCGGGCCACCGCACCACTGCGATACCGACCCGCCGCCAACCCCGCGACCGGATGCTGCGCTTGGGCTCGAAACGTCCGAACCTGCTACCGATCACGATGACCGCCGGACCCATCGTCAGCGCGGCGATGACCGCGACGAACGTGCCCACCGCACACGGCACGCCCATGGTCTGGAAGTACGGCAGGCGCGTGAAGCTGAGGCACAGCATCGCACCGGCGATCGTCATCCCGGAACCCAGAACCACGTGCGCGGTTCCGCGAAACATCGTGTAGTAGGCGGTCTCTCGATCTTCGCCGGCGCCACGCGCCTCTTGATAGCGACCGATCGCGAAGATCGCATAATCGGTGCCTGCCGCGATCACCATCAAGGTCAGCAGGTTGACCGCGAACGTCGACAATCCGATCACCCCGGTGTGGGCCAGGAACGCCACGATGCCGCGGGCCGCGCCGAGTTCCATGAACACCATGAGGAGCACCAGGATCATGGTGGCGATCGACCGGTAGACGATCAGCAACATCACCGCGATTACGACGAGCGTGATGGCGGTGACGCGGGCGACGCTCTTGTCACCGGCATGGTGCTGATCCGACACCAGCGGAGCCCCGCCGGTCACGTACACCTTGATCCCGGCCGGAGGCGACGACTGATTGACGATGTCTCGCACCGCGGCCACCGAATCGTTGGCCAGCGTCTCGCCCTGGTTGCCGCGCAGGTAGACCTGAACGTAGGCGGACTTGCCGTCATTGCTCTGCGCACCCGACGCGGTCAGTGGGTCGCCCCAGAAGTCTGCGACGTGCTGCACGTGGGCGGTGTCGGCCTCGAGCTGATCGACGATGCCGTCGTAATAATGATGGGCGTCGTCGCCCAGGGGTTGCTCACCTTCCAGCACCACCATGGCGTTGCTGTCGGAATCGAACTCCTGGAAGTTGGCCCCGATCTTGCGCATGGCGATCATCGCCGGCGCGTCCTTGGCGCTCAGACCGACGGTGTTCTCCTCGCCGACCTTCTCAAGCGGCGGGACCAGCACGTTGGTCAGGATGGTCAGCGCGACCCAGCCGAGCACGATGGGTACCGCCAGCACCCGGATTGCCCGGGCTATGCGTGTATGTGGTGCCTTGGTCTGCACAACCCGCCCCTTCGATCAGGCCACTGTCGCCCGGTGGGACAGGTCGCAAGCGATACACATTCGCAAACGCGCGTAATATACCTAGCCCGTCAAAGTGACGGTGTCAATAATCACTTTGCCCGTCAACTGACAGCGATTTCACAGTTAGGGCGCGACCGTCGTGGCGCGTTGCCGGGCCCGCTCCCACGGCCAGGTCATCAGCGCCCACACAATGAGGACGATCACGATCTCGGCGAGCAGGTACACCGGCCACGGACCCAGTACGTCCAGCAGCGACGCGGTGGGAGGCTTCCGGTTGAGGTAGCCGTAGTTGGTCCCCGCGACCACGTTGAAGGCGAAGGTGAACGCCACCCATCCCAGGGTCGCGATGACGGCGAATCGGTAGTCGCGCCACCGCGGTCGCATCCCTCTCCCCCAGGTCAGATAGATCGCCGCCAACACGACCAGCACGTGCAGTGTGAAGAACGTGACGAAGAGATGGTGGGGAAAGTCGGGAGCACCCTCCTTGGCCGTACCGATATCCGGCGTGATCAACGCCTGCGAGCTCAGCACGAGTCCCCAGTAATACGTCAGCACGAAGGCCCAATGTCGTTGCGACCACAAGGCATACGCCGCCGCCAGCTCCGCGAGGTCACACAACTGCAACGGCACCGACGCATCGATCGAGGGGTCGACCAGCTTGTAGACGAGCGCCACCAGGAACGCCGCGACGAGCAGTACCGCCAAGATTCGGCTCAGGATGCGGGCCTGTGCCTCGGACTGCCGACGCCCGGTGATCACCAGAAGTACGGCGCCCGTTGCGAACACCGCCAGCACGACCAGATGCGAGGGGCCGTACGCCGAAAACTCGCTTTGTGCAGAGAACATCGTTGAACTCCCCGTCTCGTCACACGCAGGGACCTGCGTTCCATGATCGCAGACCGGGGGGGAAACTTCGTTAACCTGCCTCAGGACGTGCTCGAATCGCCCTATACTCCTGCCAACCTTGCGGTTGGCAGGAGTCGAAGATGGTCAGGCGCGCGGCGGCAACGACTTTGGGGCAGTACGTCCAGGGCGCATCTTTTCGCGGACTGCTGCTGCAATTCGCGCTGCGGCTTCTGTTGGTGGCGTTCATCTTCTTCGCGTTGTTCCTGCAACCGCCCGAGACGTACCGCTGGCCCTACGCACTGCTCTGGTTGGGCTACATCGCGGCGATCGTCTGCTGGGGTTTCTGGGCGTTGCGACCGGCCAATGACGCCGGAATCGCAACCCGGCGTTGGGTTGCGCTGCTCATGCTTTGCGCGGATGTCGCTGTGGTGTCGATACTTTCGGTGGAATCCGGACTCAGCTCACCGAACACGTGGACCTCCGATGTGCTCCACTACGGACTGTTTCTGATCCCGCTGATCGCCGCTGCCCAGCTTGATCCGTTCGTCAGCGCGGTGATCGCCGTCCCCACCGTGGCCGCATACGTCATCGTGCTCTGGGTGAACCAGACCGCCAACGGCGACGAACCGTGGGGTTCGATCCTCACCACGACGGGAGTGCTGACCGGGTTGGCCGCGGGCTCGGTCGCGTTGTCGTGGATCCAGCAGTCGAAAGAGCTGACCATCTCCCGGCTGGCCCAGGAACGCAGCCAACTGCTCGAAGAGATCGTCACCCTCGAAAAGCGCGAGAGACAAACGCTGTCCGAACGACTGCACGACGGGGCGCTGCAGTATGTGCTGGCGTCGCGCCGCGAGATGGAGGAGGTGCGAGAGGGATCCGCCGAATCGATGGACCGGATCGACGTGGCGCTCGGCGAGTGCTCCCGCTTGCTTCGCGACGTGGTCCGTGAGCTGCACCCCGAAGTGCTCGCCCGTGCCGGGCTCAGGGCCGCCATCACCTCACTGGCCGACGGTATCGCGGCGCGCACCAACCTGGCCGTCCACGTGGACTTCGACGACTGGCCCGAGGACTTGCGAACCGACGCCGATCACCTGCTTTACAGTGCGGCGCGGGAGTTTTCGACGAATGCGATCAAACACGCCGAGGCCGACAACCTGACCTTCACGCTGCGACGCTCGAACGGGCGCGCCACACTGTGCGTCGCGGACGACGGCGTGGGTATCCCACGGGAACGCCTCGCGATGAGTGTCGAAACCGGTCACATCGGCTTCGCATCGATTCGCGCCAAGGTGTTGGCTCTCGGTGGCGTGCTGGACATTCACGATGCCCGCGGCACCGAGATCGCGATCTCCCTACCGTCGGTTTGAGCCGGTCGACGGCTCAGACCCATCCGATCGGTGCCGACGGAGTCGTCGGTACCGGGCTCGACGGGCCGGGCTGCTGCCCGTAACCAGGTGTGTCCGGGCTGTACGCCGGCGACGGCCCGTGCACGGAATTGTCTGGGCTGTAGCCCGGGGTCTGCCCAGAACCCGGCAGCGGTCCGTACGTCGGCACTGAGCCGGACCCCTGCAGCGGGCCGACCTCAGGCAGCTGACCGTAGTCCGGCAGCGCCGGGCCATACCCTGGCACCGACTGACCGGAGCCGGTCAGCAGCCGGGCCGCGATGAAAGTCGCCGCCTGGGTGGTGTACACGGGGACGTAGCCCTCGGTGTGCCCACTCCATTCGTTGCCTTGACCCTCGTGACAGATCGGGTCCATCGGGTTGCACAGGTCGATCGCTTTGGCGCCGAACAGCGCGCTCTGGCTGGCGATCGATTGCTTGGTGCGGGTGGCCACATCGCCGAAGGTGGTGATGGCCTTGACGTTGTCCGCAAGCTCGGGCGGCAGCGAATCGCCCCATTTGATGCCACCCACCGGGTTGCCGACCACGATGTTGATGACGCTCGCACCCTGCGAATACCCGCCGAGCACGATTTGGGTGTCGGGGCAGGACGACAGGGTGGACTTGATGTGAGAAATCGCGTCCTTCGCACCGTCGCCGCCGTGCAGCTGCAGCTTGCTGGCCTTGTAGTTCACCCCGTAGGTCTTGAGGTTCAAGCCGGGGATCTGCTTGCGCAGCGCTTCGGCGAGGGCATCGCCGACCCGGCCCATGCCCGCCGGTTCGTCGGTACCGCGCGCGAAGACGAGCTCCGCGTCGGCGCAGTCGTCGGCAGTCGCCACCGGCGGTGCGGCGAGGGAGACGAGCGGAAAACCGGAGGTGAGAAGTGCAGCAGCGCCAAGCCCGACCCAGCGACCACCTGACCGCGCACTGCCCGTCCGACGGGCGTGTTTGCGGCAAGAGAACATGCCTCAACCTAACCCCTATCTCCGGATGATCAAGCTCAACACCTGGACGGCCCGCCAGGCGACGTCGCTACGAGCTGCTGACGGCGGGTCGAAAAAGGCCTCTGAACTGCATCTTCTCCGTGGCGGTAAGTGTCATGTGGTCACGGTGTCTTCTGCCCCAATCTGAGGTAGTCCGCTACTCCATACACCGGTGACCGCTCAGCCGAAGATGTGAGCATGAACAGCAGCGAGGTCCCGAAACGAGGAATCGTCGGGTTGACGACGGCCGTCTTGATGTTCGGTCTGGGCCTGGCAAGTGTGGCGCTGGCGGGCACCGCGCAGGCCCGGCCGACCTGGTGCCCGGGCGATCCCAGGCCGGCTGCGGCGCCGTGGCCCGATTTCGACTGGTCATCCTGCTACGAGTACAGCGGCCAGGGCGGCCAATACGGCTGGATCGACTTGGGCACCGGGATCTTTCACCCGATGCCGCTGGACATTCCGCCTACCCCGCCGCCACCGAATCCGCCGGAGTGCATCGGCTTCTTCCCGCTCCCCGGGGCAGACCCGTCACACTGCGTGATCTAGGGAGCAACGATAAAGGCCCAGGTCTGAGATTTACTCTGACCTGGGCCTTTACTCGTGGAGCTGCCGGGAATTGAACCCGGGTCCTACGGCATGTCCTCGAGGCTTCTCCGTGCGCAGTTCGCTGTGCCTCTACTCGGATCTCTCAGTCACGCGAACAAGCCGAGATGACGATCCCAGTCGCTGTTTGATGTCCCCACGGGTCCCGCGACCGAACCCGTGGGTGGGTCCCTCTAGCTGATGCCAGGGTCCGGGCCGAGGGCGCTCCCGGTCTGACAGACACGCAGTCGCTTAGGCAGCGAGTGCGTAGTCGCGCTGATTGGAATCGGCGCTTAATTGGTTGCAACGACGCTTACGGTGGTCTCTTGCCTGCACCGGCACGCTTCCCTTGATTCGATGCGCGAAGTCGAAACCGATCAGCCCCTCGCATCCCTGCCGACTTTCGGCAGGACAATCCATGTTACGCGAACACCAACCGCGAGCGCCAAGCCATTATTCCGAGGCACTTTCGTGTCGCTCGGAGGCGCCGAGGGTGCGTGGAATGCTGGCTCGGCACGGAGTGTCGGCCAGCAGACACGCACGCTCGCGGTGCTTCAGGACATGCCCTTCGCGCGGCGGCCCAGCTCGCGGGTGATCTCGCGATCGGCGTCACGCTTGGCCAGATCCTGGCGTTTGTCGTGAGCCTGCTTACCGCGGGCCAGCGCCAGTTCGACCTTCACCTTGCCGTCGGAGAAATACATCGACAACGGCACCAGGGTCAGGTTGCCGTCGCGGATCTTTCCGATCAGGTTGTCGATCTGCTTGCGGTGCAACAGCAGCTTGCGGTTGCGCCGCGGCGCGTGGTTGGTCCAGGTGCCGTGGTGATACTCGGCGATGTGGACGTTACGCAGCCAGATCTCGCCGTCGTCGACGGTGGCGAACGCGTCGGCCAGGGAGGCCTGGCCTTCGCGCAGACTCTTGACCTCGGTGCCCATCAGCGCGATGCCCGCCTCATAGGTATCGAGAATCATGTAGTTGTGCCGCGCCTTGCGATTGCTGGCCACAATCTGCTTATTGCCGGCGGGGCTGGACTTCTTGGTCGCCACTAGTTCACGACTACCTTCGTATGTAGAGCCGCAGCGTCACATACGCGGTTATGCCGGACATCGCCAGGCCGAGGAACAGCATCCACGGTGCGCTGAAGTAGAGCACGTCAGCGTAGTCGACCCGAGCAATCAAATTCGACTGATAAAACTGGTCGAGCGCTTTCTCCAGGAATACCGCGCGCACCACGATCAGCCCGACGATGGCGATCACCACACCGATCAGCGCCGCGATCATCGCCTCCACGAGGAACGGCAGCTGCGTGTACCAGCGGGTCGCACCGACCAGGCGCATGATGCCGATCTCGGTGCGCCGCGTGTAGGCGGCCACCTGGACCATGTTGGCGATGAGTAGCACCGCACCGATCGCCTGCACCAGCGCCACCGCGAACGCGACGCTACTGAGACCGTCGAGCACCGCGAACAGGCGGTCGATCAGGTCCTTCTGGTTGAGCACGTTGAGCACGCCGGGCTGGCCCTGCATCGCCTTGTCGAATGCCTCGTGCTGCTCGGGGTCGTTGAGCTTGACGATGAACGACGCCGGGAACGCGTCCTTGCCCGCGACATCCTTGTACTGCGGGAACTTCTTGATCGCGTCGTCGTAGGCCTGCTCGCGATTGAGGAAGCTCAGCGAACGCACGTCGTCGCGGTCGTCGATCATCCGGTACAGCGTCTTGCACGCTTCTTCGTCGCAGTTGGGGTCGTTGGCCGAGATGTCGTCGGTCAGGAACACCTGGCTCTCGACGCGGTCCAGGTAGATGTCGCGGGACTGGTCGGCCAGCCGCACCACCAGCAGACCGCCACCGAACAACCCGATCGAGATTGCGGTGGTCAGGATCATCGCCACCGTCATAGTGACGTTGCGACGAAGCCCGGTCAGAACTTCATTGACAAGAAAGCCGAAGCGCACTTAGCGATCCATTCCGTAGACGCCGCGCTGCTCATCACGGATCAGCCGGCCGAGTTCGAGTTCGACGACCCGCTGACGCATGGAGTCGACGATGTGATGGTCGTGGGTGGCCATCAGCACCGTGGTGCCGGTGCGGTTGATCCGTTCCAGCAGATCCATGATGTCCTTGCTGGTCTCCGGATCCAAGTTTCCGGTGGGCTCGTCGGCGATCAGGACCAGCGGGCGGTTGACGAAGGCCCGCGCGATGGCGACGCGCTGCTGCTCACCACCGGACAGTTCGCTCGGCAACCGGTTGGCCTTGCCGGACAGGCCGACCATCTCCAGCACGTCCGGGACCACGCGGTTGATCACCTCGCCGCGCTTGCCGATCACCTCGAGCGCGAACGCCACGTTCTCGAACACGGTCTTCTGCTGCAGCAGCCGGAAGTCCTGGAACACGCAGCCGATGACCTGCCGCAGGCTCGGGACGTGCCGGCCGGCCAGCTTGTTGACATGAAACTTGGAGACTCGGATGTCGCCGGAGGTGGGCGTCTCGGCCGCCAGCAGCAGCCGCATGAACGTCGACTTGCCCGAGCCCGACGGGCCGATCAGGAAGACGAACTCACCCTTGTCGATTTTCAACGAGACGTCGTCGAGCGCTGGGCGCGCCGAAGACTTGTAGTGCTTCGTCACGTGGTCGAGGGTGATCATCACGGCACGCCAGTGTAGCGGGGCGACAGCATCCGGCAGGTCAGGCTATCGCGGCAATGTCGGTGCCACCGACTCCTGGCCCGGTTGCGGCTGCTCGACGGCCGGACTCGGGGCCGGCCCCGGGAACACCGGCAACGTGATCGGCGGAAGCAGTCCCGGACCGTCCGGATCGATCACCGTGGTCCGCGGCGCTCCCGGCGGCGTCGTGGTCGTCGGACTCGTCGGCGCACCCGGCGTGGTGGTCTCGGTGGTCTCCGGCGTCTCGGTCGGCGTCGTGGTCGTCGGGACCGTGGTTTCGGTCGTCTCCGGCGTCTCCGTCGGCGTCGTCGTGCGGGGCGTCTGCAGCTTCGTGCGCGGCACCCAGGTGTACTCGGGATCGGGCACGAACCCGGGCGGCACCACCTGGCTGTCGGGTGACTGCGGCGTCGCCTGTTTGGGCGCGTACTCCTGCTGCACCCACGACAGCGCGATGAACACGACGATCAACACGACCGTCGACGTACGAAGCCGACCGACACGGCTGTGCCACAGCCTTTCGATCGTCTCGGTCACCCGGGTGAAGTCGAGTTTCACTTCTTCGACTCCTGAGCCGGCGGCGCCGCGACCGTCTCAGCGACCGCGGTGGGGTGAATGACGTCGCCGGCCGCGGCGATCGACGCGTCAGAAGACGTCACCACGCCGGCACGGCGCAGTGCCCGCACCACCCGCACCCGCAGCCGTCGACCCACGTCGAACTGTTTGCCCGGCAGCGTGCGCGCGACCATCCGGAGGTTCACGGTGTCGAGTCCGATGCTCTCGACGCCCATCAGCTGCGGCTTGTCGAGTAGCAGCTTGGACAGCTCGCCGTCCTCGGACGCCTTCTCGGCGACGTCGTTGAGCACGTCGTTGACCACGTTGAGGTCGGCGCTGACCGGGACGGGGATGTCGACGACGGCGCGCGCCCAGTCCTTCGACAGGTTCAGCGCCTTGACGATCTGCCCGTTGGGAACGGTGTACATCTCACCTTCGGACGACCGCAGCTTGGTGACCCGCAGCGTGACGTCCTCGACCGTTCCCTCGGCCTCGTTGGCCGCGGCGATCGTCAGCCGCACCAGGTCACCGAAGCCGTACTGCTTCTCGGTGATGATGAAGAAGCCGGCGAGCAGGTCCTGCACGATGCGCTGCGCACCGAAACCCAGCGCGGCACCGAGCACGGCCGCGGGCGCTACCAGGGAGGCGACCGGCACCTGCAGGGCGTCGGTGACCTCGACGAGCACGATGATGAACAGGACCGCCACCGACACCCACGAAATCACCGAGGCGACGGCCTGCCGGTGCTTGGCACTCTCCGAGCGCACCAGTGCGTCGCTTTCCTGGTACTCGGCGTCGATCCGGCGCACGACCCGTTGCGCGGCCCAGTTGATGAAGCGCGCCGCGAGCAGGCCGCCGATGAGCAGCAGGGCGATCCGAAGACCCGTGGTCAGGATCCAGACGCCGATCTCGCCGTGCCAGAACGAGTGCCAGCGATCGGCGAGTTGAAAGGCGAGCACCGTATTAGTCGTCGTCATCTCTCCTGTTGCGCCATCTGATCCCGGCTTCCAGGAATCCGTCGATGTCTCCGTCCAGCACCGTGGCCGGGTTGCCGACCTCGTACTCGGTACGCAGATCCTTGACCATCTGATAGGGATGCAGCACGTAGGACCGCATCTGGTTACCCCACGAGCTGCCGCCGTCTCCCTTGAGCGCATCCATCTCGGCGCGTTCCTCCAAACGCTTGCGTTCCAGGAGCCGAGCCTGCAGAACCCGCATCGCCGCGACCTTGTTCTGCAGCTGCGACTTCTCGTTCTGACAGGTCACCACGATCCCGGTGGGGATGTGGGTGAGGCGGACCGCGGAGTCGGTGGTGTTCACCGACTGCCCGCCGGGACCGCTGGAGCGGTACACGTCGACGCGCAGATCCCCTTCCGGGATCTCGATGTGGTCGGTGGTCTCCACCACGGGCAGCACCTCGACGTCGGCGAACGACGTCTGGCGGCGGCTCTGATTGTCGAACGGGCTGATGCGCACGAGCCGGTGCGTGCCCTGCTCGACCGACAGGGTGCCGTAGGCGAACGGGGCGTGCACCGCGAAGGTCGCGCTCTTGATCCCGGCTTCCTCGGCGTAGGACGTGTCGAACACCTCGACCGGGTAGTCGTGCTTCTCAGCCCAGCGGATGTACATCCGCATCAGCATCTCGGCCCAGTCCGCGGCGTCGACGCCACCGGCGCCGGAGCGGATCGTGACGACGGCCTCGCGCTCGTCGTACTCACCCGAGAGCAGGGTGCGGACCTCGAGGGTTTCGATCTCCTCGCGGAGCTTGACCAGTTCGGCGTCGGCCTCGGCGAGTTCGTCTTCCCCGCCCTCCTCGGCGGCGAGTTCGAACAGCACCGGCAGGTCATCGACACGCTGACGCAGCTCCTGCACCCGGCGCAGTTCACTCTGTGCGTGCGACAACTCACTGGTGACCTTCTGGGCCCGCGATTGGTCGTCCCAGAGGTTCGGATCGGAGGCCTGCTGCTCGAGCATGTCGATCCGCTGGCGCAGGCCATCGATGTCGAGCACCCGCTCCACGGTCGTCAGGGTGGTGTCGAGTGCGGCTACGGCGGCTTGGCGGTCTGGATCCACGAATGTTCAGGGTACCCGGCGGCATTTCGGCGGCAGTTCTCTCCGACTCGCGGCAGCACCGACGATCTGTGTTTAAAGTCGGTTGGTACCCGGCCCGACAGCCTCGGTACGGGTCTGTGACGACTTTTCCGGCTCGTAAGAAGGCAGGGTATGCGCCCATATCACGTAGCGATCGTCGGTTCCGGCCCCTCGGGATTCTTTGCTGCCGCATCGCTGCTGAAGTTCGCCGATTCGCCCGACTCCGATCGCGACGTGCGAGTCGACATGCTCGAGATGCTGCCGACCCCGTGGGGGCTGGTGCGTTCGGGAGTGGCGCCCGATCATCCGAAGATCAAGTCGATTAGCGCGCAGTTCGACAAGACCGCAGCCGATGAGCGGTTCCGGTTCTTCGGCAACATCAAGGTCGGCGAGCACATCACGCCGGCAGAGTTGGCCGACCGCTACGACGCGGTGGTCTACGCCATCGGGGCACAGTCGGACCGCGAGCTGCACATCCCCGGCGAAGACCTGCCCGGCAGTGTCGCGGCGGTCGACTTCGTCGGCTGGTACAACGCCCATCCCCATTTCGACGGCATGGCACCGAATCTGGCGGGCGGACGTGCGGTGGTGGTCGGCAACGGCAACGTCGCACTGGACGTGGCCCGCATCCTGGTCAGCGACCCGGAGGCCCTGGCCAACACCGACATCGCCGACCACGCGCTGGCCTCGCTGGACACCCGCGGGGTGGAAGAGGTGGTGGTGATCGGACGCCGTGGGCCACTGCAGGCGACGTTCACCACCCTGGAACTGCGCGAACTCGGCGATCTGGAGGGGCTCGGCGACGTCGACGTCATCCTCGACCCGGCCGACTTCGACGGCATCACCGACGATGACCTGGAGGCAGCGAGCAAGAACGTCAAGCAGAACATCAAGGTGCTGCGCAAGTACATCGACGAGCAACCGCGAGAAGCCAAGCGGCGCATCGTGTTCCGCTTCTGCACCTCCCCCGTCGAATTGCGCGGTGAGGATCACGTCGAGTCGATCGTGCTGGGCCGCAACGAACTTGTCCGCGATGCCGACGGACGCATGGTGGCCAAGGACACCGGCGAACGCGAGGAGCTACCGGCCCAGCTGGTGGTCCGGGCAGTCGGCTACCGCGGCGTGCCGACACCGGGACTGCCGTTCGACGAACGTTCCGGCACGATCCCCCACACCGACGGACGCATCGACGGCAGCCGCAACGAGTACGTGGTGGGCTGGATCAAGCGCGGACCGTCCGGCGTGATCGGCAGCAACAAGAAGGACTCGCAGGACACCGTCGACACCCTGCTGGAGGACCTGCGGACCGGCGGCGTCGGCGAGCGCGGCCCCGAGTACGGCACCGAACTCGCCGAATGGCTACTGGAACACCAGCCGAAACTCGTCACCGGCGAGCACTGGCAGCTGATCGACGCGCATGAGCGCGCCGCCGGGGAGCCGCTTGGCCGCCCCCGGGTAAAGCTGGCGAGTGTGGCCGAGTTGCTCCGCATCGCACACGCCTGACCCGGCCGGCACCCTCAGGGGATCGAGGGGCCCGGCGGTGCGTATGGCCCGGGCGGCTCCGGCCTGCCCGGCGGCTCGTCCGACGAGAAGGCCCACTTGTCCGGGTTGCCCGGCGAGTAGACGACGGGGAACAGCGCGCCCATGGCCGGCCACTCGTTCACGTCGACCGCCATGCGTTGGTAGACCACGTGCTCGTTGACGGTCGGGCCGGTGATGACGCCGGTGATGGTGACGTACTGCTCCCCCGTCGCGTCCGGGCGTGGACTCACGCCGGTCACCAGCAACGTGCCGTGCGCCAGTTGACCGCGAATTCCCCGGCGCTGCATGATCCGTGGCGCCAGCAGCAGCACGAGCGCCCCGACCAGCAGGAGGAGTATTCCGATTTCCCACACCAGGCCATGGTAGGACTGCACGCATGAGTTCCGTCGCAGATGACATGGCACTGGCCCTCGAACTGGCCGACCAGGCCGACACCCTGACCATGGACCGCTTCGGCGCCCTGGATCTGCACGTCGAGACCAAACCCGACCTGACGCCGGTCACCGATGCCGACCGCGGCGCCGAGGAAGCCTTGCGCGCCGCGCTGGCCGCGGCCCGTCCAGACGACACAGTGTTCGGCGAAGAGTTCGGCGGCACAACGACTTTGACGGGCCGCCAGTGGGTGATCGATCCGATCGACGGAACCAAGAACTTCGTCCGCGGCGTGCCGGTGTGGTGCACGTTGATCGCGCTGCTGGAAGACGGCGTCCCGACCGTCGGCGTGGTGAGCGCACCGGCGCTCGCACGGCGGTGGTGGGCCGGATTCGGCGTGGGCGCGTTCGGCTCGTTCGCCGGGGCCACCCGGAAGCTGTCGGTGTCGGGGGTTACCGATCTCACCTCGGCAAGCCTGTCGTATTCGGACCTGACCACCGGGTGGGAACACCGTCGCGACCGTTTCGTAGAGCTCACCGACGCGGTGTGGCGGGTGCGCGCCTACGGCGACTTCTGGTCGTACTGCATGGTCGCCGAGGGCGCTGTCGACATCGCCTGCGAGCCCGAGGTGAAGCTGTGGGACATCGCCCCGCTGGACATCCTGATCCGCGAAGCCGGCGGCACGTTCACCAGCATCGACGGCGCCCCGGGCCCGCACGGCGGCAGCGCGCTGGCTACCAACGGACTCCTGCACGACGCAGTACTGAACCGGCTGTCCGGCAACTGAGCTCACGGCTGGATCACGTAACGGCCCCGCACACCGCCCTTGGCAAGTGCCCGGTGGGCATCAGCCACCTGATCGAGCGGCAGTACGGCATGCACCCGCGCCTGTAACTGTCCGGAGGCCATGCGGGCCAGGAGATCGGCGAGCCGAGAGCCGTCAGGATGGGCCACCACTGCTGACACATTGATGCCGCGTTCGGTCGGCAGCTGAGCACTCGGCTGGACCCCGACGAACCGTCCGCCGTCACGCACCAGAGCCAGTGCCGTCTGCTGCATGGCGCCGGCGTCGGCGACCGCGTCCCACCCCGGTTCGGCGTCGGCGGTGAAGTCCGCCCCGAGGCCACGGACGAACTCCTCGTCGTGCGTGCGGGCCAGGCCGGTCACCTTCCAGCCGCGCTCCTGGGCGAGCGTCAGCAGATATCCACCGACCGCGCCGGCTGCCCCGGTGACCAAGAGGCGGTCGCCGCCGACGGGCGCATCGCCGAGCAGATCGAGGATCTGTGCCGCGGTCAACCCGTTGAGCGGCACCGTCGACGCGGCGATCAAGTCGAGGCCGTCGGGAACCACAGCAACGTCGGCGACGGCCACCAACAGACGTTCGGCGTAGGTGCCGTAGTCCCGGTCGAACCCGGCCACCATCCCGGCGACCCTAGTGCCCACGGCGAGGTCCACGCCTGGACCGGCAGACTCGACGGCGCCCGCGAATTCCCACCCCAGGCCGGTCCGATCAGGTTGGTGCACCAGCCCGAGGTCATGGAAGACACCGGCGGCCACACCAAGATCGACCGGGTTGACCGTGGCCGCCGCGACCTTCACCCGCACCTGGCCCGGACCTGGCTCGACCAGTGGGACGTTGATGAGCTCGATCGAGTCCGGTCCGCCCGGAATTCGGACGACCGCGGCGCGAAACGTGGCAACAGACATGAAAATTCACTCCTCGGAGAGTCTTGTGGTGAACCGCTTTCCTACTCCACGATGGAGGGGTAGCTCTCCAATGGGAAGTGGGCACTTCGAAGTGCGTAACTCACCTCCGCATCACCCGGGTTGAAAGGAGCAGACGTGCCGACGACGACCGCAGCCCAGAAACGCGCACGAGCAAAGCTGGAGTACGACGCCTTTTTGGCGAACTGTCCCAGCCGTCAACTGCTCGACCGGATCAGCGACAAGTGGGTCGCACTGATCCTGGCGGCACTCGGTGGCGACGGTCCACGGCCCGGAACCGCAGTCACCGGGCAACCGCGCGCAATGCGCTACTCCGAGCTCTCGAGGCGCCTCGCCGGGGTCAGCCAGAAGATGCTCACCCAGACGCTGCGCTCCCTCGAACGCGACGGGTTGCTGATCCGGACGGTGACGCCGAGCGTGCCGGTGACAGTCACCTACGAGCTCACTGAACTGGGATTTTCCCTGCAGCAGCTGATGGTCGGGATCAAGTCGTGGGCAGAGGCCCACATGGACGAGGTGCGCCTGAACCGCGAGCGGCACGATCGACTCGCAGAGGCGGAGTCCTGATCCCGGCGGATGTGAAGTTGGTAACAGATCGCATACCTTACTCCGGAGTAAGATACGGTCAGATGCGTCGCCACGACCAGTAGAGGCAGCAGACATGACCAACACCCTGCCGTCCAAGAACGGCACCCCATCCCGCCCCTCCAGCTCCGGCCAGCAAAGTGCTGTCGGGTTGCACAAGCACAAGCGGACAGCGACCGACATCGGGTTGGCGCTGATCACGCCCATCGTCGGCCAGGAGTTCCTGGACCGTTACGGCCTACGCGATCCACTCAACCGTGGCCTGAAATACGGTGTGAAGCAGGTGTTTTCGACCGCAGGAGCGGCCACCCGGCAGTTCCAGCGGATCCAGGGCCTGGGCAAGGCACCGACCCGGCTGAAGGCCAGCGGAGCCGACTACTTCGACCTGACCCCCGACGAAGACCAGCAGATGATCGTCGACACGGTCCAGGAATTCGCCGCCGAGATCCTGCGCCCCGCGGCGCACGACGCCGACGAGGCCGCGACCTACCCCGCGGATCTGATCGCCAAGGCCGCTGAACTGGGCATCACCGCCGTGAACGTGCCCGAGGACTTCGACGGCATCGCCGAGCACCGCAGCACCGTGACCAACACCCTGGTAGCCGAGGCACTGGCCTACGGTGACATGGGTCTGGCCCTGCCGATCCTGGCGCCCGGTGGCGTCGCCGCGGCGCTCACCCACTGGGGCAGCGCCGACCAGCAGGCCACCTACCTGAAGGAATTCGCGGGCGAGAACGTGCCACAAGCCTGCGTGGCGATCGCCGAGCCGCACGCACTGTTCGACCCCACGGCACTCAAGACCACGGCGGTGCGCACCCCCAGCGGCTACCGGCTGTCCGGGGTCAAGTCACTGGTCCCGGCCGCCGCCGACGCCGAATTGTTCATCGTGGCAGCACAATTGAACGGCAAGCCGGCGTTGTTCATCGTCGAGGCCTCGTCACCGGGGCTCACAGTCAAGGCCGATCCGAGCATGGGCATCCGCGCGGCCGCCCTCGGCCAGGTCGAGCTCGACAACGTGGCGGTGCCGCTCGCCAACCTTCTGGGTGAGGACGGTGCCACCGATCAGGACTACAGCGAGGCGATCGCGTTGTCCCGCCTCGGCTGGGCCGCACTGGCCGTCGGCACCTCACACGCGGTACTCGACTACGTCATCCCGTACATCAAGGAGCGCCAGGCATTCGGCGAGCCGATCGCCCACCGCCAGTCCGTGGCCTTCATGACCGCCAACATCGCCATCGAGCTCGACGGCCTGCGCCTGATCACCTGGCGCGGCGCGGCCCGCGCCGAGCAGGGCCTGCCGTTCGCCCGGGAGGCGGCACTGGCACGCAAGCTCGGCACCGACAAGGGCATGCAGATCGGCCTGGACGGCGTGCAGCTGCTGGGCGGTCACGGTTACACCAAGGAGCACCCGGTCGAGCGCTGGTACCGCGATCTGCGGGCCATCGGCGTCGCCGAAGGTGTTGTGGTCATCTAAGCGAAAGACGAATCATGGCAATCAATCTGGAAATGCCCCGCAAGTTGCAGGCGGTCATCGAGAAGGGCCATCAGGGCGCCGCCGAGATGCTTCGCCCGATCTCGCGCAAGTACGACCTCGCCGAGCACGCCTACCCGGTCGAGCTCGACACCCTGGCCACCCTGTTCGAAGGCATCTCGAGCGCCAAGACCATCTCGTTCGCGGGCGCCGAGGCGTTCCGTGACGACGCCAACGCCAAGGGCGAGAAGGTCACGGTCAACGGCGCCAACATGTCCGCACTGCTCAACGCACTGGAGATCAGCTGGGGCGATGTCGCCCTGCTGCTCTCGGTGCCGCGCCAGGGCCTGGGCAACGCCGCCATCTCCTCAGTCGCCACGCCCGAGCAGCTCGAGCGCCTCGGCAAAGACGTGTGGGCCGCCATGGCCATCACCGAGCCGGGCTTCGGCTCCGACTCGGCGGCCGTCACCACCACCGCGGTGCTCGACGGCGACGAGTACGTGATCAACGGCGAGAAGATCTTCGTCACCGCGGGTTCGCGGGCCACCCACATCGTGGTGTGGGCGACGCTCGACAAGTCCTTGGGCCGGGCGGCGATCAAGTCGTTCATCGTGCCGCGCGAGCATCCCGGCGTCACCGTCGAACGCCTCGAGCACAAGCTCGGCATCAAGGCATCCGACACCGCGGTGATCCGATTCGAGAACGCCCGCATCCCCAAGGACAACCTGCTCGGTGATCCGGAGATCCACGTGGAGAAGGGTTTTGCCGGGGTCATGGAGACCTTCGACAACACCCGTCCGATCGTGGCGGCCATGGCGGTCGGTATCGCCCGTGCCGCGCTGGAGGACCTGCGCGCCATCCTGACCGACGCCGGCATCGAGATCTCCTACGACAAGCCGGCCCACGCGCAGAGCGCCCCTGCCGCGGAGTTCCTGCGGATGGAGGCCGACTGGGAGGCCGGGTACCTGTTGACGGTGCGGTCGGCATGGCAGGCCGACAACAGCATCCCCAACTCCAAGGAAGCCTCGATGGGCAAGGCCAAGGCTGCCCGGGTGGCCAGCGACATCACCCTCAAAGCCGTCGAAATGGCCGGAACCGTGGGCTATTCCGAGCAGACGCTGCTGGAGAAGTGGGCCCGCGACTCCAAGATCCTCGACATTTTCGAGGGCACCCAGCAGATCCAGCAGCTGGTGGTCGCCCGCCGCCTGCTGGGCCTGTCCTCGGCTGAGTTGAAGTAGCTTTCCTGCGCGAGCAGACGTAAAACCGCCCATTTCCGCATGGAAGTGGGCGGTTTTTGTCTCAGTGTCAGTCTGGCAATTGCCGCGTTGCGGTGGTTGGGTCTGGATCATCT